>CAXTJO010000044.1:0-23086 GCA_964244665.1 uncultured Terriglobus sp.
GCGGGGGCGGGCGTGGAGGAGAAGATCCTGGCGTTCCGGCAGGGCTTGGACACGATTCGGAGCGTCGGGGATTTTGCGCAGGCGGCGGCGTACAGCGTGGCGCTGTGGCTGTCGATTGCGCTGGCGTATGCCGTGGTGTTGCGGGCGTTTCCGGCGCCGGTGCATGGGATGACGGTGTCGTATGTGCTGTTGCTGCTGGGGTTCAGCGTGGTGGGGTCGATTGTGCAGTTGCCGGGGATCGGTGGGGGGGCGCAGGCGCTGACGATTGGGGCGCTGACGCTCCTGTTCGGGATTCCGCGGGAGCTGGCGTCGAGCGCGGGGCTGATTTTGTGGGTGATCACGACGATGAGCGTGCTGCCGGTGGGGCTGCTGTTTGCGCGGGTGGAACAGGTGTCGTTGCGGAGCGTGGCGCGGGCGAGCGAGGCTGCGCCGGCGACGACGTAGCGGCTTGGTACACTGCGGGTGGCTATGAAATGTCCGTTCTGCGCTTTTGCACAAGATAAGGTGGTGGATTCGCGCGAGAGCAAAGAGGCGGACTCGATCCGGCGGCGGCGGGAGTGCGAGCGATGCGGCAAGCGGTTCACGACGTATGAGCGGATCGACGAGATCCCGTACATGGTGGTGAAGAAGGACGGGAGCCGGCAGAAGTTCGACCGGCAGAAGGTGCTGACGGGGCTGCTGCACAGTTGCCAAAAGCGGCCTATTTCGACGGGGGAGCTGCAGCGGATCGTGGACGCGACGGAGGCGTATGTTGTGGATTCGCCGGAGCGGGAGCGGTCGACGAACGACATTGGGCAGATGATCATGACGAAGCTGCGGGAGCTGGATACGGTGGCGTACATCCGGTTTGCGTCGGTGTACCGGGACTTTAAGGACGTGAGCGAGTTCGAGTCGGAGTTGCGGGCGCTGTTGACGCCGCAGCGAAAAAAGTCGGCGGCGACGCAAGGCTGAGCCGGAGTGCTTTGCATCACAGGGTGATATGCGAGAGACTGCACGCGCTGGAGTTGTGGGTTTGCTTTGCCTTGCCGGGGCGATGACGGGGTGTAAACGGGACGCGGGGGCGCGGACGGGTGGTGGCGGTGCGGCTGCGATGAAGTTCGATGCGACGCCGAATCCTGCGTCGACCGGGACGCTGGTGGGTACGGTGATGTTTGCGGGGGCGACGCCAGAGCGGATCCCGATCGATATGAGCCAGGACCCGGCGTGTGCGCTGAGCGGCGGCGTGAATCTGTCGGAGCAGGTGGTGGCGGAGCATGGCAAGCTGGCGAACGTGTTTGTGTACGTGAAGAATGCGCCGCACCTGCAGGCCGCGATGGCACCGGTGGTGGTGAACCAGAAGGGTTGCCGGTTTGTGCCGCATGCTGTGGCGGTGCCGGTGGGCGGCAGTGTGCAGTTTACGAACGGCGACCCGACGATGCACAACGTGCACACGATGGCGGTGGAGGCGGGTAACCGGAGCGTGGATGTGTCGCAGGCACCGGGCGCGGCGCCGGCGAGCGTTACGTTTGCGGATGCGGAGAATGCGGTGCCGGTGCGGTGCAACAACCATCCGTGGATGAATGCGTTTGTGAATGTGAGTCCGAATACGTTTTTTGCGGTGTCGGCGGCGGACGGATCGTTTACGATTGCGGGGCTGCCGGCTGGGACGTGGACGGTGGCGTTTGTGCACGAGAAGCTCGGGGAGAAAGATGTGCAGGTGACCGTGACGCCGCAGCAACGCACGCCCGTGACCGCCACGTTTAACAGCAACTGAGGACGCCGATGCACACGATCACGTTTACATTTTTGACCCACCTGCTGCCGTTCTGGTTTTTGGTGTTGAGTCTGTTTCTGCCGCGTATTTCGTTGCTTGTGCTGTGGTGGCAGGGGCAGGCCGGGCCGGTGCATACGCTGGGGATTGTGCCGTTGATTTTTGCGGTGGTGCTGCCGCGGCTGCTGATCCTGTACCTGATTTACAACGACCTGGGGATCTCGGGGTGGTTTTTGCTGCACCTGGTGGCGCTGGTGATTGCGTGGGGCGGGATCGGCGGGGGGCAGTACCGGCGGCGGCGGGCGACGGATTACTAGAGGTGTGGCGGGCATCGCCTGAAGGGAAGACCGACGTACCCGCGCTGCTGGAGAGAACCCGTTTGAACCTGCTGCGTGGGCGGCGATGGAACTTTGTTGCTGTTGCCGGTCATGCCACTGCGCGTGCGCGACTCGCGTATTCTAGCGAGTAACGAAACGCAGCAAGGGAGCACAGCGGCAGCATGGAGCGCAGGCGAGTAGGGGTTCTGGGTGCGACCGGCACCGTGGGCCAACGATTCATCCAGATGCTGGAACGGCACCTGTGGTTCGAGGTGGCGTGGGTGGCGGCGAGCGAGCGGTCGACCGGCAAGCGCTACGGGGATGCGTGCGCGTGGAAGCTGGAGACGCCGATGCCGCGGGCGGTGGCGGAGATGGTGTTGCAGCCGAATGTGCCGAGCGGTGATGGAGGAGTGCCGAGCGGTGATGGGGGCGTGCCGAAGATCATTTTTGCGGCGCTGGATGCGGATGTGGCGCGGGAGTTGGAGCCGCAGTTTGCCGCGGCGGGGTGTGCGGTAATTTCGAATTCGAGCGCGTTCCGGATGACGCCGGATGTGCCGCTGGTGCTGCCGGAGGTGAATGCCGATCACCTGCCGCTGCTGGAGATGCAGGCCGCGCGCAAGGCGGGCGGCGGATACATTGTGACGAATGCGAACTGCAGCGCGATTGGGCTGGTGCTGGCGCTGAAGCCGCTGGAAACGCGGTTCGGGATCGAGAGCCTGTTTGTGTCGACGATGCAGGCGGTGAGCGGCGCGGGGTATCCGGGGGTACCGTCGCTGGACATCCTGGGCAATGTGGTGCCGTTCATCAAAAACGAAGAGGAGAAGCTGCAGGAAGAGGTCGGCAAGATGTTGGGACGGTATACCGGCACCGGCATTGACGCGCTGCCGGCGAAGGTGAGCGCGCATTGCAACCGGGTGGCGGTGGTGGAGGGGCACACGGAGTGCGTGAGTGTGAAGCTGCGGACCTCCGCGACGCGGGACGAGGTGCTGGAGGCTTGGCGGACGTTTCAGCCGCTGGAGGGGCGGGAGTTGCCGTCGGCACCGGTGCACCCGGTGATCTACAACGACATGCCGGACCGGCCGCAGCCGCGGCTGGATGTGAATAATGGCAAGGGCATGAGCACGACGGTGGGGCGGCTGCGGGAGTGTGCCCTGCTGGACTGGAAGTTTGTGCTGCTGAGCCACAATACAGTGCGTGGCGCGGCGGGGGCGGCGGTGCTGAACGCGGAGGTGCTGGCACGGGCCGGCAAGCTGCCGAAGGACGACGCGTGAGCCGATTGCGCGACGAGATCGTGGTGATGAAGTTCGGCGGCACGTCAGTGGAGGACGCGGCGGCGATCCTGCGCACGCTGGGGATTGTGCGCGGGCGGGTGGCGAAGGGGTTGCGGCCATTTGTGATCGTGAGTGCCATGGCGCGGGTGACGGATACGCTGCTGGCGGCGGCGGATGCGGCGGGGCGCGGCGACCGTGCGGGGGCACTGGCGCTGAGCGCGCGGCTGCGGATGCGGCATGCGGAGACAGCAGATGCGTTGCTGGATGACGCAGACAGCACGGGAGTGGCGCACCTGCTGCACGCGGACTTCGATGCGCTGGATGACCTGTTGCGCGGGATTGCGGCGGTGGGGGAGTTGACGCCGCGCACGACGGACCTGGTGGTGAGTTTCGGGGAACGGCTGTCGAGCCGTGTGGTGGCGGCAGCGCTGGGGACGAGTGGAATTGCGAGTGCTCACCTGGATGCGCGGACGTGCATTGTGACGGATGACGAGTTTGGGAAAGCGACGCCGCTGGAGGAGGAGATTGAAGAGCGGCTGACGGAGCATGCGCTGCCGCTGCTGGAACGGGCGGTGGTGCCGGTGATGGGCGGGTTTATCGGCGCGACGGCCGCGGGGATTACGACGACGCTGGGACGCGGCGGGAGCGACTTTAGCGCGGCGCTGGTGGGTGGCGCGCTGCGGGCGGGGGCGATTGAGATCTGGACGGATGTGGACGGGATTATGACGACCGATCCCCGGATCTGCGCGGACGCGTTGCGGGTGAAGACGGTGTCGTTTGAAGAGGCGGCGGAGCTGGCGTATTTTGGGGCAAAGGTGCTGCACCCGGCCACCATACTTCCTGCTGTGCAGCAGAACATTCCGGTTCTGGTGCTGAACAGCCGCAACAGTGGGAGCGAGGGCACGCGGATTACGGCGGTGGCACCGCCGTGCCGGTCGCCGTTCAAGTGCATTGCGGTGAAGAAGCGGCTGACGATTGTGGACATTGTGGCGAGCCGGATGCTGATGAGCCATGGGTATTTGAAGGCAGTGTTCGATGTGTTCGACAGGCACCGGGTGGCGATCGATATGGTGAGTACGAGCGAGGTGTCGATCAGCGTGACAGTGGACACGAGCGACAGATTGCCCGCCATTGCGGCGGATCTGCAACGGATTGCGGATGTGAAGTACGAGAGCAACAAGGCGCTGGTGTGCATGGTGGGCGAGGACATTCGCGGGCACAACGGCATTGCGGGCAAGGTGTTTACGGCGGTGGGGCACGTGAATGTGCGGATGATTTCGCAGGGGGCGAGCGAGATCAACATGAGCTTCATGATTGAGGAAGACGATGTGCCGGAGGCTGTGCGGTCGTTGCACGCGGCATTTTTTACGGAGCCCGATCCGGAGATCTTCGATACTTCGCACCGCGATGCGGCGCTGCTGACGGCACAGGTTTAGGACAAGGATGAGACGATGCGGATTCTGGTATTAGGGCACGGCAAGACGGGCAGGCTGGTGGCGGAGGTGGCGCATGCGCATGGCCACGGCGTGCATGTGCTGGACGCGAAGGAAAACCCCGGCAGCGCGGCACTGACGGCGCCGTTTATCGCGGGGTACGACGTGGTGATCGACTTTACGACGCCGGATGCGGTGGTGAGCAACCTGCGCGCTCTGCTGGCGACGGGAGCCAAGGTGGTGGTGGGAACGACGGGCTGGTATGCGGGCCTTAAGGACATGGAAGACCTGGCGCAGCGAAAGGGCGCGGCGCTGCTGTATGGGTCTAATTTTTCAGTGGGTGTGCAGGCGATGCTGAAGATTGCGCGGCAGATGGCAGAGGCGCTGGGCGGGGCGGGGTACGAATTCAAGATCGAGGAAACGCACCACACGAGCAAGCTGGATGCGCCGAGCGGCACGGCGATGACGCTGCAGGATTCGCTTGCGTTTTTGTGCCAGGTGCCGATCACGTCGCACCGCGAGGGGGACGCCGCGGGGGTGCACGCGCTGGAGGCACGCAGCGACAACGACCGGCTGACGCTGACGCATGAGTCGTTCAGCCGGCGGGGGTTTGCGGAGGGCGCGGTGCGGGCGGCGGAGTGGCTGAACACGCGGACGGGGACGTATAACTTTCAGGATATTTACGAGCAGATGTAAGAAGGAGCAGGCATGACACCGACGGCCGAAGCGGTAGAGATTGCACCCGTGACGCGAAAGTTCGACGCGCTGACGTTTGAGGAGAAGCTGGACCGGCTGGCGCTGGTGGCGGTGCGGGTGGGGCTGAATTTGCAGCCGGGGCAGGAGCTTGTGATTACGGCGGGGCTGGACCACGTGCCGTTTGTGCGGCGGGTGACCGAACATGCGTACAGGGCCGGTGCGCTGGCGGTGACGACGCTGTATGTGGACGACGAGGCGGTGCTGCTGCGCTACAGGCACGCGCCGGATGCGAGCTTCGACGGGTATCCGAAGTGGCTGGCGAACGGGATTGCGACGGCGTATGCGTCAAACAGTGCGCGGCTGGGTATTGCGGGGACCGACCCGGCGCTGCTGAAGAACGAGGATGCGGCGAAGGTGAGCCGGGCCAACATTGCGGCGAGCAAGGCGATGAAGCCGGCGATGGAGCTGATTACGCGGCATGCGATCAACTGGTCGATTCTGGCGGGAGCGACGCCGGCGTGGGCGGGGCTTGTGTTTCCGCAGATGGGTGAGGCGGAGGCGGTGCCGGCGCTGTGGGAGGCGATTTTTCATGCGTCGCGGATAACGGGCGACGATCCGGTAGCGGACTGGAAGGCGCACGGGCAAAACATTGCGAAGCGGGTGACGGTGCTGAACGGGAAACGGTACGCGGCGCTGCGGTTCAGGGGGCCGGGGACGGACCTGACGGTGGGGTTGGCGGACGACCACATGTGGGCGGGTGGCGGCGGGACGGGGAGCAACGGAATTTTCTGCAATGCGAATATTCCGACGGAGGAGTGCTTTACGACGCCGCACAAGGACCGGGTGGATGGGTTTGTGAGCGCGTCGAAGCCGCTGTCGCACCAGGGAATGCTGATCGAGAATATCCGGTGCAGGTTCGAGGGCGGACGGATTGTGGAGGCAAACGCGAGCGCCGGGCAGGATGCACTGCGCAAGCTGATTGCGGTGGACGAGGGGGCGAGCCGGCTGGGGGAGGTGGCGCTGGTGCCGCATGGGTCGCCGATTGCGCAGAGCGGTTTGCTGTTCTGGAACACGCTGTTCGACGAGAACGCGGCGAGTCACATTGCGCTGGGGCAGGCGTACGCCACGTGCATCCGCAGGGGTGAGCACATGGAGGAGGAGGCTCTGGCGGCGAAGGGGGCGAACAGCTCGCTGATCCATGTGGACTGGATGATTGGATCGGGCGAGGTGGATGTGGACGGCGTGCGGGCGGATGGGACCAGTGAGCCACTAATGCGGAAGGGTGAGTGGGCCTGAGCCGGTGGGCGCGCGGGGATACGTCGCGGCGCGGGCGACGGTTCCAGTAGACTCATGTGCGGTATGAACGTTTCGATTTCGCTGAATGGGCTGGGTACGGCGCTGGTGACACCGTTCCGCGCAGACGGGTCGCTGGACCTGGTGAGCTTGCGCGCGCTGGTGGAGTGGCAGGTGGCGAGCGGGGCCGATTTGCTGGTGGCGTGCGGGTCAACCGGTGAAGCGGCGACGCTGACCGAGCAGGAGACGGCGACGGTGGTGCGGACCGTTGCCGAGGCGGCAGCGGGGCGGGTGCCGGTGTTTGCGGGAAGCACGCACAACAGTACGGCGGAGGCGGTGCGGCGGGCGGAGGCGCTGGCGCGGATGGAGGGTGTGAGCGGGATTTTGACGGCGAATCCGTACTATTCGAAGCCGGGGCAGCGGGGGCAGTTCGAGCACTTCAAGGCGATTGCGGAGGCGGTCGGGCAGAGCTCGGGCGGGGCAGTTCTGCTGTACAACATACCGGGGCGGACGGCGGCAAATCTGCTGCCGGAGACGGTGCTGCGGCTGGCGGAGATTGCGAATGTGGTTGGGGTTAAGGAGTCGAGCGGGAACCTGGAGCAGATTGCGGAGGTGATTGCCGGGGTGCCGGAGGGGTTTGCGGTGTTGGCGGGGGACGACCACCTGGCGGTGCCGGTGATGGAGGCGGGCGGGCGTGGGCTGGTGTCAGTCGCGTCGAACGTTGCGCCCGTGCAGGTGAAGGCGACCGTTGCCGCGGCGCAACGGCGGGACTGGGTTGAGGCACGGGCAAATGCGGCGCGGCTGGCACCGCTGACGGCGGCGTTGTTTGCGGAGCCGAACCCTGCGCCGGTGAAGGCTTTGCTGCTGCAGATGGGCCGGGTGGCGAGCGATGCGATGCGGCTGCCGATGGTGCCGGTGGAGGACGGGCTGCGCGGGCGGCTGCGGGCACTGGCGGCGGAGGCGGGTGTCCATGGATGAGCCACTGGTTGTCTCTCCCATGCCGTCGCTGGTGTCGGTACTTGTACGGTCGCAGAGGGCGAAGGGCAGCCCGCTGACTGAGGCGGAGGTGCTGGCGGCGAGAGACGGCGCGGCGTCGGTTGCCCTGCCGCTGTCTGTGGCGGAGGAGGTGTGGCGGAAACGCGGCTATGGCGAGCTGCACCTGGACAGAGTGTGGGAGAGCTGGCAGCTGTTTTTGCGGGAGTATGGGCCTGCGATCGACGGTATGTTTGGCGGCGAGACGGACGAGTCTAGATGACTACGACGACCTGCCCGCCCCGGCTGCGTCCACGGTGTCGAGCCAGTCGCGGTACGGTGTGTTGCAGGCCATGTGGCGGTTGAGGTCGGGTGCGCCGTCGGTCCACCAGGGGGTGCCGCGTTCGCCGAGGGCGTGCTTGGCGGCATCGACGGCCTGGCGGGCCTGTTCGCGGGCAGCGGTATCGCCTGCGCGCATGGCGCGGCCTTTGGCGGCGCGGGCCTGCATGAGGGTACGCGTGAGGCGGGTGCGGTCGGCGGCGGGCAGGGCGGGGTTGCTGCATCGCCAGAGGCGGCCACGGACGACGAAGTAGCGGCCATCGGGCGTCGTAGGATACGGCATAGTTTTGAGATGCGCGGGAGAATGGCGCACGACGGCACGCCAAGAGCGAACGATATGAGGGCTGCATGAGCACGGAAGGCTTTCGGCACTTCGATACGGAGGCGCTTGCTGCGGCGTTTCCCGCGGCGGCAGAGACGATGCTGCTGGACCGTTACCTGACCGACACGCCGGAGGCCAGTACGCGGATGTTTCGGGTGTACCGGAGTACGCCGGCGCATTTTCATCGGAACTGCGATGAGCACCTGCTGGTGCTGCAGGGGCGTGGAAGGTTCTGGGCTGGCGATGTGACGGATGAGGTGGAGTTCCGGCCGGGAATGCTGCTGGTGTTCCGGCGCGGAACGGTGCATGCGATGCCTGTGATCCTGGAAGAGCCGGTTGTGTTTCTTGCGCTGGATACGCCGCGGCGCGACCCGGCGGATGTGCATTTTGTGGACGCGGGGGATGGGACGGCGGAGAAGTTTATACGGGAGCAGGGGTGAGTGGAGATTGCGGCGGACAGAAGGTGTGGAACCCATGTCTCAAAAGCGAGACATGGGGCACCCAGGTTCTTGGCGGATGGGTTCGGGGCGGGTTGGTAGACTGCGGAGATGACTGAGGACGGGTTGGGGCAGGTGGGTTCGCTGGAGCGGCGGATCGAGCATTGGTTTGGGGTGGGTGCGGCGGCGGCGCAGGAGCGTGAGGCGCTGGATGCGTTTTATGAATTGCGCGGGTTGCTGGAGACGGGTGCGGTGCGGTCTGCGGAGCCGGATGCGGGGAGCGCGCTGGGATGGCGGGTGAATGCGTGGGTGAAGCGGGGCATTCTGCTGGGGTTTCGGCTGGGCAGCACCGTGACGATGGACGGTGGAGCGTATGTGGACAAGCACACGTATCCGGCCCGGGTGTTCAGCGTGGAGGATGGGGTGCGGATGGTGCCGGGCGGGTCGAGCGTGCGGAGCGGAGCGTTTCTGGCGAAGGGTGTGGTGTGTGTGCCGCCTATGTGGGTGAACGTGGGCGCGTATGTGGATGAGGGCACCATGGTGGACAGCCATGCGCTGGTGGGCAGTTGCGCGCAGGTGGGCAAGCGGGTACACCTGAGCGCGGCGGCGCAGGTGGGCGGCGTGCTGGAGCCTGTGAACGCGACGCCTGTGATCCTGGAAGACGATGTGCTGGTGGGCGGCAACAGCGGGGTGTATGAGGGAACCGTCGTGCGTGCCGGGGCGGTGCTGGCGGCGGGGACGATTCTGACGCGGGGCACGCCGGTGTATGACGTGGTGCACGACACGGTGATACGGGCGACGGCGGAGCAGCCGCTGGTGATTCCGGCGGGTGCGGTCGTGGTGCCGGGGTCAAGGGCGATCCGCAAGGGGAACATGCCGGGGCTGAGTGTGTATACGCCGGTGATCGTGAAGTACAGGGACGAGAAGACGGAGTTGTCGACGGTGCTGGAAGAGCTGCTGCGATAGGTTGTCGTCTAGGATGTCGTACGCAACAGCAAGGGGATGGCCTGGGCCATCCCCTTGCTGTTGCGTATACCGGCGGCTATTTGCTGCTTTTCTTTTTGGGCTGCGGAGTTTCGGTGGTTTTGCGGCCTTCCTGGGCTGAGGCTCCCACGCTGTCGGGCGTGCTGCCCTGGAAGCGGGAGTGCTGGCCGTCGTTGGGTTGGAGGGGCGAGATACCGGCCTTGCTCATGAGCTGGGCGGCGATCTCGTAGATTTCTTCGGGGGCGTAGTCGGGGGAGAAGAGGGAGCGGTTTTCCCCGATGACGGGGCCTTCCGCGGCGTAGTCCGGCGCACCCTGGATAACTTCGAGCGGCTCACCGTCTGCCCAATCCGCGGGACCGGACCAGACGCCGGCGACGTCGGCGTAGTCAGTGTCGGAGAAGGTGTAGAGCTTGCGGTGGCTGCCCATGGCCTGCCACTTGCGGGCTTCGGGGATTTTGGCGTCGTCGATGTTGGGGGTGGGCAGCATCTTGGTCATTTCGACACCGGTGATTTTGCGCAGAGCCATGGCGTAGGCGGCCTGGTGGACGCCACCGCGCACCATGAGATAGCCGATGACGTTGCGTGCCGCGGCGTTGGTGGTCATCTGGTAGCAGCGGTGCTTGTGCATGCGCGCGCCGGTTTCGAGAAAGAAGTTGTGCAGGAGGTCCGAGACGAGATTGCCGGAGGAAAAGACGTGCTGGCCAGACCAGAAGTGGCCCATGGAGTCCATGACCTGGTGGCCGCCGCCGCCGACGATGGTGTGATGGGTGTTGCGCAGATCCTTTGCGGCTTCGAGCGGCGCAGAGGTCGGGTCGCCTTCGGGGGTGCTGTCCTCAAGCATGAGATTGATTGCGGTGGAGATGAGTTCGACGTGGCCGAGCTCTTCCGCGGTGATGCTGGCGATGAGGTCATAGAAGGGCTTGAGCTTCTTTTTTTCCTTGAAGCCGAAGGACTGGTGGAGGTAGTTGTTGAGGGTGGACATCTCGCCGAACTTGCCGCCGAGGAGTTCCTGGATGGCGGCGGCACCGTTGGGGTCGGGAGCGGCTGGCTTTTCCAGCGGGATGAGTAATTTTTCAGAGCGGAAGAACATGGGGAACCTTTCGTGCCTGGGTGTGCCTGGGAATGTCGCTCCGTGCAGCGGCAGCGCCTGCTCCGGCACACCGCCGTCGGCATGCCAACCGCAATATTGTTCCAGCGCGGAAAGCGATACAAGCGCCATGATGCACCTACGCAATTTGGCGTGGGGTGAGCCTGAAAACACTGTCAGAGGCAGGCCGATACGGCAGGGAGGCGGCGGGAGTGTGGCTTGTGCAAGGCACTCTGCGGAGGATGGGGTGCAGATGCCGCACCCCGCTTGCCCAGACGCTGCTAGCATAAAGGATGAATGAATACTGAATCGTTGAAAGTAATCCCGCTCGGTGGTCTGGGCGAATTTGGCATGAACTGCATGGCTGTCCAGTGGAAGGATGACATCATCGTCATCGACGCCGGCCTGATGTTCCCTGAAGATGAGCTGTTGGGTATCGACATTGTGGTGCCCGACATAACGTACCTGATCGAGAACCGCGAGAAGGTGCGCGCGATTCTGCTGACGCACGCACACGAAGACCATATTGGCGGCCTGCCATGGATTTTGAGTGAGCTGAAGGTGCCGGTGTATGGGACCGAGTTCACGCTGACGTATGTGGAAGGCAAGCTGGAAGAACACAAGCTGCTGGACGATGCGGACCTGATAGAGATGCTGCCGGGCCAGAGTTTTGAGGTGGGGCCGTTCCGGGTGTCGCCGATCCGGGTGACGCACTCGCTGGTAGACTGCGTGGCGCTGGCGATCCGTACGCCGGTGGGCACGATTGTGCATACGGGGGACTTCAAGATCGATTTGAGCAGCCCGGATGGCAAGCCGTTCGACCTGCAGAGCTTTGCGGAGCTGGGCAAGGAAGGCGTGCTGCTGTTGCTGCAGGATTCCACAAATGTGGACCGGCCTGGGTACACGCCGGGAGAATTGGCTGTAAAGCCGCGGCTGGACGACATTTTTGCGCGGACGGAGCGGCGGCTGTTCTTTAGCTGCTTTTCGTCGTCAATCCACCGGATCAAGCTGGCGATGGAACTGGCACACAAGCATGGGCGCAAGGTGGCGCTGATCGGGCGGTCGATGGATAATGCGACTGAGGTAGCGCAGGACCTGGGATATATCGATCCGCCACCAGGGCTAATCATCCACAGTGGACAGATCAAGGACTTGCCGCCGGAAAAGGTGTGCGTGCTGATCAGCGGGACGCAGGGCGAGCCGATGAGCGCCCTGAGCCGGGCCGCGGTGGACAACCACAAGCATGCGCGGGTCGAGGCGGGCGATACGGTCCTGTTTTCGTCGCGGGTAATTCCGGGTAATGAGAAGGCCGTCGGCAACGTGGTGGACCACCTGTACCGGCGCAAAGCCAAGGTGATTCAGGATGGCGGGGTGAACGGGCTGATCCATGTGAGTGGGCACGGTTCGCAGGAAGAGTTGCGGCTGATGATCAACCTGCTGCGGCCAAAGTTCTTTGTGCCGGTCCATGGAGATTTTCGGCACCTGACGCTGCATGTGGAAGTGGCGATGGGGACGGGGATACCGCAGAAGGCGATCCTGATCGAGGATGGCGAGGTGTTGAGCGTGACGCCGACGACGGTGGAGAAGACGGGCAAGGTGGCCAGCGGGCGCGTGCTGATCGACTCCGGATCGACGTCGGACGTGGTGGAAGAGCTGATCATCCGCGACCGGAAACACCTGTCGGAGTCCGGGCTGGTGCTGGCGATCATTACGATCGACAAGATGACGGGCAAGCAGACGGGGCCGCCGGAGATTGTGACACGCGGATTTGCCGTGAACGAGCAGACAATGACCCAGGAGGCGCGGCAGATTATCGGGCGCACGCTGGAGAATTCTTCGGCAGAGGAGAAGCGTGACTACCTGCTGATTAAAGAGAAGGTTCGTGCCGATCTAAAGAGGTATATCCAGAAGAGCACGGCGCGACGCCCCATGATCATGCCGGTGATTCTAGAAATCTGATTGAACGATGTTTTTTGTTCCCTGTCTTGCGGGTTGAGACAGGGACTTCTTGTTTCGTAAGCCGTTGTTGCGATTTCTGCAGAGGTTGAACGCGAATGGCCAGGCGTTTTCCGCGGCCTCGAATACTGGAGGCACGCAAGCACCGGGATGTGGGTGTGGCGGCGGCGGGCCGCGGGATGCTGCGGCGGCGGTACGAGCGGGCGCGTGCTTCCCTGCCGGGATGGCGGGTTCCGATGGCAGTGGGGACGTGTGCCGTTGTGCTGTGCGCGGTGTTGTTGTGGCCGTGGGTGCGGGTGCATTTGCAGTCGCTGGCTGTGCTGAAGATGGTGAGCGGCGATACGCTGAATGCGCCGCTGAAGGTGATGGCCACGGAGCCGGTACGGACGGAGGACGTGCTGCTGCAGACGGCGGCAGGGCCGGTGAGCGCGCGGCTGTATGTGCCGGCGCGACACGCACATGCGCCGGGGCTGGTGGTGTTCCATGGGGTGCATCATCTGGGGCTGAATGAGCCGCGGCTGATGAGCTTTGCGCGGGCGATGGCGGCATGCGGGCTGGAGGTGCTGACGCCGGAACTGCCGGACATCAAGGACTACCGGATCAGCGACCGGAGCGTCGGGGTGATCGGCGCATCGACGGTGTGGTTTGCGCAGAGGCAGGGCCGGCCGGTGAGCGTGATGGGGTTGAGTTTCTCTGGTGGGCTGGGCCTGGTGGCGGCGGCGAATCCGCTGTACCGGCCGAGCATGAAGCTGGTGTTTGCCGTGGGGTCACAGGACGCGATGGAGCGGGTGGCGACATACTACCGGACGGGGGAGGCTCCGCGGCCGGATGGGTCGACCGAGCTGCTGCCGGCGCATGAGTATGGGCCGCTGGTGCTGGAGTATGAGCACGTGGAGGAGTTTGTGCCGTCGCCGGACGTGGAGGGGATTCGCGGTGTGCTGCGGGCGCACCTGTATGAGGACAAGGACGCGGAAGAGGCGGCGATGGAGCGGCTTTCTCCGCGGCAGCAGGCCGAGGCGGCTGAGTTGATGGATGCGGGGAGCGGGACGGTGCGGGCGATGCTGCATACGAGCGAGCTGCGGCACCAGAAGGAGTTTGCGGGCTTGTCGCCGGAGACGCACCTGGGGCAGTTGACAGTGCCGGTGTTCCTGCTGCACGGGGAGGCGGACAATATCATCCCCGCCGCGGAGACGCTGTGGATGGCGAGCGAGCTGCGGACGACGACGCTGCAGGCAGCGTTGGTGAGCCCTGTGCTGTCGCACATCGATATGGAGAAGACGCCGAGCGGGTGGGATGAGTGGAGGCTGGTGCACTTCATGGCGCTGGTACTGCACGCGGCGGAGCGGGCCTGATCGAGCTCAGGGAAGTTCGTCCACCAAAGCGTATCCATTCGACCCGTCGACGCTAGCCACGCTCTTGGCAGAGACCGGGATTTCAGTCACGCTGACCTGTCCCGCGGAGTCGCCGATCACCACCAGCACCTTCCGGAGCTGGTTACTGGGGTTATAGATTGGAATATGTTTGGGGTTCCAGACTCCACCAGGAATGAAGCAGCTTCCGTTGCTCAGTCTCTGCTCCACCACTGTACCGCGTTCCACTGCGTCGGCCACTCAGGTTCACCTCTGGAGAGACTGTAAAGGGCCGTGCCTCTGCTGCGAGAATAAAAAGATGAATTATGTGACGCTTGGAGATATTGAGGCTGCGGCGCGGCGGCTGGAGGGTGTGGCTGTGCGGACGGGGCTGTACCGGCTGGATGTGGACCTGCTGCGGGCGATGGGGTTCAGCGTGCCGGCGGAGCTGCCGGAGATCTGGCTGAAGGCGGAGAACGAGCAGCCGATCGGCAGCTTCAAGCTGCGGGGCGCGTACAACAAGATCGCCTCGCTTTCGGCGGAGGAGCTGCAGGATGGCGTGGTGGCGCATTCGAGCGGGAACCATGCGCAGGGTGTGGCGTATGCGGCGCGGGAGATGGGCGTGCGCGCGACGATTGTGATTCCGGAGATTGCGCCGCGGGTGAAGCGCGATGCGACGATTGCCCTGGGTGCGGAGGTGCTGCTGTGCGGGCCGACGAGTGCGGACCGGATCAAAATGGCGGACGAGGTGCTGGCGGAGCGCGGGGGCGTGCTGGTGCCGCCGTATGACGATCCGCTGATTGTTGCCGGGCAGGGGACGTGCGGGCTGGAGATTGCGCAGGACATGCCGGAAGTGGAGCTGATTCTGAGCCCGGTGAGCGGGGGCGGCCTGCTAAGCGGGATTGCGACGGCGGCCAAGGGCCTGTTGCCGGCGGTAAAGGTGTGGGGCGCGGAGCCGGTGCTGGCGGGGGACGCAAAGGAGAGCTTCGACGGGAAAAGGCTGGTGGAGTGGGCGGGGTCGCAGACGGCGAAGACAGTGGCGGACGGGCTGCGGACGCAGAGCCTGGGCAGGCTGAATTTTGAGCAGATCCTGAAGTATGTCGACGGTATCGTGACGGTGACGGAGGAGGAGATTCTGGATGCGACGCGGATGCTGCTGATGGCGACGAGTCTGGTGGCGGAGCCGAGCGGCGCGGTGACGCTGGCGGCGGTGCTGTTCCATGCGGAGGAGCTGCCGAAGGTGGGGACGGTGGTGTGCGTGGTGAGCGGGGGGGAATATCGATCCGGCGCTGCGGGAAGAGCTGATGGTGGCGGAGGATTGAGAAGAGCAGCGATTCGGCGATGGGGTACGCGTTTGAGTCAGAGATGGTTGGTTTGTGGTTTCGTCGTCTAACTTGAAGTGATGAGATTTTTCGGCCCGTTTGGTTTGGTGATGCTCTTTGTTCTTCCGCTTGCCGCGCAGAAGCCGCGGGCGCGGCTGGGCGAGAAGGCGACGGTGTTGCATACGGCGGTGGTGTATGTGGAGCCGGATGTGGAGTCGCAGAAGGTGTCGGAGGTGTCGCCGGGCAATGAGGTCGTGATCGTGCAGCGGTCTGGGCCGTGGGTGAAGGTGTTCGCAAATACGAACGTGGAAGAGAAGAACGAGGCGGACGAGCCGGAGTTCAGCGTGGACGAGGCGGCGCTGCCGCGGGCGGGGTGGATTCGCGACAAGGGCGTGGTGAGCGCCACGACACCGAACGGCGACCGGCTGCTGTATGGTGCGGCGGTGACGGCAGAGGCGGAGGCCGGCCAGCCGCATGCGCCGAAGCTGGCGGCGGGGGAGGCGCACCTGCTGTACCGGCGGGTGCCGGAGTATTTTCCGACGTCGGCGCTGGCGGGGGAGAGTGCGTGGAGGTCGGCGGATATCCGTTGGCAGGAGGAGAAGTTCGACGCGCGGTCGAGGCCGTCGTACAACGACCCGGACCCGCGCAACAGGCCGGCGCTGTACCAGGACGGATTGAAGAAAGTGGTGAAGCAGCAGGCAGGGACGAAATATGCGGCGCTGGCGGCGTGGGATCTGCTGGATGCAAAGATGTGCGGCGACTGGCAGGGCCTGCCGAAGTGTCCAGCGATGGAGAGCGAGGTGTATGAGAAATATGCCGGACAGTTTCCGGAAGGGCCGAAGACGGCGGAGGCGCTGTGGGATGCGACGTACCGGCAGGGCGTGCTGGTGAGCATGTATACGGCCGAAGAGAGCAAAAAGAAGGCGGACGCGGCGGCGGCGCGGGCGCACACGCTGCGGGACGAATTACAGGCGCGGTTTGCAACAAGCGATTATGCGGCGCGGGCGCAGGCGATGGTATACAGGGTGGAGCAAGGCATCGCGATCTACGGGTCGGATCGCGACTAGGCCGCGCCAGTCCGGTTGCGCGAAGGGTTGATCGTTGAACGATTATCTGCTGTCTGTGGTGCTGGGAATTGTTGAGGGATTGACGGAGTTTCTGCCTGTGAGTTCGACGGCGCACCTGCGGATTGCGGAGGCGCTGCTGAGCCACTTCCATCTGGTGAGCCCCTCGGCACACCTGTCGCTGACCGATCCGTACTGGAAGATGTATACGATCGTGATTCAGCTTGGGGCAATTCTGGCGCTGATGCTGCTGTTTTTGGGGCGGATCGTGCGCATGTTCCGGACGTTTCCAGCAGGGGAGCGCGGGGAGAAAACGTGGCTGACGCATCCGCTGACGCTGACGCTGGCGGCGTTTGTGTGCACCGCGATTCCAGCCAAGCTGCTGACAAAGGTGGTCGGTGAAAACCTGGAGAACCTGCGGGTGATTGCACTGGCACTGCTGCTGGGTGGCGTGGTGATGTGGGTGGTGGACGCATGGGCGGAGCGGCGCGAGGCGCGCACGGTGCATGTGGAAGAGATGGGCTTTGGGCAGGCGGTGTGGGTGGGTGTTTGCCAGGTGCTGAGCGCGGTGGTGCCGGGGACTTCGCGATCGATGTCGACGATTGCCGCGGGGCAGTTGGCGGGGATGGATCGGGCGACGGCGCTGGAGTTTTCGTTCCTGCTGTCGATTCCGACGATGATCGCGGCGACGGGATATTCACTGCTGAAGGCCATTCACCCGAAGGTGACGGAGGTCGGGGCCGAGGCCATTGCGCCGCTGGTGATGGGGCCGGAGCGGTGGATTGTGTTGATCATCGGGACCGCGGTGTCGTTCATTGTGGCGTATGTGGTGGTGGCGTGGTTTTTGAAGTGGGTGACGCGGCATGGGTTTGCGCCATTTGCGGTGTACCGGATTGCACTTGGAGCGGGGATCCTGGTGTGGATGCATTTGCATCCGTAGACGGGGCGTGGCAGGACACTATGCGGTTTCGGTGTGGCGGCGCGCGTAGACATAAGCCCAGGCGATGAGGACAAGCTGGAGCGGGATGCGGGCTTCGAGCGCCCATTTGGGGATGGGTGCGAACCTGCCGGAGTTCTGCAACATGTAGACGTGCACGTCGAAGTAGCCGATGAGCATGAGGATGAGGCCCCAGGCGGCGGCGCGGCGGGTGGGGGGCAGGAGCAGACCGAGGCCGCCGGCGATCTCCGCGGCGCCGGTGAAGCGGACCCATGCGGCGGGGTCAGGATAGTGCGGCGGCACGATGGCATTGTAGACCGGGGTTAGGGCGAAATGAGCTACGCCGCCGGCGATGTACAGGAGTGACTGGGTAATGAGGCCGGCGCGGTAGAGAGTTTCGATCATAACGGTGGGATGCCGTGCACGGCGGCAGGATTACCGCTTGTCACTGGGACTGTATATGCGAAGCAATGGCGGCGGAATGCACGGACCTAAAGCATATGAACAACAAAGCCCCGCGCGTGCGGGGCTGTTGCTGGAATGCGGGGGAGACTACTTGCGGCTGTCGCGCGCGGCTTTGACGTAGTCGTGCGAGGTCTGGATGTGAGCGGCTTGTGTGCTGAGAAGCTGGTGGACGGGCAGGGGAAGCTCCAGCTTGAGGGCTTCGGTGTATGCCTTCTTGATGACGTCCTCGCCGGACTCGGCAGACTCGAGGAGGGTGTGGTCTGTGCCGCCGAGTTTCTGTTTCAAGTCGCCCCATGTGCGGTGGAGGGTACCGACGACGGTGCCGGATTCCTTGACGTCTCTGACGCCTTCCTTGTGGAGAGTGTCTTCCAGATCGCCGCGGAAGGAGGCGCGCTTCAGGCTTTCGGCGAGGAAAAACTTTTTGAGGGTCTCGTCCTGGAGGTGGTCGCCGATGTCCTGGAAACCTTTCTGGCTGTCGATGAGGGTCTCGATGAGGCCGCGCAGGGTTTCTTCTGTTTTCTTGAGAGTGTCTTCCATGGTGGGACGGGTCCTTTCAAAGTGCCGGCGGATGCCGGGTGATGCGAAATGTGGCGCGTACGCCAGTGGCACGGTGTGAGGCTCTGTACGACGTCTGTGAGTACGTCTGGCTGCGGGATGACCGCTAGCAGCATAGGAGGCGACGGTATGCGCGTGGGTTGCTCCGTTGGTTCCACCTGTGAGTTTGTGCGGCTTCGCTGTCTGTTCGCGGGTGAGAATCGTGGTGTGATCGGCGTGGTGTCTTTCGAACCGGGCCGGACCATGAGGAGAAGCGCAGCGTGAGGCCTTTAAGACTGGACATGACACCCACCCGCAGCCGGCGGCTGAACGAGGTGCTGGGGATGGTGGTGGTGGTTGCGGCGGTAATGCTGTTGCTGGCGCTGGTGAGCTACCACCCGGACGATCCGTCGTTGAATACGATCGGCAGCGATGCTGCGGCACGGGTGCAGAACTGGACCGGCCGGGTGGGCGCGAGCTTGAGCGACGTGCTGCTGCAGGTGTTTGGGTTGGCGGCGTTTGCGCTGCCGCTGCTGCTGCTGCGGCTTGGGGTGTGCTGGATCCGTTCGCGGGCGCAGGGTGCGCCGCTGGCAAAAGCCGTGGGCGTGGGATTGTGGCTGGTGGCGGCGCCGGTGGCGCTGGGCCTGCTGCCGGCGGCATGGACATACAAGCATGCATTGCCGCTGGGCGGGGCGGTGGGCGTGCTGCTGGCGGGGACGCTGGTGCTGCTGGTGAACTATCCCGGGGCGTGCGTGTGCGTGGCGCTGGTGCTGGCGGTAGCCGTGTATTTGAGTACGACGTTTACGTTCAACACGGCGCAGGAGTGGGCGACGGAGCGCGTGGGCTTTATCGGACGGCTGCGGGAGCGGCGGGCGGCGCGGAAGTTTGCCGCGGAGGTGGACGAGGGCACGACGAAGCGGGAGCGCGAGTTTGTGCGGCAGCAGGCAGCGGAGCAGAAGATCGAGGCGGCGCGGCGTGCGTCGGCGAACGGGTCGCTGCTGGGTGGTCTGTTTGCGAAGTGGGGTTTCTGGCGAAAAGGGATCAAGGCGGATGGGACGGGACTGGAGGAGACGGCACCGGTATCGCGAAGCCTTTTTTCGCAGCAGCCACGGACCGATGTGGATGCGGGACCGGTGCCGGAGTTTGCGCCGCTGCCGGCGCATTTGCAACAGGCGGCAGATGCGCAGTTGCAGCAGCAAATGGCAGCGCATGGTGAAGGGCCGCTGCAGGGTGGCTTCGAGGATTGGGACCAGCCGGGGGAGGCTGCAGCGGCGGGAATGGATGAGCCGTTCGACTGGGTCGCCGAGTCGGGAGTGAAACCCGCGGTGGCTATGAAGGCACAGGTAGTTCCCTTCCCGGCACGGGAGTTGAAGGTGCAGGGGCTGACGCCGGTGACGGCTGCGCCAGAGCCGATGGGTGTGACGGCGGGGCCGATTTCGTTTGGCAAGCGGGCGGATGTGAACCTGCAGCCGGTGGCGATGACGGCGAAGAGCGTGCATGGGTACAAGCTGCCGCCGTCGTCGTTGCTGTACAAGAACGAGGAGCATGCGGCGGTGCGGGAGGAGGCCCTGCGTGCCGAGGCAAAGGTGCTGGTAGAGAAATGCGGCGAGTTCGGTGTGGACGGGCAGGTGACGCAGATCAATCCGGGGCCGGTGGTGACGACATTCGAGTTCCGCCCGGATGCCGGGGTGAAGTACTCGCGGGTTACCGGGCTGGCGGACGACTTATGCCTGGCGATGGCGGCGGAAAGTATCCTGATCGAGCGGATGGCGGGTAAGTCGACGGTGGGTATTCAGGTACCGAACCATGAGCGGGAGACGATTTGGCTGCGGGACGTGGTAGAGAGCGAGAACTTTGCGAATAGTAAGTCGCGGCTTGCGATTGCGATGGGCAAGGATATTAATGGACGGATTGTTACCGCGGACATGGCGAGTATGCCGCACGTACTTATCGCCGGATCTACGGGTTCGGGTAAGTCGGTGGCCATTAACGCGATGATTATGAGTGTGCTGTTCAAGAGCACGCCGGAGCAGGTACGGATGATCCTGGTGGACCCAAAGCGGGTGGAACTGGGGATGTATGAGGGGATTCCGCACCTGTTTACGCCGATTATCACGGAAGCAAAGCTGGCGGCGAACGCGCTGCGGAATGCGGTGCGGGAGATGGAACGGCGGCTGAAGTTACTGGCGTCGCGCCATGTACGGAATCTGGATCAATATAACAAGCTGTTTGAAAGCGGGCAGTTGTTTAACGAGGACGGCGAGGAGCAGCAGCCGTTGCCGTACATCATGATCATTATCGATGAGTTAGCCGATTTAATGATGCTGGACAAAGCAAACGTGGAAGAGAGTATTACGCGGCTGGCGCAGATGGCGCGAGCGGTGGGCATCCACCTGGTGCTGGCGACACAGCGGCCGAGCGTGGATGTAATTACAGGTTTGATTAAGGCGAATGTGCCGACGCGGATGAGCTTTCGACTTGCGACGAAGGTGGATTCGCGGACCATTATCGACTCGAACGGCGCGGAGAGTTTGCTGGGGCGCGGCGATATGCTGTTTTTGCCGCCGGGGACGAGCCGGTTGCAGCGGGTGCATGCGCCGTATGTGACGGAGAAGGAAATTACGGACGTGGTGACGTTCTGGCGGGCGCAGGGCGAGGCGGAGTACGTGGAGGGCTTTCTGGAAGGGCCGAAGGACGAGAAGGCCAAGGAGATGGGGGATGGGTCGGCGGAGGGAGACAGCGACGAGTTGTTCGACGATGCGGTGCGGCTGGTTTTCGAGTTCAGCAAGGCAAGCACTTCCCTGCTGCAGCGGCGGCTGCGGATCGGGTACGGCCGGGCGGCGCACCTGATCGATTTGATGGAACGGGACGGGCTGGGGGGGCCGGCGGATGGGTCGAAGCCGCGGGAGATTCTGAAGGCGCCGGAATATTACCGGGAGGTGGACGAGGCGCTGCGATAGGACAGATGCAGAGTTTGAGAAAAGCAGGAGCAGCCGAGAAAAGGCTGCTCCTAGCTGTTTGCGGTTGTCTTGGGATCTTTGAGTATGCGGTTGGCAGAGAAGGCGAAGAAGAGGGCCGCGATGGTGGCGGCGAGGAGCAGGCGCTTGCGCCGGGTAAAGGTGCGATGGGCGGGGACGTCGATGGCGTCATTGGGGTTGGGAACGAGGGGGCCGAGAGTGGCGAAAGGGCGATCGAGGACGGTGGAAAAGCTGGAGGCGTAGCCGTAGGTTTTGGCCGCCATGCCTTCGCCGCCGCCGAGGTAGAGGGTGAGCGGCGAGGCGGAGCGGGGCTGGTAGCAGAGAGAGCGGCGGCGCATTTCGAAGATGGCGCGCGTGTAGGGTTGCTCACCGTGCTCGACGAAAATGCTGAGCCGTGCAGGACTTTGAAGATTAGCACCGAGGGTGAGGGGCAGGAAGGGATGTTGCGGGTCGATGGTGCCGTCCACGCTTTCAGATGGCGGGGGGCGGAGGATGGAGCCAGTGATCGTTGCGGTTACGTTGAGCTGAAGAGGTGAGTTCGGGGCCGGTTCCAGACGCAGGCGTTCGACGGGCACGTGGGCGGGAAGGTCGATATTGTCGTAGACGCCAAGCCAGGTGTCGATCTGCCCGGGCAGGGGCGGGTTGTGGGTGCGGGAGTCGCGTGCAACGCCATCGCCGGCCACAGCAGCCAGAATGCGCGGTTGAAGATTGGCGACAAGGCTGGGTTCGTAGAGGGAGCGGTCGTCGGGCGGGGTGGTGCCGGAGTCGAGGGCGCGGGGGTCATAGCTTTCTTCGACGACGTAGGGGAGCTCGAAGCCGTCCTGGAAAAGGCGGAGGTCGCGGAGGGCGGGCGCGGCGTTGGCGAAGGTGGCGGCGTCGAGGATGACGCATGCCTGAACGAGCGGTGCGGAGACAGGTGGAGTGATGGTGCGCTGCCAGTGGAAGCCGCCGGAGGGCAGGCCGGGCGGGGTAAGCAGGAGCGCGAAGATGCCGGGGTGGAAGCGCATGCGCGTGTGGCGATTGTAGCGGGACAGGCGGGTTGTAGCGGGATGGGACGACTGGGGACCGTTTGGTTTACGGCGGCGGCGCAGGAGGCGGTGGCGGCGCGGTAGAGTGCTGGGTATGGTGCAGGGCGAAGGTTTGTTGCTGGTGGAAGACGATGCGGCGACGCGTGAGGTGATGGCGCTGTTGCTGGAGGGGGAGGGCTGGCAGGTGCACGCCGCAGAGACTGGAGAGGAGGCGGTGGAGTGGCTGCGGGGGCAGGGCCAGCGGCCGGCGATGACGCTGTGCGATTTGCACTTGCCGGGAATGTGCGGGGAAAGGTTGGCGCGGGTGCTGCGGGAGTGTGGAGCGGGGTGCGTGGTGGCGATGTCCGCGACGGCGAGGGGGCAGGTGGAAGGATACGACGCGGCGTTGCTGAAGCCGTTTCCGCCGGGGGCGGTGCAGGTGGAGTGGGAGAGGGTGTGTGCGGCGGGCGGGGGGGTTGCCGGGGCGGAAGGGTCGATGCCGGTGGACGGGAACGCGGGTGTGGTGGAGGAGTTTGCGGTTGTGGATGGGGCAACGCTGGCGACGTTAAAGGG
>CAXTJO010000045.1:0-22978 GCA_964244665.1 uncultured Terriglobus sp.
CCGCCACTACGGCAGACCGCCACTGCGGCAGGCAGACCGCCCCTGAGGGCAAACCTCGGCAGCAAGTCGCGCCCAGCATCGCCGCAGGCGTGGCTACCCAGCGCCTAATCCAGCGTCGCCAGCGGCTTCGACCGATCCGTCCGCATCGTCGGCGCAGCCCGCAGCAGCCGCTGCGTGTACTCCTCTCGCGGCGCGCGAAACAGCTCCGCCGTCGCATTTTCCTCCAGCACCCGCCCCTGCCGCATCACCGCCACCCGGTCCGCCACCTGCGCCGTCACTGCCAGGTCGTGCGAAATGAACAGCATCGCCAGCCCATGCACCTCGCGCAGCCGGCGCAGCAATAGCAGGATCTGCGCCTGCACCGTCACATCCAGCGCCGTCGTCGGCTCATCCGCAATCAGCAGCGCCGGCTTGTTTACCACAGCCATCGCAATCAGGATGCGTTGCCGCTGTCCCCCGGAAAACTGGTGCGGATAGTCCCCGTACCGCCGCAAAGGTTCTGGCAACGCCACTTCCTCCAGGGCCGCCAGCACCCGCGCCCGCACCTCCGCCCGGCGCAGCTTCGGGTGGTGCGCCCGCACGGCCTCGGCAATCTGCTCGCCCACCGGCATCACCGGGTTCAGCGCCGTCATGGGCTCCTGAAACACCATGGCGATCTCGCGACCGCGCCGCCGCCGCATCGCCACCTCGGGCAGCGCCAGCAGGTCCTCCCCGCGAAACCGGATCGACCCCTCCACCCGCGCACCCGCGCCCAGCAGCCGCAGCACCGCCAGCGACGTCACAGACTTCCCCGACCCCGACTCCCCGACCAGCCCCAGCGTCTCCCCGGCCCGCAGCGCGAACGACACCCCGTCCACCGCCACCGTCTCGCCAAAACGTACCGTCAGCCCGCGCACCTCCAGCAGCGGAGCCTCAAGCTCCGAAGCGGCCACCACCCTAAGCCGCCGGCGCTTCCGCCGTGCCTGCCTCCGCGGCTTCCAGCCCTGCCAGCGTCTTTTCAAGGCTCGCCGCATCCTCCACGTTCAGGCACGGCAGGTTGCGGTCGATCTGCCGCATCAGCCCCGTCAGCACCTTGCCCGGCCCCACCTCGACGAACGTTGTCGCACCCGCCCGCTGCAGCTCTTTCACGCATTCCACCCACCGCACCGCGCCTGTCACCTGCCGCACCAGGCAATCCCGCGCGTCGCTGCGCCGGGTAATGGCGCGCGCGTCCGCGTTGCACACCACGGGAAACGCCGGGTCCAGAAACACCGCCCGCTCCAGGTCCGCCGCCAGCCGTTCTGCCGCCGGCGTCATCATGCGGCAGTGGAACGGCGCACTCACCGGCAGCATCACCGCCCGCTTTGCCCCTGCTTCCTTGCACAGCGCCGCCGCCCTCTCCACAGACGCCGTCGCTCCGCTGATGACCGTCTGCTCCGGCGCATTCATGTTTGCCGGCGTCACCACATTGCCCGTTTCGTCGCTCGCCACCTGGCACGCGTCGTTGATGCGGTCGTACTCCAGCCCCAGAATCGCGGCCATCGTCCCGCGGCCGGCGGGCACCGCCTCCTGCATGTACCGGCCCCGGCAGCGGACCGTGGTCAACGCTTCGGCAAACGTAATCGTCCCCGCCGCAACATGCGCGCTGTACTCCCCCAGCGAGTGGCCCGCCGCCAGCGCCGGTGTCACACCCTTCTCCGCCAGCACCCGCAACGCCGCCACGCTCACCGCCAGAATCGCCGGCTGCGTAAACTCCGTCTGCTTCAACTGTTCGTCCGGGCCCTCAAAGCAAAGCTGCGACAGGGAATACCCCAGCACCGCATCCGCCTCGTCGAACACTGCCCTGGCCGCGGGAAACGCATCGTAAAGCGCCCGTCCCATGCCTACACTCTGTGAACCCTGTCCCGGAAAAAGAAACGCCGTCGTCATCCCTGTAGCCTAAACCCAGCAACCTGGCCGCACGGCCAGAACCCACAGCCTCAACCCTGTCGCCTGATCCTAGTTTTGGTCCGCGCCCTGCGCAACAAAAGCGTCAGCAGCGCCGCCGCCACGGCAAACACCACAAGCCGTAACACCAGCTTCGCCGGGCTGAACGCCTGGTGCATCACCAGCCTGTCCCATCCCGTTAGCAGACCCACCACGCACACGGCCCACAGCGCGGCTGCACCCCAGGCCTTTTGCCATCCACGCACGGCCATCACGCACTCCGCCTAAATCCCGACGCCAAACTCCAGCTCACTCCGGTCACCGGAATGCGCGTAATAGTCGTACGGTGTACGCCGCTTTACCTTGTACCGCGTCCGGATCTCCCTGCCCGCATACAGCCCGCCCGCCAGCACCGCCAGCGCACCCGTCACCCACGCCGCCGTCACCGCAAGCTTCAGCGCACCCTGCTGCACACTAAACGTAGACTCCACCCGCTCCGACGCCTGCGCCAGTTGCGTCTCGAGCTGCGAACCCAGCCGCAAACCCAGCCGTGAACCCAGCCGCGAACCCAGCCGCGCCTCCAGCTCCCCCACCCGCGCGCGTCGACTCCCAATCCATCTCATGCACAGAAGCATATCGCAGCACCCCTACCCGCGCCATCCATCCAGCGGTCCACATTTGCCATATCGGAACACCCACGCCCTGTCCATCGCCGGACAGCGAAAGCCGTTCCCGGACACTTTTGGGCGGCGCACACCGCACCACGCCGCCCGTTCCCGCACGTCGCCGCAGCTTCCGCACTTTGGCCCTCCACCTGCAACTACACCGGCTGCAACCCCACCGAGGAGCACCGATGGCGCACCTGCTGCAAGACTTCCGCTACGCCCTCCGCCAGATGCGCAAAGCCCCCGGCTTCGCCCTCACCGCTATCCTCACCCTCGCGGTCGGCATCGGCAGCACCACCGCCATCTTCAGCTTCGTCGACGGCGTCCTCCTCCAGCCCCTCGCCTACCGCGACAGCGGGCAACTCACCGTCATCTGGGAACGCGTTCCGTTCCTCGAATCCATGTCGCCCTTCGTCGGCCCGAATCCGCGTCACGTCCTGCGCTGGCGTCAATCGCAAACCAGCTTCTCCGGCCTCGCTCTCGTCAACGAGGGCACCACCGGCGTCACCCTCACCGGGGACCATCCGCGCTACGTGGGCCGTGTGCTCGTCGAGCCCAGTCTACTGTCCCTGCTCGGTGTCCAACCGCTTCTCGGTCGCGATTTCCTGCCCGGCGAAGGTTTGAAGGGCCATGACGATCGCGTGCTCATCAGTTGGACCCTATGGCAGCAAATGTTCAACGGCATGCCCGGCGTACTCGGCCAACCGCTGCAGGTCGGCGGCACACCCATGACCGTCATCGGCGTCCTCCCAAATGACTTCTACTTCCCCAAACGCAATGAGCTGGCCGCATTCGGCACCGCCGGCCAGTCCCCGTCCATCGACATTCTCGTTCCCAGGCAGGTCGCCGCAGCCGACTTCGGCTGGAACAGCGACTACGGCAACTTCGCCGCCATCGGCCGTCTGCGCCCCGGCGTCAGCATCGTCGCCGCCCAGGCGCAGCTCGATGCCATCAGCAACATCCTCGTCCATGAAGCTCCCGCCAACCAGTTCGCCCCAGGTCCCAAAGCACCCCTGTCCACCTTCGTGCAACCGCTCAAGCAAAGTGTCGTTGGCCGCGCTTCCGCGGGGCTTTACCTCCTGCTCGCCGCTGTTTTCAGCGTTCTGCTCATCGCCTGCATCAATCTCGCCAACGCCCAACTCGCTCGCGTGCTGGCGCGCGACAAAGAAGCAGCCCTGCGCACCGCCCTCGGCGCATCGGCCGGCAATCTCATCCAGGCCTCACTCATCGAATCTCTTCTACTCGCCCTCACCGGCGCAGCTCTCGGCATTCTCCTCGCCCATGCCGTCGTGCAGCGTTTCGCCGCTTTCGTCCATGTTGCCATTCCCCGCGCTGCAAACATCCGGCTCAACCCCACCGTGCTTACCCTCTCGGTCGCGTGCACGGTGGGTGCCATCGTTCTGTTCGGTCTTCTCCCCGCGCTCCATTACCTCCGCGTGCGCCCACAGGCAGCGCTCGGCAGCGCCGGGCGTGCCGCTGGAACCATCGGCAGCACTACCCTTCGCCGCGCCCTCATCGCCGCTCAAATGCTGGCCTGCACCGCTCTGCTCCTGCTCACAACTCTGTTTGCGCACAATCTCGTTCAGTTGCTGCACGGCGCCAACGGCTTCTCCACTGGCGGCACTGTCCAGGCTACAGTACGGCTGCAGGGCAAAGCCTTTTCCGACTCCGCCCGCGCTGCCTTCTCCGACGCCATGCTCGACCGGCTCGGCCATCTACCCGGCGTCACTTCCGCTGCACTCGTCAGTTCCATGCTCGGAGAGGGTGAACTCTGGGGCGACGAGGTCCGCGCCGCCGGTGCTCCTTCCGAGCAGGGCCAACTCGCCCAACTCCGCTGGGTCAGTCCCGCGTACTTCCGTACAGTCGACCAGCACATCCTCGCCGGCCGCGCCCTTAACGAAGGTGACCGCATCCCGGTCACCGACAGCGATGCGCCCTCCGTCGCCAACGCTCCACCGACCGCCGCCGTCCTCTCCGAATCCCTCGCCGCCGCCCTCTGGCCCGGCAGCAATGCCCTGGGCCGTACCTTCGTCCGCCACGACCGCAACTACCACGTCGTTGGCATCGCTGCCGGTGCCCGCACCAACTCCCCCCATGAAGCTCCCGGCAGCATGGCCTTCCTGCCCTATTGGGACAACCCACCCTACCAGCCCTTTTTCCTCGTCCACGGCACCGCCGACCCCGCCGCGCTCGACCCCGCCATCCGCGCCGCCATCTGGCAGCAAAACCCCGCCGTCATCATCGCCGACGTCCGTCCCTTCGACGCAACACTCGCCGACACCCTCGCCCCCGAGCGCCTTCAAACCACCCTCCTCGCCGGCTTCGGTATCGCCGCCCTCCTCCTCGCCCTCCTCGGCGTCTACAGCACCCTCAACTACTCCATCGGCCGCCGCCTGCAGGAGTTCGGCATCCGCATGGCTCTCGGCGCTACCCGCGGCAACATCTACCGCATCACCTTCCAGCAGGTCGCCTTGCCCATCGCCGCCGGCATCGTCGGCGGTTGGATTCTCTCGCTCGCCATCGCCCGCGCCGTCCGCTCCCTGTTACAGGACGCACCCACCGGCAGCCCCCTTCTCACCCTTGCCATCCTCGCCACGCTCGTCCTCGCCGCCGTCCTCGCTGCCTTCTTCCCATGCCGCCGCGCCGCCCAACTCGAACCCATGAATGCCCTCCGCTCCGAATAGTCGTCGCATCTCCGGCGTGCAACAACAGACCACTCTCGCACGGCTACCTGCCACGCGCGATTGCTCCTCCGCCCCCACGCAGACCCGTCAGGTACGCCTCCACCATCGCGCACATCTGCTCCGTCATCGGCTTCCGCATGGAGCCCGGCGCGCCCGTCTCCAAAAACGCCCGTACCGCCCCCGCCAGCGACGTCTGCAGCAAAAACACCGGCAGCTTCAGCACAACTCCACGCAATTCTTCCGCCGTCCCCAGCATCGCCGTCAGCGCCACCCGCAGCCGCTCCTGCGCCACAGCCACCGGCTGCTGCCCGCGCAACTCCGTATGCACGCGATACAGCGCGGCAGATACATCCGGCCGCGCCAGCTTCTCCTCCATGTACGCCCGCACCACAGCGCGCACCATCACCGGCAACGGCTCCCCGTGCAGCGCCTCCGCCGTCGCCTCCATCACCGTCGCCATGTCGCCCAGGTGCCGCTCCATTACCGCAAACAGCACCGCCTGCTTGTTCGGGTAGTACTGATACAGCGACCCGACAGACACGCCCGCCCGCTCCGCCACCCGCACCGTCGTCAGCCGGTCCGGCCCATCCCGCAACAAAACATGAATCGCCGCCTCATGGATCGCCTCGATGGCCGCCCTTGACCGCGCCTGCACCGGCATCTTTCTTGGCTCTGTCACCACCGCGGCCCGCAGCGCCGAATGCGAACCGGAATGCGAAGAATCCTTCATAAACTAGACCCTACAGGAGAGTCGCACCATGCCCAACGAAACCACCCCCAGAATTGCCCTGATCACCGGCGCCAACAAGGGCATCGGCCTTCAGGTCGCAACAGAGCTCGCCGCCGCCGGCTGCACCGTTTTGCTCGGCGTTCGCAACTCCACCGCCGGCGAAGCCGCCGCGGAAGCCATTCGCGCCACCGGCGCCCAGGCCATCGTCCTTCCCATCGACCTCACCCAGCCGGAAACCGCCCACGCTGCTGCCGCCACCATCGAGCAACGCTTCGGCCACCTCGACATCCTCGTCAACAACGCCGGCATCGCCGACAAGGCAGACGGCCCGTCCTCTACAGCCAACGTCGCCGCCGTCGAGCGCACCTTCCAGACCAACTTCTTCGGGACGGTTGCCGTCACCCAGGCCATGCTCCCCCTGCTCCGCAAATCCGCGCACGCCTCGATCGTCAACGTCTCCAGCGGCCTCGGCTCGCTCACCCTGTCCGCCCAGCCCGGCCACTTCTACGCCACCGTCCCGTACATCGGTTACTGCGCCAGCAAAGCCGCCCTCAACATGTTCACCGTCAAACTCGCCCACGAGCTCCGCGACACCACCATCAGGGTCAACAGCAGCGACCCCGGCTACACTGCCACCGACCTCAACGGCCACAGCGGCCACCAAACCATCCAGCAAGGCGCCGCCGAAACCGTCCGCCTCGCCCTCCTCCCCCAGGACGGCCCCACCGGCGGCTACTTTGAAACCACCGGCCCCGTCCCCTGGTAACCCCTCCGCAACGTCATACAGGTCAAAGGCCCAACTGAACCCCGCTCTCCAAGCAGTTATCTTGAGGTATGTTTTCGCATCGGGACAGCGACATCTGGCGAGAAGAAATAAGTACCGCCATGCGGCGCTCCCTCGTTCGATTCGACACCGCTGATTCTGTCGGCAACAAAGCTCACGCGCGGGTTGCGCTCGCTTTGCTACGCGCCTTCCAGCATGACGACGCGGCCCATCTCTACGCCGAGCCGCGCACCCCGCAACGCGAGCGGTCACAGAATGCGAAGCCTGCCGACCTGCTGCTGCTTCACCCACGCATGGGTGCATTTCTGCTTGAAGTCAAAGCCTGGTCGTTCGACTTTATCTCCGACGTAGATGCGGGAACTTTTTCACTCGCCTCGGGTGAACACAAGAACCCATGGCAACAGGCGGCGAACGCGGCCGCTCAGCTACAATCGGCAACCCGCCACGTGCTCAAACGCAGGAACGCGCCTGAAAGTGAGGCACCCTTCTTCGAATGGGTCGTGGCTCTGCCATTCGTGTCACGCGCCGAGTGGGACAGAAGTCCCTTTGCCCATTGTCTTAGCGGCTGCGAGCTGCTGCTTGCCGAAGATCTGGAGAGTGGGCCGCTCCTGCGCGACCACCTTCTTGGTTATCTTCGAGAAAAAGCGGGAAAACGCCTTCCCTGTTCCATTGAGCAGCTCGACCATGTACGTGAAGCTGGTCCATCGGCTTGAGGCTGCCTTGCCCACGCTATACGCTGGCGACGCCGCGCCCCGCGTCGCTATATTTTGCTTCAACCGCACGCTCGCGCCCTATTTACAAGCCCAGTTTACCCAGGCTTACCGCTCCATCGCGCAGCGGGAACTCCCGTCTGCTCACGTCGATATCTGCAACTTCAATGCTGCCATGTGGCTGCTAAAGCAGAGCTATGACCCTTGGCGTTACCACGGCTGGCGAGAGTCTAATCCGACGGACTCGGATCGCGGTGCGACCTTCGCCAGGGACTACCTGCAACAACTCAATCACATCGACGAAACGAATCCCGAAGCTCTGAAGCAATTGCAGTATGACGCAATCTATGTGGACGAGGGCCAGGATCTCTACGATGACGAATACCGCGTGCTTATGCGGCTGCTGAAAACCAATACCGTTACCGGCAATAAAAATATCGTTATCGCCTACGACGATGCACAGAATTTGTACGGTCGACCGCGCCCAACCTGGATCGACCTTGGCATTCAGGTCTCCGGTGGCCGCAGCTACGCCATGAAACTCTGCCATCGCAATCCCAAACAGATTGTCGAGTTTGCCTTCAACGTTCTGCTCGGCACACAAGCCGACAAACGTGTCACCACCAAAACCTTTGCCGACACCGCCTACCTTAAAGAACAAAGGCTGGTCACAGAACTCCCCGATCGCTGGCAGGTGCATTTCACCGCACGCTCTGCTCCCGGAGTTTGGCCGAGTGTGCGGCTCTTCGCCACGCGTGCGCAAGAAATCGGTTGGGTTGTGGCGCAGCTCGAAACCCTTCTGAAGGTGCAGCAGGTCCGCCCGGAAGACGTTCTTTTATTATTCTACGGTGAGGTGGGCGCGTACCAGTTTGCCGCTCTGCCGGTCACGCTGCGCGTCAAACTGCCCGGGGTCCGAGCCATTCACCAGCCGTATGGCAAGCACCTGGCGGCTGACGGCAAATCGAAGGCGAAAGACATGGATCTGCTGCAGCCACAAAGCCTGACGCTCACCACGGTGCAAGCTGCCAAGGGCTATGATGCACCGATCGTTTTTTTGCTGGGTGCAGACCTCTTCAACACCGATACAGAAGATCGCGCGGCCTTTTACGTAGCCGCCACCCGCGCGCGGCTCCAATTGTTTGTTACAGGCTTGCAGCAGCCGGCAGGTCTGGCCGTAGAAGCTCGATCCGTCACAAACATGCTGCTACATCCATCGACCCGGGACAGCGCGTCGGGTACATGGCACAACAGCCCCTCGTCGACCGAAGGCCTCAGGCTGTTTCGAAAAGGTGAACAGGTGCACCACCCCACCCATGGGTTCGGTACTGTTCTTCAAGATGGTGAGGAGAGATTTCCGCCATCGCTCAATTCGACCTACCAGTACGTCTTGGTGGATTTTCCGACAGGCCCACAAAGGGTAGCCGCAGAGTTGGCGAGACTTATTCACGTATAGCTTCTAAGCCAATGACGACCTATAAGTCCCCTTTTGTAAGGAGGCAACCAGCCATCGAGCTAAGCCGTTGGAGCGTGTTTGGGTAGTGAGCGAGCGACGTAGGATCTACGTTGCCGAAAATGAAAGTGGCTGAGAAGAACGAATACCCTATCTGTCGTTCGCCGCCGCCAGTTTCTCTTCTGCTACCTTGATCTCCCCGCGCGCATAGTCGTACTTCTCCGCATCGTCGCCCGCCTCGGCCCAGTCCTTTTGCGCCGCATCCAACTGCTGCTGCGCCTGCGCCGCATCGATCTCACCCGGCTTCATCGCCGTTTCCGCCAGCACCGTCACCCGCTGCGGCAGAACCTCCACAAACCCCCAGGCCACAAAGAACTTCGCATCGCCGGAGTTGCCGCCATGCAGCCGCACCTCACCCGCGCCCAGCTCTGCCAGCAGCGGAGCCGCCCCATACAGCGCCTCCATATAACCGGAGATCGCCGGCAACTCCACCGCATCCGCCGTTGTATCCACCAACACCCGGTCCGGTGTCACTACACGTACCGCCAACTGTCCGCTTGTCGATGTTCCTGTCGTCGCCTCTGCCATCACTCAGCCCCAATCCATCGCGCGCATCCTGCCGCACCTGTAAAAGCGGCCCGCCCCTCTCGAAGCGAGCCGCCCAGCCTTCGTCACCTTGTGCCTAAAACTACTACCAGCTGCACTTGCTCCCTACGCGTTCGCCTTCATCTTCTCAGCAGCTTCCAGCACTTCCTCAATGCCGCCCTTCATGTAGAAAGCCTGCTCCGGAATGTCGTCATGCTTGCCGTCGATGATTTCCTTGAACGACCGTACCGTGTCCGCAACCTTCACGTACTTGCCCGGATTGCCGGTAAATACCTCGGCCACGTGGAACGGCTGCGACAGGAAACGCTGCACCTTGCGCGCCCGGTTCACCGTGATCTTGTCCTCTTCCGACAACTCATCGATACCCAGAATCGCAATAATGTCCTGCAGGTCCTTGTACCGCTGCAGAATGCTCTTCACCTGCTGCGCCACCGCGTAGTGCTCCTCGCCCACAACCCGCGGCGAGAGAATACGAGACGTCGACGACAGCGGATCGACCGCAGGGTAGATACCGATCTCCGTCAGCGCCCGGTTCAACACCGTCGTCGCATCCAGGTGGGCAAACGTCGTCGCCGGTGCCGGGTCGGTCAAGTCGTCGGCCGGCACATAAATCGCCTGCACGCTCGTCACCGATCCGTTCTTCGTCGACGTGATCCGCTCCTGCAACTGCCCCATCTCGCTGGCAAGGTTCGGCTGATATCCGACCGCGCTCGGCATGCGCCCCAGCAGCGTCGATACCTCCGACCCCGCCTGCGTAAACCGGAAAATGTTGTCGATAAACAGCAGCGTGTCCGCATGCTCCACATCGCGGAAGTACTCCGCGATCGTCAGCCCGGTCAGCGCCACCCGCAACCGCGCTCCTGGCGGCTCCGTCATCTGCCCATAGATCAGCGACGCCTTCGACTTCTTCCAGTCATGCGGATCGATCACGCCCGACTCCTGGAATTCCATCCACAGATCGTTGCCCTCGCGCGTCCGCTCACCCACGCCGGCAAACACGCTGTAGCCGCCGTGCTGCATCGCCACGTTGTTGATCAATTCCTGGATCAGCACCGTCTTGCCCACACCCGCGCCGCCGAACAGGCCGATCTTGCCGCCCTTCAAAAACGGCTGGATCAAGTCCACGACCTTGATGCCCGTTTCGAACATCTCCTCGCCCGTCGCCTGCTCGTCGAACGCCGGCGCCTGGCGGTGGATCGGCATCCGCTTGTCCGTCTGCACTGGGCCCAGCTCGTCCACCGGCTCGCCGATCACGTTCAGCACGCGTCCCAGCGTCTCCCGCCCCACCGGCACGGTAATCGGTCCACCGGTATCGATCGCCTTCATGCCGCGCACCATGCCCTCGGTCGCCTCCATGGCAATCGTCCGCACACGCCCCTCGCCCAGGTGCTGCTGCACCTCGACGACCACGTTCATGGGAGTCGGAATATCGAATCCCTCGCTCGTAATACGCAGCGCCTGATAAATCGGCGGCATATGCTTCTCATCGAACTGAATATCAACGGCCGGACCGCTGATCTGTACTACCTTGCCAATGTTCTCTGCCATATATGTCCTAGCTTGCTTTTGCAAACTGCTGCGGTACCTCAATGAACTCGACGCGAAACGCACTTGGTCTAGGAATCGGCGCTCCGTCTTCCCGCAGTTCTTCCAGGTAGATCTCGATCCCTTCGTGAATCAATGCTTGCGTTTCTTCCAGTGTGTCTGCCACCGCTACACATCCCGGTAAGTCCGGCACATAGGCACCGAAGCCGTTCGCGCTTTTCTCAAAAACCACGGCGAACTTACTTGGTTCTGTCATCGATGCCTGCCTGGTAGAAGATGTCTTTCAGTGTACCTACTGGAATGTCTTTGCTTCCGTGTCCTGCAATCACCACGGAGCCTTTCTTTACCGGATGCTTATACGCACGATGGCTTCCACGCGTTCGCTTCAGAAACCAGCCATCGTTTTCCATTAGCCGAATCACTTCTCGCGCATTCACCTAAATCGCCGAAGCCCCACTCACAATCTCGATAATTTCCTTTGTAATTGCAGCCTGCCGCACCCGGTTCATGGTCAGCGTCAAGCCGTCGATCATGTCGCTTGCATTACTGCTCGCCGCATCCATCGCCGTCATCCGCGCCGCATGCTCCGATGCCGACGACTCCAGCAGCGCATGGTAAATCTGCGTCGTCACATACCGCGGCAGCAAATGCTTGAACAACTGCTCCGGTGGCTGGTCGTAAATGTAGTCCACATCCGCCGTCCCAAACGTCTCCGCTTCCTTCTGCATCGCGGATTCCTCCGGCTCATTGATCGACACACCGGCAGCCTCAGCCGCACGTGCCGCCGCGTCCTTCTGCTCCTCCGTCATCTCCTCGAGCGCCGTGATTTCCGGCGACCCCAGCTTCCGGATCGGCAGCAGTTTATCCACCACCACACGTTGCGCAATCACGCTCTTGAACTCGTTGTACACCAGGTACACCGCATCCATCTCGCCTCGCTCATACCGGTCGATGATCGAGTGCGCCGCCTTGTCCACATCCACAAAATTCAACTTCGCCAGCAGGGTGCTCTGATCGCGTGTCACTTCGATCGGGAACGCCCTGTGCCGAATATCCTCGATGTGGTGCGACAGGCCGTTGTCGTACTCCTGGTCCACATGCTCCCATGTCGCATCCGGATATCGCCGCCGGAACAGGTCGCGCGCCTTGCGTCCCACCGGTTCAATGTCGATGTTCTGCTCGCCCGGCATCGGGTTCTCTTCGGTCGGTGTGCGCGGCCCACGGCGGCTGTCGATGAACTTCTGCGCCGCTTTGCCAACGTTCGCGTTGAACGCGCCCGCAAAACCCTTGTCGCCGGCAATCACCATCACCAGCACGTTCTTTTCCTCGCGCTCCACCAGCAGCGGATTCATCACATCCCCACCGTCGGCATACAAGTCCGCCCGCCGCACCAGCGATTGCAGCACATTTGCCAGCATCTGCGCATACGGCCGCGCCTGCATCGCACGCTCCTGCGCCCGCCGCAGCTTTGCCGCAGACACCATCTTCATGGCCTTCGTAATCTGCCGCGTGTTCTTCACGGAGCGTATGCGCCGCTTCAAATCCAGTACGTTTGGCATGCTTCCTTACGCTGTTGCCATGGCAGGCTTCTTGTCCTGCGCGGCATCCTTGAACGTCTTCTTGTAATCGTTGATCGCGTCCGTCAGCCGCTTGTTCAAATCGTCGTCCAGCGCCTTCTTCTGCATAATGTCGTCCAGAATCGACTTGCCCGTGGACCCCATGTATTGGTGGAACCCGGCCTCGAACGCCTGGATCTGCTTCGTGTCCACGTCGTCCAGCAAACCCTTCGTCCCGGCAAATACGATGGACACCTGCTGCGCCGCGGTCAGCGGCTGAAACTGAGGCTGCTTCAAAATCTCCACCAGCCGCGCGCCACGGTTCAACTGCTTCTGCGTTGCCGGGTCCAGGTCCGAACCGAACTGCGCAAACGCCGCCAGCTCGCGATACTGCGCCAGGTCCAGCTTCAGCGTCGCACCCACCTGCTTGGTCGCCTTCATCGCCGCCGCAAACCCCACGCGCGAAACCGACAGGCCCACGTTCACCGCCGGGCGAATCCCCGAGTTGAACAGGTCCGTCTCCACGAAGATCTGCCCATCCGTAATCGAAATCACGTTCGTCGGAATGTACGCCGACACGTCGCCCGCCTGCGTCTCAATGATCGGCAGCGCCGTCAGCGATCCGCCACCAAGCTTCTCACTCACCCGCGACGAACGCTCCAGCAGCCGCGAGTGCAGGTAGAACACATCTCCCGGGTACGCCTCACGGCCCGGCGGACGCCGCAGCAGCAGCGAAATCTCGCGGTATGCCGCCGCATGCTTCGACAGATCGTCGTAAATAATCAGCGCACTCTTGCCGTTGTCGCGAAAGTACTCACCCATCGCCGTCGCCGCATACGGAGCGATATAGCTCATCGGCGCGGGCTCGCTCGCCGTCGCCGCCACCACAATCGTGTATGCCATGGCGCCATACTGCTCCAGCGTCTGCACCACCTGCGCCACACTCGACCGCTTCTGCCCAATCGCGCAGTAAATGCAGATCAAATCGTTCTTTGCAGAATTGATGATCGTATCCAGCGCAATCGCCGTCTTGCCCGTCTGCCGGTCGCCGATCAGCAGCTCCCGCTGCCCGCGCCCAATCGGAATCATCGTGTCGATGGCCTTAATGCCCGTCGCCATCGGCTCCGTCACGCTCTTGCGGTCGATCACGCCCGGCGCCAGCCGCTCCACAGGGGAAGAGTACGGCGTGTCGATCGGTCCCTTGTCATCGATCGGCTGCCCCAGCGCATTCACCACTCGGCCCACCATCGCCGGCCCCACCGGCACGGACATGATCTTGCCCGTCCGCTTTACCTCATCGCCTTCGCTGATTTCCGTGTAGTCGCCCAGCAGCACCGCGCCCACTTGGTCTTCATCCAGGTTCATCGCCAGGCCGGCGATCCCCTTAGGAAACTCGATCAGCTCGCCCGCCATCACCTTGTCCAGCCCGTGAATGCGCGCAATTCCATCGCCCAGCGAGATGATCGTACCCACCTCGTCCACTGCGACCTTCGTCTCGTAGTTCTCGATCTGCTGACGAAGCAGTTCCGTAATCTCGTCTGCCTTGAGCTGTGCCATATCTTCCTTCGTCTCTCTAACCAAATCTCTTACCGGGTCACGGCCCGGCGGCAGCGCCTAGGCGCCCGCCAAATGCTCTTTCATCTGCTGCAACTGCCCGCGCACCGACCCGTCGAACACCTGCGATCCCACGCGGATCACCGCGCCGCCCAGCAGCGCCGCGTCCTCGCTCCAGCTCACCCGCACATCCGACCCGGCAAGCTCCCCGGCCTTCCATCGCAGCAGGTTGCGCTCGTCGTCGGCCAACGGCTTGGCGCTGATAATCTGCACCTCCGCTATGCCGTTCGCCTCGTCCGCAATCGTCTTGTACTCGGCGACCACCTCATCCAGCGCGTCCAGGCGCTCGTGGTCCATCAGCACAGCCACAAAATTCCGCACCGTCCGTTGCATCCCCGTGCGCGCCGCAATCGCATCCAGCACTTTCAGCTTGTCCGCGGCTTCCAGCGACGGATTCCCCAGGAACTCCCGCAAATCGCGGCTTTCCTCCAGCGTTGCCGCAAAATCGTTCAATTGCGCACGTACAGCATCGCCGTCCAGGTGCTGCGCCGCAGCCACCTGCTGAAAAGCTCTTGCATACCGGAGCGAAAACACCGACATCTAGTTTTTGCTCCCCGCCGCCGTCAATCGCGCGGCAAAACTCCGAATCAGCGCACGGTCGTCGTCCGCGGAAATCTCAAGCCGTTGTGCCGCCCGATCCACCGCAACCTCCGCCGCATACGCGCGCAACGTCCGCCCCGCCTGCGCGCTCGCCGCGGCAATCTCCTGGTCCGCTGCCTGCAGTATCCGCTGCGCTTCGTCCGCGATTTGCTGTTTCGCCCGGGCGGCTTCCGCGGCCGCTTCACGCTCGCTCTCTGCCCGGATGGCGGCAATCTCCCCGTCCAGCTTGCCTAGCCGTTCTTCCACGGCGGCCAGCCGCAGGTTCGCCTGCTCGGTCGCCACGCGCGCCTCCACAATGTTCTTCTGGATCGTCGCACTGCGGCCCTGAAACACCTTGGGCAGCCCCCTCATCAGCGCATATCCAATTGCCACGGCAAGCACCGCAAAGTTCAACCACTCAAACACCGACGACGCCGTCGACGACCGCATGCCCAGCATGCCGCCCAGCTTCATCACGGACGGCGAGTTGCGGAACGCTTCCGTGCCCCCGGCCGCCTCCTGCTTCTTCTGTCCGCTGTTCGCCTCGGGTTCGCTGCGGTCGCCGCTCGCCGTTGAAGCCGACGCCTTCTCCGGAGCCTGCGCGTGCACCCTGGCACCCGCAAACAGCGGAATTCCCAGCAAAACGCCCAGCACCAACACTGAACCGGATCTCCGCTGTGTCCTCACGCCTGCACCCGCTCTCGCCGATGCGGCAAAATCGCAGCGACGATCTGTTGTGACAGCGCATCGCTTCCTGACTCGATCTGCGCCTTCGCGTCGTCGCCGGCCTTTGTCACCTGCGCGCGCGCCGTATCGATGCGGTGTTGCGCCGTGGTTCGCGCCTCTACCAAAGCCTTGTCGCGCGCCTCGCTGCTCTGCTTCATCACTGTCTGCTGCTTCTCGAAAATCGCGGCACGCGCCTCACGCATCCGCTGTTCATACTCGGCGGTTTTGGCTTCTGCCGCGGCAATCGCCTTATGGGCGTCATCCATCGCGCCATCGGTCCGTGCGTGGCGGTCGGCCAGCACTTTTTCCAGCGGCCTGCGTACCAGCACGGCATACGCGCCCAGCAGGATTAAAAAAAACCCAATCGTCGGGATCGACCCGAGCATGAGTTGGCCTAGTTGGTGCAGAATCTCTTGCATGGCTGTGTCTTGGGCCTTCGTTTCAAGCGCCTTCAATACCTTGCACAGCATGTGAAGGCAGGCCACCCGGAACGCGGCAACCCCTTAGTTCTAACAGGCTGCACCGGCGCGGTCAACGCAAACACCCTCCGCAAAGCGTCACAGCCACACACCACCGGCAGTCCCACGCCGCGACCCGCCGCGACCCGCCGCACTCACTCCCCACACAAATCCAGTCCGAAACACCCTGCCACAAGCCGAGGAAAGACCCAAATCCACCAAGCCTCAGTCTCCAGCGACAACGAAAGTAGAAGCAAACCTCGATGTGCACTGAACCCTGTGCAGCTCCAGTTCCAGAGAAGGAAAGAGCAAAAAGCTGTGGCCGCTTATCGAAATTTTCTAACCCTGATGCCTTGCCAGGCATTAATCTTTAACTACTCCTCGACCCGGTTCAGGGTCAAACAGGCCGCCGCGCTCCTGGGACACACCTCCACTCCCCCGAGCGCCGGCCTGTTTTGCTGCCCCTCTCAAACGCACAGGCACCTGCCCTAACGCCGGGCGATCTCGTCGATACGCCCATCCAACTTGCCCGTCACATTGAAAAACTGCTTCTGGTCGTTCTCGATCCGATCCATACGTGCGTCCATGCGGTCGAACTGCCGATCCATGTCTCGCTGCAGCTCCGCAAAACGCAGATTCGTATTTTCCTTCTGATCCGCCAGGCGCACGTTCGCCTGCATCCACGCCAGGATCACCAGCACAAACGACCCCACGGCAGGGCTAAGCAGCGTAATGAATTGCAACTTGCTCATCGTGGCTCACCCTCCCGCGTAGACTACACCGCGCATCGCCGCTACAGAAACCCATAACTCACGCCGTTGCCCGCGTCCGATACCGCGCCCGCACCTCTGGCTCCGTCTCCGGCAAACTCCCCGCCTCCCGCACCTGAAACCGCCGGTACCTCTGCAACAGCGACGACGGCCCCCGCGCCGTGAAGTAGATCAGGTTTCCCTCAAACCGCTTTTCCTCCACAAACGCGCCGCCCTCCAGCGCCGCCAGCACCCGCCCCTCGCGCTGCGGCACCCGGAACTGCGCCGTCGCCGTCGGGTCCGGCGCCTCTGCCCCGCCAATCCGCTCCTCAATCGCCTGCCGCAGCCGCTCCAGTCCCTCGCCCGTGTGCGCCGACACCGCAATCACATTCGGGTTCGCTAATGCCAGCAGCGCCCGCCGCTCCGGCTCGCTCAGCAGGTCGATCTTGTTCAACACTTCCAGCGTCGGCGTCTTTGCCACATCCAGCTCCGCCAGCACCGTCTCCACCTGCGCCTTCTGCTCCTCACCCATGGGCGAAACCGCATCCCGCACGTGCAGCAGCAGCTCTGCCCGCTCCACCTCTTCCAGCGTCGCTCGAAAGCTCGTCACCAGCGTGTGCGGCAGATTCCGGATAAACCCCACCGTATCGCTCAGCAGCACCTTGCGCCGGCTGGGCAGCGCCAGGTGCCGCAGCTTCGGGTCCAGCGTCGCAAACATCCGCGCACTCTCCAGCACACCAGCATCCGTCAGCGCGTTAAACAGCGTGCTCTTCCCCGCGTTGGTATAGCCCACCAGCGCCACCGTCGGCACCGGCACTGCCTCCCGTCGCTGCCGCTGCTGCCGCCGGTTCCGCCGCACCTGGTCCAGCTGCAGCTTCAGCCGATCGATCCGCTCTCGAATCCGTCGCCGGTCCGTCTCCAGCTTCGTTTCGCCCGGCCCGCGCGTGCCGATGCCGCCGCCCAACTGGCTCATCGCCTTGCCCTTGCCCGCCAGCCGCGGCAACTGATACTCCAGTTGCGCCAGCTCCACCTGCAGGTGCCCTTCCCGCGTCCGTGCATGCTTGGCAAAAATGTCCAGAATCAACTGCGTCCGGTCGATCACCCGGCAGGGCAGGGCATCGTTCAGGTTTCGCATCTGCGACGGCGACAGGTCGTGGTCGAACAGCACCACGTTTGCCCCCGTGCTCTTCACCACGGCTTCCAGCTCTTCCACCTTGCCCGGCCCAATCAGCGTCGCCGCATCTGCCCGCGGACGATGCTGCACCACCGTCGCACTCACCTGCGCACCCGCGCTCCGTGCCAGCTCCTCGAACTCCTCCAGCCCCGCCTCAAAGTCCAGGTCGGCCGCGGGCTCCACGGCATCGGCACTCTCGTTCAGGCTCTCCGGATGCAGCGCCGCCGCCAGCCGCGCCTGCCGCGCCGCGCCCAGCAGCTTGCGCCGCTCACCGGTAATTTCCACCGCCACCAGCACTGCGGAGTCCTGCGCCGCCGCCGTCGCATGACCATCGCCCGTCACCACGGATCGCTGTCCAAACGGAATGCGCGACGGCAGCACCGCAGCCGGCCGCCGCGAAAAACGTGCACCTGCCGGCAACCTAAACGCCCGACGTTCCGGACACGGCAGACGTATCCGCCGCCGCCGCGCCGCCCACAGGAACCTCACCCGGACGCATCGCCGTCGCATGCGCACCGCCAATGTGCGTGCCGCTCGGCCGCATGCTCACCACCGTCGAAATCGCATGCTTAAAAATCAGTTGCTCCTGCGCATTGTTCTCCAGCAGCACCGAATATTTATCGAAAGACCGGATTTTTCCGGTCAGCTTTACACCTGAAACCAGGTAAATCGTAATGGCGCTTTTGTCTTTGCGAACCGTATTCAGGAAGGTGTCCTGAATATTTTGCGCCGGCTTGGATTCCATAGGGCCGATCTCCTTGTATGCGTCGTCAGTATCCTGAGCGCGCCTTCAAATACTGTCTCTGAAAGAAACCGTCAGCCGGACAAAGCCGGAAACACCTGCACGGCAGTGCACCATCGAGCGGTCACTCCAATGCACTTCACCATACGGAACACACAGAAAGTGTGCAAGCGTTTACACGGCTGTAGCGGCAACGGCCCACACGCACCGTCGTCCGTTAGACGCGCTCACGCCGCCAGCGTTGCGGCCGGCTGCACCTCCAGCGGCGTTTCCACCGGCTCCACCGCAGCCGTGCGGTACGGCAGCTTCCATTTCAGCGCGTTCAGCGGACCTTCCGCCATCGCCCACGACACCGCACCCACGCCAAACAGCAGCAGCCCGGCCCCCGCATAGCTGCCCACAAAGTGCGGCCAGCCCTGCCGCAGGTGCACGTGCGGCGCGCCGTATAGCTGGTACACCTTCAGCATAAGCACCTGCGTCGCGTACATGCAATAGCTGTACCGGCCCACCCGGCGCAGCGGTGCCACCGCCAGCACGCGCGACATCACGCCCTGCCCCTCCTGCAACACCAGCACTCCCACCACTGCCGCGACACACAGCGCAATCACCGGCGTCGTGTAGAACCGCACTCCCGCCCACAGCATCGCCGCCGCCGCCCCTGCCATGCCCACCGCGATCCAGCGAAGCGCAGGCAACGCCTCTCGCCGCAGCACACCCGTCGCCAGCGCAATCGCCAACGCCGACCCCAGCAGCAATCCGTCGCAATGGAACGGCGTCCAGCGGTATATTACCTCCGGAAAGCGATGCGTCAGCCGCAGCACCGGCGGCAGAACGCGCAGCACCACCTCCAGCGCCACCAAGCCCAGCGACAGCCGCAGCAGCACCCGGTCCGTCAGCCGCCGCACCACAACCGGCCACACCAGGTAGAACTGCTCTTCCACCGCCAGCGACCAGAACGGGCTCAGCATAAACAGGCCCTCCGGGCGCAGCGCGCTCGGCACATTGCTGCAGTTCAGCCACCACCACATCTGCGTCTGCCACCCCGCATGCTGGCTCTGCACCATCTGCGGCCACGGCAGCAGCAGCACAAACACCAGCACGGCGTAGTACACCGGCGCAATGCGCAACACGCGCCGCCCATAAAACACACTGTAATAATTCTCCGCCGTCCGCGACCGCAGCAGAATCGTCGTGATCAAGTACCCGGACAACACAAAGAACACGTCCACGCCCGCCCAGCCATTCGCCAGCACATGCCGCACCGCACTCGTCGCCCAGCCTGGGTGCAGCAGCGTCGTCGGCGGATAGGTATAGGCGGCATGGTGGCAAAACACCAGCAGCAGCGCGACCCCACGCAGGCCGTCCAGCGCTTGCACATGCTCGTTGCGTACCGGCGCGTCCAAGGCCCCGGCGCGCATCGTGCGCGGCACGCCCACAACTGTCCGGCTGTGCAGCACAACCGTTACCGGTCGCTCCGCCGCGGCTGTCCTGCCCGCAAACCCTTCTCTCATCGCCCGCGATGTGCATCGCCGTGCGACAACCCGTCATATTATGGCTGCCTGCAGTGCGAGTGCCTCTCCTGACAGTCGCCTTGGGAGGGAAGAAGTTTGGTGCGCTACGGCTCTTGTGGCACGCTGCAGTCAGCCTAGCAGACCCGCGCCTCTCCACTGGACAGACCCCGCGCCGGAACGTAGGTTGAGAGAGCTTTCCTTCGGGGCCTTTCGCATGATCAAATCTGGTTTCTCGCTCGTCACCACGCTGTCTTTTACCGCCACGCTGTGTCTCCTCGCACCCTCACTTACCTGTGCCCAGCCTGCCCTGCACACCGTCGCACCCTACCCGCGACCGCTCCTCGACCGCATCCCCGTCCTGTCCCAGTCCGTCAAGCCCGGCAAACCCCTCACCGTCACCGGCGCGCGTGGTGCCATCCTCGGCGACCAGAGCGGCGTCGTCGAGCTCTGGCAGCTCCCCGTCAAAGTCTTTTCCAACATGCACCTCCGCGCCGAGCTCGACGGCTACACCGTCCCCCTCGAACTCAACCCCGCCGCAGCCGCCGTCGAGGTCCGCCCCGGCCACACCATCCTCACCTACTCCCTCGCCGGCATCACCGTCCGCCAGCACATGCTCGTCTCCCCCGCGACGCCCAACAAACCCCTCGACGACCCCGGAGCCCTTCTCTACTTCGAAATCGACTCCATCCGCCCCGCTACCCTCACCGTCACCCTCACCCCCGCCATGCAGCAGATGTGGCCCGCCCCGCAATACGGCATACCCGGCAGCGGCTGGCTCCAGATGGGCGAGGGCGGTGCCTACACCGTCGCCACCGACAACCCCGCCCTCTTCGGCATGATCGGCATGCCCAGCAGCAAGCCCGGCCACCTGCCCGTCTACCAGGAGCACCCTCAAACCCTGCCCCTCGAATTCCTCGTCCGCTACGACCCCACCCGCGACAAAGGCCGGCTATTTCCCCTGCTCTCCACCGTCTCGCGTCCCAACGAACGCAACTCCGAAGCCGCCCTGCTCGCCATGCAGCAGCGCCTCGCCGACCAGGCCGCGCACCTCCCCGCCCTCGCACAAGCCATCGACACCTACTACGCCCACTTCTTCGACACCCGCCTCACCGTCCACACCCCCGACCCCTCCTTCGACGAAGCCCTCCGCTGGGCCGAGCTCTCCATCGAAGACTCGCAGGTGGAACACCGCTCGCTCAACGCCATCAAGGAAATCTATCCCCCAAAAACGCCCGGTGAGCCACCCGTCCTCGGGACCCGGTTCAGTGGCTACAAATCCGAAACCGGCCTCGTCGCCGGCTGGTTCCCCTCCTACGATTCCACCCGTCCCGGCTTCGGCTGGTATTTCGGCCGCGACACCCTCTGGTCCCTCTACGCCATCGACAGCTACGGCGACACCGCCCTCAGCAAGCGCGCCCTCGAATTCCTCCTCCACCGCCAGCGCGCCGACGGCAAGATGATGCACGAGTTCTCCCAGATGGCCGACGACCTGCCCGAAAATATGCGCTGGTCCACCTTCGGCTACGAGTATGCCGCCGCCGACGCCACCCCGCTCTTCCTTCTCGCCCTCCGCGACTACGTCCGCACCTCCGGCGACCTGCAATTCCTCACCGACCACTACACCCAGGCCAAGCTTGCCTACACCTTCGAGCGCACCCACGACACCGACGGCGACGGCGTATACGACAACTCCCAGGGCACCGGATGGGTCGAAAACTGGCAATCTCCCATGCCCCACCAGGAGCTCTACCTCGCCTCTCTCGATCAGCAGAGCACACAAGCCATGGCCGACCTCGCCGCCCTCCAGCACGACGACACCCTCGCCGCCAGCGCACAGCAAACCGCCGCCAAACTCACCACCGCCGTCGAACAATACCGCGACCCGGCCACGGGTCTCTACGCCTTCAGCAAGAACCTCAACGGCACCTACGACCGCACCGTCACCGTCTACCCCGCCGTCGCCCTCTGGAACCCACCCACCCTCACGGTCCCGGGTGGGGACGGGACCACCCCGTCCTCTCCGGCAACAACAACACGCCATGCCCCATGTCCCGCGTTTGGGACATGGGATCGAACCACCCCGAAATCCTCAGGCCAGCCGCCAAACTGCACCTTCGGCCTCCAGCACCCCGAAGCCATGCTCCAGGCCTGGTCCTCCCCGCTCCTCGCCACCGACTGGGGCACCCGCGCCCTCGCAACCACTGTTCCCTTTTACGATCCCATCAGCTACCACCAGGGCTCCGTCTGGCCCCTCTTCACCGGCTGGAACGCAATGGCCCAGTACCGCACCCACCGTCCCGCCGCCGCCTGGCTCACCCTCCAGCAAAACCTCCGCCTCACCTTCGCAGAAGACCCCGGCGCCGTCACCGAAGTCCTGTCCGGCGCCTTCTACCAGCCCCTCGGCCGTTCCAGTGCCCACCAGCTCTGGTCCTCCGCCATGACCCTCGCCCCCGCCCTCCGCGGCCTCTTCGGCATCGACGTCGACACCACGGCCCACACCCTCCAAATCCACCCCCAACTCCCCGTCACCTGGGCCACCGCGCAACTCGACAACGTCCGCATGGGCTCAGACCTCTACACCGTCAAGCTGGAGCGTGCCATCTCCGCGGACCTGCCCATCCTCCACATCACCGTCACCAGCCCTCAGCCTACGGGCCTCTGCCTCAACCCCACCCCGGCAAACCCCTGTTCCTCTGCCCCAACCGCCACGCACCAGGCGACCATCGCTTTACCCCTCGTGGAAATCGGCCTACACACCCCCGCCACCCCGCAACCCGGCGACGACACCCG
>CAXTJO010000046.1:0-22056 GCA_964244665.1 uncultured Terriglobus sp.
CACTGCGACCGGCCAGGCCGCCAGCGCCGCTTCCGCCGCTTCCGGTCAGACCGCCTCCCAAACGCCCGGCAACGGCCCACTGTCCTATGCTGCTGCCGCATCACCCGGCATCGACCCGCGTAAGCCCCCTGCCGCACGTTCGGGGGCGCTGACCCTGCAACAGGTCGTGGTGCAGGCGCGCCAGCAAAACCCCACATTGCTGGCCGGCGAACAGAATCTTCGTTCGGTGCGGGCACAGGAGATTCAGGCCGGTGTCCGCACAAACCCAAATATTGGCATCGCCGGCAGCGATGTCACACTCGGCGCTGCCGACAACAATCCCTACAACTACTCTGCCCAGGTCTCGCGCCTGTTCGAGCGCGGCAACAAGCGCACCTACCGGCTGGAATCTGCCCGTGCCACCACCGCTCAAACGGCATCGCTGCTTGCCGACACCGCCCGCCAGACGGAGCTTGCTGTGCGCCAGGCGTTCACCGCCATGCTGATCGCCAAGCAGGCACAGCAACTGTCCGAGGCGCAGCTCAAAGACTTCAGTCACCAGGTGGCAGTCGGTAAAGATCGCTACGACGCCGGTGATCTCGGCAAGCTCGATTACGAACGGCTCGACCTGCAGCTAGGGTCCTTCGAAAGCGACGAGCAAAATGCTGAGATCGCGACCGAGCAGGCCAGCGATCGCTTGCAGACGCTTATGGGCGTCAGCACACCGTCACCCACCTTCGACATCATTGGCGACATCGTTCCGCCCGGCATCTCCGTCCCTCGCGTTCAACTTCTTACAGAAGCCTTGCAGCAGCGGCCCGATTTGCGTGCCGCACAGGACGCCATCCGCGCCGCAGATGCGGCACAAAGGCTCGCCATCGCCAACGGCACCGCCGACCCCACTCTGGAAGGCGAATACGACCGCACCGGCACTGATAACTCGGCCGGTTTCAGCGTCAACATTCCACTGCGCCTTTTCGACCGCAATCAGGGCAATAAGGAAACTGCGCGCCTGCAGGCCCAGGCTGCGCGGCTCACCGCTGTCGCCACGCGCAATCAAGTCGCCAGCGACGTAAGCCAGGCCTACATCGCCTACGCCCACGCTAAAAACCTCAGCGACCGTTTCAGCAACCACTACCTCGACGAATCCGCTGACGTGCTCGGCATCGCCCGCTTTGCCTTCGAGCACGGTGGCCTTGCACTGATCGATTACCTGGACGCCCTGCGCGACGCCCGCAGTGCCACCAGCGATGCGCTAAACGCCTACCAGCAAACATGGATGTCGATCCACCAACTGACCGCCGCCACCGGCACCGATTTAACTCCGTAAGCCTCTCTACTGCCAACTAGCAGCGATATACCCGTAAAGGGACTCTGCATGTCCAGCCTCCGTGCGACGCTGCTGCCGTCGCCTCGTGCATCGTTCTACGCGAGCCCGGCGCGGAAGCAATCGTAGATTCGAGCCCTACGCGTGCTCCATAGAAGAATGGAAGGGTCCTCGCTGCAAAGAAAAGGGTCTCCGTGGCGGAGACCCTTCCTGTCCTGCTATCTGCAGCTTCTACCGAATACCCGCCAACGCCGTCGCGTGCTCCAGCCCATGCTTTACGGCAGCCGAGGCTTTCGCATTCATGCCTTGTTTGGCATCCATCGCTTTTTTCGTTTCCAGGCGCACACGCTGACCGTACTCCTCATCAGCCTGGTCGAAAAACGTGTATAGCTTTTCGCGGTTGTAGTCGGTGCAGTCCGCCAGCGCGCCGCCCAGGTTCTGCACCAGTTCGGTCCGCTGCTCTGCCGTCAAAATAGACCGGTATGCATCGCCCGCCTGCGCAAAGTCGTTTGTCCTGCTAATCTTCTGCCGCACAAGCCTGCCGCTCACGTCCGGCGTATATTCCTTGCCATTGCGCGCCGCTTCTTTCAGGCCGCCCAGGCTGCTGGGCTCGTAGTTCACGTGCGGATTCTGGTTCTCCGCCACGTTTACATCGAACGTCATCTGGCCGTCACGTTGTCCCGTGAACACAGGGCATCCAATCGGCTTGTTGATCGGCAGCTGCAGATAGTTTGTGCCCACGCGGTAACGCTGTGTGTCCGAATAGCTGAACGTGCGGCCCACCAGCAGCTTATCGTCTGAAAAGTCGAGGCCATCCACCAGCACGCCCGTGCCGAATGCCACCTGCTCGGTCTCCGCAAAAAAGTTGCTGGGGTTGCGGTTGAGCACAATCTTGCCTACCGGCAGGAAAGGGAATTGCTCGCGCGGCCAGAGTTTTGTCGCGTCCAGCGGATCGAAATCGAGCTCAGGGTGCTCGTCATCGCTCATGATCTGCACGAACATCTCCCACTCCGGGTAATCGCCATTCTCGATCGAGTCGTACAGGTCCTGCGTGGCATGGTTGAAGTTCGTCGCCTGGATGGCGTTTGCTTCAAGCTGCGTCAGGCCTTTTACGCCGACTTTCGGCTCGAAGTGGTACTTCACAAGCACAGCGCGACCGTCGGTATTCACCCACTTGTAGGTGTTCACGCCGGAGCCTTCCATAAAGCGATAACTCGCCGGAATGCCGTACTGGCTGAACAGGTACGTGACCATATTCGTCGCTTCGGGCGTGTTCGCGATGAAGTCGAAAAAACGTCCGTTGTCTTGCCGGTTCGTCAGTGGGTCCGGCTTGAACGCGTGCACCATGTCCGGAAATTTTGTGGCATCACGGATAAAGAAAACCTTTAGGTTGTTGCCGACCAGATCCCAGTTACCGTCTTCCGTGTAAAACTTCACGGCAAAACCGCGCGGGTCGCGCAGCGTCTCCGGCGAATGGGTGCCGTGGACAACAGTCGAGAAGCGCACAAAAATAGGCGTCTGCTTCCCCGCCTCCTGAAACAGCTTGGCCCGCGTAAATTCGCTCACCGGCTCGTCACCGCACTTGCCATACGCCTCAAAATACCCATGGGCACCCGCACCGCGCGCGTGCACCACGCGCTCTGGAATGCGCTCACGGTCGAAGTGCGTGATCTTTTCAAGAAAGTGATAGTTCTCCAGCACTGCCGGTCCACGCTCGCCCACTGTGCGCAGATTCTGGTTGTCGGGAACGGGGTGCCCCTGACGCGTGGTGAGCACCTGCGCGCTGTAGGTCCCATTTTTGCCGGCTGCGTTCGACGCATTGCCATTTGAACCGTTGCCGTTGGTCTTGTTGCCGTTTGTCTCTGCCATCGAGTCGTCTCCTTTGTCGAGCATCGGGGGTCCGGGCATTGCCGCCACAGCCACGCCGCAACCTCGTCTCCTTGATTCTCCTCCAAACGAGAATAGTTATCAAACTCGTTCGCAGCTAAATATTGCGCTGCACCCGAATTTGTCTAATTCCGTCACGTTAATGCATCCGGTACAACCCGCCTGACACACCGCTTACTCGACCCTGCGGTCGCGGCAAACGCCTATACTGCAGGGGCATGCCTCTCACCGCGGTCATCGTAGACGATGAAGCTCTCGCCCGTCGCGAGCTGCACTACCTCCTGGGCCGCGCCGGCGATGTTCTGGTCGTCGCGGAAGCCTCCAACGGCATTGAGGCGGTTGAGGTTATCCGGTCGGCCGCGCCAGACATGGTTTTTCTTGACGTGCAGATGCCCGGTCTCGACGGCTTTGCTGTTCTAAAGAAGCTTCTGTCTGCAAAGCCGGTCACCGCAGACGCGGTGATACCCGAAGTGATCTTTGCCACTGCCTTCGATCAGTACGCCGTTCGCGCCTTCGATGTGAACGCCATCGATTACCTGCTTAAACCGTTCGACGAGAAGCGCATCCATCAGGCCATCGAGAAGGTCCGTGCGCGCCGCGCGGCCGCCGCCGCCCCCTCGACTGAAGCTGTCACCCAGGCCAGCAGCGAAGAGCGCCTTGAAAGCCTGCTCAAACTCCTGCAACTGCAAGCGGAAGCGGGCACGCCAAAAACCGGCGTCGCTGTCGCAGACGGTCCAATTTCCAAAACGCGCAGCGGCAAAGTCGTCGTCCGCAGTGGTCAGCGCCTGCTTCTTGTTGACCAGCGAGACATCAGTTTCGCCAGCATCGAGGAAGGTGACATTTCTGTCGTGACCACCACCACGGAAGGGCTGGCGAACTGCCGCACGATTGAGGAACTTGCCGACCAGGTAGACTCCTCGGCTTTCTGGCGCGCGCACCGCTCCTATCTCGTCAACATCCAGCACATTCGTGAGGTGGTGCCATGGTTCAAGTCCAGTTATCTGCTGCGCATGGACGATCGCAAGCACACTGAAATTCCCGTCGCCCGTGCTCAGATCAAACGCCTGCGAGAACTCTTCAACCTGTAAAGCCGTCACCTGTGTAAGCTGCCATGAGTGGACGCGGCGTGGCCTGCGTCGCGCCGAACCGCGCAAACCACTGGCCTGTCTCGGCTCTGGAGCGAGTCCCAGCGGCTACGCGTGGTGTGTATCACCGGCTCAGTTGCTTTAAGAGGAGTTCCGCATGTCCGCCACGCCGCTACAAGCACAGCCCGCCTCTGGCACCCCGCAATACATCCTCGCTCTCGACCAGGGCACCACCAGCTCCCGCGCCATTCTCTTCGACAGTGCCGGCTCCATCGTGCAGACCGCGCAGCACGAGTTCACCCAGATTTTCCCCGCCGGCAAACCCGGCTGGGTCGAGCACGATCCTTTTGAAATCCTCACCTCCCAACTTGCCGCCGCCGTCGAGGTACTCGGTCGCGCCGGTATCCGCCCTCGCGATGTCGCCGCCCTTGGAATCACCAACCAGCGCGAAACCGCCATCGTGTGGGACCGCGCCACCGGCAAACCCGTCTATAACGCCATCGTCTGGCAGGACCGCCGTACCGCCGCCTTCTGCGCTCAACTCACTGCGGACGGGGCCGAAGCCGAGGTCCGCAGCCGCAGCGGCCTGCGCCTCGACCCCTACTTTAGCGGCACCAAGATCACCTGGATCCTCGACAATGTCCCTGGCGTTCGCGACCGCGCGGACCGCGGAGAGCTCGCCTTTGGCACCGTCGATAGCTGGCTGTTGTGGAACCTGACCAGCGGCAGGCGTCACGTGACAGACCGCACCAATGCGTCGCGAACCCTGCTCTACAACATCCGTGACGACCGCTGGGACGACGAACTGCTCCGTCTACTCCGCGTTCCTCCCAGCATGATGCCCGAGGTCGTCTGGTCCAGCGAAAAACTCGGCCCCGTTACCACCACCCTCGGTCTTGAGGGCGTCGAGATTGCTGGCATCGCGGGCGACCAGCAAAGCGCTCTGTTCGGCCAAATGTGTACCGAGCCCGGCGACGCCAAGAACACTTACGGCACCGGCTGCTTCCTGCTCCAGCACATCGGCACAGGCTTCCGCCTCTCCGGGCAGCGCCTCCTCACCACCCTTGCCTGCTCCGTCGCACGCCGGCCCGAATACGCCCTGGAAGGCTCTGTCTTCATAGGCGGTGCCGTTGTGCAATGGCTGCGCGACGGCCTCGGCATCATTGCGCACAGTGCGGATGTGGAAGCCCTCGCCCAAACCGTACCCGACAGCGGCGGTGTCGTCTTCGTTCCCGCCTTTACCGGTCTCGGCGCACCGCACTGGGACCCTTACGCTACCGGCACCCTTCTCGGCCTCGACCGCGGCACCACCCGTGGCCACATCGCCCGAGCCGCCCTCGAAAGCATCGCCCTCCAGGTCACCGATGTTCTCCGCGCGATGAACGATGACACGCGTGATGCGACCAACAACCCCGTGCCCTTGCGGGAGCTCCGCGTCGACGGCGGAGCCGCCGCCAACGACACCCTGATGCAGTTCCAGGCAGACCTCCTCGGCGTTCCCGTCCGCCGCCCCGCCTGCCTTGAAACCACTGCCATGGGCGCCGCTTTCCTCGCCGGCCTCAGCACCGGCTTCTGGTCGACCACCGACAGCATTCGCCACGCCCAGCCCCCGCCTCGTCTCTTCCAACCCAGCCCCAGCCGCCCCGGCATGGATCATCTTTACACCCGTTGGCAAGAGGCAATTCATCGCGCCAAGGGGTGGAACGCACCCAGGCTTCAGCCCTGAGCTTGGCGACCGCCCGACCGTCCCTGCATCCTGAACGCCGGAACTCGGCGACAACCTCCACACCCACGGAGCCACCATGAATCGCGACACCATGCTCCAAGCCGTCCGCAGCCACGGCACCACCCCGTGGGACATCGTCATCATCGGCGGCGGTGCCACCGGCGCGGGCGTCGCCGTCGATGCCGCCACCCGCGGCTACAATACCCTCCTCCTCGAGCGTGAAGACTTCGGCAAAGGCACCTCCAGCCGCTCCACCAAGCTCGTACACGGCGGCGTCCGCTACCTGGAGCAGGGCAACATCTCCCTCGTCATGGAAGCTCTCAAAGAGCGCGGACTTCTTCGTCAGAACGCCCCTCACCTCGTCCACGACCTCCCCTTCGTTGTCCCCAATTACTCCTGGTGGGAGGCTCCCTTCTACGGCATTGGCATGAAGATCTACGACCTTCTCGCCGTCAAATACAGCTTCGGCAAGTCCCGCATCCTCAGCCGCGAAGAAACCCTCGAACGCCTGCCCACGATCGCTCAGGAAGGCCTCCGTGGCGGCGTCGTCTACCACGACGGCCAGTTCGACGACACCCGCCTGCTCACCCACCTTCTAATGACCGCTGCCGACAACGGCGCTACCGTCCTCAACTACGCCCCCGTCGTCGCGCTTCACCACGACGCTGACGGCTTCGTTAACGGCGTCACTCTCCAGGATCGCGAAACCGGCGAGCACCTTCAGGTCCATGCCAAATGCGTCGTCAACGCCACCGGCATCTTTACCGACCAGGTCCGCCGCATGGCCGACCCCGCCGCTGTTGAAATGGTCTCTCCCTCGCAAGGCATTCACCTCGTCCTTGAGCAGAGCTTTCTCCGCGCCCAGGCCGCCATCATGGTCCCACGCACCTCCGATGGCCGCGTCCTCTTTGCCATCCCATGGCATGGCCACACCGTCGTCGGCACCACAGACACCCCCATCGATGCCCCCTCCTACGAGCCCAAACCCCTCGCCGAAGAGATCGCCTTCGTGCTCGACACCGCCGGCGAGTATCTCAGCCGCAAGCCCACACGTGACGACATTCTCTCCATCTACGTCGGCATCCGTCCCCTCGTCAAAGCCGCGGGCTCCGACAGCTCCAAAACCAGCGCCCTTTCCCGCGACCACACAGTTCACATCGACGGCGACGGTCTTCTCACCATCGTCGGTGGCAAGTGGACCACCTACCGCCACATGGCCGAAGACACGGTCAATCACGCCGCCACTCTGGGCAAGCTGCCTGACGTGCCCTGCCGCACTGCCGAGCTCCACATCCACGGATGGCTCGAAGAAAGCGAGTCCCTTGGTGACCTCGAGGTGTACGGTACCGACGCCGCCGCCATCCAGACCCTCGCTGCCGCCGACCCGGCCCTCGCCGAACGTCTTCACCCAGCCCTCCCCTACATCGCCGCCGAAATCGTCTGGGCCGCCCGCTACGAAATGTCCCGTACCGTCGACGACGCCCTCAGCCGCCGCACCCGTGCCCTTCTCCTCAACGCGCGCGCCAGCATCGCCATTGCCCCTGCCGTCGCCGCCCTTCTTGCAAAGGAACTCGGCCACGACGAGGCCTGGCAAGCGGAACAAGTTACCGCCTTCCGCACCCTCGCCGCGCAGTACCTTCCTGCCTGACGATCCCGTACTCCGGGCAATGTCAACGCGTCCCGAAGACGCTCTAAACCCGTTCCGTATACAGTAGTCACGCACGTGCAAGGGAGACATCAACAGTGATCGCACGCGGCCCGCTCCTGGGCGAATTCATGGGCACCTTTGTCCTTATGCTCCTCGGCAATGGCATTGTCGCCGGCGTCCTGCTCAAAAAATCAAAGGCTGAAAACGCCGGCTGGTTCGCCATCACCACAGCCTGGGCCTTCGCGGTTCTCAGCGGTATTTTCGTCGCCCAGCTTTTCGGCTCGGCCGACGCCCACCTCAATCCCGCCTTTACCCTCGCCTTTGCCATCAAGAGCCAGCAGTATGACAAGTTGCTGCCCTTCGCCGTCGTCCAGCTTGCCGGTGCTTTCTGCGGAGCCGTGGCCACCTGGCTCTTCTTCTATCCCCACTGGCGGCAGACCGACGACGCTGCCGCCAAGCTCGCCGTTTTCGCCACCTCTCCCGCCATCCGCAGCTACGGCTGGAACCTCTTCTCTGAGTTCCTCGCCACCTTCGTCCTCATCCTCGTCGCCGGCGGCATGAGTTCCAAACTCGTCCTTACCACTGGCGCCGCCGCCGGCCTCAGCCCGCTGCTCGTCAGCTGCCTCATCTGGGGCGTCGGCCTTTCCCTTGGCGGCACCACCGGCTACGCGATCAATCCCGTGCGCGACTTGGGCCCGCGTCTTGCCCACGCGCTTCTTCCCATCGCTGGAAAGGGTGGCAGCGACTGGGCCTACGCCTGGGTTCCCGTTCTCGGCCCGCTTCTCGGTGCCGGCCTTGCCGGCTGGATTCTCTATCTGCTCCACGCTTGAGAGACGCGCAGCGCGCACGTACTACTTGTGCAGTTCCGCCTCTACCGCTGTGAGTACAACGTCCGCTTCCGGCAGCGTGTCCGGGGAAAACCGCGCCACCACCGCCCCATCCTTCGCAATTAAAAACTTTTCGAAGTTCCACAGGAGCTCCGGCTCGTCGTTCGGCGCAATTCCATACTGGATCAGACCTTCGCGAAATGCACCCTTGCCCTCACCGGTCGACACTGGCTGTCGCTCGATCATCTCCGCGTAAAGCGGATGCTTGTTTTCTCCGGCCACCCGCACCTTGCTGAACATCGGGAACGTCGCCCCGAAATTGCCGGTACAAAAGGTTTGGATTTCCGCATCGCTCCCCGGCTCCTGCCCCGCAAAGTCGTTTGCCGGAAAGCCCAGCACACTGAACCCGCGATCCGCAAACCGCCGCTGCATTGCCTCCAGCCCTACATACTGCGGCGTAAGCCCACACTTCGACGCCACATTCACTACCAGCAGCACCTGCCCCTTGAACTCCGCCATACTACTCACCGTCCCATCGATCCGGGTCACGGGAACACTGTACACATCAAACGCCATCACACCCTCCGTCGTCGCCCCAGTATACGAATACTGCACGCTCACGAGCCGTTCTATCGGCTTGTGAGCGTGCAGCGTACGACTTACGAATTTGTTGCGACGACGTGCATCCCTCCGCCACTCAACCAACGTCTCGAACGCCGATTAGCAAATGCACCAAGGGCCCCGCGTTCTCGCGCGATGGCTTTAGTCCCGCCTCTTCTGCCTACAGTGTGACGGTCAGTTTGCGGCGCTTCTTTTTGTATGCCGCCAGATCGTCCTGCCACGAACCCAGCGCAGCAGCTAAAGGCGATTCCTCGCCCAGCGTCGCCCGGCGTTGCAGCCGCGCTACCTGCGATCCAAAACTGCTTGCCGCCGTGGCTGTACCCTCGGCCACTGCCACAGCCGATGCAGTCACCGACGCCGAAGCCTCGGTGTCTGTCACGGGACGCTCATCAATCCAGCCATCCGGCCGCAACGAACGCGGGAGTTCATGGTCGGCGAACTGAATGCCACTTGCCGCGAGTGATTTTGCCGTCGTCACCAGACCCTCGCGCTTTAGCGAAAGTTTGCGTATCGCTGCATCGCGCAACACGTCGGTCGCAAACGTCTCGTGCTTTACCAAGTGAACCATCTTGCGATCGTAGAGGTCGATTTCACGATGCAGATCGCGAAGAAAATATTTGTCTTGCACAACAGTGCGCATCAGGCAGATGCTCCTGGGCCGGTGGCCAATCACGTTTTTAGGCGGGGAGTAAGGATAGGTGGAGAAACCATGCGACTGCGTACACATCGCGGTTGTGCCACGGTGTAGAACCAGCGCTCGCGACCATGATGCGGATACGGTCCCGATACTTGAAGTCTACACCGTTGGCATTCCGAACGGTGCGCAACAGGAAACACAGACAGGGAGAAGGATGATCGTCCTATCTCCCGTCCACGCCTGTTCAATCGAAAGCTTTGGCCGCACCGAACAATGGCTTAAACCGCCTGAACGTTTTCAGCCTGCCAGCCCTTGGGCCCCTTGACCACATTGAACTGGACGCGTTGGCCTTCCTGCAGCGAGCGGAAGCCCTGTGCCTGAATAGCGGTGTGATGAACGAACACATCTTCGCCGTTGTCGCGCGAAAGAAAACCAAACCCCTTGGCATCGTTGAACCACTTCACTGTACCCTGTTCCATTGCGAATCCCTGTCCTCGTGCAAGCGTAATTATTCGCTGAAATCAATACGGTCGTTGCAAGTGCGTATGGGCAGGGCGAGCAAAGTACCTGGATTGATCCAAACGATTGCGCAAAGGGTACCACGATTTTCTCAACTGCGATAACGAATCTTCGCAGACTGCGTCGAAGGCAGCACAATATCGCCGTACCTGTTCTGATATCCTTCCGGTCCGCGGTCAAGGCGTTCCCGTGGCAAGATTTCCGCGAAGAGCGAAAGCTGGAATCGTGACGGCGGGGCACCACTCTGGGTTAGGTTGGCTAACCTTTTCGGGCCCCATCGTGTTCGGACCCCGAGGAATATTGCGACATCTCGTTCGTCGTTGGAATCTTTGCCAGTGCCAGGTGCAGCCCCGTGCATTCCGCCCGTGCTGTGGCACCCAAACGCCGTGTACCAGGCAGCGGTCGTGCCAGCAGAACGGCAATCTCCTGCAACTCTGAATGCATCTGCCGCAGTTTTGCTGGATTTGGTGCCAGATCCGCGACTTGCGGCGGCAGCACGGTTTGCCGTTCGCTGGCTTCCGCTTTTAATAGCTGTCGTGCGCCGTGAATCGTATAGAGCTCGTCATACAGCAATTGCTTGATACGGAATGCGGTTTCGACATCACGCCTGCGGTAAAGTCGCTGCCCGCTGCCGCCTTTTACCGGGTGTAATTGCGTGAATTCACTTTCCCAAAACCGCAAAACATAGCTGCCTACATCGAGGAGTGTGCTCACTTCGCCGATGCGGAAGTAGAGTTTATCTGGTATCTCTATCTTGCTGAAAGGATTAGGCTTGCGTGATTTTCTGTTGGCTTTCACGTTTGCTCCCGGGTCTGAAGTTGTTCCCGCTCAGCACCATGAGTCTACAACGCAAAGCTTTGCGTGCGGTGCACCGTTTAACTGTGGCATCTAAGGGGGTTACCCCCCTTACCTCAGATCTACACAAAAATAGGCCCCACCGCCAAGGGTGGGGCCTCGCTCAATGGACAGGAACAGCGGACACGCTTGAGACCAGAAGCAGGTTGCCAGCCTCCGCCCGGGGCCTCTCCCTGCGAGAGCCCAGAATCTACATCGGCAACGCTACCGGTGGTGCCTAATTTGCCAGCCACCCCAAGTGTTGCGCCGAACGTGCATACTGTCAAGCAGAATTGCACAAATGTGTATGCATGTTGGAGTGTGAGTTCCACACTGGTTTACGGCTCTAAAGGGGGGAGACGCAGGGCAATGTACAAGTAAACTTGCACGAGCCAGTCCATGCCGTAGGATGTGGGAACCCGGTGGAGCTGTTCCAGGTATGGTGCAATGGTGCGATGAATTTCTAAATGCACCAAAAGGAGTGCGATGGAGAAGGTCATATGTTTTGAGAGAGATCAACCGGGGCGAGCAAATGGATTGTTTTGCGGGCCGGCGCTGCGCGTGGCGGCAGTGTTGGCGGCGGTGCCGCTGCTCTGTGTGGCTGCCGGGTGCAATGTTACGACGCACACTAATACCAATACGGGTGGCGCGGATGTATCCGTGGACACGCCGCTGGGCGGAGTGCATGTGAAGTCGGATCCGTCCGCGGTGCTGGCGAAGGTGGGGCTGCCGGCGTATCCGGGGGCGCAGGCGGTGGCAGAGCAGGGCAAAGACAAGGACGCAGCGGACGTGAACCTGAACTTCGGCAGTTTTCATTTGCAGGTGTTGGCGGCGGGACTGCAAACGAACGATACACCGGCGCAGGTGGAGGCGTTCTACCGCAAGGCGCTGCTGCAGTACAGCGATGTGATTGCGTGCCGCAACCAGCAGCCGGTGGGTCTTCCCGCAAAAACGGGCATGGGCCTGACGTGCAGCGACGACAAGCATACGCACATGGGCAGCAGTAAAGACGGGGACAGGAAGGACGAACTGGAGTTGAAGGCAGGGTCGCCGACGCGGCAGCACATTGTGGCGGTGAAGCCAAAGGGGAGCGTGACCCGCATGGAGTTGATTGCGCTGGAACTGCCGAAGGATAGCGGCGGCAACTGAGCGGGGACGCTGTGATCCGTTATGCCATCACCGATCGCAGGGCCGTTGCCGGGGATGAGGCAGAGCGCCGCGCGGCGCTGGTGCGGCAGGCGATGCGGCTCGCCCTGGAGGGCGTGGACTACCTGCAGGTGCGTGAAAAAGATCTGGCAGGGGCTGAGGCTGCCGCGCTGGCATTGCTGTTACAGGCCGCCGTGCAGGATGCAGGCGGAGGCACGGCCATGCTGCTGAATGCGGTCTGGCCTGGCGATGCACCGAGCGGGATGCCGTGGCCGCCGGGAATCGGCCTGCACCTGGCAGGACCGGCGTTGCGGGAGGTTGTGGCGGCACGGCAACGCGGCATGTGGATGAGAGAGGCGCTGCCTTCGATCGTGAGCGCGAGTTGCCACACGGTGGCGGAGGCGGAAAGCGCGCGTGGCATTGCCGATGTGCTCTTATTTGCGCCGGTGTTCGAGAAACGAATAGGTGGGGCGGTGGTGACGGGGGGAGCGGGCCTGGAAATGTTGCGCGAGGTGTGCCGCGCGGTGTCGCCTTTGCCGGTTCTGGCGATGGGCGGCATCACGAAGGAGAATGCCGGCGACTGCCTGCGCTCGGGTGCGGCGGGGGTGGCGGGTATCCGGATGTTTGGGGACGGGATTCTTAGTTCTTCATTACACTCTTTGGCCTGACTGGTTACGGATTGACGAACCGGCTCTGGCTTTTGCGGAGGCAAGAAGCTGACTTAGGCCAGGTAGTGTCTGACGAATCGGTTCGGCTTAATGGAGAAGCAAAAAGCGAACCTCAGGGACTAAAGCCCCGCTATTTTAGTGCTTTTACGGCACGGCTGAAGCCGTGCCCCTCCGAACTATCCGATCCATTTGGTTTCGTCAGACATTGTCCAAGCCATGTCGTTGAGCGTTTCATGACACCGATGAAGGAGTGCCCGCCCGAAGTATGAGCGTCCTGTACATCGGTCAGATAGAACCTGCTTTTGCCGATGCGGCACTGCTTTTACGGGCAGGTAGTCCGTTCGTTCTCTTACCTGCAAAGTACATGCCCTTCAAGCGCATAGGCGGAAGGTGGGCTGCGTCGAAGGTCGGTGTGGACCGTCCAACGCAGCATGATCGTTCGTGGTTGGGTTGGTGCTGCCGTTTTGTGGAGTGTGTATGGGGCTGCCGGGGCGCAAAGTTCGATTGCAGTGCCGGCGCGGGAGAAGGCTGGTGTGCTGGGTGCTCAGGGGCAGGGTGCGACAGAACAGGCTGCGGCAGGGCAGGGTGAGGAGGCGCACGCGGGGACGCTGAACGTGGCGGCGCGGCTGGTGGTGGTGCCGGTGACGGTGCGGGACAAAAAAGGTGTGCTGGTGCGGAATCTGACAAAGGACGATTTCACGCTGCAGGAGGATGGAAAGGCGGAGGCGATCCGGTATTTTGACCACGACAGCAATGCGCCGCTGACGCTGGGGCTGCTGGTGGATGTGAGCGGCAGCCAGCGGACGGTACTGGACGACGAGAGGACGGCGAGTGCGGCGTTTTTGGATACGCTGCTGCAGGAGAGCGACCATGCATTCATCGTGCAGTTTGGGCACACGACGGATCTGCTGGCGAATGTGACGGGGTCGTTGCCGAAGCTGCAGGCGGGGTTGAAGAAGATCGATGCGGATGCCGAGAGGCCGCAGTTTGGCGGAAATGGCGGTGGAAGCAGCGGCGGTAGTGGAAGTAGCGGCGGCGGCAGCGGTAGTGGCGGCGGCAGCGGTGATGGGAATGGATCGGCTGATCCGAGTTCGAACGGCAGCGGTGATGCGTCGGATAGTGGGAGAAGCTCGAGTGGGTCGCAGGGAAGCGGGTCGCAGGGCGGCGGCCGGCGTGGGCGCGGCGGCTCCGGTGGTGGCGGCTATGGGGGAGCGGGGACGGTGCTGTATGACGCGGTGTTCCTGTCGTCGGACGAGGTGATTGCGAAGGAGAAGACGCGCAAGGCGCTGGTGCTGCTGACGGATGGGGACGACCGGGGGAGCAAGGAGTCGATCGGCAGCGCGATTGAGGCGGCGCAACGGGCGGACACGGCGATTTACGCGATCTATTACAAAGGGGAGTCGCCCAGGGATGGCGGTGGTGGTGGATTTCCGGGTAGCGGACGCGGTGGGCGCGGCGGGTATGGCGGCGGCTTTCCGGGTGGCGGTGGTGGACGTGGCGGGTACCCGGGCGGTGGCGGCGGACAGAGCGGTGGACGCGAGCGGGTGGACGGCAAGAAGATTCTGGAGCGGATGGCGGACGAGACGGGTGGGCGGGTGTTTACCGTGAGTAAGAAGGAGCCGCTGACGGAGATCTACCGGCAGATTGCGGAGGAGCTGCGGTCGCAATACCGGCTGGGCTTCTCGCCGACGGACAAGAGCGATGGATATCACAAGCTGGTTGTGGACCTGCCGAGGGATAAGAAGAGTTCGATCCAGGCGCGGGAAGGGTATTACACGGGGACAGCGGCGAAGTAGAGCGTGTCCTACGGATCAGGTTTTAGGTGGGGAAGTGGGGGCTAGTGGTTGCTGTGGTGATAAGAAATGCGCCAGGGTTGGGTAGTGTCTGACGAATCGGCTCCGGCTTTATGGGGGAGCAAAAGCAAACCTCAGGGGCTAGAGCCCTTCCAGTTTGGTGTTTTTATGGCTGAAGCCGGGCCCCCTCCGAAAATGAGTGCCTGTTGATTGGTTAAACAACCCGAATTCTATTTTGAAGGCTTCATCACACCTAAAGGACTCTTTCAAGGTGTGCAGCGTATCTTTTGCGCCGCGCCTTCAGCGCTTAAGGTTTGCTCTGAACGCCTACCTGGGCCTTCGGCCCAGGCTGTTATGCGACGGGCCTTGGGCCCTAAAAGGCGGCTTTTAGGGCACGGATGAAGCTGGCGCTTTCGAAGCAGTGTCCCTACAAGGAACCCTCTCCGTCTGGATCCGTCAGATACTGCCAACGTCTGACGGTTTCCGAGTCTTAGTAGACAGGGTTGAAGCCGTGCCTTCCGAGGAACCCTAGTCCATTTGGATTGGAGACACTGCTTGAGGCCCCGAAGAGACACAGTCGATTTGCAAAGGGGAAGGGCTGATTCGTTGGGCACTGCGGAATGATTCTGCTGCGGGGGCTACGGGTTGGTGGATGTGGGTGTTTCGGCGTCGAGGGCGGTGTCGATGGCTTGCCAGAGCTGGTTGCGGGAGACGATGAGGGCGGCGGAGGTGGCTTGCGGCCAGGCGCCGAGAAGGACGGTGACGGTGTCTCGGCGGGGGTCGATGCGGAGGGATTGGCCGAAGATGCCGAGGGCGGCGACGGTGCCGTCGGGGTAGGTCCACCAGCCCATGGCGTAGCCGCGGCCGGTGGTGTCGGTGGGGAAGGCGGTGCGGGTGGCGTTTGCGAACCAGGTGGGCGGGAGGGTGCGAGTGGTGGAGTGAGCCGAGTCGGGCGGCAAGGTTGTGATGCCGGCACCGTTTTTAAGGGCGAAGAGGCCGAAGCGGGCATAGTCGCGAAGGATGGCGCTGATGCCGGAGCCGGCGAATTCCTGCCCGGCGTCTGCGATCCAAGTGGCGTTTTGCTGCATGCCGGCGGGCTGCCAGATGGCATGGGTGAGCTGGGCAGCGAGGGTGAGGCCGGTGGCGCGGCGGAGAAGGACGCCGAGGAGGTCGGCTTCGCCGGTGTTGTAGTTGAAGACGGTGCCGGGCGGGTGGGCGCGGGGCAGGCGGCGCATGTAGTCGAGGACGGGGTTGGGGCCGGGGGTTTGGTACAGGCGGACGTTGTCGCTGCCGGGCGCGGTGTAGTCCTCGACCCAGCGGACGCCGGTGGACATGGTGAGGAGCTGGCGGAGGGTGACGCCGTCGTAGGCGGTGGCGCGGAGTTCGGGGAGGTAGGCGGTGAGAGGGTCGTCGAGCGAGTGGATGGAGCCGCGAGCAATGGCGGCGCCGACAAGGGTGGAGGTGAAGGATTTGGCGACGGAAAAGGACGTCCAGCGGGTGTGCGGGGTGGTGTGCAGGCCGTAGGCTTCAAGGCGGATGCGGCCGTGCTGGAGGACGAGGACACCGGCGAGGCGGTCGTGCTGCATGCGTTGCCGGAGGGTTTGGCCGGCGAGGTGAAGGGTGAGGGGGAGGCCTTGTGAGAGGGCGAGCGTGCGGGGGCCGTGGTGGATTGTGTTCGTGGGAAATAGTTTGTCCATGCGGGCGAAGCGGTGCTCGCGTTGGGTGGGGGTCCACTGGAGGTCGGCGGCAAGGCGGGCGGCGACGCTTGCTGTGGGAGCCTGGGCGGGGAGCGGGGCGGGAAAGAGGCCGACGACAGCCAGCATGAAGGCGGTGTGGATGCCGCAAGCTAGCGCAAATTGCGACAGAATGCCAGTGGAAGTGCTGAGGAACAAAAGTGCGATCTGTGCAAAAGGGTGGGTGACAGAAATTTGCGCGGTATTCGATGAAGTGCCCTGTGGGTCGTGCAGGCGTGACTGTAATCCGTTTGTTGTGTATGGTTTGCGCGTGGAAGCGACTGTTTCAGTGAGATGAATTTCCTTAGAGGGGCGGAGAAATTCACGGGAGGCTCTTGGCGATCCACAAAAATTTCCACAGGCTTTCGGTGTTGCGGAAAAGAATAGGCGGCAGGTTGAGCCTGCCGCCTTGTGTTTAGGGAATGTCACTGTGGTGCTGGGTTACTAGCGGGGTGTGGTGGTTGCCGGGCGCGGAGCACGCGGCGTGGCACGAGGGGCGGTGGCTGCGCCGGGAGCTGCCGGCGGGGGCGCGGCGATGCCGGACGAGGTGTTGTAGGCGTCGATGATGGCGCGGGTGATGTCGGTCTTGGTGTCGGCGTACATGACGTTACTCTGCTGCTGGTTGCTGACGTCGAGGACGAGGGTGAAGCCCTTTTGCGCGGCGTAGCTCTGCATGGTGCCGTTCACCTTCTGGGCGATCTTGCCGTAGGCCTCCTGCAGGTCGGCCTGGTAGGCGGCGCTGGCGTCTTCACCGTCGCGCTGGAGCTGCTTTTCCTTGGTGTCGATGGTGCGGACGCGGTTGGCTTTGTCGGCGTCGGAGAGGTTGGCCTGGCTTTGGAGCTGCTGCTTGAGGCTGTCGACTTCCTTGCCGGTGGCGTCAATCTGGTTCTTTTTTGGAAGATATTTGGCCTGGAGGTCGGCGATGGCCTTCTGGCCCTCGTTGGTGGCGAAGACGGCAGCCTCAAAGCTGATGAGGGCGACTTTGGCGTCGATGGCCTGTGGTGCGACGGTGGTCGCTGCCGCGGCGGGTGCTGCAGCCTGGGCAAGGAGTGCGGGGGAGACGGCGAGTGAAGCGGCTGCGACGGCGAGCGTCGACACGGTACGAAGAAGAGTCATGCGGATGGTAGAGCTCCTTGATGATCGTGGGCGGCTGAAGTGGATGCTTCGCCCCATGCGACCGTGATGAACGCGAGGTGTGTCTCGCCTTGGCGCGTGGCGGACGATGGATTGGGGTGTACGCTTGGCAGTGCCGGCGCGTGCAATCCATGGATCGACGCGGCTCCGCGCCAAACCTCACACAGTATAGGTCCGTGCCGAAAGTGGGTCAAACGGGCTGCTCTATACTGGGGGTGGAGCGTGACCGTTATGTCCGGAGCGGTGCCGGCAGCTGCGGCAACGAAGGGTCTGCGCGGCGTGGCGCAGGGTTTTCTAGCGCCTGAGCTGCGTGCGTTGACGGAACGGGTGCAGGGCTTCGAGAACCTGAACAAGAGCCGGTTCGATGATGTGAATCGCAGGTTTGCTGCGTTAGAGATGCGGATGGACCGGCTGGAAGCGCGGATGGACCGGCTGGAGCAGAGGATGGAGAGGCTGGAGGCGGAGATCGTGGCAATGCCCGACAAGATCGGGCTGCACATCGACCGGCTGATCTCGTCGCTGGATCTATCGAACAGGCTGGCGGCGGTGGAGCGGGACCGCACGCCGCGTTTGCCGACGCTGTAGGGAAATGCCTGATGTCCAAGCACTTCCTTCGGCTTCAGCGCTGAGCTTCGGTGGGCAGTTGGGCTTTGATCCAGCGTTCGACGCGGGCTTGTAGGAGGTCGAGGGGAAGCGCACCGCCGCTCAGGATCTCGTCGTGAAAGGTGCGAACGTCGAAACGAGGACCGAGCTGGGTCTGGGCGCTTTCGCGGAGTTCGCGGATTTTCAGCTGGCCCATTTTGTAGGCGAGCGCCTGGCCGGGTGTGACGATGTAGCGGTCGGTTTCGCTTTGGGCGAGGGGTTCGTTGACGTCGTTTGCCAGCATGTAGTCGACGACCTGCTGGCGGGTCCAGCTGAGATTGTGGATGCCGGTGTCGACGACGAGGCGGACGGCGCGGAAGAGCTCGGAGTTGAGCCGGCCGTAGTCGCTGACTGGGTCCTGGTAGAAGCCGACTTCCTTGCCGAGGCCCTCGGCGTAGAGCGCCCAGCCTTCGACATAGGCGGTAGAGCCGCCGCCGCCGAATTTGCGGAATTTGGGCAGACCGCTGAGCGTTTGCTGGATGGAAAGCTGCATGTGGTGGCCGGGGATGCCCTCGTGGTAGGCGACAGCTTCGTCGAGCACGCGGGTGCGGTGGGCAAAGTCGCTGGTAGCCACGGAGACGCGGCCAGGGCGTTTGCCGTCGGGTGTGCCGGTCTGATAGTGGGTGGAGGTGGCGGCCTGGAAGGACGGGATGGCCTCGACGGTAACGGGGGCCTTGGGAATGACGGTGAAGAGGGCAGGCAGTTTGGGCTGCATCTGGGCGATGTCGGTGCGGAAGTCATCGAGGATTTGGCCGGCGCTGGTGGGGATCCAGCGGGGGTCTTTGGCGATGGCCGCGCGGAAGCTTTTGAGATCGGGGTAGCCCTGCTGGGTGGCGATGGTGGTCTCAAGCGCCGTGAGGCGGGCGACTTCGCTGAGGCCGATCGCGTGAATCTCTTCAGGCGTGGAGTCCGTGGTGGTCTGGTTGCGGACGGCGACGGCGTAGCGGTGCTTGCCGTCAGGCAGGCTTTCGACGCTGATCGCGGTACGGCCCCTGGGGGCGTACTCCGTGCGCAGGAAAGCGGCGAAGGTGTGGTACGCCGGGACGACGTCGGTGGCGATGGCGGCATTAATTGCGGCGGTAAGCCGCTGCTTGTCGCTGTCGGAGAAGGTGGCGGGAAATTTGGTGAGCGGCAGGGCGAAGGGATTCGCGGCAAGTATGCCGTCGCACTGGGGTGCGATTTTTTCCACGAGGAAGCGGGGCGGCATGAGGCCGTCGCGTTCGCCGGCGCGCAGGACTTCGGTTGTTTGCTTAAGCGCGGCCGGGATGCCGTGCAGGCGGGCGATGTAGTCGTCGTAGTGCCCGACGGAGTCGAAGGGCATGCTGAGCGGCAGGTCGGCGAGCGAGGTCTGGATGCCGCCCTGCTGGCTGACGGGCATTTCGTAGTTCTTGAGGGCAAAGTCGTCGTCGGCGCGCTCGAAGGATCGCAGAAGGAGCTGGTGGGAGAGGGCGTCCTGCTCGGTCATGCCGTCGGTGGGGATGGCGCGGAGGCGGGTTTCGAAGGCGAGCGCGGTGCTGTGGCGCTGCGCGATGGCGGCGAGCGATTCATTGCGCAGAAGGGCGTTGTAGCGGTAGTCGCCGATGCCGGTGGCGCGCTCCGGGTTCTCGCGAAGGCTGTTTTCGAAGTACTCGGTGAAGAGGGCGTTTTGCGCGGCGACACGGTCGGCGATGGCGGACGCCTGCGCGGCTGGGGACGCCTGCGCGGCTGGGGACGCCTGCGCGGCGGGGGCAAGGGCGAGGGGCGCAAACAGGGCGAGGTGCAGCAGGCGGCTGTGCGGGGACCTGAGAGGTGTCATGTGTGCACGAAGAGTATCAGACGGACGGTGACGCAACACTGCCGGAGGTTTGCGGCTGGAACGGGTGGTGCGTGTTCTTTTTGGGGGCCGGACGACACTATTCGGCGTAGACCGACTCGTCAGTTGCTGACGAGGGCTTTTTGATGCGAAGAGTTGTGGCAGGAGTGGCGGCGCTGGTGGTTGCGGGCGTTTTGGGAACGACAGCGATGCGGACCCAGGTGACGCTGCCGGCGCAGCGGGTGCACCTGTATGACGACCATGCAAACGCGCGAGCGGATATTGCCGCGGCACTGAAGCGGGCGCGGCGCGAGCACAAGCGGGTGCTGGTGGATTTTGGCGGGGACTGGTGCGGGGACTGCCAGGTGTTGCATGCGGTGCTGATTCAGCCGCAAAACGCGGCGATTCTGCAGGCGCACTACATCGAGGTGCATGTGTCGGTGGGTGCGACGGGGATCGAGCAAAACCAGGCGATCGCCGAGGGATACGGCATCCCGGTGCGGCATGGTGTGCCGGCGGTGGCGGTGCTGAGCGCGGACGGCAAGGTGGTGACGAGCAGCCGGAACAAGGAGTTTGAGACGGTTGCGGAGACGAACCCGGCGGGGGTCACGGCGTTTTTGAACCAGTGGAAAGGGTAGGGCGGCCAGGACCTGCGCGCGCCAGGACCTGCGCGCGCAGGGTTCCGCGCATCCGGCGGTGTACTTTGTGGGCGTTGTGCTTGCGCCGTGTACAACCGGCAGCGCTTTGAGGCGGTGAAAATCAGAGGGGTATAACGCGGTAGAGGTGCGTTGCTAGACTCGTCTGGAGGGTGTGGAGCGTATGCAGGGCGTAGATGCTACGACGGACCGGACGGATCATCAGGCGGCGGAGGGGGCGGCGGCGCTGGAGGGTACGCCGGTGGCGGCTGCAGATGCAGCCCTGCTGGCGGGCAGGGTTGCCGTGCCGGCACATCCGCTGCTGCGGGGAACGATGTACACGCAGGCGCGGCGGGCGCGATTGCTGGGCCAGGAGAGCCTGCGGTTCACGGACAAGGTACGGCTGGCGTACTGGAATGCGTTTCAGCACGATGTGTTGAACACGGCAAAGGCGACGGCGTATTCGGCGATCTTTGCGCTGTTTCCGGCGCTGATCGTGTTTGCGGCGCTGGTGGCATTTTTGCCGTACGCGGGGTCGCTGCGCTATCAGTTGGCGCTGTTTTTCGACCGTGTGCTGCCGGCGGCAGTGGCGCCGTTGCTGGAGCACTACTTCCTGTCGGCACGCGGCACGCCGCAGGGCGCAAGCGTGGTGCTGGGTACGGTGGTGGTGAGCGTGACGGGTGCGGCGGGCGTGCTGGGGACGCTGATGGAGGGGTTTCGGCGGGCGTATCTGCTGACGGACGACAGCTGGGGGCTGGGGTGGCGGGGGCAGGTGCGGCGGTTCGGGTGGTCGCTGCTGTTGGTGTTCATTTCGCTGCTGCCGCTGGGCGTGGCGAGCGTGCTGATCGTGTTTGGGCACTTTTTGCTACCGGCACTGCGGCACACGGTGCCGGTGGCGCTGGAGCTGCCGTTTGTGGTGGTGGCGAACACGGTGCGGTGGGTGGGTGCGGTGGCGGTGACGACGGCGGTGATTGCCGGGGTCTACCGCTTTGGCCTGCCGGTGCGGCCGGCGTGGCGGCGGGTGGTGCCGGGGGCGCTGTTCGCGACGGGGACGTGGTTCGTGTCGACGCTGGCGTTCGGGTGGTATGTGACGCATCTGGGAAATTATTCCCGGACGTATGGGTCGCTCGGGACGGGCGTGGTGCTGCTGCTATGGCTGTTTTTGACGGCGTTTACGGTGCTGTGCGGGGCAGAGCTGAATGCGGAACTGGGGCGCGCGCGGTAGGCGTGCATGCACAAGGTACGCCGCTGTTCGACGGGTGCGAACGAGGTGTCAGGATACTTGCTGTGATGCATGTGGCTCGTCCGGTCTATGACATGGAGGCGGTGAGCGGCGCATCCAATGAATATGGCTACGCTTTTGCCGATCTTGCAGGATGCCCCCGCCGTCGTCGACCCCATGGCGGCCAGAATCGAGACGGCG
>CAXTJO010000047.1:0-22052 GCA_964244665.1 uncultured Terriglobus sp.
GGCATCCTTGAGGATGACGGTGAACTCGGTCTTTTCTTCGACCACGGGGGCTGCCGCGCCACCGCCGGCTGCGGGCGCTGCGACGGTAGCTGCCGCTGCCGAAACGCCGAGGCGCTCTTCAAGCTTCTTAACGAGTGCCGACGCTTCGAGGAGGGTCAGGCTAACGATCTGGTCTTCCAACTGCTGCATGTCTGCCATGGTGTTTCTCCGTGTGATCTAGATCTAGTAATGCTTGATTTGATTCGCCCGGCACGGTTGATTGTGACGGTTGCTTCCGCTTTGCGGGGTTTCCGATGCGCCCAGACTGCGCACCCCGTAATGCGTTGGCGAACTTTATGCGCCCTCTGCGGGCGCCTCGGTGCTGGCGGCTTCGGCCTGCGTGGAAGCACCATTAGTGTCCGCAGCTGCGGGTGTGGTGTCAGCGTCAGCACTTGGAGCGGCTTCAGACGTTACCTCGGCCGTGGGCGACGCCTCATGTGCGGGTGCGACTTCGGTAGCGGGCGCAATTTCAACCGGGGTCGACGCGGGTGCGGCACCGGCTACGAACTTGTCGGCCTGCACTGCCTGATCGACGACAACAGCAAGATTTCGGCCGGTGGCGTTAAGAACGGTGACGAGGCGGGTAGCGGGGGCATTGATAAGGAACAGAAGCTTGGAGAAAAGTTCTTCCTTGCCAGGCAGAGTAGCAAGGTTGTTAATCTCTGCAACGTCAATAACCTTGCCATCGACGATGCCGAGCTTAAAGGTGAACTGAGCGTTGTCCTTAACCCAGGTGGAGAGCGCCTTGGCGAGCGCGATAGGGTCGCCGGAGGTGTAGGCGACGGAAGAAACACCCTTGAGGCCGCCGAGCGCCCCCGCAATGTCAGAACCCTTGGCGGCGATGGGCGCAAGCTTGTTTTTGACAACGTGGTAGTGGCCGCCGGCTGCGCGGATAGTCTTGCGTAATTCGAAGTCCTTACCGGCGGTTATTGCAGTAAACGTGCCGACGATTGCAGAGGTAGCGCCCTGCAGCTCGGCGGTGAGCGCGGCGACTTTTTCGATTTTCTTTGCCCTGGTTAATGCCATTTGTTTTAAGCCCTTAGCTGCTTATGGTTGCGTACAGCCTGTGTTCTGGTGGCGGAATGCGCCTGGATTCGAGCCAAAAAGCTGAAGAAGCTTCGTTGACTTGGAAGCTTCTCTATGCCTTGCCTGCAAGGTCGACGACAGCCTGATCGATCTCGACGCCGGGACCCATTGTCGAAGACATGAAAATGCCTTTGACATATTTGCCTTTTGCCGCTGCCGGCTTAGCCTTGACGACGGACGTGATTACAGTCATTGCGTTGTCGATAAGCTTCTGCGGATCGAAGGAGCTCTTGCCGACGGGAACGTGCACAAGGGCAGTTTTATCGGTCCGGAACTCGACCTTACCGGCCTTGATTTCCTTGACCGCGGACGCGACATCCGTGGTGACGGTGCCGGTCTTCGGATTAGGCATCAGGCCCTTGGGGCCAAGCACTTTACCGAGCCGACCGATGCTGCGCATCATGTCCGGAGTGGCAATCAGCGCATCGAAATCTGTCCAACCTTCTTTTTGAATCTTCTCGACGAGTTCCTCGCCCCCGACAATATCGGCACCGGCTTCCGTCGCGATACGCTGATTTTCCGCAGTGGAGATCACGGCAACGAACTTCGTCTTGCCGAGCCCGTGAGGAAGAATGACGGTGCCGCGAACCATCTGGTCGGCGTGTCGGGGATCGACACCGAGACGCAATGTAAGGTCGACGTTTTCGTCGAACTTGGCGAACTTGATCTTTTGGATAAGGGGGATCGCGTCAGCGAGCAGGTAAGGGCGAGCCTCAACGCCTGCGCGCGCCTTAACTGTATTTTTGGAGAGCTTGCGTGCCATACATGACTTCCTTAATTTGGTCTCCCACGGCACGAACCTCTGGATACAGCGGACGGATGGATTCTTCTCGCCCAGTGGGTATGCCTCGCGTTGAATTGCACTTCAACGAGGGCCCCACCCTGTGTCCGCAGTGCGACTTTCACACTGAACCCGCCCCGAGTTGCTGTTCTTCAACTGCTGGGGAGCGAGCCGTTCGGCTGTGGTGATGGACGCACCTGTCGGGCTTGCGCCAGCCCAGGTGCGAAGTACGGAGAGGACCGGCGGTACGGGACACGCACGGAGGCTCACTGCACTGCAATCAGTATGGCAGAAACCTTGTCGACACGCAAACCGGATGGTCTAGCGGAAAATGCGGGCTAGCGGGAGGACAAAACCGGTGACCGGGCCCTCGCCGGTGACCTGTGCAGGATTTAGTAACACCTCGGGTTCGCGGTCCGGACGGTAGACGGTGACGGCCCGCTCTTTCGGGTCAAGCAACCAAGCGAGTTCCACGCCGTTGACGATCCACTTCTTCATCTTGCTTTGGACAGGCTTGAGCCGGTCGGTCTTGGAGCGGAGCTCGATCACAAATTCCGGCACGGCAGGCACAAAGGAATCCTGCTGGTCTTCTGTTAGCCGATTCCAACGATCAAATGACATCCACGCAACGTCGGGAGATCGCATGGAGCCATCCGGCAAGGAGAAACCGCCGCTTGAATCGAAGGCGAGGCCGCGGCCATCCTCCTCCGTCCAGTTGCCGAAGATGCGGCTCAGGTAAAGATTGGCATTTGCCGTTGTGCCAGTAGCCGGAGTCATGAGGAGAAGCGCTCCATGTTCGTCACGTTCGACGCGCAGCTCGTCGTGCTTCTTGCAAAAGGCGAGAAGTTGGGCGTCGGAGAGCGAAACCGGCGGCTCAATACGCAACGGCAGCTGCAGGCCGGTGAAGGTGTATTGCATAGAGTCGAGTGTACGCCGGGGTCTGGCTCATCTTTAACGGAAGATGCGGTCCAGCGGAAGAGCGACGCCAGCGACAGGGCCCTCGCTGAGGACGTGTGCGGGAGCCGTTGGAGTCTGTCTCGACTCCTCCGCTGCCGGTTTGTCGGCTCCAAAACTTTTAGTTGAAAGACAACTTCTCCGTTGATGTCGGAGCCATGAAGGCCAGTGAGACTCTTTGATAAGGAGATCTCCACGTTCGTCCCGTTCGACGGGAAGCCTTTGTGGGTCGAACTGGAGCGCATAAGTTCGACCTCTGTAGGCGGGTACTGAGGCTTAATGCGGAGCGGCAGGCGGAGGCCGGCGAAGGTGTATTCCCTAGGGGCAATGTACGCAGCTGGCAGGCGTGGTTGAGTGGTATGTCAGGTTGGGGATAGAGTGTGTTCACACTCGTTTTTAAATCTGGCTTGGTTTGGGGTTCCTAGATGAAGAAGCAGCTTGCTGTGGCGGCGCTTGTCGTGGGTTTGGTGTCAGCGGTGCCGATGGTGGCGCAGCAGATAATATTGCCGGGGGCAGATACACCGACCGTGGCTGCGCCCAAGGTTGGCGTGAGCATGGACCTGGGGGCGATCGATAAAACGGCGAACCCGTGCCAGGATTTTTACGCGTATGCGTGCGGAAACTGGCAGAAGAACAACCCGATACCGGCGGACAAGACGCGGTATGGACGGTTCGATGAGCTAAGCGAGCGCAATCGCTACACGGTGTACACGCTGCTGGAGAAGGCGGCGAACCATCCCGCGACACCGCTGCAGACAAAATACGGCAACTTTTATGCGGCGTGCATGAACCAGCCATTGGCCGACCAGCTAGGGACGAAGCCGATCCAGCCGATACTGGCGAAGATCGATGCGCTTCACGACAAGAAAGACATGGCGGGGCTGGTAGGGGAGATCGAGGGCAAGGAAGGAATCGGCTTCCTGTATGGATTCGGGTCGGGGCAGGACCAGCAGGATTCGACAAAGGTGATTCCACAGCTCGGGCAGGGCGGGTTGAGCCTGCCGGACCGGGACTATTACCTGAAGGATGATCCGCGAAGCGTGACGCTGCGGCCGCAGTATGTCGACCACGTGCAAAAGATGTTTGTGCTGCTGGGCGACACACCGGAGCAGGCGGCGGCAGAGGCCAGGGCGGTGATGGCTGTAGAGACAGCGCTGGCGGAAGGATCGACGGCGCGCGTGGACCTGCGCGACCCGGCGAAGCGATACCACATCATGACGATCGCGCAGCTGAACGCACTGACGCCGGACTACAAGTGGGATGCGTTCTTTGCGGCACTGGGCCGGCCGGTAACGAGCCTGAACGTGTCGACGCCGGGGTTTTTCAAGACGCTGAATGCACAAATCGACGCAACATCGCTGGCTGACCTGAAGAGTTATATGCGGTGGCATGTGCTGGACAGTGCGGCGGGGAGCCTGTCCGAGCCGTTTATCGACGAGAATTTCAACTTTAACGGCAAGACACTGAGCGGGCAGAAAGAGTTGGCGCCCCTGTGGCGGCGCTGCACGCAGGGCACTGACGCGGCGCTGGGTGAGGCCGTGGGGCAGGACTGGGTCAATGCGAACTTTCCGTCGGCGGCGAAACAGAATATGAAGTTGCTGGTGGTGGACCTGGAGGCGGCGCTGGGACAGGACATCAAGAACCTGGACTGGATGAGCGACCAGACCAAGGTAGAGGCAGCAAAAAAGCTGGTGGCGTTCCGCGACAAGATCGGGTACCCGGAGACGTGGCGGGACTATAGCTCGCTGACGGTGTCGCGGAATGACCGGTTTGGGAATGCGCGGCGGGCATCGATCTTTGGGCGCAACCGGACCCTGGACAAGATCGGCAAGCCGGTGGACGAGAAGGAATGGAGCATGACACCGCCGACGGTGAATGCGTACTACAACCCGGGCATGAACGACATCAACTTTCCTGCCGGGATCTTGCAGCCGCCGTTTTACGACTTCAAGATCGATCCTGCGGTGAATTTTGGCGCAATCGGGGTGGTAATCGGTCATGAGATGACGCACGGATTCGATGACCAGGGATCGAAGTACGACGCGCAGGGCAACGTGCGAAGCTGGTGGACCGAGGCAGACCGGTCAAAGTTCAACGAGCGGACGGAATGCGAGGCGAAGGAGTTTGACGGGTTCGAGCCGGTGCCGGGGACGCATTTGAATGGACACCTGACACTGGGGGAGAACACGGCGGACAACGGCGGGCTGCATGTGTCGTACGCGGCGCTGCACACGGAGTTGGCAAAGCAGGGTGCGGCGGCGGAGTCGAAGAAGACCGACGGCTACACGCAGGATCAGCGGTATTTTCTGGGCTACGCGCAGGTGTGGTGCGAGAATACCCGGCCGGAGTTTGCGCAGGTGCAGGCGAAAACCGATCCGCACTCGCCAGGGCGTTTCCGTGTGAATGGCGAGGTGCAAAACTTTGAAAAATTTGGCGAGGCTTTTGACTGCAAAAAAGGCGACGCCATGTACCCGGTAAATAGTTGCCGGGTGTGGTGACGCGTTATGGCCATAGCCGTCTAACGAGTGACAAAGCGGGTCCGGTGCTGCCGGCCCGCTATTTTGTCTGCGACATGTAACCGACGTAAGCGGCAGCCGGAGTCTATTTGCGGTGTTGGTGGCGCAAATCGACCATGGCTTTTACAATAGTGGAGCAGGAGAACCTCCAGATTGCTGACGGGTATGCCGGGAAAGCCTGGCGAACCGCGCTGGCTGGCTGCCATGGACCGAGCCAAACGTCGGCACCGTTGCAGCTGGGACCGTTCAAACTAAAGGAAGCACAATGAAGTGTGGTGGAAGTGGCCGGCTGGTTCTGGCCTGTGCGGTTTCGATTGCCCTGCTGCTGGGAATGACGGCATGCGGTGGCGGTACGGTGGGCTATTTGTGGATCTTGGCCGGCAAGAGTTCGTCGAACACGGCAGGCGACACCATCACCGGATACAAGATTGACAATTTCACGGGAAATTTGACAGAAATTGTCAACTCGCCATTTGTGACCGGATCGAGCGACCTGCCGGTATACGGTGTGACGTCGACCGATGGACGCTACCTGTATGTGGTGAATCAGGGCGAAAAGAAAAGCGCCGTGGTGCAGTACAGCGTAGGCGGTGACGGCGTACTGACGCCGCTGCAGACCTATGCGAGTGTGGGAGCGTCGCCGGCGTGGATGGACGCGGGAGGCGGTTTTTTCTACGTGCTGGACTCAGTGTCGCCTGCGGTCAATAGTGCCGGTGTGGCGCCGGCGTGCGCATCGCTGACCAACCCGGCCAACACGGCACCGTGTGGGTCCGTAGAGGTGTTCACCGTGAGCACGGACGGCACGGGTTTGCTGACACCAGTGACGAATACGGCGATTAAGCTCCCCAACGGGGGAGGTATCCCCTACTTTCCGACTGGACCGGCACCGACACGTGTGAAGTATGTGGGCGGAACGCTACTGATCGTGAACGGTGACGGCACCATTACGTCGTATACGGTGGCGGGCGGCGGGCAATTGACGGCAACGGCGAACAGCACGCAGGTGCTGGATGCGTCGGCGACAAGCAGGATTACGTCGATTACCTCGAGCGGTACATACATCTACCTGACCGATGGTGCGCAGAATCGAATCTTCCAGTACACACAGACCGGTGGCGTGCTGCAACCGGTTTCAGGCAGCCCGTATACCAACTTGCAGCCAAACACGACACCTGTATGGACGCTGACGACAACCGATTCCAGCGCCAACCAGTTCCTGTTTGTGTTGAACAGCGGAAGCACCTCGACACTGACGCCCACAGGTAGCATTTCGGCGTACCAGGTGACCTCGCAAGGCCGCCTCAATGCAGTCCCGGGCACGACGAACCCGTTCCCGACCGGAGCCTTTCCGGTGTGCCTGGTGGAAGATCCGTCGCGCAAGTATGTTTACAGTTCGAACGGAGACGGTACAGTCACCGGGTACGAGCTGAATTTGAATGAAGGCAAACTGAACCAGCTGCGGCGCGGCTCGCAGTTTAGTGTCGCCGGGAAACCGACGTGCCTGGTGACGAGCGGCATTCTGAGCTAAACGGACAGGGTGGCTGCATCCCACAGGATGTAGCCGCCTGTTTTGCAGTTGTGAATTTGAGCTACGAACCCCGAGAGCAGAGATCGCCGGGAAACGAACACCGTATCGAGGTCAATGCATCGCATGAAGTTCAACACTGTGGCCCGCGTTACCGCTGCCCTTCTCTTTTCCTTGACGGTATGCCTCGGCTTTACGGCATGCAGCCGCGACTATACGGTTGGTTTTTTGTATGTGCTAAACACCCGCAGCGCGAGCCAAACGGACCCGAATGGGACGATCACGGAATACGGCATCGATTACCAGACGGGTGCGTTGCTGACGTTGCCAAGCAGCGGGCAGACGACGCAGGGCCGAAACCCGACAAGCCTTGTGATCAGCAACAACCAGAAAAATGTGTATGTGGTAAACCATGACGACTCCAATCTTGAGGCATTGCTGATCGGCACGGACGGCAAGCTTTATCCCCAGAAGGTGACGTCGCTGGATGGAATCTTCCCGACGCACATTGCAATCTCAAATGACGATGCGTACCTGTATGTGACCTTCACCTACCGCAAAACGACGGCAACCGCGAACAGTGGGCCGGGCGGAGTGGAGGTGTACAAGCTGGTACCGCGGACGGACGGGTCGGGTGGAATCGATCTGGGTGCGGCGGTGACAAGTGCCGGAGCACCGTACTTCCCCGTGGGTGTAGCGCCGGTTTCAGTGGTAGTGGGTCCGAACCTTCCAAATAATGGTTCGTCCACGGTAAACCCGGCAAGTTGCGTAACGACGCCGACGTCTTGTTCCAGTTACGTCTACGTGATCGATCAGGACCCGACGACGCTGGGAAATCTGCTGGTGTTTAACCGCAATTTAGCCACAGGCACACTGACGCCGGTGGCCGGAACGACAATCGGCGCGACGAACTCGACCGGGTATCTGTCGGGTGTTACGGCAAGCTCCGTGGCGGTAGCACCGCGTGGTGTGTTTGTCTACGTGTCGGACAGCGCGTCCAACCAGATCATCGGGTACACGGTGGGTAACGGCGGCGTGTTGACGGCGATGACCAATGGGCCGTTTGCGACGGGAATGTTGCCGGTGTCCATGACAATCGACCCGCGTGGCAGCTTTCTGTACGCCGTGGATCAGAACGACAACGCTGTGAGTGCCTACACCATTAACGTGGCCGGTGGATCGCTTGGAGCGGTCTCCGGAGGAAAGGTGCCATTAAGTGGCGGCAACACGCCGAACTGCGTGACCATCGAGAATGCCCTGGGTGTCTACCTTTATATTTCGAATTTCATCTCGAACACCGTGGTTGGGTATCAACTGAACGCGACAACGGGGACGCTGGCCCAGATCCGTAACTCGCCTTATCCTGGCGTGGCAGCACCAAGCTGTGCGGCGGCGGTTGCAAATGCAACGCACCCAAGTGCGGTTCAATCAATCCAGTAACGATGCAGCACACGTATCTAAAGGGTCTCGCTTCGGCGGGACCCTTTGCTGGCTGCAGTGCAGGCCGATGTTCGGCGGCAGAGCACTTGTCAGTCGCTAGAATGAGGAAAATTGAACGTTCCACTGAGTTGGACCTGAGGTGATTTGTATGCTGAAATTTGTACGCGCGGCGTTTTTTTGTGCAGGAGTGTTGGCTACGGCACACGCGCAACAGATGTTGTTGCCGCTGGTGGACACGGGTTCGGCACCGACGGCGGTGCCCAAGAAGCCGGTGTCGCTGGACTTGGCGGCGATCGATAAAACGGTTGACCCGTGCAACGACTTTTACGCCTATGCCTGCGGAAATTGGCAGAAGCAGAACGCGATTCCGGCGGACAAGGCGAGCTGGGGCCGCTTCGCGGAGCTGGATGAGTACAACCTCTACTCGCTGTACCAATTGCTGGAGCAGGCGGCAAATCATCCTACAACGCCGCTGCAGGCAAAGTACGGCAACTACTATGCCGCGTGCATGAACACCACGCTGAGCGACGAGTTGGGGGCGAAACCCCTGCAGCCGGTGATGGCAGCGATTGCGGCGTGGAACGACAAGGCAAAGCTGGCGGCGCTGGTGGGCGAGATTGAAGCGAAATACGGTGAGGGCCTGTTTTACAGCTTTGGACCGGATGCAGACCAAAAGCAAAGCACGGTGAACATCGCGGAGCTGGACCAGGGTGGACTGACACTGCCGGACCGCGACTACTATCTGCAGCAGGATGACCGGACAAAGACGATCCGGGCAAAGTATGTCGACCATATTGTGGCGCTCATGCAATTGGCAGGCGACTCGCCGGAGCAGGCAAAGTCTGACGCTGCAAGCGTGCTGACGATTGAGACGGCGCTGGCGAAGGGCTCCCTGTCGCGTGAGGACCAGCGCGATCCGGATAATGTCTATCACATCAAGACCCTTGCCGAACTGCAGGCGTTGACTCCCGGCTACCAGTGGGTGAATTACTTTGCAGCGCTGGGCGTGCACGCGAACAAGGTAAATGTGAATGAACCGGAGTTCTTCAAGGCGATGGATACGGAGCTTGCCACGGCGAGCGTCGCAGATCTGAAGAACTACATGCGCTTCCATGTGGTGAGCGCAAATGCGAGCCGGTTGTCGAAGCCGTTCGATGAGGAGAGCTTCAACTTCAGCGCGTTGCTGACAGGCCAGCAGAAACAGGAACCGCAGTGGCGGCGATGCACCCGCAGCACGGACACGGCGATGGGGGAAGCGCTAGGGCAGGACTGGGTGGCGAAGTATTATCCGGCGACGGCGAAGATGCAGATGGCCGACCTGATCCACCAACTGGAGGTAGCGCTGGGCGCGGACCTGCAGCAGCTGGATTGGATGAGTCCGGCGACAAAGGTGGAAGCGCAAAAGAAACTGGCGGCGTTTCGGCAGAAAATCGGTTATCCCGACACATGGCGGGACTACAGCAGTGTGGCAATCAGCCGGACGGACCGTGTTGGCAACGCGGCGCATATTTCAGTCTTCAACGATAAGCGGGAACTTGCGAAGATTGACAAGCCGGTCGACGAGAAGGAGTGGGGCATGAGCCCGCCGACGGTAAATGCGTATTACAACCCGGCACAGAACGACATCAACTTTCCTGCTGGTATCTTGCAGCCGCCGTTTTTCGATCCGGGTGGGGACAAGGCTGTGAACTTCGGGGCGATCGGCGTGGTGATTGGCCATGAGATGACGCACGCCTTTGACGACGAGGGCGCGAAGTACGACGAACTGGGCAATGTGCGCAGTTGGTGGACGGCGGAGGACAAGAGCAAGTTCGACGCGCGGACTGGCTGCGAGGTGAAGGAGTACGGCGCGTTTGAATCGGTGGCAGGCGCCAAGCTGAACGGCAAGCTGACGCTCGGGGAAAACACGGCGGACAACGGCGGCCTGCGGATTGCGTATGCCGCGCTGCAGAGCGAGATGCAGAGACCGGGCGCGGTACAGGCCACGGTCGACGGGTACACGCCGGACCAGCGATTCTTTCTGGGGTTTGCGCAAGTCTGGTGCAGCAACACGCGGGAGCAGATGGCGCGGATGCTGGTAAAGGTCGATCCGCATTCGCCGGCCAAGTTCCGTGTCGATGGTACGGTGCCGAATTTCGAGAAGTTCGGGCAGGCCTTTCAATGCAAGCAGGGGACGCCGATGTATCCGGCGGCGGGAACGGCGTGCCGGGTGTGGTAACGGTGCGTTAAATAAAGAGACGCCCGGCGATGATGCCGGGCTTTCTTTGCGAGGAAGTGTGCGCGCGACGCAAATTTGTTAAAGGCTGCGGAGCTGGCCTTCGATGTGGGTGCGAGTCTGGCCGCCGACCCAGACCTGGCCGATGGCATCGCGGGTAACGTAGACGCGGCCCGCACGGCCAAGGCAGGTGCCCTGCGAAGCGACATAGTTGCCGCTGGCCACGCCAGTAGCGAAGAGCCACTGCGCAATTGAGGCATTCAGGCTGCCGGTGACGGGGTCCTCCACGACGGTGCCGAGGTGATCGCTGAAGAGGGCGCGGATTTCGAAGGCAGTGTCGCTGCCTGGGGCGTACGGGCCAACGACGCCGACCTCGATGCGTTGCGGCCAGCTTCGTTGTGGGGTAAGGGCAAGCACCTGTTCTGCCGAAGCAAGGCGGATGCCGAGCCAGCCTGGGCCGTTGTCGATCCATGCGGCATCAATCACATCGTGCGGCTGGATACCGAGGAGTTGCTGGGCGGCGGAGAGCTCCTGCGGCGAGGGGCTGCCGGAGCGGACGAGGGGTGGCGCTGCGAAGGAGAGCTGGTCCGCGTATCGACGGAGTGAGATCATGCCGGCAACGCATTCCTGGATGATCTCGTCTGCCTGTTTCGGTGTACCACCAGCCTGGAGCCAGGCGTGGCAACTGCCGAGGGTGGGATGACCCGCAAAAGGTAGTTCACGTTCGAGAGTGAAGATGCGCAGGCGATAGTCGGCGGCGGGATGGGTCGGCGGCAGAAGAAAGGTAGTTTCAGACAGGTTAAGCCAGCGGGTGAGGCGCTGCATCTCGTCTGTGGTGAAGTGCCCGGCACCGGCGACGACCGCGAGGGGATTGCCGGACAGGGGTGCGGAGCCGAAGACGTCGACCATGTGGACCGTGGGATTCATAGCTCCACGATACCGGCCAGGGCATCCTGCGCCGTTGCGGCTTAGATGCGGGTTTTGGTGATGTCGGGGCCGAGGAGTTGCTGGGTGTTGGGGGCGGGGTCTGGCGGAACGCGGGACGACTCGTCCTCTGTTATACAGTGCTGTTCAAGGCCGTTGCGGAGCAGGGCGAAGGCTTCTTCCGGGGTGTCGGCGAACTGGAAGAGATCTTTGTCCTTGACGGCGATAGCACCTTTCTCTGCGAGCAGGTCGAGGTTGATAACGCCCTTCCAGTACGCGCTGCCGTAGATGACGATGGTCATTTGTTTGGCGAGTTTATGGGTCTGAGCGAGGGTAAGGAGCTCGAACATTTCATCGAGTGTGCCAAAGCCGCCGGGAAAGACGACCAGCGCCTTAGCAAGATAAGCGAACCAGAATTTGCGCATGAAAAAATAGTGGAATTCGAAGTTGAGCGCGGGTGTGATGTAGGGGTTTGGACGCTGCTCGAAGGGTAGGACAATGTTGAGGCCGATCGTTTTGCCGCCGGCCTCGTGAGCTCCGCGGTTGGCGGCCTCCATAATGCCGGGACCGCCGCCGCTGGTGACAACGAAACGGTGGCGCGGGCCGGGAAGGTCCTTTGTCCAGGCCGTGAGCAGGCTGGCGAGGGTGCGGGCATCTTCGTAGTAGCGCGCCATCTCGACGGCGGTGTGAGCGCGGGCTTTTTGCAGGGCAGAGGCCTCGAATGAGGTGGCGGGCTGCTCATGCGCGGGTGCGGGCTCGGCACTGCCGGTGTTGGCGAGGAGCTGAATCGGTTCAACGTTCGCTTCGGCCTTGGACTCGCTTAGGGCGTGAAAGCGGGCGGAACCGAAAAAGACAACAGTGTCCTCAATGCGCTCGCGGCGAAATCGGGCCATGGGCTCCTGGTACTCGGCGAGGATGCGGAGGACCCGTCCGTCGGGGGAATGAAGGAAGTCTGGGTTTTCATAGGCGAGGGGAGCTTTTTCGAGGGTGGATTCAGTGGGCATGCAGGACGATAGTAACGCGATTGTGTATTGGACATGTTCAATAAGAGCCCGTATCACCGACGCGAAACGCAGCACCCGGGCGGTGACCGCTACTCGTTCAAGTAGCTGTCGTACTGCGACTCAAGGACGCCGGTATTGCGAGCCAGGGTGAGTTTGGCGGTGTTGAATTGAAAGAGGGCGTTGACGAGCTGAGACTGTGCACTGGCGAGGGTGGACTGCGCCTGGACAACGGGCAGCGTATCGTCGATGCCGGCACGGTAACGAAGTAGTGCGTCAGTGAGTGCTTCGCTAGCGAGATTGACGTTGCTGGTGGCAAACCGGACAAGGTCGTTCGACGTCTGCACGTCGAGCAAGGCGGAGCGAATCTGCTGATCGACATCGGCATGCACACTGCTGAGCTGGGCGCGAAGGCTGCTGAGTTGCGCGTCGGCGACCTGACGGTCGCCCTTGAAACGGGCTTCTTCAAAGATCGGAAAATTAACGCCACCCTGGGCGACGAAATTGCCGTGATACAGGCCAACAGTTTCGCCTATGACGCCATAGTAGCCACTGACGGTGGCGGCGGGCAGGCGCTCAAAGCCTATCGCCCTGCGCTGGAGGCGGGCGGATTCGTACTGCGCCTGGAGGCCGAGGATGTCCTTACGGCGTTTGTAGGCAACCTGCCGGGCGACATCGAGAGGTAGCGCGGCAAGCTCGTGATAGGGAACAGGATCGGTGAGGTTGAGCGGCTGATCAGCGGCAAGGCCCATATAGCGATTGAGTTGAATCTTGTCCTTGGCGAGGGTATTGCGGTCCTGAACGAGTTCCTGTTCGCGCTGCTGGCGGTCCACCGTGGCTCGCAACAGGTCTAGGTTTGTACCAGTGCCGGCATCCTTGCGTGCCTGCGCCTGGCGCTCGAGTTCGCGGTCAGTGACGAGCTGAGATTGACCGTTCTCGATTGAGGCTTCGTCGGCCAGGATGCGAAGATACTGACCGGCGACGTTCTGGATGGTAGTGGCACGGTCGTTGAGGCTCTGCAGGTCGGTGATGCGGGTCTGGACCTTGGCGGCTTTATAAATCTCATACGCGGGCAGATTGAAGATCTGCTGGTTCAGATTGAGCTGGGCGCTGGTAACGTCGAATTTAACAATGGTGGGAAAGACGGTGCCGGCTGGCAGGAGCGGCTGGATTAAGGCAACGTTGAAGCCGCGGGCCGCCAGATTGACCTCTTGCGTGGAACTGGAGCCGACGGCGCTTAAGGTGGGGATGAGGGCGTTCAAGGCATTGAGTTGCAGGCCGCTGACCTGGCGGGCACTCTGGCGGTCAATGGCGGAAGGCAGGCTATGCTCAAGACCGAGAAGGACAGCGTCGTCTAGCGAGAGCCTGAGCGGTTCCGCAGTGGCAACCGGAGTTTTTACACCGCCATTCTTCGCGCCGCTGTCCAGTTGGCGTGGTGGCACTGCACCGAGTGGTCCGGTGACGACGAGCGAGGGTTCGCGCGGTTCTGGCGCGAACGGAAGACTAGGACCATCCGCTACAGGTGGCTGCGTGGAGGTGTGCGCGGCAGTCTGAATCCGCGGTTCCACCGGAGGCGCTGCAGGCTGTGCGGGTTGCGCATCCTGCGCAACTGCGGCAAGCGGTGCGGCGAGACAGAACGCCAGCACGGCGTGATACCAGTCTTTCCGTGTGCCGTGCTCAATCCATCTACCGTTACGCAACGCTCGATGCCTCTTCCGCTTCCAGGGGATGCAGTGCTGCTTGCTGTTTTTATAGATTCAGCCTGGGCGCGGGCGGTTGCGAAAAGTTCAGGCATGCCGCCGCAACGCAACGTTTACGAGGGTGTTGCGTCTAGACTGTAATGGGCCCGGAGGTGCGGAGTACGCGTCTTGAACGAGGGCCGGGAGACTGGATGACGACTCACCGGAAGTTTGCTGGGCTGGCGTTAAACGCCGTTACACCCCTGATTGCGGCGGCGCTAGCGCTGACCGCGGCAACACTACACGCGCAGATCGCCGGGCCACCGGATGGGTCGAACAGCTTCCGCGATACGTCGGTTTTGCGGCCGCAGGCCGGGCAGAAAGTGGCGGTACTTGTGTTTGAGGATATGGAGTGCCCTGCATGCGCGGCGTCGCACCCGGTAGAGCTACAGGCAGCAGCGCAGTATCATGTGCCGATCGACCGGCACGATTTTCCGCTGCAGATGCACCAGTGGAGCCGTGATGCAGCTGTGTTTGCACGGTACCTGCAGGACAAGGTGAACCCGGCGCTGGCGGACGAGTACAGGACGGAGCTGTTTCGGCAGCAGATTTCAATTGGAAGCAAGGACGACCTGCAGAACTTCAACCGCCGGTTTATGCAGCAGCATGGGCAGAACATGCCGTTCTCCATCCCCCCGGAAGAAGCGGCAAAGGTGATGGCGGACCAGAAGCTGGGCGAGCGGCTGAACGTGACGCGAACGCCGACGATTGTGGTGGTGACGTCGACGAAATATCAGGTGATCAGCGGCAATGACAATGGGCCGAGCGATCCGAACAAGCTGTTTCCGGTGCTGGAAGCGGCAGTGGCGCAAACAAAAAGCGCAACGACGGTCAGGACAGCGGCACACCGCTAGCTGTATAGGCGTGAAAAGGCCCGCTCTCGTTAAGGGCGGGCCTTATTTGTCTAGCGGAAAGAACGAGGTGGTAGGGCGCTACTGCGGTGTGGTGGTCGTCGTGGGTGCTGTCGTGCTTGCGGGGGCTGTGCCGGCCTTGCGGGCGGCCTTGGCGGCTTTATCCTGCTGCTTCAGCGCCTTACGCTGAGCTTTGTCGAGCTTGGCCTGTTGCTGGTTGGCCTGCTCTTCCTTCTTGAGCTGGGTCTGTTCACTTGTGGTGGACTGAGTTGCCGTTTGCGGGGTACTGGTAGTTTGTGCCGCCGCTGCGCGCGCCGGAATGCCGATGGAGGCAATGCCAAGAGCGAGGGCGAAAAGGGCCGGGGAGATGTCTTTGGTCATGGGTGAGACTCCTCTACTTTTGAGATGCGGCCGGAGTGCATAAGGGAGCGCGCTTGCGACTGCTGCCCGTGCTAGCTGATCTGGATAAGATCGCCATGGCCGCTGGGCGCGGAAGGCCGCGGGCCGTGCGGGGTTTGCACACCGCGCCAGTGGTCGATATAGCTAACCTGGTGGACGCAGGAGATGGTGCAGTTAGGGGCGCAGCCTTTTTCGCTGCGGTACTCGCGCTGCAGGTCGGCCTTGCCGTAGTCCGCGAGTGGGACGCCGGGGTAGCCGCGCTGCTGGGAGCAGAGGTGAACGAGACCGAGCTCGCAGATGTAGAGATAGCGGGAGCCGGCGCGGCAGCGCCAGTCGTTGGGCATGCCGTTGGCGATGGCTTCCTGAAATCTGTTAAACCGGGAGTAGGAACGGCGGGTCATTTTGCGGACGCGCTCCCACACGCTGCGCTCTTCGCCGCCGAGCGATTTGAGCTGGCCGGAGCCGTCGTGGATGATGCCGATGGTGGAAGAAAAGCCGAGCGAAAGCGCGCGAGAGGAGACAGTGTAGGCGTCCTCCGGATGGGCGATGCCGCCACCCACGACTGAGTTGATGTTGACATGGAAGTCGGCATGTTCGGCGAGCCAGATAAGGCGCTGATCAAGGACCTTGAGGGACTTTTTGCTGACCTCGTCGGGCATGACGTTGTCGATGGAGATCTGCAGGTGATCGAGGCCGGCGCGGTTGAGGTGCTCGATGCGCTCCTGGTTCAGGTTGTAGCCGTTGGTGATCATGCCGGCCATGGCGCCATTGTGGCGGATCCGGCGGATGATGGCGTCGAGGTCGGGATGCAGGGTGGGTTCGCCGCCGGAGATGGTGATGACGGAGGTGCCCAGACGGCCGAGCTCGTCGATGCGGCGCTCCATCTCCGCGAGTGGGACCGGGTCGGAGTGGTTGTCGAACTCGTTGCAGTAGGTGCAGGCGAGATTGCAGCGGCGCATGGGCACGATCTGCGCCATGTAGGGGTGCGAAGTATGGAGCAGGGCCCAGCCTATGGAGGCAAGTTCACGCAGGCGGAGAGTAGCGAGACGGGCACGGCGGCGCAGGGGCATGGGCCGCGTGGCGGGCTTGAGTTCCATGCTGGGGCGCGGAGGCTGGGCTACGGTGGACATCTCCGTCTCAGTTTAGCCGATGCGGTGTGGGCAGCGGCCGGAAGGGGACCAGATCGGCGTTCGTTCAAAGGGACTTCCCTCCCAGGAAGAGGGCTCGTCCTGTAGACTTAGACCATTGCCTTGAGTGTGCCCTGTGCGCACCGGGAACCAAAGCGCCTGTAGAACCTGGGGCTGCGACGGCAGGCAAAACACATTTCTTTTCGAAGACGGGATACACACTTCTGTGAGCAACACGATTCGTAATATCGCCATCATCGCGCACGTTGACCATGGCAAAACGACACTTGTGGACGCCATGCTGCGGCAGAGCGGGACATTCCGCGCAAACGAGGCCATGACGGACCGCGTGATGGATTCGAACGACCTGGAACGTGAGCGCGGCATTACGATTCTGGCAAAGAACACGGCCGTGCACTACAAGGACGGCAAGATCAACATCGTGGACACGCCGGGCCACGCCGACTTTGGCGGCGAGGTGGAACGCGCGCTGAAGATGGTGGACGGCGTTGTGCTGCTGGTAGATGCGTCGGAAGGCCCGCTGCCGCAGACGCGGTTTGTGCTGTCGAAGGCGCTGGCTGCGAAGCTGACGCCGATCCTCGTAATCAACAAAATCGACCGGCCAGACGCGCGCGTGCAGGAGGTGCTGAACGAGGTGTACGACCTGTTCATTGACCTGGATGCGGCGGAAGACCAGCTGGATTTCCCTGTCGTCTACACGAACGGTAAGGCGGGTACGGCGACGATGGATATGGCTGTTCCCGGTGAGAACCTGCAGCCGCTGTTTCAGACGATTGAGAGTGCGATTGCGCCGGCGACAGGTGACCCGAACGGGCCGCTGCAAATCCTGGTGACGAACCTGGATTACAGCGATTACCTGGGGCGACTGGGCATTGCGCGCGTGTTCAACGGCACGCTGAAGAATGGCGAGACGGTGAACATCGCCAAGCTGGATGGAACGCTGCAGGCGGTAAAAATCACCAAGCTATTCAGCTTTAGCGGGCTGAAGCGGACGGACATTGAAGAGACCACGACCGGCGACATTATTGCCGTGGCGGGTGTGAGCGGCCTGACAATCGGCGAGACGATCACGGGCATCGAGAACCCGTCGCCGCTGCCGCCGATCGTCATCGACGAGCCGACGATTGCGATCCAGTTCTCCGTGAACAACTCGCCGTTTGCAGGGCGCGAGGGCCAGTACGTGACGAGCCGGAACCTGCGCGAACGGCTGGACAAAGAGCTGCAGACGAACGTGTCGATCCGCGTGGAAGATACAGGGTCACCGGATACATTCAAGGTGCTGGGGCGCGGTGAATTGCAGCTTGCAGTGCTGATTGAAATGATGCGGCGCGAAGGCTTCGAACTGATGGCCGGGCGACCGGAAATCGTGACCCGGCGCATCGACGGCGCGCTGATGGAGCCGGTGGAATACGTGACGATCGACGTGCCGGAAGAGTTTGCCGGAACCGTCATCCAGAAACTTGGACCCCGCAAGGGCGAGATGGTAAAGATGCACGGGCAGGGCCGCATCCGAATGGAGTTCAAGGTGCCGTCGCGTGGGCTGATTGGGCTTCGCTCGGAGATGCTGACGGAGACGCGCGGCACCATTGTGATGAACACGCTGTTCGACGGCTACATGCCGTACCAGGGTGAGATTCCGGCGCGGCTGAACGGCACGCTGGTCAGCGATCGCAGCGGCACCACGACGACCTATGCGCTGAACGGATTGCAGGAACGCGGCACACTGTTCATGGGTGAAGGCATTGAGGTGTACGAGGGTATGATCGTGGGCGAGAACAGCCGCGACAACGATCTGGACGTGAACTGCGTACGTGAAAAGAAGCTGACCAACATGCGTGCCTCCAGCGCCGATGACGCGCTGCGCCTGGTGCCGTATAAGCAGTTAACACTGGAACAGTGCATCGAGTTCATCGCGGACGACGAGGTGGTAGAGATCACGCCGAAGAGCCTGCGTATGCGGAAGAAGATTCTGCAGGCAAATCGGCGTTCGCGCGGCAGCAAGCAGCTGGTCGAGGCATAGGCGGCAGGGTAGAGCGACGGAGCGGCCCGGTATCCTTCGATGCCGGGCCGCTTTGCCTTGCTCAGCAGGGCTGCCTCGCGCGAGAAAGCGGCTGAGCTGTTAGCACGAAGAACGCAGGGCGTCTCTCTTCACTATCGGACACAAAGTACTGGCTAAGGGCAGTTTTGACGGGTGCAGCGGGCTGTTGAAGCAGAGCGGCTCTGCTACCGTAGACGAGGATGGCGTTCGAGGCGAAGTTACCGATGGCACCACCCACTGCCGCGCAGGCGACGGAGGCAGTTCCATCTGCGAAGCGCAGCGATCTGGCGCCGATCTGGCTGCAGCGGATGTCGCTGCTGGTACTGGTACTGTTCTGCCTGTACCTGGGCGGGTTGCTGGTGTACCTGCCTTGGTGGAAAGACATGTGGGACCATAACGGCCTGTTGCTTGGATTTCCCCGGCTGCACCACGTGCTGACACAGGGGCCCGTGCGTGGACTGGTGAGCGGCATCGGACTGGTCGATCTATGGATCGGGTTTTCCGAGATTGTGCACTACCGCGAGTACCGGAGCTAAGCGATGCACCCGGCACACTTCCAATGCGCGGCTTGCTTCAGTTGGGTGGAAACCACGGTCGATGAGAGCGGTGGATCGCGTCAGCAGTACGTGGAAGATTGCCAGGTGTGCTGCCAGCCGAACATTCTGACCATTGAGTGGGACCGGAGCGAGGCGGAGTACACGATTTCAGCGGAGCTGGAATCGTAGCACCGGGTTGATGTAGGCTGCCGCCATGGTCCGCTCTGTCGTAGTTGCCACCTGCCTCGCCTTTCTTCCATTTGCGCTGCGTGCGCAGGATCCGAGGCACATCTCCGATGGAGATTCACTGCGACTACACGGAACGTTGACCATGGACCCGGCGGGCCGGCTGCAACATGTGACAGTGATCACGGCGGAAACGTATCTGCCGGTGTGGAAAGACGACCGGGCACAGCAGACAGAAGGCGAAACCCTGCATGGCGTAGGGCTGAGCGTGCCGGTGCCGTATGCCGTTCTGTATGCGCATCGGGGACAGCAGGTGATGGTGCAGGGCAGACTAGCGGTGGATGGCGTAACGCCGTATTACTGGCATGCGACACGGCTTGCGGTGGTGAGCCTGCGGCTGGCAGATGGGACGGAGCTGGTGAAGCCTGTGGCGGCCGCAGCGCCGCCTGCCGCGGGTGTGCGGGCGTATACGGCGACAGCGGTGTTGCCGGCCGACCTGGCCGAACCGTGGCGCTACCGGCAGGCCGGCGCAGGGCGACAATCGTTGCCGGCGGATGGCTTGCTAAGTTGCAGCAGCAACGGCGGTGGTGATGTGGTGAACTGCGGGTGCGCGGAGGGTTTCGAGGCAAAGGCGGCAGATGCGGTGCTGGGAGGCAGGCACGCCACGGGACGGCTGCTGGGGTCGTCGGCGCAGTTCGATGTAACCGACAAGGATGGCAATACGGCGTTTGCGACGACGCTGGTGATGACCTGCACACGCTGACTGGACATAGAAAGCGGCATCGTTATGAAGCGATGCCGCTCTCTGATGTGTTGAACCCACTTACAGCGATTTCAGGTCGAGCACGAAGCGATATTTCACGTCGGACTTGATCACTCGGTCCCACGCAGTGTCCAGCTTGTCGAAGGTGGTTATCTCGATGTCGGAGACGATGTTGTGTTCCCCGCAGAAGTCGAGCATCTCCTGCGTTTGCTCGATGCCGCCAATCATGGACCCGGCAAAGCTCTTGCGTCCTGGAATGACGGCAAAGGCTGAGATGGAGAGTGGATCTTCCGGCGCGCCGACCGTGCAGAGCGTGCCGTCCCGCTTGAGCAATGCCATGTAGGGAGCGATATCGTGCTTTGCGGAAACGCAGTCCAGGATGAAATCGAACTTGCCCACGTGAGGCAGATGCCAATCCTTTTCCTTGGTCAGGATGACTTCGTTGGCACCGAGCTTTTTTGCATCTTCAATCTTGCCTGCAGACGTGGTGAATTGGACAGTTTTTGCGCCGAAAGCGTGTGAAAACTTGAGCGCCATGTGACCCAGGCCGCCAAGACCCACAACGCCAACCACACTGTCAGGGCCGATGTTCCAATGCTTGAACGGCGAATATGTGGTGATACCGGCGCAAAGCAGCGGCGCAACGGCGGCTTTATCCAGGTTGCCAGGCACCTGCAGGGCGAAGCTTTCGTCGAGGACGATGTGGTTGCCGTAGCCGCCAAAGGTCAGGTTGCCCTGCTTGTCCTTGCTGTTGTAGGTAAAGACAGTCTGCTGGCGATCGCAATACTGCTCTTCGCCAGCCTTGCAGCTATCGCACTCACGGCAGCTATCGACCATGCAGCCGACAGCGGCGGTGTCGCCCACCTTGAATTTGGTAACTTTGCCACCGACGGCGGCGACGGTGCCGACGATTTCATGGCCGGGAACCATGGGATAAAGAGAGTTGCCCCACTCGTTGCGGGCCTGGTGGATGTCGGAGTGGCATATGCCGCAGAAGTCGATGTCGAGCAGGATGTCGGAAGGACCCGGGTCGCGGTGCTGGTAGCTGAAGGGTGCGGGCGGGGTGGTGGCATTCTGGGCGGCGTAGCCTTTGGTGTCGATCATGAGGGATGCTCCTGTGGGTATCGGATGCGACACGACGCACACATGCTGCAGGGTGGCGGAGTGTCACTCCACGCCGTGGGTCCCCGGCTGTGTCACCATAATACAAGAGCATGCCTGACGCAGACCAACGCCCCCACACACCGGCAGAGCCGGCAAGCCACGCAGCGTTCCGTTCGCGCAGCTTTCGCGACTATCAGATTGCGCGATTTCTTGTGATCCTGGGGGCAGAGGCGCAGTCGATTGCCGTGGCGTGGCAAATCTACCAGATCACACATTCGGCGCTGTTGCTGGGTGCGACGGGGCTGGCACTGTTTTTACCGGGGGTGCTGTTTGTGTTGCCGGCAGGGCACGCGGCGGACCGGTACGACCGCAAGGGCCTAATCCTGGCATGCTACGTCGTGCAGTTAGTGTGCACCGTGGTGCTGTTCTGGCTGGCGTACACGGGCAGCCAGAACGTGTGGGCGGTGTACGGGACGCTGTTTTTCGTCGGTGTGGGCCGGGCCTTCTCCGGACCGGCGAGTGCGGCACTGCTGCCGTCGCTGGTACCAAAGGACGGCTTTGTGAACGCAATGACGTGGGGCTCGGCGATCTTCCAGACGGCAAATATCAGCGGGCCGGCGCTGGGCGGCCTGCTGTTTACGTTGAGCCTGCCGGGCGGGCTGGGGCGGCTGAACGGCGCGCCGCTGGTGTACAGCGTCACCATGGTGACGGTCGTTGCGTTTCTGGTGCTGGTGAGCGGCATTACACCGCGGAACGAGGCGCGGGAAAAGAAGGCGTTTACCGTGGGAACGATGCTGGCTGGCATCC
>CAXTJO010000048.1:0-2559 GCA_964244665.1 uncultured Terriglobus sp.
GCGGCACGCCCCTCATCGAAATCGTCTCCGAGCCCGACCTCCGCACCGCCGACGAGGCCTACGAATACCTCACCCGCCTCAAGGAAATCCTCCTCTACACCGGCGTCAGCGACTGCAACATGGAGGAAGGCTCCCTCCGCTGCGACGCCAACGTCTCCGTCATGCGAGTGGGCGCTAAAGAGTACGGCACCAAGGCCGAAGTCAAAAACGTCAACAGCTTCCGCTACATCCGCGACGCCATCAACTACGAGATCGAACGCCAGATCGAAGTCGTCGAATCCGGCGCGCGCGTCCAGCAGGAGTCCCGGCTCTACAACGCCGCCGAGGGCCGCACCTTCTCCATGCGCAGCAAGGAAGCCGCGCACGACTACCGCTACTTCCCCGAGCCCGACCTGCCCGCCCTCACTGTCGACGACGCATGGCGCGACAGCATCCTCGCACGCCTCCCGGAACTCCCCGAAAAACGCCGCAAGCGCCTCCAGGAGAACTACGCCCTAAGTGAACAGGACGCCGCCACCATCGCCGCCTCCCGCACCTTTGCGGACACCTTCGAAGCCGCCGCAAAGACCGCCAAATCCCCCAAACGCCTCGCCAACCTTCTCCTCGTCGAACTCCGCGGCCGCCTCGACGCCGCCCACCTCACCCTCGAACAGTCGCCCATCTCCATGGCCGGCCTCGTCCAGGCCTCCGACCTCCTCGAAGACGGCAAACTCTCCAGCAAGCAACTCAAAGGCCTCTTCGAGGCCGCCTTCGCCACCAACGAAGATTTCCCCACCGTCTACAACCGCGAAAAACCCGAACAAATCTCCGACACCGGCGCCCTCGAAACCATGATCGATCAGATTATCGCCGCCAACCCCAAGCAACTCGACCAGTTCAAATCCGGCAAAACCACCGTCGCCGCCTTCTTCGTCGGCCAAGTCATGCGCCTCAGCAAAGGCCAGGCCAACCCCACCCTCCTCAACGAACTCGTCATGAAGAAACTAACCGCCGCGTAACCACTTATCTTGAAGTCCGCGAACATAGCCGTAAGTCAACCCGTTCTCTGGTTTGCCACCTGTGCTGCAGCCTGGTCTGCTTTCCTGTCTCTCAAACATGTAGGCCGACCTGCAAGGGCAGGCTCCTGGTGGTTATTGCCTTTATTGCCACAGACACCTCAGCTTGTAGCTCTTGGGCTCGAAATCTTCTTTGAAATCGTAGTGATTTTCTTGGTCTATAGCGCTATTCGGGCCGTAAAGGGATGGGTACGAGCATTTGTCTACTTCTATTGCGTACAAATATTCCTGCCTCAGCTCCGCAAACTGGCTCCTTCCTTCACGGCTCAGGTTAGGTGGCTAGAGGTAATCTGTTCTCTCTCTGCCCTCGGCATCGCTGTTTACTTCCTAGCCACAAAGTCGCGAACGCTGACAAGATCGACTCGGTCTTCCGCCTCGCCTTAAGGAACGGTGTGCAAGGCGAGGCTGGTCTGCACGCCTTGATGTTTCTAGGTCTGCCACGTGACCCTCCACCCACTGTCCGCATCTACTTTCTCAAATGCGGCACCCCCTCCACCTCCTGCGCCTCACACCGCTCGTCTTCCTCGCCGCCTGTGCCACCCGCGCCGGCGAGTCTGGCCGCATCGCGAAGGACATCGCCGCCCTCCCACCCAACACCGTCATGCTCTCCCGCATGATGAGCGAGCTCTCCGCCCAGCCTGGCTTCACCGAATCGCTCCTCGCCCAGATCAACAAGAACCCGACCTCCGGCGCCTCCTTCACGCCCCAACTCTTCGACCTCTTCCGCAAGCTCATCCTCGGCAAAGACTGGCAGGGCCTTGACCGCTTCCCCGGCTGGACCATCGAGCGCGTCACCAAAACCATCAACGCCGCTGAGCCGCTCCTCAAAAAGCAGCAGGGAACTGACCTCGATGCTAACGCCCTCAAAGTCACCCTCGGCACCTACGCACTCGACCAGCCCGCCAGCGTCTCCCTCGACAAACCCTCCACCGAACCCGCCTTTCAGCTCGACCAGAAACCCCTTGGAAACGACGTAACCTCCGGCGACGGCCCCAACCCCAAGCTCGCCCCTCTTCACAGCGAAAGCGTCCGCCTCGCCCAGGTCCTCAACCGCCTGTCCCTGAACGGCTTCACCCCCAACGGTCGCCCCACCGCAAACTTCGTCGCAGAAATCAACGGCGAGCAGGCCGAAACCCCCCAGCAACTCATCGCCGCCCTCCAGCAATCCGGCCACACCGTCACCGTTGCAGACGCCCGCTACTTCGCCAACTTTGGCCACTTCCACTACAAAGGGCAAGACGTCCAGATGCCCTTCTTCCTCGACACCGGCCTCAAAGTCCCGCGCGAACACTGGTGGCGCGCCCGCCGTAAACTCATCACCCCCGTCGCCCACGCCGAGTACGAATGGATCATCTCCGGCCCCCGCATCAACGCCGACGTCACCTTCTACTTCGGCATCGACGGCCGCGCCGAGTTCCGCACCAACGACACCCTCAACCAGACCTGGACCATGGGCCGCCACGCCCACGAGTACCGCAACGCCGACGCCGTCGAGGTCACCCGC
>CAXTJO010000048.1:2659-19778 GCA_964244665.1 uncultured Terriglobus sp.
CATGGGCCGCCACGCCCACGAGTACCGCAACGCCGACGCCGTCGAGGTCACCCGCCTCACCGGCTCTCTCCTCCGCGCCTACGCTTACCTCCACCTCGCCCATCCGGCCATGCCCTTCGGCGGCTATTACACCCTCGGCGTCTGCCAGGACGTCGTCGCCGCCATCGAGCAGCACATGACCGGCACCACCACCATCTACCCCAACACCGCCCAAACAAAGTACTTCCACGACCAGCCCGACGAGGAAGTCTTCCAACTCATGAGCGCCATCCCTAAAGACACCGAGGGCAAGCCGCCTGCCCCCGAACGCGTCTTCGGCTCACTTCCCGCCACTGACTACGCCACCATCACCATCCCAGGCCTGCGTGAAGACTTGGAGCGCACCAACCAGGCCTTTCGCAGCGGCAAACTCGACGGTCTCCACGGCCTCGGACAACCCATCTCCTGGGTCGGCCTCGCCCTCGGCACGATACTCGTCCTCCTCCTCATGCGCTCCCGCCGCCGCAAGTCTTGATCGCTTCCCCTAGCTTCAGCTAGCGTAAATTCTAGGCGTCCACAACGAACTTGGTGCCCCATTCCGTTCACAGCTTCACTGTGAAAAAGGTGAGGTCAGCGAAAGCGCTCAGTCAAGCAAAGCTCGGCTTTCGCGCCCCACAACCCCTGCTCATCGACCAACACGCGCATCACACTCGTGAGGGCAGAATCGATGGCGAAGACACCCGCAAAGAAAGCTCCGGCAGCAAGAAAATCAACGGCAAAGAACACCGCCAGTAAAGCCGCCCGTAAATACTCCCCCGCCGCCAGCGCCCAGGTCGCTGAAGATCTTCACGAAATGCACGAAGGCAAGCTCCACATCGGCACCAGCGACAAGCTCGTTACCAACCCCAAACAAGCCATCGCCATCGGCCTCGCCCAGGCCCGCCGCGCCGGCAAAAAGGTTCCACCCAACCCCAACGATCCAAAGCAATAGACCAGCGCACCTCTTCCTTGCCCACGAAGATGCTTGGCACATCATGGGGAAGGGCCGCATCATCGCGGCCCCGCTTGTCTTGCATATACGCAGGTAGCTACGTCTTGGCAGGCGTCGAGCTGGACGGCGTCGCGGGCGCAGGACTGGATTTTGCAGCCGGTGTTGCTGCCGGTGCACTCGGTGCGGACTCTCCGCTCGGCGGCTTCGTCTCTCCGCCCTTGCTCTCACCCGCTGCACCTCCACTCTCACCGGATCCACCGCCACTCTCGCCCGCCGCGCTCCCCGCAGCAGCAGGCTTCTTGCTGCCATACCCATCCGCGTACCATCCACCGCCCTTAAACTGAATGGCAGGTGCAGTAATCGTGCGCTCCAGCTTGCCGCCACAGTGTGGACAATCCGTAATCTCAGGGTCTGAAAACTTCTGCCGCTTCTCTGTTAGTCGGTCGCAAGCAGTACAGCGGTACTCGTACAAAGGCATATCGATCTCTCAGTAAAGAAGCTATAAGTCGTAAGTTTCAATGATCCCCGAAACTTGCTTCTTACTCCTTCTTCAAATCTTTCGGGTTAGTTCTCGAAGTTAAAGTCCCAGATGAATGACCTACTCGACTTACTCCGGCCGGCTTAACTCCACCACCCGCACACTTACCACTGCTTCCACCTTCCGCAGTGCTTCCATCGCAGCTGCAACCGACGATCCCGGTGTTCGTGCATCTACCTGCAAAACCGCAATCGCCTGCCCCTGGGGCACCCGCTGAGAGCGCGTACTCCGGCCCAGTGCAAAGTTCGCAATGTTGATGCCATGCTCTCCCAGCACCGTTCCAATCCGCCCCACCACGCCGGGCACGTCATGGTTCCGCAAAACAATCAGCGACCCTGTAAGCGGCGCCTCAATGTCAATTCCGTCCAGGCTCAGCAGTCGCGGGCTATTTCCATGCAGCACCGTTGCGCTCGCCCGCACCTCACCCTCTCCGCTGTGCAGTACCAGCTTCAGCACGCTTCCCGCGCCACCGCTGGCAAACTCCTTGCGATCTTCCTGCACGCGGATTCCGCGCTCCTGCGCAATCGCGTTTGCGTTGATGTGGTTCACCTGCTCCGTGTCCTTCAGTACACCGGCAAGCAGCGCATTCCGGATCAGCTCCGTCTTGCTTGCCGCCAGCCGCCCCGTATACGAAATCTCCACGCTTTCCAGGTTGCCCGGCGTCGCATGCGCCAGGAAGGTGCCTAGCCGCTCCGCCAGATCCACAAACGGCTGCACCTCCACATACTCCTCGCGGCTAAGCGAAGGCACATTCACCGCGTTCTGCACCACGCCGCTCTTCAAGTACGCGCTTACCTGCTGCGCCAGCTGGATTCCGATTGCCTCCTGCGCCTCGTCCGTCGACCCGCCCAGGTGCGGCGTCAAAATCACGTTCTCCACACCGTAATACGGCGAGTCTTTCACCGGCTCCACGGTGAACACATCCAGCGCCGCGCCGCCTACCTTGCCGCTCTTCAGCCCCTCGATCAGCGCCGTGTCGTTGATCAACTCACCGCGCGCGCAGTTGATAATCCGGATCCCCTGTTTCATGATTCCGATGGAGTGCTGATTGATGAAACCTTCCGTCTGCGGCGTCAGACCCACATGCAACGACAGGTAGTCCGATTCCGAAAAAATCTGGTCGATCGACACCAGCGTCACACCGTTTTCCCGCGCAATCACCGGCGCCACAAACGGGTCAAACGCAATCAGCTCCATGCCGAACGCACGGGCCCGCCGCGCTACCTCAATACCAATCCGCCCCAGCCCCACAATGCCCAGCGTCTTGCCGCGCAGCTCCGTCCCCTGCAGCGATTTCTTCTCCCACTTGCCCGCATGCATCGTCGCTGTCGCCCGCGGAATGCCGCGCGCCATCGTAATCATCAGGCCCAGCGTTAGCTCCGCTACCGCCACGGCATTTGCCCCCGGCGTGTTCATCACCACAATGCCCCGGTGCGTCGCCGCCGGTGCATCAATGTTGTCTACGCCCACGCCCGCCCGCCCAATCACACGCAGCTTCGGCGCATGCTCCAGCAGCTCCGTCGTCACCTGCACTGCACTCCGAACCACCAGCGCATCCGCATCGGCCAGCTCGGCTTCCAGTCCGTTCTTAATCCCGTCCGGCGTCACCACCGTCCAGCTGGGTTCCTGTTGAAAGACGGCAAGCGTAGCAGGCGATACTTTTTCGGCAAGAACGATCTTCATGAGTCTCTCCAGTATACCGAGCCACCCTTCACCACACGGAACTTCCAGCCCCGCCCCGCGTATGCAATCCTAGCCAAATCATGCGAACACCAGCCGTCTCAATCCGTGTTCCATACGCGTTCCTACTTGCTTGCTGCAGCATCGGCATATCTCTGTGCGCTCAGGTCATGCGATCCGACAAGCCCCTTCCTGACACCGACACGCTTCGCCAGCGTGCCATCGCCACCGCGCAGCTCGCCGCCCAGCAGCGCGAAAAATACGACTGCCGCCTCCGCGCCACCACCAACGAAGTCGACGGCAAAGGCCGCCTCAAGAAGGCCAGTACCGAACAGGACGACATCTTCTTCGTCCACGGCCACCAGATCACTCGCACCGTCACCCGCGAAGGCAAACCTCTCACCGCAGACGAAGCCGCCAAGCAGGACAGCCGCGTTAAAAAAGAGATCGAGTCCGCAGAAAAGTCCGCACGCGACAACAAGCCACCTCAAACCAACCCGCTCTCCGCCATCAACCTGCTGCGCACCGCCAAGCTCGCCAACCAGCGCCGCGTCCTCGTCTCCGGCCGGCCAACTATCGTCTTCGACGTCCTAGATGACCCCAGCAATAACTCTTCAAAAATGGAAGACAAGATCATTGCCGCCATGCGCGGCACCATCTCCATCGACGAAGACACCGGCCAGACCCAGGACCTCGACGTCACCGGCGTCCGCGACGTCAGAATCGGCGGCGGCCTCGTCGCCAACATCCACAAAGGCTTCCACCTGCATCTGGTCAACGCACCCCAGACTGGCGGCGTCTGGTTTATCCACAACATCTACGGCTCCGGCGACGCCCGCATCGGCCTCTTCTACCACCCCGCCGCAAACTTCCACTCAGAGATGGAAAGCTGCCACCTCTTCAACGTCACCACCGACCAGACCGTCACCGCACCCACTACCGCCAAACCTTAGGGTGTCGCACCGATACATTTGTGGCGTTAGGTGTCCGCATCAGTGCGTTGCTTCACGAGAGTCGCGGCTTCGCCGCCGAAATAGAAACCGTACCTCGTTTTAGTTTGCGGCCTTAGCCGCCGAGATAGGATCTGCCACAAACCCTGTAGTTCGACCGGAGAAGGACAGCTTCATCGTCCTTCGCTGCGGAGGAAACCTGTTTTCCTGCGCCCAAGCATTCCCGCCTGCCTCTTTCGACATGTGCCCCATGTCCGGATCTTCGGACATAGGTTCTTCACGCTGCCGCCTACGCCTTCACCACAAACACCAGCGAAGCCGCATTCATGCAATACCTTTGCCCTGTCGGCTTCGGCCCATCATCGAACACGTGCCCCAGGTGCGCATCGCAGCGCCTGCAGCTCACGGCCGTCCGCCGCATTCCGAAGCTCCCGTCGCTCGTCTCGCTCACGTTCTCCCGCGCCACCGGCACCCAAAAACTCGGCCACCCGGTTCCGCTATCGAACTTCGTCTCGCTGCTAAACAGCGCCGTCGCGCAGCAAACACAACGAAATATCCCCGCCCGGTGCTCGTCCACCATCGTGCTGCTGAACGCCGGCTCCGTATCGCTGTGCCGCGTCACGTTATAGCTCAACTCACTCAACTGCTTCTGCCACTCGTCATCCGGCTTCTGCACGGTCGGCACGTCCGCCACACCCGTCTTCGACCCATCCGCCGCAAACGAAACAATCTTCACCGTTGCCGGCATTCCGCCGCCCCGCAGCGTCGCCGCCCGCGCAACCTCCAGCGGCCGATGCAACCCATAAAACAGCGCCACCGTCGCCACGGTAGCCCCGCCTGCAATCATCGCCCGCCGAGTCACCGGCTCCCGCTTCTCCATCTCCCGCATCGACATCATCATCCCTAAACCCCACTACAAAGTAGACTGCGCCACCCGCTAAAAGGTGACGCAGCCCAGCACCATCGGGTGCCCCACCTTCGCGAAGCTAAGGTGGGTTCCACCACAACCACGCCCTAGTGCACCGGCTTCACGTCCATCACCCCATACTCCGGGTGCACCAGCGAGCAACACGCATCCGCCCGCCCACAAAAGCAGGTCCGCGTAGCCGCCGCATCCAGCGCCCGCGACGCAAACAACTCCTGCGCCGCCACCAGCCCCTTGCCCCACTGGAAATCCGGCAGGGAAGGCAGCTTTGTCGCCACCACCTGCTCCAGCGCCGCAATCAGGGCCATCGTATCCATGTAGTCGAAAAACCCCAGGTGCGCAATCCGAAACAGCTTGCCCTGCATCTCGCCCTGCCCATTCGTAATCGTCGCCCCAAACCGCGACTTCAACTCCTTGCAGATGACCCCGCTATCCACACCCTCCGGCGCCAAGACAGCAGTCGCCGCAGCCGAAGGCGCATCCGGCGCAAACAACTTGAACCCCAGCGCCACGCAAGCCGCCCGCGTCATCGCCGAAATCGTCTCCGCATTCTCCACCAGCTTCTTCCGCCCCTCGGCCACGCTGCCGGCCGGGTTCTCCGCCGTCCCCGCCTGCGCCGCAATGTAATCGAGCGCCGCACCCAGCGCGGCTATCAGCGAAACGGCGGGCGTATACGCACTCTCGCCCTTCACCGCGTTTTTTCGCTCCTTGCGCAGGTCAAAGTAGTACCGCGGGTTATACGTCACTTCCATCCGGTCCCACGCCCGCTCACTCACAGCCAGATACGAAAGCCCCGGCGACATCATCACCGCCTTCTGCGACCCGCCGATCATCACGTCCACGCCCCACCTATCCATGTCCAGGTGCGTCGTCCCCAGCCCCGTAATCGCGTCCACCACCAGCATCGCCTCGCTGCCCGTCTCCTTCAGCAGCTTCGCCACCGCAGGCACGCAATGCCGCACACCCGTGCTCGTCTCCGTCGCCTGCATAAACACCGCGCGCGTCTCCAGCCTCAGCCCCGCCTTCACTGCCTCGATTGAGAACGTCTCTCCATACGGCGCCTCCACCACGTCCACCGCGCAATTAAAATTCTTCGCCAAGCTCGTCCACCGCTCGCCGAACTTACCGGCCGTCAGCACCAGCACGCGATCCCCCGGCGACGTCAAATTCGTCACCGCCGCCTCCATCGCCCCCGTCCCGCTCGATGACAGCACCACCACATCGTTCTTCGTCCCGACAAACTCCTTCAACTGCGCCAGCACCTTCAAAAACAGCGCCCGAAACTCCGGCGTCCGGTGGTGCATATCGGCAGCAGCCATGGCAAACTGCGCAGCAGGCAGAAGGGGCGTCGGCCCCGGCGTAAACAAACGAATTTTCCGAATCATGCCCCTAGTCTACCCAACCCGTGCCACCCTCCTTTGGCGCACCCCACCAATGGACTGTCATTTCGACCGCAGCGAAGCGTAGCGGAGAAACCTGCTTTCCTCTCGCATAGCCCGTTCGTTGCCCGCAGTTGTTTTGCTCGGTGCACGGCACACGCTCCTTCAACCATGTCCCTAAGGGTCAAGGGCCCGACCGCATAACAGCCTGGGCCAAAGGCCCAGGTACAGCACCCACCAGCCACCCAAGCGCTAAAGGCGCGGCGCATCGCCCGCCACAACCCCCCACCCGCTCCGCGCGCTAAACTCAAACACGCATCCAAAGGACCATCTATGGCAATCCTCCAACAAATCGAAACCGACATCATCACCGCCATGAAGGCGCGCGAGGCGCTCCGCCTTGAAACCCTGCGCATGGCCAAGTCCACCCTCAAAAGCAAGGAGATCGATAAGCGCGAGCCCCTCACCGACGCCGAAGAGATTGCCGCCCTGCAAACCATGCTCAAGCAGCGCAAAGACGCAGCCGAGCAGTTCACCCAAGGCGACCGTCCCGAGCTCGCCGCCAAAGAGCTCGAAGAGTTCACCATCATTTCGGCCTACCTGCCGCAAACCGCCGGTGAGGACGAAATCCGCCGCGTCGTCCACGGTGCCATCGTCCACATGACCACCGACGGTGCCCGCCCCACCCTTAAGGAAATGGGCCCCGTCATGCGCGTCGTCCAGCAACGCATCCTTGCAGATGGCCTGCACGCCGACAACAAAACCGTCTCGACCATCCTCAAAGAAGAACTCGCCAGGTAATCACACGCAAGCGGAGGGAGCACAGTGCGAGTCGTCTTCGATCCAGCGAAAGCAAGCTCCTGCGGTCGAATGTGGAAGCGTGCAGTCGGTTTTGAAGAAGCGCAGCTCTTGTTTCTAAGCCCCACCGTCGCAAACCCGTTGTCCCCAAACATTCGGTGCCGATGCATCGCAATCAGCGCCGCATCTTCCACGCCTGCAACTCTCATCTCCGGCATCCGCATACCCCACCAGACACCACGGAACCGGGTGCCCCATTCCTTCGCGTTCAAAACCTTCGAAGTACTGCGAACCTTCAACGCGCGAAAGGGTGGGGTCCAGCGCGCAGCGCTCATTCGCTCGAAGAGCGACCCCACCCGCTACCATCACTCCATGGCGAAAAGCTCCACCCTCCCGCTCAACCGAACCCTCCTCCCCACCGGCTCCCGAATCGCCGTCGCCGTCTCCGGCGGCGCAGACTCAACAGCCCTCCTCCTCGCCCTCCACGAACAGGCCGCCGCCTTCGGCATCGCCGTCGCCGCCGCCCATCTCCACCACGGCCTCCGCGGCGCAGAAGCCGACGCCGACCGCGACTTCCTCCGCACCCTCTGCCGCTCCAAAGACATCCCCCTCCTCGAGTCCCAGGCCAGCATCCCGGCACAGCAGGCCGAAGCTCCCACCGGGAGCAACGGCACAGAAGAGCTCGCCCGCCACGCCCGCCTCCGCTTCTTCGCCACCGTCCTCCACAACAAGCAGGCAGACCTCGTCGCCACCGCCCACACCGCCGACGACCAGGCCGAAACCGTCCTCATGAAGCTCATCCGCGGCGCATGGCTTGAGGGTCTCGCCGGCATCGCTCCTGTCCTCGAGCTCAGCGCCGACGGGTCACCCGCCGCATCGAGCGCAATCTCCGCAGCCCGCGTCATCCGCCCCCTGCTGGCGGCCACCCGTGAACAGGTCGTCGCCTTCCTCCAGGCCCGCAACCAGCCCTGGCGCGAAGACTCGACCAACGCAACCGACGCACACACCCGCAACCGCGTCCGCCACCACCTCATGCCGCTCCTGCGCGACCTCAACCCCAATCTCGCGCAAACCCTGTCCCAAACCGCCGAGCTCGCCCGCGAAGAAGAGGCCCGCTGGTCAGCAGAAACCGCCCGCCTCTACACAGAGCTTGCCATCCCCGGCCGGCCCGTCCGCGGCGGTGGCCGAACCGTCAGCACAGGCCCGGAAGAGCAAACGGTCGCCTTCGACATCGCCCGCCTGCGCACCCTCGATCTTCCCAGCCGTCGACGCCTGCTCCGCCTCGCCGCCGGCCGCATGGGCGTCCCCCTCACCTCTGCTGAAACCCTGCGCCTCCTCCAGCTCTCCGGGCTCGCGCCCACCAACGCCCCGCCGGACCCAACCGTGCCCACCAAACCCAACAGCCGCCTGCAACTCCGCAATGGCCTCCACGCAGAACGCAGCGTCCGCGAGCTCCGCCTCTCCCGCAATCCATGACCCACCGGGTTCTCACGCCCGCGACACACAAACTGTCATTTCGACCGAAGCGAAGCGCAGCGGAGAAACCTGCTCTTCTCGTCGCCAGAAACCCTATCGCTTCTTCCCGCGCTGCCACTCCCGGTAAGCCTCGCTCTTGCCCACGCCGCGCTCCCGCGCCACCCGCTTCACCGCATCTCCCTCGTCCGACCCGGCAGCCATCAGCGCCCGCACCGCATCTGCCACACTCCCACCTGCTTCCGCCGCCGACGCCACCGTCCCATCCAGCAGCAGCACCATCTCACCTCGCACGCTCTCCCGAGCCGCCAGCACCGCTCGCACTTCATCCACCGTCCCGCGCAGCATCTCCTCGTGCAGCTTCGTCAACTCCCGCGCCAGAGCCACGCGATACTCTCCGCCAAACACCGCAGCCACGTCCGCCAGCGCATCCACCACCCGGTGCGGCGTCTCATAAAACACCTGCGTCATCGGCACAGCGGCAGCCCGCATCTCGCACAGCACACTTTCCAGCAACGTCCGCCGCTCGCCGCCTTTGCTTGGCAGGAAACCTCGAAACGCAAACTGCTCCGTCGACAATCCACTAATCACCAGCGCACCCAGGGCCGCATTAGCCCCCGGCACCGCAAACACCCGCACCCCCGCCGTGATCGCCGCCGCCACCACCGCCACACCAGGGTCAGCAATGCCAGGCGTCCCCGCATCGCTCACTACGGCAATCCGCTCACCCGCCAACAGCTGAGCCGCCAGCTCTTCCGCCCGCCCAAGCTCGTTGTGCAGGTGGTAGCTCACCAATGGTTTCTGAATGCCGAAATACGCCAGCAGCTTCGCCGTCTGCCGCGTATCCTCGCACGCAATCCGGTCGCACTCCCGCAGCACCCGCAGCCCCCGCAGGGTCATGTCTTCCAGGTTCCCAATTGGCGTGGCTACCAGGTACAGCCCCGGCAGCAGCGGTCCCCGCGGCCGCGCCGGCACGCTCAGCAGTAACTCTTCCGTCTCCGCGTCCATCACCGTTGACGCTTCGGCTTGGCCGCGCGCTCCAGCAGCCGCCGCGTTTGCCCCAGGTGGCCCATCGTCTGTAATAGGTTCTGCGGCGTCACCATGCCTACCACGCGGTCGCCCTCCACAATCGGCATCACCGCCGTCAGCGCACCGGCTGCCCCCGCTGCGCTCTGCACCGTCCCCACCAGCAGATCATCCGGTCGTGCGGCCTGCACACCTCGCGTCATCACACCCTGCACAAATCCATTGCCGTCCGTCTGCAGTGCAAGCAGCAGGGAACTGCGCGCCACCGAACCCACCACCACCGATCCACGCAGCACAGGAAACACCTGCTGCAATGAGTGATGGCTCAGCCGCAGCGCGTCCTCCAGCGTGTCGCTCGCGTCCAGGCTCGTCCACTCCCGCAGCATTACATCCCTCATCTTCAGCCCGGTCGCCGCATCCTTCGCCACAAGCGCGTGCCCCTCGGCCTGCGCTGTCAGCAGCACCGTGCCACCCATCAGCGTCAGCATCATCTCCTGGCTTACCGCCCCCACCAGCACAAGCACCCAGCCAATCGCCTGGCCCACTCCCGCCGCGGCCTTGGCACCGCGCGCCGTGCCCCGTGAGCGCACAAACTGTCGCCGCAAAATCACACCCGCATCCAGCGGCGACGCCGGCAGCAGGTGAATCCCACCCAACACAATCTGCACCCAAATCGCCGCCCGCAGCAGATGCTGCGGCTCCATCAAGTGCCTCTGAAACAGGTTTACCTGCGACGTCGCTGAAAACGTCAGTAGCGCCATCGTCAACGCCAGTACAAAGTTTGACACCGGCCCGGCCATCGCCATCAACCGCTCGTGCCTGGGCTCCTGCGTCGGCTCGTCGGCATACGTCGCCATCGCTCCCGTTGGCAGCAGCACCAGACGTCGCAAATCCTTGCCGGCCCACGCGGCCGCCAGCGCACGCCCTGTTTCGCGCACGGCCACCGCAAACAGCAACAACAGTGCCAGCATCGCACCTCGCCGCATCGCCACGCCCAGCAACGACGCATACAGCATCAACAAAAAAACGGCGGCGGCAAAGTACACATGTAAACGCAGTTCCACGCCAAATATCCTGCCCAGCGGAAACGACGGCGTTCGCATCCCAAGATTGTACCGGTGCCGCCAACCGGTATGCTTTCGCAACAGGCACGCCAGTCGTGCTGCAGAAGGACGAACATGCGCGTCATCGCAGGCACCTTCCGGTCACGCCTCCTGCAGGCACCACCCGGCACCGCAACCCGCCCCACCAGCGACCGCCTGCGTGAGACTCTCTTCAACATCATCGCCACACGCATTCCCGGCGCACGCTTCGCAGACCTCTACGCCGGCTCCGGCGCGGTCGGCATAGAGGCTCTCTCCCGCGGCGCGACGCACGTCGCTTTTGCGGAAAAGAGCCGCCCGGCTCTCGAAAGCATCCGCGCCAACCTCCGCGCCCTCGCCATCACCGCGGCCTTCACCCTCGACCCCGCAGGAACCGCTACCCTGCTCCAGGGCACCACCACACCGTTCGATGTCGTCTTCCTCGACCCGCCCTACGACGAAGCTCTGGAATACACCCGCACCCTCACCACCCTCGGTGATGACCCCAAGCTCCTGCAACCGGACGCACTCGTCATCGCGGAGCACTCCAGCAAAGTCAACCTGGCCCAGGCCTACGGCGTCCTGCACCACACCCGCACCCTCCGCCAGGGTGACGCCGCCCTCTCCTTCTTCGCGGTACCCACACCACCCGTACACACCGATCAGAACCTATAGCCGCCACCCTCCAGCGCACGCGTACGCAGGTTCAGCGAAAACGGTACTTCCTCGTCTGCCATCATGTCCCACCCGCTCCCGTGCAGCACTTCGCCGTCGCACGACAGCAGCGTCACGCCTTCCCAGCTCAGCCGCCCACTTTCCCAACTCTCCCCATCCGCCACCACCATCACCGCATGGAACCCCACCAGCACCGCCACCCTCATCTGCGGCACAGTCAGCACCTGCACCGCAGGCCGCAGCGGCAGCAGTCTGGTCTGCTCCGGCACAAGGGTGTCGACGGCATAGGCATAACCCCCCGCAACCGCCAGCAATCCGTCTCCAAACTGCCATAACCCATGCGCCACACCATCGGTTGCGTATCCCCGCGCACACTGCGCCACAAACGCCGGTCGTCCGGCCGCTCGCACCTCCACCCAAAGTGCCCCTCGTGCCAGCGCATCCTCCTCCCCGGCGATGCTTTGCGGAAACGTAAACATCCGTGCAGGCGCAATCAGCGGTGCACCCGCCAACACCCGCGCAGACCACCCCTCACCCTGGACCGAAACCTCACCCACCTGCTCCCCGATGCCGTTCAAAACCGGTGCTCCCAACCCTTCGCCGCCAGCAGGGAACTCACCCCACCCTCCCGCAATACCACCTCACCACCCGCTGTCACCTCTCCGATCCGCGTAACCGCAACGCCTGCAATCCGCCTGGGTACCCGCATCGCAGCACCCGCAGCAAACAACAACTCATAATCCTCGCCACCGTTTAGCGCCAGGCTCAACCCATCCGGCATGGCCATCGCTAACGTGTGCAACGGTAGCCGCTCCGCCTCCACCACCGCACCCACCCCCGACGCCTCGCAAAGGTGCCGCAAATCCGTCGACAACCCATCGCTCAAATCCATCGCGGCCCGCGACAGCCTACGCCTCACCAGTACCCGTCCAACCTGGAGCCTAGCCTCCGGAAAAAGCTGCGGGTGCGTCCCATCAGCCACCGCCGCCCGAAACCTCTTCGGTTGCTCCTCCAGCATCCGCAACTCCGCCGCCGCCCCGCCCAGCGCTCCCGTCACGTACAGCAGGTCTCCCACCCGCGCGCCGCTCCGCAGCAGGGCCTTCCCCCGCGGAACCGTCCCTGTCAGCACAATGTCCGCCAGCACATTCCCATCCGGTGCCGTTGCCGTATCGCCCCCGCTCAGCGGTGTCCCTGTGGCCTCCGCAAGGCGAAACAAGCCATCCAGAAATCCCCCAACCCATCGCCGTCCCGCAGCCGTCGTCTGCAGCCCCGCCGGTACCGCCAATGACAAAAACGCACTCAACGGCTCCGCACCCATCGCCGCTAGGTCGCTCAAACCCCTCGCCAGACAGCGGTGCCCGGCAGATGCAGCCGGATGCCAATCCCGCCGAAAATGCCTCCCCTCCAGCGAAAAATCCGTCGTCACCACCACGTCGGTGTCAGCCCTTGGCCGCAGCACCGCGCAATCATCCCCAATGCCCACCCGCACCGCACTCGACGGACCCAGCCTTGCCGCGCGCTCCCCGATGTCCCCGATCAGCGCAAGTTCTCCCGTCGCACCGGCCTTCCCGTAACTCGCCATTCTCACAGCATACGGTCGCCCCGGTGCGCTCCACGCCCGCCTTTCATCTCACCTGATGCGAATGGCCGATAGCTTCGTCGATTGCCGATTGCGAGTCAGGACGGTACACTGACTGGGTTGCGCGAACACGACGCGGCATCCGCCGCCGGGGACAGTTTTGAAGAAATCGCTCTACGTGGTCTTCGTTGCACGCGACTCAGACGGCTCGCTCCGAAAGATCCCCATATCCATCCATCTCGTGTACGCCTTTGTGGGCGTCGCTGTCATTGGTCTCTTCACCATCGCTGGTCTGGCCGGCTCGTACTCGCGCATGTTGCTCAAAACAGAGCGCTTCAACCAGGTTCGCAGCGAGCGCGACCACCTCCGCAAGGATTACGCCAAGCTCGAGACCCGCGAGCACGAGAAGGAAGTCCAGGCCGCATCCCTTGGTGCCCTCGCCAGCGAAGTCTCTACCCTGTACGGTCTTACCGCCAGCAAGCTCGTCTCGCCCGCGCAGCACCTGTTCTCCGCGCGTAAGTCCTCTCACAGCAGCGGCACGACCCCGTCAACCAACGCCATTGCTCCTGGCTCAACAGACGGCTCTGCCCTTAGCGAACCCGCCTACTACAAGAGCCTCGACGCGTTCTACTCTCTGCGCGCCGCGGCCATGAGCGGCGACGCCTCACGCGCCATCACCAACTCCCTCGGCACCATCGACAGCTTCAGCGCGACTCCGAACCCGACCTTCGGCCCCGCCCTCCTTACCGGCGCAAACGTCCCCACGCTCTGGCCCGTCATCGGCCCCATCACCTCACCCTTTGGCCAGCGTGAAGACCCCATTCTGGGCGCAGGCGAAGGCGAGTTCCACAAGGGTCTAGACATCTCCGCCCCCCTCGGCACGCCCATCCACGCCACCGCCGGCGGCGTCGTCATCAAGGCTGGCATCGGCAATGGCTATGGCACTGAAGTGGAACTCGACCACGGCAACGGCATTCGCACCCTGTACGGCCACATGTCCGGCCTGCACTGCTCCGTGGGCCAACAGGTCGTCCGCGGAGAGGTCATCGGCTACGTCGGCCACAGTGGCCGCACCACAGGTATGCACGTCCATTACGAGGTCCGCATCCACGACGTCGCCGTCAACCCGCACAAGTACCTGCAGTCCACGGCAAACCAGGCACCCTCGCTCTATGCCTCCCGCTAGCCACACCTACCAAGTGAACTCGGCTCGCCCGACCCTGTCCTGTGTCGTTCCGTAGCATAGCTTGGCGTTCGCTTTCCCATCCAGACAGACCTGTCATCCCGACCGGAGCAGAACAGCTCACCCTTTTGCGCAGCCGGGAAACCTGCTTGCTTTCGTGGCGGCGGACGGTTTCCACCGGCGTGTAAAACCGCGTTCCCCTCGGCAGAAGCCTCTTTGTACCAGGTCCATGTCAGCACGCCTTCATGCAGCACGGGTATACTTCGCAGCACATATGCCATCGCGCCTAGACCGTCGCAGTTTCCTCCAGAAAACCTCCGCCGTAGCCGCCGCCGCAACTCTCGCGCCCAACCTTGACCTGCTCGCCCAGCCCGCATCCAACGCCGGCCGCCAGATCCTGCCGCTTAACCGAGGCTGGCGCTACCGTGACACCGCCACAGCAGACGCTCGCACCTCTGCCTTCGACGACTCGAGCTTCGCCAAGGTCTGCCTTCCCCACACCAACGTCCGCCTCCCATGGCATGGCTTTAGCGAAAAGGCCTTCCAGTTCGTCTCCGTCTACCGCCGCCCCCTTAAGCTGCCCACCGGCATCCAGGGCAAGCGCGTCTTCCTTGACTTTGAAGGCGTCATGCTGGCCACCACCGTCTACCTGAACGGCACCCGCATCGGCAGCTACAAGGGCGGCTACACCCCCTTCTCCTTCGACCTCACAGACCACCTCTCCGCCACCGGCCCCAACCTCCTCGCCGTCGAAGTCGACAGTTCCGAGCGCGCCGACATCCCGCCCTTCGGCAACCAGGTCGACTACCTCACCTTCGGCGGCATCTACCGCGAGGTCAACCTCCGCATCGTCCCGCAGACCTCCATCGAAAATTTCGTCGCCACACCGGTGAACGTCCTTGCGACACCCACCGTCCAGGTACGCGCCTGGCTTCAAAGCACCGCCAACACCCACGGCAAACTGACGGTCAAGGCCGAACTCCGCGATGGCACCCGCGTCGTCGCCTCGGCGACCGCGCCCGTCACCGGTCCCTTCCCCAGGCCCCTCCCTAACGACGACGCCGGCCAGGCCCTCGGCGCACTTCCTATCGCCGACACCGACAAGCCCGCCGCCACCCTCGAACTCACCAAGCTGGGCAAGATCGACCTCTGGGACCTTCGCACGCCCAGGCTCTACACCGTGCACCTCCAGCTCCTCGACGGCGCAAACGTCATCGACGAAGACACCCGCCGCATCGGCTTCCGCGAAGCCGCCTTTACTGATCAGGGCTTCTCGCTCAACGGCAAAGTCGTCAAGCTCCGAGGCCTCGACCGCCACCAGACCTTCCCCTGGGTCGGCCAGGCCATGCCCGCCCGCGTCCAGCGCCAGGACGCCCTCATCCTCCGCAACGACTATCACTGCAACATCGTCCGCACCTCGCACTACCCCCAGTCCCGCCACTTTCTCGACGCGTGCGACGAGATCGGCTTGCTCGTCCTCGAAGAGATCCCCGGCTGGCAGCACATCGGCCCCAAGCCCTGGCAAGACATCTCCGTCGACAACGTTCGCCGCATGATCCGCCGCGACTGGAATCACCCCTCCGTCATTCTCTGGGGCGTCCGCATCAACGAGTCGCAGGACAACCACGACTTCTACACCCGCACCAACGCCCTCGCGCACGGGCTCGACCAGTCACGCCAGACCGGCGGCATCCGCTATCTCTACAACACCGAGCTGCTCGAAGACGTCATGACCATGAACGACTTCGGCTGGCCCATGCTGCCGCCCAACCACAAGAAGTACCTCAACACCGAGTTCGTCGGCCACACCTACCCCGCCAAAACCATCGACGCCCTCGAGCGCCTCAAGGAACACACCCACCGCCACGCCCGCATCCACGACCAGCTCGCGTCAAACCCGCAATATGCCGGCGGCATCGGCTGGTGCGCCTTCGACTACAACACCCACTACGACTTCGGCTCCGGCGACCACATCTGCTACCACGGTGTCACCGACATCTGGCGCACACCCAAGCCCGCCGCCAATGTCTACAAAGCCATGTGCGACCCCGCAGAGCAGGTCGTCCTTGAAATGGGCCATCACTGGGCAGCCAGCGACGAGTCACTCGGTATCACCTCCGTCTACCTGCTCAGCAACTGCGACACCCTCCGGCTCTCCATGAAAGACACAAATGGCGTCGCAAAAGTCATCGCCGAAGGTGGCCCCGACCGCAAAACATATCCCAGCCTCAAGTACGCTCCGTTCGACTTTTCCCTAAAGAACAACGTCCCCGTCTGGGGCGACCTCCACGTCGAAGGCCTCATCGCCGGCAAGGTAGTCGTTGAGCGCACCTGGTCTGGCTCCGGACTCGACGCAAAATTCGCCCTCGTTCCCGACGGCACCGAGCTCCTCGCGGACGGCGGTGATTGCACTCGCGTCGTCCTCCGCGTCAACGACGAGTTCGGCAACATTCGCCCTTTCGCCGCAGATGCCATCTCCTTCAAACTCGACGGCCCCGCCGACCTCATCGGCGACAACCCCTTCGGTCTCATCGGTGGCACCGGTGCTGTCTGGATCCGCGCCCAGCAAACTGCCGCCCCCGTCACCCTCACAGCCACCCACCCCATTCTCGGCTCTCAAAAAATCGAGTTCACCCTCACCCCTGCACCCGCGGAAACCGCCTGACTCCCAACGCAAAAGAGCCGCTGCAGCAAGTAACCTGCAGCGGCCTTTATGCGCTGTATCACTGGAGAAAGTGGCTGCCCCAAAACTTGTGCAAACCCACCTAACCCCAACCGAATGACGATTTTGCGCCTAACTCCCCCAGAATGAGGAATTTGCCCGCAAACCCAATCGAATGACGATTTTAGCGCGGGGGGGG
>CAXTJO010000049.1:0-19014 GCA_964244665.1 uncultured Terriglobus sp.
GACTTTCGATGCTCTCGCTGCTCTGGCTGCTGCGGCGCTGCGCGGCGAACATCCGCACGCTCAGCGGCAGCAGCTCCTCGTTGAAGTCCTCGTCGTTGCTCAGCACCACCGCCCGCTCGATGGCGTTCTCCAGCTCCCGCACGTTGCCCGGCCACTCGTAGTCCATCATCGCCCGCAGCGCCTCCTGCGACAGGGTCCGCGCCTCCACCTCGTTCTCCTCCGCATATCGCACCAGAAAATGCCCCGCGAGCAGCGGAATGTCTTCCTTCCGCGTCCGCAACGGCGGCAAGTCCAAGTTGATCACCGACAAGCGATAGTACAAATCCTCCCTGAATCGCCCATCCTTCACCGCCTGCCGCAGGTCCACGTTCGTCGCCGCCACAATCCGCACATCCACCGCAATCTCGCTCGTACCGCCCACCTGCATAAATCGCCGTTCCTGCAGCGCCCGCAGGATCTTTGCCTGTGTTTCGATCGGCATCGTCCCGATCTCATCCAGGAACAGAGTTCCCCCGCTCGCTACCTCGAACAGCCCCTTCTTCGCCGCGATGGCCGACGTGAACGCACCCTTCACATGCCCGAACAACGTCGACTCCAGCAAATCCACCGGAACAGCACCTGTGTTGATCGCCACAAACGGCTTGTCTCTTCGCGGCGAGCTCAGATGAATCGCCTTCGCGATCAGTTCCTTGCCCGTCCCGCTCTCGCCATGGATCAGCACCGTCGATCGCGACGGCGCCACCTGCGCTACCGTCTCCAACAGCTTCGTCATCGCATCGCTTTTGCCGATAATGTTCTCAAACGAGTAGCGCTGTTTCAGCGTCCGCCTGAGTTGCACCACCTCTTCCGCCGAACGGAAACGCGCAATCGCGGACCGCATGTCCGCAAGCAATTTCTCGTTGTCCCACGGCTTTTGGACGAAGTTATCCGCACCAGCGTGCAGCGCGTCCACCACGTTCCCCACCGTGCCGTATGCCGTAATCATGATCACCGGCAACTGCGGCCGCATGCGCTTGATGCGGGGTAGCAGGTCGATGCCGCTCTCTCCCGGCAACGCCAGATCCAGCAGAAGCAGGTCGTAGTCGCTCGCCGCCAGCATGTCGAGCCCCGTGCTGCCCTCGGGTGCCATGTCCACCTCAAAACCCTCAAGCGTAAGCAGCACCTCCAGCGATTCGCGGATACCCGGTTCGTCGTCAATGATCAGGATTCGGCCGATATTGAGGAGCGCTGCATTCAGGGCGGGTGTGGCGAGTGTTGCATCAGGCATGAACTGTCCTCGAGGCGTCCGCGCGAGTCTCGGAAGCATGCAGCAACACCGGTTTCGGCTCGAGGGACGCCCCGCCGTTTGCCTCGCCGTTTACTAAGAGAGTGACATCCTGTACCGCGGGCAAGATCAGCCGGAATGTCGTGCCCTCGCCCACGGCGCTTTTCACCTGGATGCGACCGCCATGTTCCTGCACGATGCCGTAGGACACAGCAAGTCCAAGACCCGTGCCTTTGTGCTGGCCCTCCTTGGGTGTGTTCTTTGTGGTAAAAAATGGGTCGTAAATGCGATGCAGATGGGCAGCGTCGATGCCAGACCCCGTGTCGCGGAACGTGATTGCAACCTCACTACCAGACTCTTCTGTCGACAGGTAAAGCTCGGTGCCACCGCTCTCCAGCATCGCGTCTTTCGCGTTCAGCAACAGGTTCAGGAACACCTGCTGCAGCTTGCCCTGGCTGCCCTGGACGCGGGGCAGCAACGGCGCGTATGCGCTGTGCACATGAATACGCGCCGTGCGGAACTGGTGGTCGAGCAGCAACACAGTTTCACGCAGAATGGCATTGATATCGAGCGGGAGGAACTCGCTGCCGGTGGCGCGGGAAAAGTTCAACAGACCATTCACAATTTCGGACGCGCGAAAGGTTTGCTGCGTGATCTTCTCCAGCACAGGGCGCAGCCGGGCTGCCGCAGGATCGTCGCCGCGTGCCTGCTTCTGCAGCATCTGGGTATAGCTGCTGATCACGGCGAGAGGTGTGTTTACCTCATGCGCAACGCCCGCCGCCAGCAGTCCGATGGACGAAAGCTTTTCCGCCTGCGTGAGCTGCGATTCCAGCAAGGTACGGTCGGTGATGTCCTCCACCAGAACGATGCTGCCGACCGACACAAACTCCCGCGTGAGCAGCGGCGACACGGCCACGTTTACCGTGCGGCTCTCGCCGTTACGCAGCGGCATTTTCATCTTGGACAGGTGATGCGTGCCGGATTGCTCATGCGCGCGCTCGAACTCCAACACAAACTCTGGCGGAAAAATATCGGAGATATGACGGCCTAGCGCTTCTACGCGGGGCAGCACAACCATCACCTCCATCTCGGCATTCCAGCTTTCAACGCAGTCGTTCAAATCCAGCGCAAAAATACCGACCTTGATCGACTCCACAATGTTCTCGTTGAACTCCTTCAACCGCTCGAACTCGGACCGCTGCCGATCCAGTGAGGCAAAGAGCTGCGCATTCTGGATTGCGATCGCGATATAACCGGCGAGCGACTCCAGCAACTCCATATCTTCCGACGAGAGGAAGTCTCCCTCGCGCGTGCGTCCCAGTCCGATCACGGCGATGGTGCGTGGTGGATAGTTCGCCTCAGCAATCCGGCAGGGCAGGTAATAGTTCATGTCGAGCGCGCGGGAGATGGCCTGCTCGTCCGCGGCCAGGTGCGGCAGGGAACTGGGTTTTTCAAAAAACAGGTGGCCCTGCGAGTCGGGCGCGTCGAATTGCAGGAACGACGCGGCGGAGGTCTGCTGAGGCAGCGTGCTGAGTACGTCCTCGCTCAATCCGTGAGACGCGGCAAGCCGAAAAACCTTGCCCGTCCGCCGAATGCCGCCGGGCGAAACGAACAGCACGACCCGCTCCACCAGTAAAACCTGCGCCAACCGATCCACAACGGAGCGCGAGAGCGTTTCCAGATCCGTTTGCGACGACAAGCCGCGGCTGAATTCAATCAGCGTTTCACGATAATCGTACCGTTTCTGGTCGAAGACCCGATCCACCCGGCTTTGAATCGCGGCCTTGATCGGATCGAAAATTAATGCCGTGGCGACGATCACCACAAGGATGCCCCACGTCTTCAAACTGGGCACGCGCGAATGCGCGATCTCTCCCGCGAACGCGACGATCAGGAAGTACACCCCGACCAGCGCCGCCGTCGCCAGCGTGTACGTCACACCGCGCTTGAAGATCAAATCCGTATCCATCAGCCGGTAGCGCACGATCGCCCATGCAAACGTCAACGGCAGAAAGATCAGGCAAAAGCTGACTGCCTTCGCAACACCGCTGCCAACCGGAATATCCAAAAGGTACGGCACCACGTAGAGCACGGTGGACGGCAGAACCGACAGCAGCGTGCCCCGCGTGAGCCACTTGAGCTGCTGACGCTCCAGCACATCGGCTGTGCCGCGGTACCGCTGCCAGAACACCGCTGCCGCCACCACGTAATACAGCGCAAGATAGGCGACGTCGATCTGGTCCAGCCGGTGGTGCAGTCGCTCCGTCGCAACCCACGCCGTGATGGCACGCACCTTCAACAGCACAAGCAGCGTGCCCGGCACGTAAAGCAGCGCGCTAAAAAAACGACGGCGCAGGGAGCTGCGTGCCTCGCCGAAGGTAAAAGCAAAGTGCAAAAACAACGCCGGCTGCAGCGCGGTGGCCGCAACGTTGCCCCAGAAAAACACCCAGTCCAGCGTGTCGAGCTGGCCCGTGTAGTGAAACGCATAGAGCATGCCGGAAAGCAGGCAAAACAGGTAAAAGTGCGTTGCCTTCGGCGCGGTCCACCGCCGGAACAACACATACAGCCCGATCGCCAGGTACACCAGCGCAATCAGCCGCAGACCCTGGTTGCGGCTGCGGTCCGTCGGCTCAAGAATCACGCTGATTTCCAGCGGCAGCCCCTCACGCAACAAGCCATAGCGAATGCGGTTCCATGTGCCGCTGTGCGCCATCTCGCGCTCCAGCGGTGCCACGGTGGGTGTCTTGCGGCCGTTTGCCGCGGTAAGCAAATCGCCGGTCCGTACACCCTCGCGGTGCGCCGGGCTGTCTGCCGGCACGCGCTCGGCTTTCAGGCCGCCCTGGCTCTCCAGCCACCACACACCATCCGTCGGCTGCTCATAGTTGCCTTCGCGAACATAGTTCAACACGCCCAGCACGCAGATCAGCAGCGTCGCCAGCGCCAAAGCGATCGCAAGAATACGGGTTTGCGATGTCTTCTCCATGTGGTACCCAGGCGTTCCCTTCTGTTGCAAGAACGCCGGCTGTTGACTCCGTTGGTGCATGTACTGCATTTCAATGGCCAAACTGGACTGCGTGCCGGACCGCAATTCGACTCGTTTGTACCTCCAACGATACTGCACAATCCCTTCAACATTCCAAAGCTGGAAGGTCTTCTCCCAGAATCGGGAGAGCCCCATTTTCGGCACGCCTGCAAACATGACCGTGACTCAAAACGGGCACGCTCGACTTCATCTCACCCTTGACCGCGCCTCTGAACTACGTTGAACTAGGAGAAATGACTCGATTCCGTCAAAATAGCCAGGCCACTACCATGCTGGCTCGCGATAGCGAATGGCTGCTGCCGGTCTACGCGCGCTTTCCCATTGCCATGGAGCGCGGTGACGGCGTGTACCTCTTCGACACCTCCGGCAATCGCTACCTGGACATGATGGGCGGCTTGGGCGTAAACGCACTCGGTCACGCGCACCCGCGCATGGTGGCCGCCACGGCCGACCAGACAGCGAAGTTGGTCCACCTGTCGCCCCAGTACTGCACCCCCGCCGCCGGTGAACTGGCTGAGCGGCTGTGCCGCATGTCCGGCATGGCGGGGGTCTTCTATTCCACCGGCGGCTCAGAGTCGGTGGAAGGCGCGATCAAGCTCGCACGTGCCTTCGGGACGGAGCAGTTTCATCCTGCCAAGTTCCGTATCGCCGCGCTTGAAGGCTCGTACCATGGCCGCACCTTCGGCTCCATGTCGGTCACCGGTCAGGCAAAGTACCGCGACGGTTTCGGCCCGGTGCTTGAGGGCGCAGACCTCGCCCGCCGCAACGACATCGCGTCGCTGCGCGCTGCCGTCGGTCCCGACACCTGCGCCATCCTGCTCGAGACCATTCTGGGCGAAGGCGGCGTCCACGAACTCAGTAACGATTTTCTACGCGAGGCACGCCGCTTGGCCGACGCGCACGATGCCCTCCTGATACTCGACGAAATCCAGTGCGGCCTCGGACGCACCGGGCAGTGGTTCGCCTTCGAGCAGTGTGAGGTGCGGCCCGACGTTCTGATCCTCGGCAAGCCACTTGGCGGCGGCCTGCCACTCAGCGCCTTCCTCGTTTCCAGCGATCTTTTCCACGTTCTCGGCGTCGCGCGGCATGGCAGCACCCTTGGCGGCTCGCCACTCGCCTGCCGGCTTGGTCTGGAGTTCCTGCGCACCGTCGAAGACGAGGGCCTATTGGAGCAGGTTCTCGCCACCGGGACCTATCTCGGCGATCAATTGAACCGCCTGGCCAAAGAAGGCGGTGTTGCGGTCGAAGCTCGCGGACGCGGCCTGATCCAGGGTCTGGAACTCGCCGTCCCCGGCCGGCCCATCGCTGAAGCCGCTCTCGAACAGGGTGTTCTGCTCAACTTTGTGCAGGGCAATGTCATGCGCTTTCTACCGTCGTTCCTTCTCGAGCAGCAGCATGTGGACGCCATGCTCAACGTCGTCCGCCCGCTGCTGCAGCGCGCCGCCACCGCACACACCACGCTCCACACGGCGCTCGTCGCCGTCGCCTAGAGTCCAGCCATCGGCTGCAGGTGCATCTCCGCCTGCAGCCAATCGCGCATGGCCTGCTGCATCGCATGCAGTTTCGGCAGGGGCGACCCCGGCACGCCCATAAAGAAATGCTCCGCACCCGCGATCCACCGCATCTCGCGCGGTTTAGGCGTGCTCTCGAACATCGCCTCCATCGTCTGCCGTGGCGCAAACGGGTCGTCCGACCCCGTCAAGAAGAGTTTGGGCTGCGTACACCCTGCCAAAAACTCGTAGCTGTACTGCCGCCCACCCGCGGCCAGCGGCATGCCCAGCCCCACCAGCGCCGCCACCCGCGCGTCACCGCATCCGGCCCGAAACCCAATGTTTGCGCCAAACGAAAACCCGGCCAGCAGCACCGGCCTTCCAAATGCCCCGGCCAGCCATTCAATGGCAGCCCGCACGTCCTCGATCTCACCGGGTCCGTTCGTGTACTCCCCTGCGCTCAAACCCACCCCGCGAAAATTGAACCGCAGCACCGGCAGCCCGAAATGCGCAAACGCCTTCATCGCATGAAACACCACCTTCGTGTGCAACGTTCCACCCGACGGCGGATGCGGATGGCATACCAGCGCGCTGTACGGCGCATCGTCCACGCCCACGTTCAGCAAAGCTTCAAGCCTTCCTGCCGGTCCGTACAGGTCATCGATCGTGCGAATCAAACCGCGTTCTCCATCCGTTCAAAGTCGCACACGCTAACTGGCCCGCAGGTACTGCCGTGCAATCAGCAGGTCGTCACAAAGGTGCCGGTACAGCGTCTCGCGGGTCGCGTCGTCTTTGCCGCGTAGCACGGCGCTTGGGTGGATCGTCGCCATGATCTGCTCCGCAAAGCTGCTCGGCACCAGCTTGCCCCGGTCGCGCATCAACGCAAACGTACCACCCAGCAGCGACTTGGACGCCGACGCGCCCAGGCACACCACCAGCTTCGGCTTCAGCGCATCCAGTTCCGCCAGCAGCCATGGCCGGCACGCCATGATCTCGCTCGTCCGCGGGTTCTGGTGCAGCCGCACCTTGCCCCGCTGCACAAACTTGAAGTGCTTCACGGCATTCGTCATGTACACCGTCTCCGGCGCCAGTCCGGCCTCGCCCAGCGCCTTGCGCAGCACACCGCCCGCCGGCCCAACAAACGGCTCGCCCCGCTTGTCTTCCTGGTCTCCCGGTTGCTCGCCGACCAGCACAATCTCCGCACCCGCCGGTCCACGCCCCGGCACCACCTGGATCGCATGCTCCCACAACTCACACCCGCGGCACGCCGGCAGCGCCTCGTTCAGTACCGGCAGCGTATGCACCTGCGGCACAAACGGCATGGCGCTCGGCTTTTCACTTTGTTTCGTCACCATTCCCGCAACCCTCCCCGCAGCCTTCTGCAACAACGCCGGCAACAACTCCACCTCTGGCAGATTGGCCCAGTACTTCACCGGCATATGGCTCCGCATCACCTCCGGATTCAGCCGCGCCGGGTTAAAGATGCTGCCGTAGTAGCTCTTCCACAGCGTTTCCAGCTCGTCCTCGCGCGGCGCATGCGACCGGTCCAGCGGCGGCCCATACTGCAGCCGCCCCACAGCCGGGTCCCAATATACCGACCCATCCGGCGTCAGGATCGACCAATGCATCACTGCAAACCGCTCCGCAAAAAACGGCGCTGCCAACGGCAAAATCCGGTGCGCGGGTTCATACCACGCCACAAATTGCTCGCCCGCATCCCCCTCCACCTTGCGAAACCGCACAAACGCGTGCATCTTGTGTTCGTCGCGCTTGATCTGCTGCACCAGCCGCAGCAGCGCGCTCACGTCCTGGTCCACTTCTACCCGCATCAGGTCGCGTTCACTCTGCAGCCGCCACAGCAACCGGTACAGCAGGTTCCAGCGTGCCGGGTCGCGATGCAACGCGGCCAGCTGCGCCCGCTCTAAAAATGCCTTGGGCACGTGCGGCGCGGGCGCGTCGCTGCTCACCACCGACTCCAACAGGGAACTGTCCGTCTGCATGGCACCGAACAGGTCGTCCACCTGCGGCACCGTGCTGTCGGCAAAATCAAGTGCCTCCGGCTCCACCCGCCGTACCACCGCCGCGCGTGCCAGCTCCCGCCACGCCGCAAACTCCGGCGGCACCAGCACCCGCCGCACCCCCGCCGCAATCACAGCACGCCCGTCACAGCAGACTGCGCCGCCTCGGCAAACAGCGGCATCTGCAGGGCCGGCCGCAGCCCACTAGCACCGGCAATCACATCTGACGCTGGCACAGCAGACGCAGGCGTCGTCTCCTCTACTGCCTTCTCAGGCGCGGTAATTTCGCCCTCCGTCCCCGCCCGGAAAAGCAAATCCGCAGCCACCGGCAAATGATCCACCGTCACCAGGTACTCCACTGCGTCCTTCAATCGCACATGCAGCTTTCGCAGGTCCTCCAGCGCCAGCTTGTGGTATCGCCGAATTCGCAGGATACGGTCCACGTTGGCATACCCCAGCCCCGGCACCCGCAGCATTGCCTCCCGCGCCGCCGTGTTCACATCCACCGGGAAAAATTCTGGATGCCGCCGCGCCCATGCCAGTTTCGGGTCAATAGCCAAATCCAGTTCCGGCTGCTCCGCCGTCGTAATCTCCTCCGCGGCAAAGCCATAGTGCCGCATCAGCCAGTCCGCCTGGTACAGCCGGTGCTCCCGCACCAGCGGCGACGCCTTCAGCGGCAGCCGCGTGTCCGCCTCTGGATACGGGCTGAACCCTGTGTAGTACACCCGCTTCAGCTTGAAGCTTTGATAGAGCCCGCTTGCCCGCCCAATGATCTCACGGTCGGTCGACGGTGTTGCCCCGATCACCATCTGCGTGCTCTGCCCCGCCGGCGCAAATTTCGGCGTGCTGCGCAGGCGTAAACGGTCCTCATCCAGCTCTGCCTTGCGGTCGTGGATCTGCGCCATCGTGCCTTCGATGACGGCGGCCTTCTTTTCCGGCGCCAACTGCACCAGGTCCGCCTGCGTCGGCAGTTCGATGTTCGCGCTCAGCCGGTCCGCATACGTTCCTGCTTCATCCAGCAGCCGCTGCGCGCACCCCGGGATCGCCTTGATGTGGATGTACCCGCCAAAGTGGTGCACCAGCCGCAGCGTCTTCGCCACCTGCACCAGCTGCTCCATCGTGTAATCCGGCGACTGAATAATCCCCGATGACAGAAACAGCCCCTCAATGTAGTTCCGCTTATAGAAATCGATCGTCAACGTCACGATCTCGTCTGGCGTAAACCGCGCCCGGCGAATGTCGCTCGACACCCGGTTCACACAAAACACGCAATCGTATGTGCAGAAATTTGTCAGCAGCAGCTTCAGCAGCGAAATGCAGCGCCCATCCGGCGTATAGCTATGACAGATTCCGTTCCCGTCCGAGTGGCCGATCCCCTTGCCGTTTCCGCCCCGCTTCGCCCCGCTGCTCGCGCACGACGCGTCATACTTCGCTGCGTCGGCCAGGATCTCGAGCTTCTGCTGTACCGTAAGCGACGTCATGCGCCCATGATACTCGAATGCGGCGAAGATCAGGCGAACGCTCTTTGTGCTATCTATCCTCAACCGCGGCAACCGCAGCCTGTCGAGGGCAGGCCATCACACGCTAAAACTCCCCTGCAGCGTCGCCTTGCGCAGTCCAAACCATCAAGCCAGGCAGCCCCGGATTACTCTCACGCCTAGGCTCTCCCGTCGCCGGCCTACACCTTGTCCTCAGGAAAAATCCGGATGTCCACCACATTCCGGTACTTCTCCGCATAGTCCATCCCGTACCCGATCACAAACCGGTTCGGGATCGAGAAGCCCACATAATCCGCCTCGATTGGAACCAGCCGCCGTTCCGGCTTGTCCAGGCACGTGGCAATCTTCAGGCTTGCCGGCTTGTGTTGCAGCATCAGCTTGCGCAGGTAGTTCAGCGTCAGCCCGGTGTCCAGAATGTCTTCCACCAGGATCACGTGCTTGCCCTCAATCGATACGTCCAGATCCTTGATCAGCTTCACCGCGCCATTGCTCGTCTGGCCCTTGCCATAGCTCGACACCGCCACGAAATCGAACGTGTTATCGACTGTGATCGCGCGCGCCAGATCCGCCAAAAAGATGGCCGCGCCCTTCAGCACCCCCACCAGCACCACGCTGTCGCCCTCGTACTCGGCTGAAATTTGCGCACCCAGCGCCTGCACCCGCTCCCGGATCTGCGCTTCAGAAAATAAGATCTCGCACTGCGAGGCGGGAACAAAGACAGGTGCGGCGCCGGAATCTGACATGCAGCTAGCCTAAACGCAGCCGGGCTTAATCCGTGTCCGGCCCCTCATGTTTTGCGGCGTCGGCCTCCACGAACCCGCACTATTGCGAATCCATCCGCATGTGCAACCACGTATACTCGCAAAGCAATGTATCCGTATCTGCATCTCGGCTCGTTTCCCCTCGGTACCTTTGGCATCTTCATGTGGCTCGCGGCCGTCGTTGCCACCTACCTGCTGCATCGCGCGTTTCAGCGCAGCCAGGTCGGCGCAGATGCAATCGTCGTCGTCGCCACCGCCATGATCGCTGGCGTCCTGGGTGCCAAGCTCTGGCATGAGCTGCAGGATCCTTTCGCGCTTGGCGTCCAGATGCGTGCCATCTTCCAACCCGGCATCGGCCATCCCTTTCTAATTCTCGGTCGCCTGCTGGAATGGTTCCGCGCCGGCTTTGCCTGGTTTGGCGGTCTCCTCTTCGGCGTCGCCGCGCTGCTGTGGCAGGGTCGCTCCCTCAACATCGGTGCCCTGCGCATGCTCGACCTCTCCGCACCCGCCGCCGCCGTCGGCTACGGTGTGGGCCGCATCGGCTGCCTCACCTCCGGCGACGGCGACTACGGCGTCAACACCACCCACCCCTGGGGTGTGCACATCCGGTCGGACGCGCTCGACCCACCACAGCCCAACCCGCCCGGCCTGCTCGTCGAGCCCACACCGGTGTATGAACTCCTCTTCGGCCTTTTACTCGGCTACTACTTATGGTTCCGCGGCAAAAAGCACCTCTCCACCGGCCAGCTCACCGGCGAGTACCTCGTCCTCAGCGGCATCTTCCGCTTCGCCATCGAGTTCATCCGCCGCAATCCGCGTCTGTACTTCGGCATGAGCAACGCCCAGGTCGCCGCCCTGCTCACCGTCGCCGCCGGCGGCGCTCTCATCGCCTACGCCCAACTCCACAAAGACCGCACTGTCACTGCAACCAACATCCCCGCCGCGACGGCCTAGGCAATGTCTGACGAATTAAGATGGGCTGGCTTCTTCGGAGAGGCACGCTTTAGCCGTGCCATAAACTTTCTCTAAAAGACGGGTTTTAGGTAGTGTCTGACGCACCCAAATAGACCGGCTTCTTCGGAGGGGCACGGCTTCAGCCGTGCCATAAAACCCTCAGACACAGCGGGGCTTTAGCCCCTGAGGTTCGCTTTGTGCTCCCCCATAAAGCCGAGCTTTCTCTACACCATAGTTGGCACTCTTAAAATTGTCAGACACGGTCTAGCCCGCACGTCTCACAGCCGCCGCAGCATCGCCTTCGCCTCATCGAATCCTGGAAACAGCCGCTCCTCCGCCTGGAACTCTCGCGAGTGCACACACCGCCGCCCACCCGGCCGCGTCCTCACCGGATGCTTCAGGTGCAGCATCTCGTGATACATCAGGTACTCGATCGCCAGCCGTGGCACTCCTGGCCGGTCGAATACCCGGCTCACCATGATCGTGTTGTGCGCCGCGTCATAGTGCCCCAGCAGCCGGCGTGCCTCGTGGTTGCTCCACGTCAGCACTGGCCGGCCCAGCAGGCCAAAAAAGAAGCGTGCATTCACCGCCTCAAACACCTCGTCCAGGTTGTACACATCGCCGACTGCCGTCGTAATCTGCTTGCGCCCGCGTTGCTGCCGCGTCCGCTCCGTCTGCCGGGCCACCGCATCGCTGCTCGTGTATCGCCGATACCGGTCCGCATGCGCCCTCTCGATCGGCTTCCGGTACAGCTTCGCCAGCAGAATATGCGCAATCGCCGCATGCACACTCTCCGGTGCGGCCTGCAGCAGGTCAGAAAGCCGCACGATCAACTGCCCCTCCCGTAGCCGGATCGTCGTGTTTAACGACACAAACCGCCGGAACCGGATATCTGAGGGCGGCATGGGCGCACGAGGCCGAAGCTCCCGGTACGCCCGCGCAAAAATTGTCTGGAGCTCCACAGATGCAATCACAGTCCGCAGTCTATCTGTTATGCACCCCACGGAAGACACAGGCGATGCCGCATGTCCCGCACATGCAACCAACTCGGCACTCTACCACGCATGCAGATTTCCCGCCGCCTACTGCGGCACCTCATACCGCGCAGGCGGCGGATCTTTCGACGGTGGATGCGCTTTAAAGTACGCCTGCTGTTCCGGCACAAGTTTCTGTGCCTCTTCCTTCAAATCTGCGACCGCCTCCAATGCCAGTTGCCGCGTCACCTTGTACTGCTCCTGCTCCGGTGGCTGGCGCAGAATGCTGGCCCACCTTTCCGTACTCGCGACCAGCTTCGGCAACGCCTTCCGAAGGTCTTTGTGCCCCTGCGCGTACTCGTCCAGGTTGTCTTCCAGCTCGCCCACAATCCCGGACACCTGCTCCATGTTGTTGTGGATGTCCTCGGCCCGGCCCTGCGCCCGCACATCGTCCAGAACGCGCTGAATGCTATCAATCCGGCTATCGATAATCTTGCCGTACACCACAACGCGCGCAGCGGGCTCTATCGCGGAATCGCGAATCGCTTCAACCTCCGCCTCCGACAGGTCAGGCGCGTGGTGCTGACCGTGCCCCGGCACCGCACCCCAAAGCATGGCACCAGCCAGATACACCACTCCCGCAGCCCTGCCTTGCCTGAAACGTCTCCACGCCATGCCCGTCCACCCGCTTACTTTGCGAACAGCACAACCAGCAGTGACGTTTGCGCGGCATTTAACCGCTTCAATGCATCCTGCACATGCGGCTTCATATCGAACGACGCCGCCCGCGCCATGTCGTTCAGCCGACGGTTCGTCATGTGCAGCAGGATCTCCGTCTTCTTCAAGCTTTTGCTCTGCCCAAAATTGCTTTCCATCTTGGCGGTACAGGCCTCCAGCTTGTGCAAAGTCTCTTCAGCTTTCTCCAACTCGCCATCTGCAATCTGCCGGCTGGCCAGCAACGTCATCTTGTCTGCCAGCTCGGCATACAAAAATGCCTGCTCCCGCCGGTCCGCCACACCCGCCCGCTGCTCAAGGTCCGCTACCAGGTGCACGTCGATCGCGGGAACAATGTCCGATCCACGTGCGGACACGGTCAGCAACATGCCGCCGCACAGGGCAGCACCCATACCCATGCGGGCACTTCGCGCTACCGAACTCCAACCAAATGCAACGTGCATCGCATACCTCCCGCACATCGGGGGCCTACTTTGCGCGACTCAGAACCCGCAACCGCTGCTGCGCCTGCCATTCTTCATCGGGGAACTTTCCTTGCGCCAGATCCAAGAACTGGCGGTAACTTCCAGCGGCTTCTCTGGATTGTTGCAAGCTATCATGCGCGGTGGCCAAAAGAAAAGCAGTTGTCGCATCCACAGGCAGAATGGCGTTCCGGATCGAAACGGCACGCAAAACCGTCTCCGGCTGATGCAACACAGACGCCGCAAACGCTAGTTCCTCCGCCGCCCGCGCCCGCACCTCCGGCGTGCTGAACTGCCCCCGCAGCCCGCGCTCCAGCAGCGCCTCCGCCTCCGCATTCCGCTTCTGCCGGATCAGGCTGTCCGCCCATGCCGCCAGCACGTCTCCACTGGTCGGGTCCGCCTTCGACATCTCCTCAAACAACGCATCCGCCTTCGGCAAATCCCCTTGCGCCACATACCCCAGCGCCAGCAGCCTGGTCGTGTTGTCATCCCCCGGATGCAGCGCATGCAGCCGCAGCAACACCGGCAGCGCACCGGCTGTGTTCTTGTCATGCAGCAACAGCCCGGCCTTCTCACTCAGCAGTTCCGCACTGTCCGGATGCTCCTTCAGGCCATCGTCCAGCACCCTCGCCGCATCGCTCTCCTTGCCTTCCCGCTGCAACACCCGTGCGTACTGCGCGGCCGCGTCGGCCTCCTGCGGCCTGTCCGCATACACCCGCGCAAACGCCTTTTCCGCCGACGCATCGTCGTGCACCGCCTCCGCAATCTCACCGGAAAGCTGCACATCGTCCGGCTGCTCACTCGTCCGCTGAATCGCCAGCAGCAACTCATCCCGCGACCTGTCCGGAGCCGCCGCCACATGGATTCGCGCCAGCGCCCGATACGCCTGCGCCTGTGCGGCCATTGCTCCGGGCGTCCCATCGTCCCGCAATGCCACCGCGCTGCTCAGCAACGGCTCCGCCTCGGCGGAACTCCCATTGCGCGCCAGCAACAATCCCAGCGCCACCCGCGGCAGCACCGCCGTCTTACCCACCTCGATCGCCCGCGTATACGCCGCCACCGCTCCCGGCGCATCCCCCAGGCTCTCGTCGCAAAACCCCAGGTCATACAGCGCCTGCCCATTTGCCCGCTCGCCCTGCGTCAACGGCTTCAGCAGCACCGCCGCCCCCGCCCAGTCCTGCGCTGCCATCCTGGCTTCCGCCATCTGCACACCCGCAGCTGCCGGCACCGCTGCACGGCTCTGGTCCAGTGGCGAACTCGTTCCCGGTGGCAACTGCTGCACCTGCGCCGCGCACGCACCCGCAACCCCCAGCAACACAGCCCATTGCCCAAGCCGCATCACAGCCCAGCCACCTCGCCCAACCCCAGCACCGGCCGCAGCCATTGCCCGGTGTACGACTCCGGCACTGCCGCAATCTCCTCCGGCGTCCCGGTCGCCACCACCTGCCCGCCCGCCGACCCACCCTCCGGCCCCATGTCGATCACCCAGTCCGCGCACTTGATCACGTCCATATTGTGCTCGATCACCAGCAACGACCCGCCCCCGTCGATCAGCTTGCGAAACGCCTGCAGCAGCGTCGCCACATCGTCAAAATGCAGCCCCGTCGTCGGCTCATCCAGAATGTACAGCACCCGGCTGCCCACCTTCTTCACATCGGGCTTGCCGCTGCCGATGCTCCGGATATTCGCGAGATGCGCCGCCAGTTTCACCCGCTGCGCCTCGCCGCCGCTCAGCGTTGTCGCGCTCTGCCCCAGCCGTACGTATCCCAGCCCCACCTCGTCCAGTACTTGCAGCCTGTCCACAATCTTCGGATGCCCGGCAAAGTAGTGCAGCGCATCCTTCACCGTCATATTCAACACATCGTGAATATTCCGGTTTTTATACTTCACCTCTAAGATAGCCGCCTTATACCGCGTCGCATTGCACTCCTCGCACGGCAGTTCAATGTCGGCCAGAAACTGCATCTCCACCGTCACCGTCCCGTCGCCCTCGCACACATCGCACCGACCGCCCGGCACGTTAAAGCTGAACGAACCAGCCGTGTAACTCTTCCGCCGCGCATCCGGCTGTGCCGCAAACAATTCCCGAATCGCATCGAATGCTTTGATATATGTAATCGGGTTCGACCGCGGCGTCCGTCCAATCGGCGATTGGTCAACTAACACCACCTCCCGCAAATTCTGCGTCCCTGTAAGTTCCCGGTATAACTTCGTCGCATCGCTCGACGCACCCTCCACGCCCAGCGCATACTGCAGCGCCCGGTACAATACCTGGTGCACCACCGTCGACTTACCCGACCCACTTACTCCCGTCACCACGCATAACATGCCCAGCGGTATCTCTAAGTCCACCCCGCGCAGGTTATGGATGCGCGCACCCTTCAAGCGCAGCATCTCCCGCCCGGGCTCCCGCCGCTGCGTGGGCACCGGAATTGTCACCCGCCCTGATAGATACTTGCCCGTGATCGAGTTCGGATCGGCCTTCACTTCCTCGACCGTCCCGCTCGCCAGCAAATGTCCGCCCAGCTCCCCCGCACCCGGCCCCAGGTCGATCAGCCGGTCCGCCGCCAGAATCACATCCGGGTCATGCTCCACCACCAGAATAGTGTTCCCCAGGTCCCGCAGGTCATGCATGATCCGCACCAGCTTCGCCGTATCCCGCGAATGCAGCCCAATCGACGGCTCATCCAGCACATACAGCGCGCCCACCAGCCGCGACCCCAGCGACGTCGCCAACTGAATCCGCTGCGACTCGCCCCCGCTCAGCGTCGAGCTCAGCCGGTCCAGCGTCAGGTACTCCAGCCCCACCTGCTCCAGGAACCCAATCCGCTGCCGCACCTCTTCCAGGATTTTGCCCGCAATCTCCATCTGCGCCGGCGACAACGCCAGCCCATCGAAAAATAGCTTCGCCCCCGTAATCGTCAGCCCCGCCGCCTCGCAGATGTTCGTGCCCTGCAGCAGCACCGCGCGCGCCTCCGCCCGCAGCCGCTGCCCCCGGCAATCCGGGCACGGCGCATAGCCGCGATACTTCGACAAAAACACCCGCACATGCAGCTTGTACTTCTTCGTATCCAGCAACCGGAAGAATCCGCGTATCCCGGTGAACGTCCCCCTGCCGTCCCACAGCATCGCCTGTTGCTGCGGCGTCAGGTCGAAATACGGCACACCTGTCGGAATCCCGTTCGCCTGGGCAAACCGCTTCAACTCCCCATGGTGTCCGTGATACTTCGGCGTCATCCACGGCACTACCGCACCGTCGTCCAGCGTCTTCGATTCATCCGGCACAATCAGCTTCGGGTCGAAATCGATGGTGTTGCCAAATCCCTGGCATCGCGGGCACGCCCCAAACGGGTTGTTGAAGCTGAACAGCCGCGGCTCCGGCTCGCGGTACGCCCGGTGGCACGCCGTGCATTCAAACGCGCTTGAAAACCGCAGCCGCACCGGCGCACCCTCATCGCGCGGTGCCGTCTCGAACACGATTTCGTTCGCCTCCCGGTACCCCGTCTCAATCGCGTCCACAATGCGCGTCCGCACCTCCGCGCTCACCGCCAGCCGGTCTGCCAGCACAAAGATCTGCTGCCCAAAATCGAGTTCCAGCAGCGACTCCGGCGTTGAAAACTCTACAATCCGCCCACCCTGGAACAGCCGGTTATACCCCCGGTGCCGCAGCTCCGTCAGCCGCTCTTTCAGCCGGTCAGAGGTGTCTATAACCGCCGGCGCATTCTCCTTCGCCAGCTTTTTGTTCGCCAGCTTCTTCGGCTTTGCCACGGGCGGCGGCGCGGCATCGTCTGCCGCCGGCAGAAACTCCTGCATCGGCTCCAGCACCACCGGCCTCGGCTCGATTGGGAACAGCGCATACAACCGCGTCCCCTCGTCCATTGCCAGCACCGCCGCGGCAATTTCGTCCACCGTATCGCGCTTCACAATGCCGCCGCAGTGCAGGCACGTCACCGTTCCGCAGCGCGCATACAGCAGCCGCATGTAGTCGTAAATCTCCGTCGCCGTCGCCACCGTCGACCGTGGATTGCGTGTCTGGTTTTTCTGCTTGATCGCAATCGCCGGAGCCAGCCCGTCCATAAAATCCACGTCCGGCTTCTCGATCCGCTCCAAAAACTGCCGCGCATACGCCGACAGCGACTCCACATACCGCCGTTGCCCCTCCGCATACACCGTGTCGAACGCCAGCGAGCTCTTGCCCGAACCCGACACCCCGCTCACCACCGTCATCGCGTTGTGCGGTATGTCCACGTCGATGTTCTTCAGGTTGTGCGTCCGCGCGCCGCGCAGCACAATGTAGTCGTTCGCGCTCACCTTCACTTCGTGTGGCACCGCAGCCTCGATCCCCAGTTCGCTGTGCACCACGCCGCCCTCCGCGTGCGCCGCCGCTACCGGCACGTGCTCGCTGATCGGAATCGTCGCCATTACAGAGCACCGTCCACGGCCGTCGTGTCGGTCGTCACATCGTCCAAGTGCGTCTGCTTCGGCTTCGGCCACAGCAACTCCGCAATCAGCAACGCCGCGCCAATGCTGATGCAGCTATCCGCCACGTTGAAGTCCGGCCAGTGATACCGCACAATCGTCACCTCTAAAAAATCCACCACATAATGAAAGTGAATCCGGTCGTACAGGTTCCCAATCGCCCCACCAAAAATCAGCGCCAGCCCCACCGACGCAGGCGACGCCGCCCGCCCCATCTTCCACAACATCGTCAGCACCACCGCCGCCGCCACGCACGAGAATCCGATCAGCGCATCCCGCACCGCCACCGGCGACGCCGACTCCGCAAACATGCTGAACGCCGCCCCAAAGTTCAGCACATGCGTAATCCGGAACACATGTGGCACAACGGCAATCGCCGCCCCCGTCTCCAGGTGCCGGTTGATCCACAGCTTCGTCACCCGGTCCAGCAACACCACCAGCGCCGACAGCACCAGCAGGTACGGCCGCGCGTCGCGCTGCGGGTGCGTCGGCGCATAGGGCAGGGAAGTCACGGGTGTAGTCCTCATGCCGCCTGCTCCCCCGCAAGCCCACCCGCCATCGGCGGATACCCAATCTCCCTCAACGCCTCCGCACACCGCCCACACACCTCCGGATACATCACCTCCACCCCCACATCGTCCGTGTACCGCCAGCACCGCGCACACTTGGTGCCTGCTGCCTGATCAAAAGTTAAGGTATGACCCGAAGCGCCGCCCACTGTACGCATTAATTGGAGTTCAACGTCGGAAACACCAAATATTTCGGTAAGAGCGCTGCTGTACTCAGGTAGGACACCGCCGAAAGAGATAGGCTCTTCATTGGTCGGAAGGCTGAAAATTAATTTCGCCTCAAGAGCTTTGCCGATGTGCTTTTCAGATCGGGCAAATTCTAAGACTTTTAATGCAGCTTCACGAGCACTTCTTAAATGCGCAAAGTCTTGTAGCAGCTTCTGAGAAGCTTTTGGCGCAAGGGCATCAGCAACCGGAAACTGCGCCACATGCACACTCTTCTCCCGCCCCTCCACCTTCGGCATAAACCCCCAAACCTCGTCCGCCGTAAAACTCAACACCGGCGCAATCAACCGCACCAGCGCCTCCGTAATCTTCCACAAGGCCGTCTGCGCACTCAGCCTCCGCGCATCCTTCGGTGCCAGCGTATACAGCCGGTCCTTCAACACATCCAGATAGAACGCACTCAACTCCGAGTTACAAAATTCATTCAGCGCGTGATACACCCGGTGAAATTCGAACGCGTCATAACTCGCCCGGCACTTACCCACCAACTCCGCGCACCGCGCCAGCATGTACTGGTCCAGCGGCTCCATCTGATCCCACTC
>CAXTJO010000050.1:0-18657 GCA_964244665.1 uncultured Terriglobus sp.
CAGGGCCAAAGGCCCGTCGCATAACAGCCTGGGCCGAAGGCCCAGGTAGGCATTCCGAGTAAATATCAAGCGCTGAAGGCGCGGCGCATAGATTCGCTCTACACCTCTAAAAACTCTCTCGATACCATAAACCTGCTCAAAACAGCGGGGCTTCAGCGTCCTCTAACACCGCCAAACCTTCGTCGATTCGTCAGACTCCGCCTAAAACCCCGCCGCAATCAACGACAACTCCGTCACCCCACTCACCTTCGTCTTCTTCAACCGCGCCTGCTGCTCCGCATATTTCGCCAGCACATCTACCTCTAAATTCACCCCATCCCCCACCCGCAGCCCCTGCAGGTTCGTCGCCCGGTACGTATGCGGAATCACCGCCACCGTCACCGCGGTCGATCCATCCGCCAACACCTCCGCCACCGCCACCGTCAGCGAAATGCCCTCGATCGCGATCGACCCCTTCTCCACGATGTACCGGCTCAGCGAAGCCGGCGCGCTCACCCGCAAAAGCCAGTCCGTCTCCTCCGGCGCACCCTCCGTCACCGCCTCAAGCCCCACCAGCACGCCCACACCGTCCACGTGCCCCTGCACCACATGCCCGCCCAGCGGTGTCCCCGCCGGCGTCGGCAGTTCCAGGTTCACCGCCGTCCCTGCCTCCAGCCGCGCCAGGCTCGTCCGCCGCACCGTCTCTCCCAGCAAATCCGCCTCAAACCCCTCCGCTGTTATCGCCAGCGCCGTCAGGCACACCCCGCTCACGGCGATGGAATCCCCCAGCCGCAGTGTCGCCGCCAGCGTCGGCGCCTGCACCTTGATCCGCGTCGTCCCCGCCCGCGGCTCCACCGCCACCACCCTGCCCGTCTCTGCAATCAACCCGGTAAACATACCCCTCAGCCTAGACGAACACCGCCCACACCGCCACACCCCACGCCCATTCCTCACCCTGTCCATCCTCGTTCAAACACTTCTCCATCCCTCGCGCATCCCACACAGCACATGCCCTTCTCCCCCACCGACTACGCCCACATGGAACGCGCCCTGGAACTCGCCCGCGGCACCCTCGGCCTCACCTCTCCCAATCCCCAGGTCGGCTGCGTTCTTGCCCACGGCAATGTCATTGTCGGCGAAGGTGCCCACCGCTACGACCTCCGCGACCACGCCGAAATCGTCGCCCTCAAGCAGGCCGGCGACGCGGCGCAGGGAGCCACCGCCTACGTCACCCTCGAGCCCTGCGCGCACCACGGCCGCACCGGCCCCTGCGCCAACGCCCTCATCGATGCAGGTGTCTCCCGCGTTGTCGCCGCCACGCTCGACCCCAATCCCCATGTCGCTGGCCAGGGCATGGCCCGTATCGCCAACGCCGGCCTTCTCGCGGAAGACGGTCTGCTCCAGCCCGCCGCCCGCACCCTTAACGATGCCTTCGCCCGCCACATCCTCACCGGCCTGCCTCTCGTCACGCTCAAGTCCGCGCTCTCGGTGGACGGTCGTCTCGCCCCCCTGCCCGTCAATCGCCCGCCCGGCGCTCCCTTCTGGCTCACCGGCACCGCCGCCCGTGCAGAAGTTCACCGCTTCCGCCACTCGAACGATGCCATCCTCACCGGCATCGGCACCGTCCTCGCGGATGATCCCATCCTCTCCGACCGCAGCAACCTCCCCCGCCGCCGCCGCCTCCTCCGCGTTGTGCTCGACACGGCATGCCGCACCCCCATCGCCTCCCGCCTAGTTGAAAGCTCCAACGATGACCTGCTCATCTTCTGCGCCACCTCCGCGCCCTCTGCCCGCCAGCGTGCCCTCCGCCAGCGCGGCGTCCGGGTTGAAGCCCTGCCCGCCCTCCGCCCTGAAGAGCAGGCCAGCAGCACCGCCCTGTCATTCTCCCCGGCACAGCAGCCATCGCTGAACGGCGACGGTCAACGTTCCATGACCGACCCGGCATCCAGCCACCGGCTGCCACCCCGCCGACCCGAACTCGACCTCCGCGCCGTCCTCAAGCGCCTCGGCGAGCTCGAAATCCTCTCCGCCCTCCTTGAATCCGGCCCTGGCCTCAACGCCGCCTTTCTTAATGCCGATCTCGTCGACAAGGCCGTACTCTTCTTCGCCGAAACCGAACTCGGCGAAGCCTCCATCCCCTTCGCCGACGCCGCCCACAACCCCTTCACCCTCATCGAACAAATGCAATCCGTCGACCGCTGCGACTTTCAGCACGAAGCCGAAGCCGGCCGCGGCGTCGACGCCTGCGTCCGCGGCACCCTCCACGACCCCTGGGCCGAAACCTTCGCCCTCACCTCACCTGTGATCTAACGGCTACTTCGCTAAAAACCCGAACACCGCAAACACCGCACCCGCTCCGCCGATCGTCAGCGCCACGATCCAATACAACCGCTGCCGCGTCAGCAGCGTGATTGACGCCAGAACCACCGCAATCTGCAGCAACGCCTCGCCCGCGTCGAACCGGCTCGCCTTGTGCTCCGCCCCCTCGACTGACTCTTCCAGCCCCCGCGCCTTGTGCTCGCTCTCTGCCAGGTCCGCATCCCATTTCGCCGTGTGCGTCTTGTAGTCCTGCAGCTTCGCCGCCGCCCCCGCATTTCCCGGAGCCAGCACCACCAGCAGATCGCTCGTGCTCTGGATCGACGTCTGCCGGATCTTCTTCGCCTGGTACAGCCCCCACTCGTCGCTCGCCCGCGCCTGGTTCAGTACCGCCGCCGTGTGTGCCCTGTGACTCAGCACCGTCACCATCGCCACCAGCACCGCCAGCACGCTGATCGAGAACGACACCGCCAGCATGTTGTTCTCCCGTGCACCCTCCTGCTGCTCCACAAACTCTTGGATCTCGCCTGCTTCCATCCTGTTCTCACCCCTGCACAGTTGTAGCAAACACCCCGGCACAAGTGGGTGCCCCAAAACCTGTGCAATGCCCGCTAACCCCAATGGATTGACAATTTTGCGCCTAACCCCAACCGAATGAGGATTTTACCTGCAACCCCAATCGAATGACGATTTTAGCGCGGGAGGGGTACCCCACCCGCCGCACCCCAACCCAAAACAAAAGCCCCGCTCCCAATAAGAGAGCGGGGCTCGACTTACGGCACTCTCGATGCTAAAGAATCCGCCCCAACACCGACGACAAAATACCGCCCGAATCCGGAGTCGGGCCAACCTGCTGCCCCTGTTCATCCACATGCCCTTGCGAAATCAGGTGGTGGATCAACACCGGCACCAGCACCGCCAGCCCCGTCTTCACCATCCCCGACGACATCCCCGTTTTCTGGGCAATATTATCGATAATGCGGGTACCGTTCAGACCCTGCTCCACTTGGTTCGGGTCCGCCGGCGCCGTATTTCCCTGGCCCCACTGCTGCACCGCCCCACCCTGCCCATTCCGCTGGAACGACTGCAGAATACCGCCCAGGCCACCCGGGCTGTTCTGCAACTCATTCATCAAACCGCCACCCACCTGGGCCGTATTTCCACCACCCTGGCCGGTCATCTCCGACACCATATCCATCAAGCCCATTGAAGTTCTCCGTCTTTAAAGCATTTACAGGTTTGAAGAACGATTGCCCGTTACAAGGCGCAGCAACAGCGTCAGCAGGATTGCGCCGATCGTCGCAACGATGATCGTGTAAATCAACCCGCCCTGACCCGCGAATCCGATCGTCCGCATGATGAACCCGCCGATAAATGCGCCCACGATGCCGATCAAAATATCGGCGAACACCCCGAAGCCGTTACCCTTCATAATTTTGCCGGTCAAAAAGCCCGCGATCAGGCCGACAATGATCCACCACACAAATGCACCCATAAGAAGTTCCCCTTTTGTCGTTCAAGTGAGACTGGCGAGGCAGCGTTCGGGTAGATACCTGCAGCATGCGCGCGCATTTCAGTACACGCCATGAGAGAAGCGGGAGCGTCTTTGGGTTGTGACACTTGCGTCGAATTCTGGCGTTATTACTCGCCCAGGAGCGAGCGCACGAAATTTTCGCTGTCGAACGGCAGGATATCTTCCATCTTTTCGCCAACGCCCACAAACACCACAGGCAGCTTAAGCTCCCGTGCGATGGCGATCACGATGCCGCCCTTTGCCGTCCCATCCAGCTTGGTCAGCACGATGCCCGTCACGCGCGACGCCTCCAGAAATAACCGCGCCTGCTGCAGCCCGTTTTGTCCCGTCGTTGCATCCATCACCAGGAACGTTTGGTGCGGCGCGCCCGGCACCAGCTTCTCCGCCGTTCGCCGCATCTTGTCCAGCTCCGCCATTAGCCCGGCCTTGTTGTGCAGCCGTCCTGCCGTATCCACGATCACGATGTCGGCCTTGCGCGCCTTCCCTGCGGCCAGCGCGTCGTACAGCGCAGCAGATGGGTCACCGCCCTGTCGTGTCTTGATCACGTCCACATTCGACCGCCGTGCCCACACTTCAAGCTGCTCGATGGCCGCCGCGCGAAAGGTATCTGCAGCACACAATAACGCACGCCGCCCATGCGTGCCGTACAGCGCCGCAAGCTTGCCGCTGGTTGTTGTCTTACCGGTGCCGTTCACGCCCACCATCATGATGACTTCGGGCACTACCGCAGGATGGTTCGTCGGCTGCTCCACCGAGTTCAGGATGGCGAGCAGCTCTTCCCGCAGCATGGTTCGCAGTTCCGCACCCGTGGCCTTTTCGCGCAATGCACGCACGCGCAGATTGCCCAGAATTTCCTGGGTGGTCGTCAGGCCGATATCGGCAGTCAGCAGCACCGCCTCAAGCTCGTCCAGCGTGTCCGCATCGACTGTGCGCGTCAGGCTCAGAACACTGTCAAGGGAGCTGGTGAACTGGGTGCGCGTGCGTGCCGCCGCTGCGCGCATCCGCTCCAAAAAGCTGTTGTCTTCTTCCTCAGCCGACGCGTATCCGCCGAAGCTGAAATTCGACGTCATGGGACGCAGGCCGAACTCATTACGGCCGCTCGCTACCGGTATGTCCAGCAAAGGCGCAGTCTCGGCCAGCAGCTCCACCTCTGCCGCTGGCGCAGAGGGCGTCTCCAAGCCTTCTGCAAAGGCGAGCTCCGCTTCAGAGGACGGCACGAAGTCCTGCTCTGGTGGCACAGCAGGCGAGCTGGGCGATGTGGCAAGCTGTGGTGGCGCAGGATATTTCGCCGGTTCGAGCGGCTCCTGCGGCACGTCCGGCGCAACAGTGGCCGGAGCCTCTGCACCGGTCACCGCTTGACGCACGCGCTGGAAGAAGCTCGGTTTTGCCGCCTTATCGCCCGATCTGTTGAAAAGACCCATCGCCTGTTAGTTTACGTGGCTCGCACGCCGGCCGCCACGCTTACTCGCCCCGTCCCGGCCGTGTCATCAGCAGCCGGATCGCCTCGCGCGGTGCCACACCCTCATGCAATACGGCATACATCTGGTCCGTGATCGGCATGGCGACGCCGTGCTTTGCCGCAAGACCGCGCGCCGTCGTGGTGCAGCGAATGCCTTCGGCAACCTTGCCGTTGAGCGATGCCAGGATGTCCTCCAGCTTCCGTCCACGGCCAAGCTCTACACCCACGGTGCGGTTGCGGCTCAGGCTGCCGGTGCAGGTCAGCACCAGATCGCCGTATCCCGCAAGGCCTGCCATCGTCTCCGGGCGGGCACCGCAGGCAACGGCGAGGCGGGTGATCTCTGCCATGCCCCGCGTTATGAGCGCGGCGGCTGCATTGGAGCCAAGCTCCAGGCCCGCGACTACGCCGGCTGCCAGCGCGATCACATTCTTGAGGGCGCCGCCAATTTCCACGCCTACGACATCTTCGTTGGTGTACACGCGAAAGCTGTCGGAGGAGAAGTCGCGTTGCAGCATGGCTGCCAGGGCGGCATCGGTACAGCCGAGTGTGGCCGCCGTGGGCAGTGCGGCTGCGACCTCTTTGGCAAAACTTGGGCCGCCGAGCGCCGCGAAGCGCACCGGACTCGCCGCCGCAACTACCTCGGACATGCGGCGGTGTGTGCCGTCCTGTATTCCCTTGGACGCCGACACAAACACATGCTGTGAGCCAAGGTTGGGTGCCAGCGCCGCGATGGTTTCGGGCAGCGCACTGGACGGCGTCACGGACAGTAGGATCTCCGCGCGCTCGGCGGCTTCGGCGAGAAAGCTCGTGAGGACGATGTCCTCGGAAAGCATAAAGCCAGGCAGGTAGCGGCGGTTGTTGCGTGTGCGCGCAAGCTCCTCGGCGTGGTCGGGTGAGTGCGCCCACAGTGTGATCTCATGCCTGCCCTGGCGTACCAGCGAGAGAGCAAGTGCGGTTCCCCAGGCACCCGCGCCCAGGATAGCGATACGGCTCATGTCGGCCCCTGTTGTGTGTGCTCTAAGTGGCTTTGGCGGTGCTGAATTTCGGCTCGGTCCCGGCACGCAGGCGGGCGATGTTGCCGCTATGTTTCAGAATGACGAGCAGAGGAATGGCAATGTATACGAGGTCGACGACGAGGCGGTGTTTGCCATCTGTCAGGATGGCAAGGACGGGGTAGCAGACTGCCGCGACGAGCGATGCCAGCGACACATACCGCGTGAACGCAAACACGGCCGCAAAGATTGCGACGAGCATGAACGCGACAAAGGGCGTCAGCGCGAAAAAGACGCCAAGCGCGGTCGCCACGCCCTTGCCGCCGCGAAAGCCAAGCCAGATGGGAAACATGTGGCCCAGCACGGCGAAAAGGCCAGCCAGCGCGGCGACGTCATAACCCTTTGGAAAAGCGCCGTAGTGCTGCGAGAGCTGCTGTGCAATGTAGACCGCGAGCCAGCCTTTGAGCGCGTCCAGAACCAGCGTAGCGACGGCCAGGCTGGTGGACCCGGAACGTGCCACATTCGTTGCGCCGATGTTGCCTGAGCCGGTGTTGCGGATATCGCTACCGCTGGTGAAGCGCACCAGCAGGTAGCCGAAGGGAATGGAGCCGAGAAGGTAGGCGACGGCAAGCGAGACGATCCAGAGTGTGGTGTCGTTCATGGCGAGGATGAGTGTAGCAGCGCGGCGGCTATGCGAGTCGATTGCGCAGCTCCACAAGCGCATGCTGGGTGCTCATCCAGCGTACGCGCTCCCGGTCGCCATGAATGTTGAGCTCCATACTGGTAATTCGCCTTGCGTCGCTGATGGCGAGATAAACGATCCCGACAGGTTTCCTGTCGCTGCCGCCATCCGGGCCGGCTACACCGGTGATGCCGATGCCTACCGTACTGCCGGTACGCGATCGGATGCCGTCTGCCAGGGCACGCGCCACGGGTTCGCTGACCGCGCCGTGCTGCCGGAGCAGGTTTTCGGGGACGCCGGCGAACAGTGTTTTAAGCGCGCTGCTGTACACGATGGCACCGCCCACAAAGGTCTTCGATGAGCCGGGAATTGCGGTGAGCCGTTGACCCAGCAGACCACCGGTGCAGCTTTCTGCAACGGCAAGTGTACTGTTGCGTGTGGCAAGCATCTGCAGTACGACCTGTTCCAGAGAATCGTTCTTGTTGCTAAAGACGAACTCCTGCATTTCACGCTCGCAACGGTTCAGCACGTCGGCAATGCGTGCTTCGGCTTCGGCAAGGGTTGGCTTGCCGCACAGAAAGTGCAGTTGAATTTCGCCTTGCGTGCTGAGAATGGTCGTTTGTATGTCGCTGTATTCGCCGTAGATAGGCGCGGTACGTGCGTCGACGGTGGACTCGGGTACGACGGCCATGCGAAGGGTTCCCGTAGCGATGTGGGCCTCGGGCAGCACGGCGCGCAGTCGCTCGCGCACCTGGTCGGCGAAGAGTGCCGTGAGTTCTTTCGGTGGGCCGGGTAGCAGGACGACGATGCGGCGATGGCCTTCGAATGTGGTGTCGAGCCACTGGCCGGGTGCTGTGCCGTTGGCGTTGGGCAGCACGGTTGCGCCATCCAGTACATTGGCCTGGCGGTAATTGTTCTCCGCAATCGTGATGCCGCGGCGGTTGAAGCGGTCGCGGAGGTCCTGGGCGATGCTCTCGTGGCGTGTCATGCCGATACCGAGGGCGCCGGCGAGAGCTTCGCGGGTAAGATCGTCTTCGGTGGGGCCGAGGCCGCCGGAGAAGAGCACGATATCGACACGGCGCATGGCGATTTTGGCGGCCTCGATAAGTTGAGGGAGGGAATCGCCGAGGATAGTTTTAAATGCGACTTCGACGCCAAGCTTATTGAGTTCAGCGGTGAGTGCGAGGGAGTTGGTGTCCACCCGAAAGGGCGTGAGCATTTCGGAGCCGACGGCGATTATTTCTGCGATCATGCTTAGCGCACCAGCCTTCCAGCGACGCCCAGGTCGACGTGGTAGAGCGCATTCGTGGTGGTAAGAGCGGCGGCGCCGTCGTCGAGAAAGGCGAGGCCGATGAGGCCGCTGCCACTTATGGCGACGGAGGCTTCGCGCTGGGGGGTGATGCGGTGAATGCCGCGTTCACCGCGATGGGAAGCGGCGACATAAATGTTGCCTTCGATATCGATGGCGAGGCCCTGCGGGCGACCCAGGCCGCGGAACCAGATGCTGACGTCGCCGTTTGGTGCAATGGCGTGGATGACCTCGTTGGACGAGGTTGTGGGGCCGGTAACGAAAAGCGTGCCGGAGTCGTTGAAGGCGAGGTGGTAGGCGGAAACGGAGGGTTCGAGCGTGGCGAAGACGAAGACGTTCCCGCCGGTATCGAGTTTGAAAATCGTGCCGCTGCGGTCGCCGACGTACAGGTTGCCGTCGGCGTCGAAGGCGAGCCCGGTGGCGGTGCCCATGCCTTCGGCCCACTGGGCCATGGAGCCTTCGGGGGAGATGCGGTAGACGGTGCCTTCGGCGCGGGAGGAGCAATAGAGATAGCCGTCAGGGCCGAAGGCAAGACCGCTGGCGTTCGGCAAGCCGCGAACGAAGGCGCGCTGCTGGAAGTCGCGGTCGAGACGGAAGATGGAGATGGGCACACTCTGGCCGCGGCTGCCGGAGAAGGTGGTGTAGAGGTTCCCACCGGTGTCGACTGCGGGATTGGCGATGGGGTGCAGATTATCTGCGATGGGCACGGCAACCTGGACGGGCAGCGGATTGCTGCGGTGTTCGCCGAAGCTGAGGGTAAGATCGCCGGCGATCGCACCTTCCGGCACGCGGAGGGTGAGTTTTGTGGCGGAAGTGAAGCCGAGTGGAGCGAGCGTGTCGCCGATGTGCGCCTGCGGCGTGCCGGCGGCGGTGAAGTGGGTGCCGCGCAAATCGAAGCTGCCTCCGGGCATGGCAGCGGAGGGTGTGACGGTATCAAGGTGAGGCGCGACAGACTCTGCAGGGCGGAACTGGTCGAACAGGGACATGGTGAGAGGTTAGATGATCCACATTCCGCAGCGGACGTATCGCGGCGTTTAGCGGTGAGTGAGGATGAGGGTGGCTGCGATGGCGAAAAAGGCGAGCAGGGCGTAGAGGCCGGCGGCGAGGTCATCAAAGACGATGCCGGTACCTTCAGGCAGCTGTTCGAGAGCGCGGACGGGTGGGGGCTTGAGGATGTCGAAGACGCGGAAGAGGATGAGGGCGAGCAGGGCGTAGGGCAGGCTGGGCGGGGCCAGGGTAAGGGCAAGCCACTGGCCTGCGACTTCGTCAATGACGACGATCTGGGGGTCTTTGCGGCCGCTTTCGCGGGCGACCCTGGTGGCTGCGGGGATGCCGATGAGGGTGGCGGCGGCGGCCATGGCGAGGGTAACCCAAGGTGCGAGTTGCGGGGGAACGTGGCGGACTGTAACGAACCAGACGACGGTGGCGGCGATGGAGCCGTAGGTTCCGGGGCCGGGCTTGAGCAGACCGGCACCGAAGAAGGTGGCGACGATCCATGCCCAGCGCGTGCGGTGAACGCCGGGAAGATGTTCGGCGGCGAAGACGGCGTCGTTGACGAGGCGATCGTTTGCGGCGTCGGGAATGCTGGGGCGGCGAAACTTGCGCATGCGTGCTGGATGGGATGCGGGGAGGTTAGTCGTCGCTGCTTTCGCGGATGCGGTCGAGATTTTCGAGCAGGTCAGGGTCGAGGATGGGCGAGGAGATGCGGTAGTCGCCGGAGGCCCATTTGCCGAGATCAATGCGGCGGCAGCGGTCCGAGCAGAAGGGGAAGTCTGCCGCGGTTGCGGGGACGAGGGTTTTGCAGGTGGGGCAGCGGAGTGCTTTGGTCATGGTCTCTGGTGGGGGTACCCCCCCTCCCCCTGGCTGTAAATTCGTCATTCTATTGGGGCTGGTTTGTAAAATCGTCTATCCAAAGGACTTAGACGCAAATTCGTCAAACGATGGGAGTTATGGCGAGTTGCACCAAATGTGGGCACCCACTTGTTGAGGAAGCCACGATGTGGCTAGGCGCGGTTGAAGGCTTCTTCGGCTTTGACCTCGGGCTTGTCGGCCATGGCGGCGAGCCGTTTATGGATGTTCTGGTGCTTGGTTTCGGCGACGGGGTATTTGGCGATGAGCTGGGCGGTGCGGGGCATGAAGTCGGCACCTGTCGCCTCTTTGTAGAGGCGATGGAATTTGGTGTAGATGAAGATGGGCTCGTCGACGCTGTCGAGGAAGAGGTCGCCGTCGAGTGCGCCGCGGAGGACGAAGGAGGCGGCCATTTCCCAGTAGCTGACGGCCATGCGCCACCAGGTATTTTCCTGGGTGCCCATGCCGCGCTGGACTTTGAGGAGTTCGTCGGTAGTTTTGGCGGTCATTTCGCCGGTGACAAAGGCGCGGGCGCGGCGGAGGGTGGCCTCGCGTCGAAGATCGTAGAGTTTGAGGATGAGTTCGGCGTCTGCGGGGGTGGCCATGAAAACCTTTCGTGATGGAACGGGTATTGGAGCGAAACCACGATGGGCTGTGCACGAGTAGTTTGCCCGGCTTGCGAAGGAGGTATTACTTGAAAGAGCTTCTGAGCGTTTCCGCGACATCGCGGCTGTCATGCAGAATGCGAAGCACGGCCAGGTGCTGTTCCGTACTCTGATATAGCACAAAGTGCCGGGGCGTTTTGACTCGTTCGCCTGATGAGCCATGGCGGCTGTGTTTGAGATGGTAGAGAAGGACGCCGGGCGGCAACTCGGGGTGGGACCGCGCACCAAGGCGCTTGGGATCGACCTGGAGGTCCAGCAACGTTTGCAGGAGCAGATCGCGATACCGTTCCGCGGCTGCTTCTCCGAACTTCCGCTCACTCCATTGCAGGATAGCGGTAAAGTCGGCTTCGGCCTGAGGAGAAAGCCGTGCCGAACGCCTAGGCAAGCGAGATGCCGTTGGGAGCGAGGCGGCGAAGATAGTCGGTCAGATCGTCCATGGAATCGAACTGCTTGCCTTCGCCACGGTCTAGTGCGTCGATCGAATGCAGTGCTGAGCTTCGCAGCCAGTCGATTTTTGCACGCTCTTCGTTGTCGCGCCGCTCTAACAGGCGTAAACCTTCGCGGACGACTTCGCCAGCATCGGTGTACCGCCCAGCCTCAACGCCGGATTCGATAAAGCTCTCGAGATGCTCGGTAAGCAAGATGTTGCGGGTAGGCATTGGTCAGATGTCCTCTGCTCAGAATACGACGGGCTATGGGTAAGGAATCACAATTGATCGGACAGATCAATCGAGGATGCGAGCGACGACGTCGTAGTCGTGGGCTTCGGTAATTTCGGCGTGGTAGAAGGTGCCGGGGACGAGGGCGGTGTGGGGGCCGAAGTCGTTGAGGAGGACGTGGCCGTCGATTTCGGGAGCCTGGTGGAGGGTGCGGGCGCGCCAGAGGAGGCCGGTCTCTTCCGATGGTCCTTCGACGAGGACTTCGACGGTCTGGCCGACCTGGGCCTGACGGGCGCGGGCACTCAGCTTGAGCTGGGTCCGCATGAGGCGGCGTCGGCGGGCTTCGATGGTGCGCTTCGGCACCTTTGCGCCGAGGTCGAAGGCGGCTGCGCCTTCTTCGTCGGAGTAGCTGAAGACGCCGAGCCAGGTGATGTTGGCGGCGAGGATGAAGTTCTCGAGTTCGAGAAACTCCGCGTCGGTTTCGCCGGGGAAGCCGACGATGAAGGCGGTGCGGACGGCGATGCCGGGAACGATGCGGCGGGCCTTCTCGAGCATCTGGAGGAAGATGGTGCCGGAGCCGCCGCGCTTCATGCGCTTGAGAACGGAGGGGGAGGCGTGCTGGAGGGGAACGTCGAGGTACTTGGCGATATTATCGTGGGCGGCGATGACTTCGAGCAGGCGGGTGGTGACCTTGTTGGGGTAGGCGTAGAGGAAGCGGAGCCACTTAACGCGGCCGATGCCGTCGACGTTCATGGTCGCGAGGGATTCGAGGAGCTGGGCGAGACCGTCCTTGAGGCCGAGGTCTTCACCGAAGCAGGTGGTGTCCTGCCCGATAAGTGTGAGTTCGCGGACGCCCTGGCGCATAAGGTTCTCGGCCTCGGCGAGGATGGAGGCGATGCGGCGGGAGCGGAACTTGCCGCGCAGCTGCGGGATGATGCAGAAGCCGCAGGGGTGGTCGCAGCCTTCGGCGATCTTGATGTAGGCGGAGGCACGGGGAGTGGTGAGGAAGCGGGGGGTGTCGTCGGAGTAGAGATAGGTGGGGAGTTGGGCGGTGGCACCGTCCCAGGTATCGCGGTTGAAGCGGCCCTGTTGCTCGCGTGCATCACCTTCCGGGCGTGAAGTCTGTCGGCGCGAGAGTGACTCGCGGAGGTCGCCTTCGGGGCGGGAGGTCTGCTCGGGGACGATTTGCTGGGAGTGTTTGCGGACGGCGCTGGAGGCGCGGTCGATGAGGGTGAATTGGTCTACCGGGAGGGTTTGGGGTGCGTCGATCCCATGTCCCCGAAACGGGACATGGGGCACGGGGTCGATGGGAGTGGATTCGGCGAGCTGGACTTCGAGGGCGGCGGCACCGCCCAGTTCGAGGTGGGGATGGTGGTCTGCCACGGGGTTCTGCGGTGCTTCGATCCCATGTCTCAAAAGCGAGACATGGGGCACCCGGTCTTGTGGTGATCCAGGGGGATCGTGGAGGGTGCTGCCCGCTTCGGTGTGGGTGGCGAGGGTTTCGGCCTGGGTTTGTGCGCCGTTCGGTGCGGTGAGATCCATCGACGCGGGGGAGGCGGTGATGTCGAGGCCGCGGGGGACTTCGAGGGCGGGGACGGCGTTGAGGATCTGGAAGGGCGACGGCGCGGTGCGGGGGGCGATGCCGGCGGCGGCGAGGATGCTGTCGAGCTCGCCTGTGCCGAGCACGGCGTCGACGTCGGGGATGTTTTTGCGGATTTCGTCGCGGTAGCGCTCGACGAGGCAGCCGGCGACGATCAGTTTCGTCGCGCGGCCGCCGTTCGCGACCTTGTGGTTTGCCATCTCGAGGATGGTGTTGACGCTCTCCTGCTTGGCGCTATCAATGAAGGAGCAGGTGTTGACGACGATGATGTCGGCGGTTTCGGCGTCGGGCGTGAGGTCTGCGCCGGCGTGGTGGAGCAGGCCCATCATGACTTCGGAATCGACAAGGTTTTTGGGGCAGCCGAGGGAGACGAAGCCGATGCGGGGGCGCGTTGGCGCGGGGGCGTCGGCGGTTGGGGTCTCGGGGATGGCGGCGGTAGGCACTCTTTCAAGTTTAACGCGGAATGAGAGGCGGCAACGGGGGTTGGGCATTCCCTCCGGGGCCACGCAGTGTCTGACGAAGCGGCTCGGGCTTAGTGGAGGAGCAAAAGCGAACCTCAGGGGCTAAAGCCCGCGATCTTTAGGAGTTTTATGGCACGGCTGAAGCCGTGCCCCTCCGAAGAACCTGCTCCATTTGGATTTGTCTGACACTGCCTAAAGCCCGCCAACATTGAGAAATTTAGGCACGGCTGAAGCTGTGCCCTTTTCAAGAAGCGGGTTATTTTATGTTTGTGTACATTGCCTAGACGATTGTGTCGTGTCCATTGCCCAGCCGAGTCAGCGAGTCAGCAGGTTGGTTCCGAGGGAGGATGTAGTGGTTGGAACCCATGTCCGAGAATCCGGACATGGGGCACATGGTTGGGGAGGCCGGGAGGGTGCGCGATGGTAGCATTGCTGTGAGCCGGGTCCCACGCGACGTAATCCCGCCAACCCCGCCAGGTCCGGAAGGAAGCAACGGTAACGGGCTAGTGTGTGCGCAGTGGGTTCACCCGGTTCTTTTCATTTCCCCTTAAACGATGTGCAGGCTCTCCGGCTGGGTGGCGACGGTCTGGCAGGTGTGCGTTCCTGCGCGTCCGGTTTGACGTGAAGGTGTTAGGGAGATTCGCCGGGGCTGCTAGCTGACCTGGAGGCTGATGGTGCGGCCGATGCCAACGGGATTGGTGGGCTGGTCAACGGCGACGACGAGGAAGCTGTAGGTGCCCATGGTGGTGGGTGTGCCGGAGAGGACGCCTGCGCTGGACAGGGTGAGACCTGCGGGGAGCGCTCCGGAGGCGGCGATGAGGGAGTAGGTGAAGGTTCCGGTGCCTCCGCTGGCGGTGAAGGTGTAGGTGTAGGGCTTGCCGACGAAGGCGGGGGTGGGCGTGGGCGCGGGAAAGTCAATGTTGTCGTGCAGGGTAACGGGGATGGCGAGGGTCTTGGAAGAGTCTGCTTTTGCTGTGACGGTGATGGTGGCGGAGGTGCCTGCGAGCGAGGTGCCGTTGGCGGAGGTGGGGGAACCGGGCGCGGTATAGAGCACGGAATACTCGCCGAAGAGGCTGGGCCCGGTAACGACGAGAGCGCCGACGCCCTGCAGAGAGAAGCTGAGGGCGCTGCTGGCGGCGGTGACGGTGGCGTAGGCGTCGACGGTGAAGGTGCCGCCGGCGTCGACGTCGGCCTTTGCGGGCGAGGCGTGGATGACGAGGTCTGTGCCGGTGCTGCTGGACCCTGTGCTGCCGCTGCCGCCGCAACCGCCAAGCGCAAGTGAGAGCAGTAAAACGGTGAGGGCAGGGCGGAGCGAAGACGTGAGGCGGGCGAACGCGGGCGTGATAAGGCCGAATGCAGAAGACGGGCGCATAGAGACACTCTCCGACGGCACAGGCGAAGCGTAATGCAACCGGGATGCCCGTGCAAGAGGATTCGCGACGTATGCTGTAGGTGATTGGCGCACCGCTGGTGTGCGGAGGAAGCAGTGGCCCTGGAGTTGAAGCCGCGCGTGGCGTGTCGCGCGAAGATTTCGTCGGTGGGGACGTATGTACCGCCGAAGCTGTTGACAAATGCCGATCTGGAAAAGATGGTCGAAACGAACGACCAGTGGATTGTGGAGCGGACGGGGATTCGCGAGCGGCATGTGGTGGAGCCAGGGACACCGACGAGCGAACTGGCGGCGCGGGCGGCAAAGGACTGCCTGGAGCGGCGGGGCTTGGATGCGCGCGAGGTGGACTGCATTATTGTGGGGACGGTGACGCCGGACATGCTGTTTCCATCGACGGCGTGCGTGGTGCAGGAGAAGATCGGGGCGGCGAAGGCGTGGGGATTTGACCTGAGCGCGGCGTGCTCGGGCTTTATCTATGCGCTGCAGGTGGGTGCGAAGCTGGTGGAAAGCGGCGCGCACAGCAAGGTGCTGGTGATTGGGGCGGATGTGATGAGCTCGATCATCGATTACACGGACCGGACGACGTGCATTCTGTTTGGGGATGGGGCGGGTGCGGCGCTGCTGGAGCCGTGCGAGGACGGCGAGGTGGGGCTGGTGGATTTTGTGCACGAGGTAGATGGGACGGGGGCGAAGTCGCTGTACATGCCGGGGGGCGGGAGCCTGCACCCGGCGTCGGACGAGACGCTGCGGGAGCGGATGCACTATGTGCGGCAGGACGGCGGTGCGGTGTTCAAGACGGCGGTGCGGAAGATGGCGGAGCTGAGTGAGGCGGTGCTGGAGCGGAACGGGATTGCGAGTGGGGCGATCGATTGTTTTATACCGCACCAGGCAAACCGGCGAATTATTACGGCGACGGCGGATCGGTTGGGGATGCCGGTGGAGCGGGTGGTGATCAACATCGACTGCTTTGGGAATACGACGGGCGCGACGATTCCGCTGGCGATGCGGACGGGGTTGGAGAACGGGCAGCTGAAGAACGGCGACCTGGTGCTGCTGGCGAGCTTTGGCGGGGGGTATACGGTGGGTGCGACGCTGTTGCGGTGGGAATTTTGAGAGGGTGGAATTGGAGATGCTAGGCCGTGGCGATTGCCGCGGCTTTTCTTTTTGGGTTGGCGCGGCGGGCCTGGATGAGCTTGGTGGCGGCGTACACGATGGCGAAGGCGATGGAGCCCCAGACGACGAGTAGGAGAATCCAGCCATACTGCTCGGTGATGCGGTTGTAGAGGGGGAGGATGTGGCGGCCGTAATGGACGCCGAGCCAGGCGTAGAGGGCGTGTCGCGCGAAACGGCTGACGATGAAGGTGGGATAAAAGATGCGGCGAGGCATGCGGAGGGCACCGGCGGCGATGAGGAAGGGCATGAGCGGCGCGGGCGGCGGCAAGATGGCGGGGAGGGCGACGGAGAGCATGGCGTGGTGCTCGGACCAGTGCTTGAGGCGGTCGGCAAAGCGGCGCGGGGCGTACTTGTCGAGCAGGGTAACGCCGCCGACAACGCCAAGCTGGTAGCTGGCGATGCAGCCGATGGCCGAGCCGAGGGTGGCGATGAGGGTGGCAAAGAGCCAGCCACGATTTTGCGCGGCGAAGACGGTGACGAGGAGGTCGGACGAGCCGGGGATGGGGAGCGGGATGGGGGAGCTGTCGATGACGGAGACGAGAAGAAGGCCGAGGGGGCCGAGACGCATGAAGTAGCCGAGGATACCGCCGCGCGCGTGATGGGCGTGGTGTGCGGTTTGAACGAGGATGGCCAGGGTGGCGTGCATGCGTTCTAGATAGGACGCGCCGGGAGGGATGGAAGTCGCGCGGGTCAGGTTTTGAGGAGGCGGAGGGCGTAGAGCGGCAGGGTGCCGGTGGAGGCGGCGAGGGTGTAGAAGCGGGCGATGGCCTGGAGACAGGCGGGATCGAGATCGTAGTGGATGTTTTGGGTGAGGTAGGTGCGGATGGTGGTGGGGGGGATGGCGATGCGGGGCTGCCAGTCGGCGACGAGGGTGTCGATGTGGGTGAGGCCGGCGTCGCGGGAGCCCGTGAGGTCCTGGATGAGGCGGGTGGGGGTGGTGGCGGTGCCGGCGAGGGCGGCAGGGTTGACGGCCCAGACGGCGGCGACCCAGGGCAGGCCGGTGTGGTGGTGCCAGAGGGTGGCGAGGTCGTGCCAGGCGTGGTCCGGGTAGTCGGTTTGGTGTTCGAGGGCAAGAATTGCGGGGTCGCCGATGAGGAGAGCGGCGTCGGCGTGCTGGAGCATGGTGGGGAGGTGTGCGGGGGTGGGAGCGATGCGGGGGGAGTTGTTGTAGAAGGCGCGGAGGAGGAGTTCGGTGTAGGCGACGGAGGAGCGGGAGGCGGTGTCGGCGGCGAGGGTTTGGATGGTGCCGAGGGTCAGGCCGGGTTTGAGGACGAGCTGGATGGAGCGGACCTGTTGCAGCGAGGCGATGGTGCAGCCGGGGACGGCGACGAGATGAGGCAGATGCGGGAGGGCGCCGATGGGGATGAGGCCGAGGTCGGCTTCGCCGGCGCCGAGCTGGGCGGCGCAGTTGGCGGGGCTGGTGTAGTGGAGGGCGTAACGGTCGCGGAGGGTGGTGGCGAGGGGGTCGTGCTCAAAGCTGTAGAGAAGGGGGGCGGGGTTGAGGAAGTCGATGGCGGCGATGCGGAGACGGGCTGGGGACGGGGTGGGCACGCTGTGAGTTGGATGTTGAGGGTTGGTTGGGGGTTCCTGTTGAGAGCAGGCACAAGGCATTAGGCACTAGGCACTAGGGAACAGGTTAGAGCAGGCACGGGGCACTGGGTATATAACGGGCAAAACATGTTGTGGAGGCAGGATGGCGGTGGAGCAGGGGAGTGAAGCGGCGCGGCTGGCCTGGATGGCGCTGGTGCTGACGCCGGGGATGGGGGCGACGCGGACGGTGCGGGCGATGGGGAAGCTGGGTGACGCGGCGGCGCTGTTCGGTTTGGGGTTGACGGAGCTGGAGGGGTTGGGGCTGCCGGCGGCGAGTGCGCGGTTTGTGTTCGAGGGCAAGGCGCGGACGGCGGCGGAGGAGGAGATTGCACAGGTGGAGGAGCAGGGTGCGGGATTTTTGACGCACGACTGCGCGGAGTACCCGGACCGGCTGCGAGAGATTTACGATCCACCGGCGGTGCTGTGGACGCGGGGCGAGACGGCGCTGCTGGCGCTGCCGGGGATTGCGGTGGTGGGTACGCGGCACCCGTCGCCGTATGGTGCGGGGATGGCGACGATGCTGTCGCGGGACCTGGCGAACCGGGGATTGGTGATTTTGAGCGGGATGGCGCGGGGCGTGGACACGGAGGCGCACAAGGGGGCAATCGAGGCGAAAGGCAAGACGGTGGCGGTGTGGGGGACGGGAATCGATGTGATCTATCCGAAAGAAAACAAGCGGCTTGCGGAGTCGATCCTGATGAGTGGCGGGTGCATTATCACCGAGTTTCCAATGGGGACGTTTCCGGCGCCGCAGAACTTTCCGCTGCGCAATCGCGTTCTGAGCGGCATGAGTATCGGTGTGCTGGTGATTGAGGCGGCAGAGAACAGCGGCACGCGGATTACGGCGCGGTGCGCGATGGAGCAGAACCGCGACGTGTATGCCGTGCCGGGCAACGTGACGAACAAAAATGCATGGGGGCCGAATACGCTGATCAAGCAGGGTGCCAAGCTGACGGCGACGTGGGAGGACGTGTGGGAGGACCTGCCGAGCCAGGCGCGG
>CAXTJO010000051.1:0-11397 GCA_964244665.1 uncultured Terriglobus sp.
TGTCGAGCGTGTAGCCGAGCAGGTACATGACGCCGAAGGTGCCGAGGAGGGAGAGCGGCACCGAGACGGAGGGGATGAGGGTCGACCGTACCTCGCGCAGGAAGGCGAAGACGACGAGGATGACGAGAACGATGGTGATGATGAGGGTGCGCGTGATGTCTTTGACGGAGGCGCGGATGGTGGCGGTGCGGTCGAGCGCGACCTGCAGCTTGATGCTGGGCGGGATGGACGCCTGCAGCAGGGGAAGCTGCTTGAGGACGTTGTCGACCGTGGAGATGACGTTGGCACCGGGCGACTTGAAGACGATGAGAAGGATGGACGGATGGCCGTTGAACATGCCGAAGGTGTGGATGTCTTCAACGGAGTTGATGACGGTGGCGATGTCGCCGAGGCGGACGATGCCGGCGGCATTGGTGCTGGTGGTGGCGACGTTGGAGCTGTTTGTGTTGAGCGCGGCGGACTGGTAGCCAACGCCGGTGTTGAGGTTTGCGGTTGTAGGGGATGCGGTATTGGAGGTGGCCGCGGACGAGGTGGAGGAAGCACCGCCGGAGCTGCCGGTAGATGCCGTGGATGCAACGCTGCCAGAGGCGGCTGTGGCGGTAGCCGAGACTGCGGTGCCGCCGCTGCCCGTGGAGCTGGCGACGGTGCCGGCGGTGCTGCCAGAGGTGGCGCTGGTTGCGGCGCTGGCGACGTTGGCCTGCAGGCCGTTGGAGGCCTGGGCGTTCGAGACAGGGCCGCGGCTGGTGGCGATGACCAGGGGGCGGTAGGCGTCGGCACCGAAAAGCTGGTCGGACGTGCTGACCGCCCAGCGCCGGTCGTCGCCATTGAGGTAGCCCTTGGGTTGATTGACGTTGAAGGTTTGCACAGCCGCCGAGACGGCGTTCATGGAAAGGTTGTAGCTTGTGAGCTGGGAGGGGTTGGCCTCAAGCCGGACGGCGGGCTTGGAGGAGCCGCCGACGAAGGTCTGGCCGACACCCTGCACTGCAGCGAGCTTTTGGGCCAGGATGGAATCTGCCGCGTCGTAGACCTGGGGCACGGTGAGCGTGTCGGAGGTGAGCGCGAGGATGAGGATAGGTGCATCTGCCGGGTTGATCTTGCGATAGGTGGGATTGCTGGGCAGGTTGGCGGGCAGTTGGGCGCGGGCGGCGCTGATGGCGGCCTGGACATCGCGCGCGGCACCATTGATGTCGCGCGTGAGGTCGAACTGCATGGTGATGCTGACCGAACCCTGCTGCGAGGTGGAGGTCATCTGGTTGATGCCGGCAATGCGGCTGAACTGGCGCTCAAGCGGTGTAGCCACCGAAGACGCCATGGTCTGAGGGTCGGCACCGGGCAGGCCCGCACCGACGGAGATCACGGGAAACTCGACCTCTGGCAGGGAGGCGACAGGAAGAAGCTTGTAGGCGACGGCACCGGCAAGGATGATGGCGACCGAGAGAAGAAAGGTGGCGACGGGGCGGCGGATGAAGGGCGCGGAGAAGTGGACGTTGCCGATGGGTTCGGAGGCTTCTTCAAGTTCATCGTTGCGTTGATGGTCGGACTCGGAAGCACGGTCGCGCGGGGCGGAGTCACCGGCGCGGGTGTCGGGGCCGTGCTGGAGCGCGTCGAGTTTGGACGCGTCGCCGGGCTGCTGGTGGTCGCGGGGGGTGGTGTCGCCTGGTTGGAATTCGTGGTCCATGGGTGAGAGCTAGTCGCCGGCGGCGTATTCGGGCTGATGTTCGTGGGCGTGCTGCTGGAACTCGCGGTCGGCTTCTTCTGTGCCGAAATAACGGCGGCCGATGCGGTCGAAGAAGAGGTAGACGACGGGTGTGGTGAACAGGGTAAGGATCTGCGAGACGATGAGGCCACCGACGATGGTGATGCCGAGAGGCCTTCGTAGTTCGGAACCGGTACCGCTGCCGAGGGCGAGGGGCACGCCGCCGAGGAGCGCGGCCATGGTGGTCATCATAATGGGGCGGAAGCGGAGCAGACACGCCTGGTAGATGGCTTCTTCGGGCGATTTACCCTGTTCGCGCTCGGCTTCGAGGGCGAAATCGATCATCATGATGGCATTCTTTTTGACGATGCCGATGAGCAGGATGATGCCGATCAAGGCGATGACGGAAAGGTCGGTATTGGTGATCTGCAACGCGAGAATGGCACCGACGCCGGCGGATGGCAGCGTGGACAGGATCGTGATGGGGTGAATGTAGCTTTCGTACAGCACACCGAGCACGATATAGACGGTGATGAGCGCGGCAAGAATGAGCAGCGGCTCGTTCGTCAGCGAGGCCTCGAAGGAGGCGGCGGTGCCCTCAAACTGAGCGTTGACGCTGAGGGGCGCGTTGACTTCCTTTTCCGCCTTGCGGACGGCAGTGACTGCGTCGCCGATGGACGCACCGGGCGCGAGATTGAATGACAGGTTGACCGACGGAAACTGCCCCTGGTGGGAGACGGCGAGGGTCGCCGGCCGCTGCTCAAAGTGTGTAAACGTGCTGAGCGGAACCTGGGTGCCGTTTGAGCTTTTGACGTAGATGGCGTCGAGCGCGGTGGGGTTTCGCTGGAACTTGGGCGAGACTTCGAGAATGACGTGGTACTGGTTTTGCTGGGTAAAGATGGTGGAGACCTGACGTTGGCCGAAGGCGTCGTAGAGCGTGTCGTCAATGTTCTGCGGCGTGATACCGAGGCGTGAGGCGGTGTTGCGGTCGATCACGAGGGAGGCTTGAAGGCCGTCGGTGGTCTGGTCAGTCGCAACGTCGGCGAGCTGCGGCAGAGTTTTGAATTTGCGCAGAAGGATGTCGGACCACTGGATGAGTTCCGTGGTGGACGCGTCCTCAATGGAGTACTGGTACTGGGTGCGGGCGGTGCGGTTTTCGACGGTGAGGTCCTGCAGTGGCTGCAGGTAGGCCTGGATGCCTTCAATCTGACTGAGCTTTGGCTGCAGACGGCGGATGACGCCCTGCGCATCGGTTTTGCGCTGTTCCTTGTCGCGCAGATTGATCTGGATGCGGCCGGAGTTGAGCGTGGTGTTGGTGGAATCGATGCCGATGAACGAGCTGATCGATTCGACGTCGGGATCTTCGAGGATCTTTTCGGCTACAGCCTGCTGCTTGTGGCTCATCGCGGAGAAGCTGGTGTCCTGCGCTGTGTCGGTGATCGCGAGGATGACACCCGTGTCCTGCACGGGGAAGAAGCCCTTGGGCACGACAAGGTACAGCACGAAGGTGAGCAGGAAGGTCGCGAGGGTGACGAGAAGGGTGAGCGTTTGGTGGCGCAGGACAAAGCGGACGCCGGTGGCGTAGCGCGCGATGACCCACTCGAAGAATTCTTCTGACTTTTTGTAGAAGGCACCCTTCTCACTTTCGGGCGTGTGTTTGAGGAGTTTGGCGGCCATCATGGGCGTGAGTGTGAGCGAGACGACCGCCGACACAAGGATGGTGACGGAAAGCGTGACGGCGAACTCGCGGAAGAGACGGCCAACGATGTCACCCATGAATAGCAGTGGGATGAGCACCGCGATGAGCGAGATGGTGAGCGACAGGATGGTAAAGCCGATTTGCTCGGAGCCCATGAGAGCGGCGTCGAGCGGCGAGTGACCTTGCTCCAGGTAGCGGTCGATGTTTTCGACCATGACGATGGCATCGTCGACGACGAAGCCGGTCGAGATGGTGAGGGCCATGAGCGACAGGTTGTCGAGTGAATAGCCGAGCAGATACATGACGCCGAAGGTGCCGACGATGGAGAGCGGCACAGCGACGGACGGGATGATGGTGGCACGCCAGGAGCGCAGAAACAAAAAGATGACGAGGATGACGAGACCGATGGTGAGCAGGAGCTCGAACTCGACGTCGCTGACGGAGGCGCGGATGGTGTTGGTGCGGTCGGTGAGGACCTGCAGTTTGACGGACGACGGCAGGGTGGCCTGCAGGCGAGGCAGCAGCGCCTGGATGCGATCGACGACGCCGATGATGTTGGCACCGGGCTGCCGCTGGATGTTGACGATGACGGCGGGGTAGGTGGTGGCGGGCTCGCCATTTTCGGGTGCACGGCCCATCCATGCGGCCTGGAACTCATTTTCCGCGGCGTCAACGGAGTTGGCAACGTCGCGCAGGAAGACCGGGGAACCGTTGCGGTAGGCGATGATGACGTCGTTGTAACCCTTGGCATCGACGATCTGATCGTTGGCACCGATGGTGTAGGACTGGTGCGCGCCGTTGAGGTTGCCCTTGGCCTGGTCTACGTTCGCGCTGGCCAACGCCGTGCGCATATCTTCCAGCGACAGACCGTAGCCGGCAAGGGCCGTGGGGTTGGCCTGGATGCGGACGCCGGGTTTTTGGCCGCCCGCAATCGAGACGAGACCGACGCCTGAGAGCTGCGAGATTTTCTGCGCGAGGATGGTGTCCGCGAGATCTTCCACTTTGGTTAGGGGGAGCGAGTCGCTGGTCAATGCAAGCGTAAGGATGGGCGCGTCTGCAGGGTTGACCTTGTTATAGATGGGCGGGTTGGGCAGGTCTTTGGGCAGGTAGCTTTGGGCGGCATTGATGGCGGCCTGCACGTCCTGCTGGGCGACGTCGATCGATTCGGCGAGCGAGAACTGGAGGGTGATGATGCTGCCGCCGCCGGACGAGGTGGAGGTCATCTCCGTGAGGCCGGGAATCTGGCCGAACTGGCGCTCAAGCGGGCCGGTGACGGCGGAGGACATGACCTCCGGGCTGGCACCAGGGTAGAAGGTCTGGACCTGAATGGTGGGGTAGTCCACCTGCGGCAGTGCAGAGACGGGAAGCTGAAAGTAGGAGACGCCGCCGGCGAGCAGAATCGCCACCATAAGCAGGGCGGTGGCGACGGGACGCAGGATAAAGGGGCGCGACGGACTCATTGCGATTCCCTTCCCTGTGTGGGATGAGCCGTGGGTGCGAGGGGGAGCGTCACTGCTGGGGTGCTCCCTGCGGCCTGGGCCGGTGTGGGCGATGGCCGTTCTGCTGGGTGCCGGTTGTGCCCGCCGGAGGTGTGGGGGCGTCGCGGTCGCCATTGCCGTTGTTGTTGAAGCTGGAATCCGGCGTGCGGGTAGAACGGGTGTTTGTGGTGTCCGGCGGATTAGGCGGGGTGGCGGCGGAGGCGTTCCCGGTGGTGTTGCTGCCGTCCACCACGGCGGCGGGGCGCGGGATGACCTTGCTGCCGTCCTTCAACTTTTCTTCGCCATCGGTCACGACGCGGTCGCCAGGCCTGACGCCGCTGCGGACGACCACGGTCGAGCCCTGGGTCAGGTCGATGACGATGGGCGTGGCGCGAACGGGATAGCTGGTCTGGCGATTACCGCCACTACCTGCACCGCCGCCTGCACCGCCGCGTCCGGAGCCGTGACTACGGCCGGAGCCGCCGCCGGCTGCCGCGCCGGAACCCCCGGCTGCCGTGCCGGCGGTGGTTCCAGTGCCGGTGCTGGACGTGGTGCCGGTGCTGCCAGTGGGCGTGCCGGCGGCGTCGGGAGCGGATGGATTGGCCTGGGAGGTGGCGGCGTTGCCTTTGCTATCGCCGGTGGCGGGTGCCTGCGGCGCGATTGGATGCGCCATGTCGACGACGTACACGTAAGAGCCATTGGAGCCCGTCTGGACAGCGGCGGCGGGTAAGGTAACGGCGTTGGTACGATTTTCCAGCACAAGCCGGATGTTGACGAACTGGTTGGGAAACAGCGCGCCGTCGACGTTGTTGAAGACGGCTTTGAGCTTGGCAGTGCCGGTGGTGGTGTCAATCTGGTTGTCGACTGTGAGCAGATTGCCCGTGGCGAGCATGCGTGTGTTGGCGCGGTCCCATGCCTCCGCAGTGAGCTGGTGGCCGCCACGCATGCGACCGAAGACCTGGGGAAGCTGGTCTTCCGGCAGCGTGAAAATGACGGCGATGGGCTCTACTTGGGTGAGGACGACAAGGCCGGTGCTGGAATTGGCGGCGATAATGTTGCCCATGTCGACCTGACGCAGACCGACGATGCCGTTGATGGGCGAGGTGATGCGGGTGTAGGCGAGATTGACGCGGGCGGATTCGATGGCTGCGCGATCACTGGCGAGGGTGCCGACAGCCTGGCCGGCAGTGCTTTCCTGCGCCTGTGCCTGCTCGCGGCTGACAACGCCGGCGGCATAGAGCTGGTTATAGCGCTGCTGCTGGGCGTCGGCATTGGCGGCGTTGGCCTGGTCGCGGGTGTAGTTGCCCTGTGCCTGGGCGAGCGCGGCCTGGTAGGGCCGTGGATCGATCTCGATGAGAAGCTGACCCTGCGTAACGCTTTGGCCTTCCCGGAAGTTGACGCGGACGATCTGCCCATCGACGCGGCTTTTGAGGGTAACGGTGTTGTAGGCGGTGACGGTGCCGAGGGCCTGAAGGTAGATAGGCACGGCGCGCTGTTGTACGACGTCGAACGCTACGGGCACGGGACGGTTGGCGGCGGCAGCGGCACCCTGAGCCTGCTTTTGATCGGCTTTTTTGTTGGTGCGAATCCGGTAGACCACACCGGCAATGGCAGCCAGAACGACGAGCAGAATGATGGCAAGACGCAGCCAGGAGCTTTTGCGCTTTTGCGGGGGTGCGGCGGGATGCTGCGCGGCGTCATTTGGCAGGCCGGTGGACGCGGGGGAGGCATGTTCCGGAAGAGCACGCACCTCATGGTGATCGGGGAGGGTGTGCTGCTCGCTCGTTGTGGGCGATGACATGTCTTCAGTAAGCCTTTGGGAACTCGAACTTTGTGACGGCGGATGCCGCTTGCGCGGAGCCGCAGTATTGCCAGACTAATAGATGTACGTTCCCCGGCGCAGAGAGTTTCGGGGACGGGCCGCAATCGTGAGCGGCGCAACAAATGTAGGCGACGTACAACAGTGCAGCTGTTGCTCCTTATAATTTGAGGGGACGGCCATGCCGGACACCCAAGACCCTGTATCGCGGAGCGAAGCCCTGACGACTTCTGAACTGCTGCCAACGGAAGCGGGCGCTGCTCGCGAGGTGCCGCTGTGCGTGGACCTGGACGGCACGCTGGTGAAGAGCGACACGCTGGTAGACGCGGTGTTGCTGCTGGCACGGCAACAACCAGCCACGGCATTACGCTGGCCACAGTGGGTGAGCGAAGGGCGCGCGGCGTTCAAACGGCAGGTGACGAGCCGGGCCGTGGTGGACGTGGAACACCTGCCCTACAACGTGCCGCTGCTGGAATATTTGCGCCAGGAACGGGCACGTGGCCGGGAGATTTACCTGGCCACCGCAGCGGATATCGGTTTCGCGGAGCAGGTGGCGGCGCACGTAGGCCTGTTTGCCGGGGTCTTGGCGTCGGATGGCAAACATAACCTGGCGGGGAAGAACAAGCTGGCGGCGTTCCGGGCGAAATTTCCGCAGGGGTTTTCGTACATCGGCAATGCACTGCCGGACCGTACGCTGCTGCAGGCGAGCCGGGAGCCGATGGTGGCGAATCCGCACGGCAATCTGCGGACGGCGATGCGGCGGGATGGCGTGGAGGCACACCGGGAGTTCGTGGACCGGCGTGGCAGCGCACAGTCCCTGCTGAAGGCGATCCGGCTTCACCAGTGGGCGAAGAATGTGCTGGTGTTTTTGCCTGTGCTGCTGGCGCATGTATATGCAACGAATACACTTGCGGCCACGGTGATGGCGTTTTTGTCGCTGTCGTTCTGTGCCAGCGCGACGTATATCATCAATGATTTGTTGGACATCGAGGCGGACCGAAGACATCCGCGGAAGCGGTTGAGGCCGTTTGCGGCGGGCGATCTGTCACCTTTTGTTGGGCTGGGGGTAGTTGGGCTGTTTTTTGCAATCGCCATCGGCCTGGCGCTGGCGTTGCCGCACCTGTATGCGTCGCTGCCGGGCGTGGGCGGCGTGCACGAGGTGCTGGGACGGCCGTTTCGCTTCTTGGAATGGCTGGGGCTGTATACCGCGACGACGCTGCTGTACTCCTTCTATCTGAAGCGGCAGGCCCTGGTGGACGTGCTGGTGCTGAGCGGGCTGTACACGGTGCGGATCCTGGCGGGATCGGCGGCCACGGATATCGACGTGTCGGCGTGGCTGGCGGCGTTCTCAATTTTTTTCTTTCTGTCGCTGGCATTTGTGAAGCGGTTTGCCGAGCTGGAACTGATGGTGAAGAGCGGGCGGACGAAGGCGAGCGGACGCGGGTACGGCACGGACGACATGGAGCAGCTGCGGTCGTTTGGGACGAGCAGCGCGTTTGCCAGCGTGGTGGTGCTGACGATGTACATCAGCGGGCTGGCAAATCTGCTGTATGCGCATCCGGCGCGGCTGTGGCTGCTGGTACCGGTGGTGATCCTGTGGCTGTGCCGGGTGTGGCTGCTGGCGAGCCGGGGGCAGTTGCACGAGGACCCGGTGGTGTACGCGATTACGGACAGGACGAGCTGGCTGCTGGGGGTGGTGAGTGTGGGGATTGTGTGGTGGGCGCTGTAGATGGCGAAGAAGGTTAGAGAAATCTGAGACATGTTGAATCGGGATGGATGGTTTTTCGTTTCGCAGCGAGGAAGCCATCAGCAGTACAAGCACCCGGTCAAGACTCGTCGTGTGACCGTTGCGGGTAAACGCTCGGATGACATAGATGAAGGAACGTACCGAGCTATTCTGAAGCAGGCAGGGCTGAAATGACGAGAGAGTACGCAGTGGTATTTGAAAAGACGGCGACGGGATGGAGCGCGCATGCTCCTGATCTGCCCGGGTTGGGCGTAGCCGGCGAGACGTTTGAGGAGACTGAGACCCTGATTCGTGACGGCATCGAGTTTCACCTGGATGCAATGCTGGAGGATGGTCTGCCGATTCCGGAGCCGAAGGTGCGGGTTGCAACGTTGTCGGTGGCAGCGTGAGTTACGACCTACCGGACGCACTTGACTTTGGCGACGACAGCGCGATGCGAGCTGCGTTCCAGAGCGCCGCAAGTGCTTTCGATGGCGAGCTGAAGGCGGTTACAACCCCCGAACAGCTAGAGGCTCTGCGGATTCGCTGGTTTGGGACGAGCGCAGGGCTCATCAACAAGGGGATCGCTGGTTGGATCAAACACGTCCCTGCCATAAGTAAATCAAAGTTTGGCGTGAACTTTGCTGAGTTCAGGGGTCACAGCGAAGCAGCCCTGAAAAGCGCAAAGGCTGGCTTCGACAAACGTGAGTTTCTCAAGGACGTTTTCGCCCGTCCAGGCGTCGCAGCCAGGGGAAGTGGTGACCCACTGGACCTTTCGCTGCCGGGAATTCGGCGTGGGGTAGGGGTGGAACATCCGCTGACGCGGACGATGCGGGAGATGGTGGGGGTATTTGCGGCGCTGGGGTATTCGGTTGGGGTGGGGCCGGAGGTGGAGACGGATTTTTATAACTTCGAGGCGCTGAATTTTCCGCCGGATCATCCGGCGCGGGATACGCAGGACACGCTGGTGGTGGCGGACCAGGCGCGCAAACCGCTGCGCGAGCGGCTGCTGATGCGGACGCACACGTCGCCGGTGCAGATACGGAGCATGATTGCGGGGCCGCCGCCGCTGCGGCTGGTGATTCCGGGCAAGGTGCACCGCAACGATGAGAGCGACGCGACCCACTCGCCGATCTTTCACCAGGTGGAAGGGTTGTGCGTGGATCGGGGGATTACGTTCAGCGACTTGAAGGGGACGCTGGACCACGCGATGAAGGCGTTCTTCGGGTCTGCGGTGAAGACCCGGTTTTTCCCTTCGTTCTTTCCGTTCACGGAGCCGAGTGCGGATGTGCAGATTTCTTGTCCGTTCTGCGGCGGAAGTGGTTGCCGAAAGTGCAAGCATAGTGGGTGGATCGAGTTGCTGGGGTGTGGAATGGTGGACCCGGCGGTGTTTGCGGCGGTGGATGCGCGGCGCGTGGAGAATGGGTTGGAGCCGGCGTATGCCGTGGCCGGCATCAGTGGTTTCGCCTTCGGCATGGGCGTCGAGCGCATCGCAATGATGAAGTACGGCGTTGGCGACATTGGGCAGTTTTATTCCGGTGATATGCGGTTTCTTTCGCAGTTTCAGTAGGACAGGAGATAGGGCGCGACTTAGCGGACGTGCTAAGTCGATGACTCGCTGCACTTATGAATATTTTGACGAATTGGTTGCGTGAGTATTTGCCTGCGCTGGGTGTGGATGATCGGCAGTTGGCCGAGGATTTGACGCTGCGTGGGATTGCGGTGGAGGGTGTGCACGAGCTGGCGGACGGCGGGCACCTGTTCGAGATGGACATTACGACGAACCGCGTGGACGCGATGAACCACTATGGTGTGGCGCGGGAGGCGGCGGCGATTTATGGGGTGCCGCTGCTGGGGCTGGAGGACCGGCGGGTGTTGCATGCCGAGGGCCTGGAGGCGGCGGGTGAGGCTGCGAGCGGTGGCTTCCCTGTTCGGATTGAGGCGGAGGATTTGTGTGGGCGGTTTACGGCGCGGGTGGTGCGCGGCGTGACGGTGGGGGCGACGAGCGGGCTGGTTGCGGAGAGGTTTCGGGCGCTGGGGCAGAAGGCGATCAGCAATGCTGTGGATGCGACGAATTACAACTGGATAGCGATGGGGCACCCGACGCATGTGTTCGACCTGGACACGCTGGAGGGCGGGATCGTGGTGCGGCGGGCGGTGGCTGGTGAGACGCTGCGGTTGCTGGATGGGTCGGAAAAGACGCTGACCGTTAATGACCTGGTGATTGCGGACGAGCGCAAGGCACTGGGGCTGGCCGGTGTGATGGGCGGGTGGGAGTCGCGCGTGACGGAGGCGACGAAGAATATCCTGGTGGAGGCTGCGTGGTTTGCGCCGGCGGCGATTCGCGCGAGTTCGCGGCGGCACGGGCTGCACACGGATGCGAGCCACAGGTACGAGCGGGGGGCAGATTTAGGTGCATGTGCGCTGGCTAACCGGCTGGTGACGCGGGCGCTGGAGGCGCATTGCGGTGGCGTGGCGGATGCGGCGTTGACGGATGTGTCGGTTGCGGCGTGGGAAGAGAAGACGACGAAGCGGCAGCGAGTGTTGCTGCGTGTGGGGTATGCGCAGGCGCTGCTGGGGACGACGCTGGAGGCTGGCCGCAGTGGGAACGTAGTTCCCGAAGATAAGGTGGAGCAGTACCTGGAGGCGCTGGGATGTGCGCTTCGGCCGACGATGGACGGCGGAGAATTTGAGGTGGGGTTACCGAGCTGGCGGCTGGACCTTCACCGCGAGATCGACCTGATCGAAGAGATTGCGCGGGTGTATGGCTACAACGGATTTGCGGATACGCTGCCGAGCTTTGGCGGGGGCGTAACTGCCCTGCCCTTTGCGGCGGCCGAGGCGAAGGTACGTGAAGTGCTAATGGCGCTGGGGTACACGGAGGCGCTGGGGAGCACATTTGCGGGCGAGGCAGAGAGTGCATTGTTCACGGCGGGGACGGCGGTGTTTCACCTGGAGCAGGTGGGCGACGTCGAGAAG
>CAXTJO010000051.1:11407-18009 GCA_964244665.1 uncultured Terriglobus sp.
ACGGACATTATTCTGACGGCGGACCATGGCTTCTCGACGATCTCCAAGCATGAGCTGAACGCGGCGGGGACGGCGGTGGCGATGGGAAATCCGCTGAGCGCGGAGGCAGGCGTGCTGCGGCCGAGCCTGCTGCCGGGCGTGGTGGGAATGGTGGCGCAGAACAGCACGCGCGATGTGCGCGAGGTGCGGCTGTTCGAGATGGGGAACGTGTTTTCGGGGTCGACCGAGACGGTGGTGGAAGAGCCGGCGCTGGCGCTGGCGGCGTTTGGCGAGGGTGCGGTGACGCGGACGGTGGCGGCGGCGGATGCGTTGTTCTTTGAGACCAAGGGCTCGCTGGAAGAGGTGCTGGCGCGGTTTGTGACGCCGGGGCTGGTGTGGTCGGCGGAGGATTTGCCGGGGTGGATGGAGCCGGGACGCGGTGCACGAGTGATGGCGGGTGGGACGGTGCTGGCGGTGGTGGGAGAGTTGAGCACGGCGGAGCGGGAGGCGCGGAAGCTGCGGGAGCGGACGGTGCTGGCGGAGGTGTACTTGCCGGCGCTGTACGCGTGTCCGCTGCGGCAGCCGAGTGCGGTTGAGCCTTCGCGGTTTCAGGCGGTAGAGCGGGATCTGTCGTTCCTGTTTGGGGACGGAGTGCGATGGGCGGATGTGGTGCGCGCGGTGAAGGGGCTGGCTGTGGCGGAGATGATCTTGCTGGAGCCGGTGGAGATCTTCCGTGATGCGAAGGGAAAGAGCGTGGCAGCGGGAGAGTATTCGCTGCTGCTGCGGATGGTGTTTCAGTCTGGCGAGCGGACGCTGCGCGAGGAGGAGCTGACGGGGTGGCAGGAGGCGGTGATCGGGGCGCTGACGGGAATCGGCGGACGCCATCGTGCGCCGGAAGCGGTGGGCTCGCGATAGTTTGCGCCGATGTTCGAAGGTGAGCGGCGGCCTGCGAGGGCCGCCGATTGCTTTGTGTATGGAACTGGCGTTGAATCCAGGCATGTTGCAGAAACGATTGCTGAACACGCCGCTGGACCAACCGCTGACAACCGAGATCACCGTGAATGGCCGCGTGGTGCCGGCGGCGCCGGGGGAACTGCTGATCGAGGTGCTGAACCGGGCGGCGAAGCTGGCGAACGACTCGCTGCGGGAGGCGGGCGACCGGGTGGAGGATCGGCTGTTGTCGCCAGGGGAGCGGCGGGCGGCGCAGTTTGCCATGCCGTTGACGGACGCGCATGGTTCGTCGCCGGCGTTCCATCCGGAGTTTTCGCCGAACTCGGCGCGGGCAGCCGGCAGTGGGGAGTACCGGAGTGTCGCGCAGCTTTGTTATCACGAGCAGATGGGGCCGATTCAGACGTGCGACACATGCATGGTGGAGGTGGAGGGCAACCTGGTGCGGGCGTGTGCGACGGAGGTGGTGCCGGGCATGCGTGTGGTGAGCGAGAGCGCACGGGCGGATGCGGCGCAGCGCGAGGCGATGGACCGTGTGCTGGCCAACCACGACCTATATTGCACGGTGTGCGACAACAGCAACGGGAACTGCACGGTGCACAACGCGGTGGGAGAGATGCAGGTGAAGCACCAGGTGCGGCCGTACCTGAGCAAGCCCTATCCGCAGGATCACTCGAACCCGTTCTACCGGTACGACGCGGACCAGTGCATCCTGTGCGGACGGTGCGTGGAGGCGTGCCAGAACGTACAGGTAAACGAGACGTTGACGATCGACTGGACGAGCAAGCATCCGCGCGTGCTGTGGGATGGCGGGGAGCAGATTGCGGGGTCGAGCTGCGTGAGCTGCGGGCACTGCATTACGGTATGCCCGTGCAATGCGCTGATGGAAAAGAGCATGCTGGGCAAGACCGGGTACCTGACGAATCTGCCGGGCAAGGTGCTGGACGACATGATTGAGGTGGTCAAGGGGATTGAGCCGGAGTTGGGCTATCCGCCGATCATGGCGATCAGCAACATGGAATCGAAGATGCGCGAGGCGAGCGTGAAGCGCACAAAGACGGTGTGCACGTATTGCGGCGTAGGGTGCAGCTTCGAGGTGTGGACGCGGGACCGGCACATCTTGAAGATCGAGCCGGAGCATGGGCCTGCCAACGGGATCAGCACGTGCGTGAAGGGCAAGTTCGGGTGGGGGTATACCAATGCGGAGTCGCGGCTGCATACGCCGCTGATCCGGAAGAGCGTGCCGGGAAAGGGCGATACGTATGTGGAGGCGACGTGGGAGGAGGCTCTGGACCTGATCGAGAGCAAGTTCACGTCGATCAAAGAGGAGTACGGACCGGACGCGCTCGCATTCATCGCATCAAGCAAGTGCACGAATGAAGAAAGCTACCTGATGCAGAAGCTGGCGCGGGCGGTGGTGGGGACGAACAACATCGACAACTGCAGCCGGTACTGCCAGACGCCGGCGACGATGGGGCTGCAGCGGACGGTGAAGCTGGGCGGGGACGCGGGGTCGATCTCGGATATTGAGATGGCGGGGCTGGTGCTGATCGTGGGGTCGAACACGGCGGAGAGTCACCCGGTGCTGGCGACGCGGGTGAAGCGGTCGCACAAATTCCGTGGGCAAAAGCTGATCGTGAGCGATATCCGCAAGCACGAGATGGCGGAGCGCGCGGACATCTTTATGCGGCCCAATCCCGGCACGGACCTGGTGTGGCTGAGCGCTGTGACGAAATACATCTTCGACATGGGATGGGAGCACAAGGACTTTATCGAGCGGCTGGTGAACAAGCGCGAGGAGTACGTGGCGAGCCTGGCGACGTTCACGATGGAGTTTGCGGAGACGGTGACGGGGATTGCGGCGGAAACGCTGCGGACGGTGGCGAAGGAGATCGTGGAGGCGGACGGGACATGCGTGCTGTGGGCGATGGGCGTGACGCAGCATTGCGGCGGGTCGGACACGTCGACGGCGATTAGCAACCTGCTGCTGGCGACGGGAAACTATGCGCGGCGCGGCGCGGGGGCGTATCCGCTGCGGGGACACAACAATGTGCAGGGCGCGAGCGACTTCGGGTCGATGCCGAACCTGTTTCCGGGGTATCAGCTGGTCGACGATGCCGAGGTGCGGGCAAAGTTCGAGGCTGCGTGGGAGGTGAGTCTGCCGGTGACGAAGGGCAAGGACAACCACGAGATGATGGAGTCGATTCTGGAGGGCAAGATCCGGTCGCTGTACATCAAGGGCGAAGACACGATCACGTCGGATGGGAATGCGAACCATGTGGGACAGGCGTTGGCGCAGGTGGATTTTTTGATCGTGCAGGACGTTGCATTTTCAGAGACGTGCAAGTTTGCGAACGTGGTGCTGCCGGCGTCGCCCTCGCTTGAAAAGGACGGCACGTTTGTAAATACGGAGAGGCGGATTCAGCGGCTGTACAAGGCGATGGAACCGCTGGGGGAGTCACGGCCGGACTGGGAAATCCTGCAGATGATCGCGAACCGGATGGGCGCGGAATGGACGTACTCGCACCCGTCGGAGATCATGGCGGAGGTTGCTGCGTTGACGCCGATGTTTGCGGGTGTGACGTATGAGCGGCTGGAGGGATACAAATCGCTGCAATGGCCTGTGGCGGCGGATGGCACGGATTCGCCGTACCTGTTCAAGGATGGATTTCCGTTCCCGGATGGCAAGGCGAAATTCTATCCGCTGGAATGGATTGCGCCGTCGGAAGAGCAGGACGAGACGTTCGACCTGCACCTGAACAACGGGCGAATCCTGGAGCACTTCGAGCAGGGTGCGATGACGGAGCTGTCTGCCGGCATCAAGCAGATTACGCCGAGCAACTGGCTGGAGGTGTCGCCGGAGCTGGCGGAAGAACGCGGGATGGAGTCGGGCAGCAAGGTGGAGCTTACGAGCAAGTGGGGCGTGATTCGGGCGCGCGTGCTGGTAACGGACCGGGTAGAGGGCAAGCAGATGTACATGCCGATGAACAGCATTGAAGAGCCGGTGAACCGGCTGACGGGAGCGCACGTGGACCGGGCAACGCACACGCCGGCGTATAAGGAGCTTTCGGTGAATCTGCGGGTACTGTCGAAACGGGGACGGTCGCCGCTGCAGCCGGAGAACTTTCGCAACGGGAGCCGGACGCCGCAGATGGGTGTGGATGTCGCGAAGAAGTGGGAGCGCGCGGACTACAACCTGCCGGGGTCGGAAAGCGACAGGCTGGTGCAGATCAACACCACCAAGGCGTAGGCGAGTTGTGACCGTTGTGAGTATGAGGGGTACGGGACGTGGCCAATCCGATAGCATTTACGCCGAAGCCGATCGATCCGCGGGATGGTTTGCGGAAGAAGTTGCATGCCGCGCCGGACGAGCATGCGGAGGCGCTGCTTGTGGCGTATGACACGCTGCAGGCGGCGCACGATCAGGGCTTGCTGGACCTGCTGCACGGGGCCATTGCACACAAGGACAAGATCTTTGAGCAACTAGCCGAGGCGGCAAAGCTGCAGGAAAGCGTGGACGCGCTGCGGAACGTGATCAGCCTGGGCAAGGTGCTGGGGTCGATCGAGCCGGAGACGATGAGCTGTGTGGTGGCGGCGTTGTCGTCCGCGAGCAACCCGAAGGAGGAGCCGCCGCTGAGCGCGTGGGGGCTGTTCCGGCGGGCGACGTCTGTGGAGGGGCGGCGGGGGCTGACGATGCTGGTGAATGTGCTGGTGGCCCTGGGGACGCGGCGGTTTGCGGGGCCGGGCGCGACAGACAAGATGAAGGATGTGGCAAGGCCGTAGGGTCTGGGTCGCGAGGGCGGTCCGTATGATTGAGGGTATGCATCGGGTTCATGTGGTGACGACCGGCGGGACGATGGAGAAGCGGTACGTGGAGACCGATGGGCTGATGCAGAACACGGAGTCGCAGATTCCGCGGTGCCTGGGGCGGCTGCGGCTGCCGGGGACCGAGGTGACGGTCGAAACGCTGATGAACAAGGACTCGCTGCTGATGGAGGATGCCGACAGGACAGCGATTGCGGAGCGTGTGGCGGCGGCAGTGGGGCGTGGAGTGCCGGTGGTGGTGACGCATGGGACGGACACGCTGGTGGAGAGCGGGCGTGCGGTGGCGGCACGGTTGCCGGCGTTACAGGTACCGGTCGTGTTTACCGGGGCGATGACGCCGTTCGGGATTGAGGGCTCGGACGCAATGCAGAACCTGACAGAGGCGCTGCTGGCAACGCGGCTGCTTCGTGGCGGGGTGTGGCTGGCGTTCCATGGGGAGATGTTCCCCATCGGCGAGGTGCGCAAGGACAGGGAACACAGCCGGTTTGTGCGGGTTTAGGGCGGGCATGCGCCGGGCGGGGCGAAACGGGTAGACTGGTGTGCGAGTGCGGGAGTGGCGAAATTGGCAGACGCACCAGACTTAGGATCTGGCGGAGCGATCCGTAGGGGTTCAAGTCCCCTCTCCCGCACCATGGATTGGAACGCGATGCGTGGGGCGGCAGGTTTTTGGGCTGTTGGACGCCGTGCGACGTGCGCGGGCGACGAAAACTCGGTGCGGCAGGCAGGTTGCGCACCCATGATGGCTGTACAGCACCGCAGGGGTGCGCGGTACGCAGCACTTTTCTTTTAAGGATTCGACCATGAGCGAGCAGCAGCAGGAGCCGACGATTCGGGTGACCCAGTCGGAAGATTACAACGACCTTTATGCGAACAGCGTACAGGTGCGGATGAGCGTGTGGGATTTTCACCTGGTGTTCGGCACAATGCAGAGCGCGACGCCGGACGAGGTGAACTTTACCAGCAAACAGGGCATCTATCTAAGCCCGCAGCAGGCCAAGGCCGTGTTCAACGTGCTGGGACAAAACCTGGCGCAGTATGAGGGGACGTTCGGCGAGATCAAGCTGGAGCCGCAGTTCAACGGGCAGCAGCCGGGTGGTTCGGTGAACTAGTCGCCGCGTTGCGCGGTGCCGGGGCGGGCTTGAGGCTCGCCCCTTTTTGTTTGAGTGCGGGTGTGGGTGTGTGGATCGGCGTATCTGCAGGGCAGCGGCCCTTTTCGGGGATCGATGAGGCAATCGGGGGGGCTGAAGAGCCAACACAGACGGGCGGCAGGAGATGGAGCCGCCAAACGGCGTGCGCCGTTGGAGTGGCACCGTGCCGGTGCGAGGGCTTGGCCGCTTTGGACAGTGGCAGGGCCGGTTTTTCTGGTTGTGGTGCTGCTGCATTGGACGTTGCTGCGGCTGCCGTACTTTTGGGATGAGGGTGGGTACTACATTCCGGCGGCGTGGGATTTTTTCCGCGTAGGCACGCTGATTCCGCAGACGACGATGAGCAACGCGCACCCGCCGCTGCCGAGTTTGCTGCTGGCGGGATGGTGGACGGTGGCGGGGTTCCACATTGTGAGCACGCGGGTGCTGCTGTGCGCAGTGACGAGCGCGGCCCTGGTGGGGGTGTTGCGGCTGGCGCGGCTGCTGCTTGGCGAAGCCACGGCATGGATTGTGGTGGCGATGACAGCGGTGTATCCGGTGTGGTTTGCGCAAAGCACGCTGGCGCATGCGGATATGTTTGCGGCGGCGTTCGGTGTGTGGGGGCTGTCGTTTTACCTGGACAGGCCGGGATGGGTAGCAGGGCGGGTGCGGGCGGGGCGGAGTGCGGTGGGTGCGGGGGTGTGCTTTTCGCTGGCGGCGTTGAGC
>CAXTJO010000052.1:0-17890 GCA_964244665.1 uncultured Terriglobus sp.
GGGGAGGGGGCCCTCACTCATCCGTCCGTGCCAAATCCAGCAGCAGAAAAATCGGGATGGCAACAGCCGTATTCACACCCGCCCGCAGCACCTCGTGCACCCACTGCACCTGGTACAGCGCCGACCCCAGCAACACCCGTTGCACCACAAACAGCACCGCCGACTGCAACAGGCTGAACCCGAAATTCAGCATCGCCCGCGTAATCACGTTGTCCACGTCCACTTTCAGGCCGACAGACGCCGCCGCGTAGCCCACGATGCTCTTCGCAATCCCGTTTACACCGATGTACTGGTTGCTCAGCGTGTCCTGCAGCAACCCCAGCGCCGCCCCCGTAAACGTCCCCGCAATCGGACTCCGCCGCGAAATCGAAAAGTAGATCACCAGGATCAGCGGCAGATCGGCAATCCCGACCGCCGGAAACAGGCGCGGCAGGTACGCCGTGACAAACAGCGCCAGCGCAGGCACGCCAAAGGCGACAACTGGGTTAAAGTGGTGCTCCTCCATCTCGCGGCGTGTTGTAATGCGGCGCTTTGCCATCAGGGTTTCGGCTCCTGCGCCGCTGCGCCGCCGCTACGCTGCCCCGGCTGCAGCTCCGCCGCGTTCGGCACGGCACCGGGACTATAGCGGTCCGGGTGCACCGTGGGCACCGGGCGCGGTGTCGGCAGCGGCTTGCTTGGATCGGCAATCAGCGCCTTCTCCTGGGCGGCTTTCTCCGCTGCCTCCTTTTCCGCTTCAGGGGTCGTCGCTGCAGCGGCAGGCTGCTTGTCATGCAGGCCCGGCAGGCGCTCGGCAACGATTTCCGACGCCTTCTTCAACCCGTCGCCCCCATCCGCGGCACCTTCCGCCGCAGCCGGCAGCGCAAGCTGCTGTGCCACATCCGTCACCACCAGCACCTCTTCCAGGCGATCAAGGTTGGCGGCTGTCCTAACGACGATCGAAATGTAAGGCTGGTGCTCCGGATCGAGGCTGACGGATTCCACCCTGCCCACGTTCAGGCCGCGCGGATACACGCGGTCGCCGCCGCTCGTCACCACCGGTTCTCCCGGCCTGATCCGGTCGTCCGGCAGCAACGTCCCAATCTGCACCCGGCCCGCAGCCGTGCCCCGCAAAATGCCCCGGCTGCGCACGTTCGCCAGCAAAACACCCGCACCCGAACTGCTGTCGTTGATCAGCAGCAACTGCGAAGAGTCGGGGAACACGTCCCGCAACTTGCCCACAATCCCGTCAGGCGTCATCACCGCCATGTCCGGCAGAAGGCCGTCGTTGCTGCCCTTATTCAAAATCAGGATGCGCGACCTGTCGCCGCCGCCGGTGCCGATCACCTGCGCCGCTACGGTGTGCCCGACATACTGCTGCTTGAAAGCGAGCAGATTCTCCAGCCGTTGTCCTTGTCGCGCGTCCTCCAGCATGCCGGCTTCGTGCAGCCGGAGCTGGTCGACCTGGTACTGCAGGTCTTTATTGTGCTGGCGCACGCCGCGCAAATCGAGGTAGCCATGCCAGGCGCGACGTACACCGCCACCCATCCGGGCCAGCAGCTTTTCCACGGGCACGATAGTGTACGCCGTCCACGCACGCACCAGGCGCACATTGTGGCCGTCGGTCGCGGATGCATAATTCACCCGGTGCATCTGCGTGGCAAGGCCAATCACCTGTGCAAGCAGCACGGCGATGAGCACAAGCGGACTCCGGTACCGGATGAAGAACGATTCCATGGGCGATCGTGTGGAGGTTCCTGAGACGGAGTCTTAATCGATCGAAATCTTGCGCAGGAGGCCGAAATCCGACAGCATGCGGCCGGTGCCCAGCACAACAGAGGCGAGCGGGTCGTCCGCAATCGAGACAGGTAGACCAGTTTCCTCGCGAATACGTCGATCCAAATTCTTGATCAATGCGCCTCCGCCGGTCAGCACGATGCCGCGGTCGGAAATATCTGCGGAAAGCTCAGGCGGTGTGCGTTCAAGCGCAACCCGAATCGCGTTCATGATCGTGGCGATGCACTCGGAAAGCGACTCACGAATTTCCGAGTCGTCGATGGTGATGGTCTTTGGCACGCCCTCGATCAGGTTGCGGCCCTTGATCTCCATGGTGAGCGGCTTGTCAAGCGGGAACGCCGACCCAATCTCCATTTTGATCTGTTCCGCCGTGCGCTCCCCGATGAGCAGGTTGTATTTGCGCTTCAGATAATTCATCACCGCTTCGTCCATTTGGTTGCCGGCCATGCGGACCGAACGAGAATACACGATGCCAGCCAGTGAAATTACCGCGATATCGGTAGTTCCACCACCAATGTCGACCACCATATTGCCGCCCGGCTCGGTGATGGGCAGACCGGCGCCGATGGCCGCGACCATTGCCTGTTCGACCAGGTACACCTCGCTGGCCTTGGCGCGGTAAGCCGAGTCCTCGACGGCCCGTTTTTCGACCTGCGTGATCTCGCTGGGGACGCCGATGATGATCCGCGGATGCACCAGCATCTTGCGGTTGTGCGCCTTCTGGATGAAGTAGTTCAGCATCTTCTCGGTATGCCGAAAGTCCGCAATCACGCCGTCTTTCATCGGTCGAATGGCGACGATGTTGCCGGGAGTGCGGCCCACCATCTCCTTGGCCTCTTTGCCGACGGCTTCCACCTCGTTCGTGACCTTGTTTACGGCGATGATCGAGGGCTCGTTGACGACGATGCCCTTGCCATTGGCATAGACAAGCGTATTGGCCGTACCCAAATCGATAGCGAGGTCGTTGGAAAAGATAGAGAAAAGCGAGCGCATGTTGCGCGATCGCGAATTGCGTCCCTTGTAGTCGTTCTGCGGCATGTGGTCGGCTGTGTCCTGCTGAAGGCGTTCGCTTGATTGTAGTCCCTCGCGCTCAGGCGGCAGAGGTGGTGTGTTCGCGGTTACGATATCGGGAAGAGGGTGTTTGGATGATTGTCGGCGTTCCCAAAGAGATCAAGGACCACGAGAGCCGCGTAGGCGTGACCCCGGCAGGTGTGCGTGCGCTGGTGGAAGCAGGCCACGAAGTGCTGGTGCAGACCGGTGCCGGGGAGTTATCGGCATTCCCGGATGACGAGTACCAGAACGCAGGCGCGGAGATCACAGGCACGGGGTTTGACGTGTGGCGGTTGGCGGACATGGTGGTGAAGGTGAAAGAGCCTACCGCCAAGGAGTACGGAGGTTTTCGCGACGGGCTGGTGCTGTTTACCTATCTGCACCTGGCACCCTTGCCGGAACTGACGAACGCCCTGCTCACAAACGGCGTTATCGGCATCGCATACGAAACAGTGACGGACCGGGCGGGAACGCTGCCCCTGCTCACGCCGATGAGCGAAGTCGCCGGTCGGCTCAGCGTGCAAACGGGTGCGGCATACCTGCAAAAAGAACATGGCGGACGCGGCGTGTTGCTTGGTGGTGTACCGGGCGTGCTGCCGGGGAATGTAGTCGTTCTTGGTGGCGGGATTGTGGGTACCAATGCTGCCAAAATGGCGCTCGGATTGGGCGCGCGCGTCACTATGATCGACCTGAACCTGAACCGGCTACGGGAGATCGACGATATTTTTGGTGGACGCGTGCAAACGTTGGCGTCGAACAGCTACAACATCGCCAAGGCGGTGAGCGAGGCTGACTTGCTTGTCGGTGGCGTTCTGATTCCTGGGCACTCCGCGCCGAAGCTGGTCACCGCGCAGATGGTGTCCAAAATGAAGAAGGGTGCGGTGATCGTCGACGTAGCCATTGACCAGGGAGGGTGCATCGAGACCGCAAAACCGACAACGCATACGGACCCCTCGTATGTGGTGGACGGCGTGGTCCACTATTGCGTGACCAACATGCCGGCGGCGGTCCCCAACACATCGACACTGGCGCTGACGAATGCGACATTTCCATATGTGTTGAAGCTGGCAAGCCACGGAGCCGACGCGGCTATTCGTGCAGACAAGGGCATTGCCGATGGGGTGAACACGTATCGCGGAACGCTGACGTATGCCGCGGTTGCGGAGTCGCAGGGGCGTGATTGGAAGCCGGTGCTGGACGTGCTGCGCTAGCGATAGTTGAAAGGGGAGCAAGATGGGCAGCACGCGGCAACGCAAGATCTGGGTGATCGTGCTGGGTGTGTTGCTGCTGCTGCTGTTCCTGTTGACGGCTGCACAGAACGCATTCAAGCTGTCGTTTCTCGCACCCTCGACGGCTGGCGAAATCGTACTGTTTACAACGCTCTCGGTATTTGCGTTCCTGCTATTCCTGACGGCGCTGCTGCTGCTGGTGCGCAACGCGCTCAAGCTGTATGCGGACCAGCGCAGCCGGGTGCTGGGAGCGCGGCTACGGACGCGCATGTTGCTGGGTGCGGTGCTGCTGTCGTTGCTGCCGATTACGTGCATGTTCGGGTTCAGCTATTTGCTTATGAACCGCGCGGTAGAGCGCTGGTTCTCCCAACCTGCGGCGCAGTTGCGCGACGATTCGTCTCGCATCGCGCTGGACCTGTCGCGCTACGCCGCAGCGAATGCGCGTGCAGAGGCAGCGAGTGTCGCGTCGGAGTTGAGCGTTCGGCAGCGCGATGTGCGCCGCGAGATGCCGATGGTCGAAGCGGACCTGCACAGTCACGAAGCAACACTGCAGGGCGGCTTTGTAATGCTCTATCAGAATGAGCGAGCGGTCGTGCGATATCACGCACCGGCGCCCCCGGAGTCGCCGGTTGAGATTAGGCCGTGGGAGCCGCAAGCCACGAGCGGCCTTGACGCCATAACGGACAACGCTTCTGCGGATGGCAAGCCACAGCCTGCCTTCCGCGGTGCGCTTGACGCCTCTCTGCTGCAGGCTGCTCGCAGTGCGGACGAGCCAGTCGTGTCGATCGTCGGCAGAGACTACGTCGTGGGTTCGGCATGGGTGCGGCAGAGCATCTTCGTTGTTGTTGCATTGCCATTGCCGCCCGGATTGTCCGCAAATCTGGAGCACCTGCGCCGCGATGGCGAGCAATACTGGACATTGTTCCGTCTGCGCCGGCAGATTCGCGCCACGTACATGCTCCTGCTGCTCATGATGACGAGCCTTGCGCTGTTTTGTGCAAGCTGGCTGGCGCTGCACTTGTCCAAGCAGGTAACGCGGCCGGTGGAGGCCCTGGCGGATGCGATGAATGCTGTAGCGCAGGGCAAGTACGACCGGCGAGTGGACGATGCGGCGACAGAGGAGCTGGGTGAACTGGTGGCCGTGTTCAACAGCATGGCGGCGGAACTGGAGCACAGCCGAAGCCTAGTGCAGCAGTCTACCGTGCAGGTCGAGGAGGCCAATTTGGCAGTGGAGTTGCGCCGGCGCGAGTTGGAAACGATGCTTCAGACGATTCCGAACGGCGTCGTTCTGCTCGATGCGGACCGCAACGTGCGAGTGGCGAACCTCGCCTTCAGCGAGATGTTGGACCCAGGTGGGCAACGAAGTTTCGTCGGCGAAGCCTTCGATCGTATCCTGCCGTCCGAATCGCTGCAGCCACTGGACCGCCTGCTTCGCCGAAGCCACCGCATGAGCGCTGCCTCTGGAGAGCTGGACATGGGCTCGCCAAACGGCACGCTGCATGTTGCCGCGACGGTCGCGTTGCTGGAAACGTCCGGCGTGGCAGGGGCGTCGGTTCCCGCCGGCTATGTGGTGGTCTTGGAGGACGTGACCGAGTTGCTGCGCGCACAGAAGCAGAGTGCATGGAAAGAGGTGGCCCGGCGAGTGGCGCACGAGATCAAAAATCCGCTGACACCCATCTCACTCTCCGCGGAGCAGATTCGGCGGCATATCGGCAGACTGGGCGAATCACTAACACAGCAGGGAATCGAGTCTCCGTCTGTTGGAACGATCCACAAATCGAGCGAGGTGATAAGCGCTTCGGTAGAGAATATGCGGTCGCTCGTAGATCAGTTCTCGTCCCTGGCGGAATTTCCGCATGCGAAGCCAAGGCCCGCCGACCTGAACACGATTGTAGAGAACTCGCTGGCGCTGTTTGCGGGCAGGCTGCTGGGTGTGCGCGTGGTGCGTGACTTTGCAGGTGGCCTGCCGCTGGTAATGGCGGACCCGGAAGCTCTCAAGCGAGCGCTGTCAAACCTGATCGACAACGCAGCGGAGGCGATGGGCGAGAGCCTTTTGCGGGAAATACAGCTCTCCACCGAGCTATCGGAGACGACGGATGGCATGGTAGAGCTCTGTGTCGCCGATAGCGGCCCGGGCGTGACCGATGAAATGCGGGAGCGTTTGTTTTTGCCATATTTCTCAACAAAACAGCGCGGCACGGGGCTTGGGCTAACGATTGTATCGAAGATCATTGCAGATCATGCCGGCGCGATCAGGGTGGAGCGAAATACGCCGACAGGTGCGCGATTCATCATCGATTTGCCGGTGGCGCATATCACAAACGAGTTTGCTCTCAGGATGCTGCCGCAGAACCATGCCGTGGAAGATGAGGTGATGCGGTGAAGCATGTACTAATCGTCGACGATGAGGCGGATATCCGCTCATCGCTGGAGAGTATCCTGCGCGATGAGGACTACGCAGTAACGACGAGCGGTTTAGCGGCAGAAGCGCTGGAGCTGGTGCGTGATGCTGAGTACGATGCACTGCTGCTGGACATCTGGCTACCGGATGGAGATGGGCTGGAGGTGTTGCGGCAGATTCGTGAGTTGGACTTGGCGAGGCCGCCGGAGGTGATCATCATTTCTGGCCACGGCACCATCGAAGCCGCCGTACGCGCGACGAAGCTGGGCGCGTACGACTTTCTAGAGAAGCCGCTATCGCTGGAGCGCACGCTGCTGATGCTGCGCAACGCGGTGGAAAGCCGTAGGCTGCGATATGAAAACGCCGAATTACAACAGCAATTAACGCAGAATGCGCAGGTTACGGGAGAAAGCGTACCGGTCAAGGCGTTGCGACAACAGATCAAGCTCATGGCCCCGACAAATGGGCGAGTGCTGATTTATGGCGAGTCGGGTACCGGCAAGGAGCGAATCGCTCGCACGATGCACGCCGAAAGCCTGCGCAGAGACAGAGTGTTTGTGGAGTTGAACTGTGCAGCAATCCCGGAGGGCTTTATTGAGGGTGAGCTGTTTGGATATCGGCAAAGTGGATTGACGAACGGTGTCGCACAAAAGCGGGGTACCTTCGAGCGGGCAGATGGCGGCACACTTTTTTTGGACGAAGTGGGCGACATGAGTTTAAAAACGCAGGCAAAGGTGCTGCGCGCGCTGGATGAGCAACGGTTCTACCCTGTAGGAGCGAGTCAGCCGGTGCATGTAGATGTCCGCGTGATCGCCGCAACCAACAAAGATCTGGAAGTAGAGATTGGGCGCGGAAATTTCCGCGAAGACCTGTTTTATCGGCTGAACGTTATTCCTTTTTTCGTACCGCCTTTACGTGACCGTCTGGAAGATGTGCCGCTGTTGGTGCAGGAGTGCCTGCAGGAGTTTGGCCGCGAATATGGGCGGCCGCGTATCGAGATTTCCGCTGAGGCACTGGGGGTGATGAAAGGCTATCGCTGGCCGGGAAACGTGCGTGAACTGCGAAACGTGGTCGAGCGCGTGTTGATCCTGAACCCTAAAGTTCAGCGTATCGAGCGCAAGCACCTGCCCCTTTTGGTTTATCGCGAGCCGAAAAGCGACGGCGCAACGCGAACGGATGCGACCGGCACGCTGGTGGAAGCGCGCGAGGCATATGAGCGCGAGTACATTTTGAAGAAGCTGGAAGACTGCCGGGGCAACGTGAGCCGCGCTGCGGAGGCGCTTGGACTGGAACGGAGCCACTTGTATCGCAAAATGCGATCGCTGGGCGTGCCGGTGCGAGAGGCTTAATCTTTTGTCTTGGTGATGGGTGTGACGGGGAGGCTTTGCTGCAACTCGCCAAGAGCCTCGAGCTGGCGTCGCCAGTCGAGATCCTCAACGAAGCCCTTGGAGCTGCGCCAATCTTCCTTAACCTTGACGAAGAGCTCCAGGTACACGCGGGTGCTGAGAAGTGTCTCAATTTCGTGTCGTGCTGCCATGCCAATCTGCTTGAGCATGGCGCCGCCCTTGCCGATCAGGATTGCTTTCTGGCCTGAGCGCTCGACGATGATGGCTGCAGAAATTTTCGTGACGGGAAGTTTGGGTTCTTCGCCTTTGCGTGGCTTGCGCTGCGGGCCGGGCTCTTCCCACTTTTCGATGATGACCGCGGACGCGTAGGGCACCTCTTCGCCGGTGTAGGTGAGAATCTTTTCGCGGATAAGTTCCGCTGCAAGGAAGCGCTCAGGCTGGTCGGTGAGCTGGTCGGCAGGAAAGTAACGTTCTCCCGCCGGCAGAAGCGCGACGATGCGCTGTACAAGTTCATCAAGGCCGTCCTGCTTCTTGGCCGAGATTAAGACGACCTGCTGAAAGCTATGCTGGGCGGACCAGAATGAGATAAGAGGCAGCAGGTCTTCGCGAGGAACCAGGTCTATCTTGTTCAGGACGAGGATTACCGGGGCATCGACTTTTTTGACCAGGCTCAAAGCGAAAGCGTCTTCGGCGGCGCTGAGGGCGCGCTTCTGATTGGCTTCGGTTTTCTCACGAGCGAGCTTCTCCGCCTCGTGCAGGCGATGGGTGGCGTCTACAAGGAAGAGCACAGCATCGCGGGATTCGAGTGCATCGTGCACCTCCTGCATCATGCGCTTGTCGAGCTGGGTGCTGGGCTTGTGAACGCCGGGTGTGTCGACAAGTACGACCTGCGCGGCGGGCTGGGCTTCGCGGGTCTTGGTGCGGGGCTTTGCCGGTACCTCGAGCACGCCAAGGATGCGGTTGCGCGTAGTCTGCGCCTTGTGCGTGACGATTGCCACCTTTTCGCCGAGCAGTGCATTGAGCAGGGTAGACTTGCCGGCGTTGGGCCGGCCAATGATAGAGACGAAGCCGGAGTGGAAGGCCATCTATTCAGTGTACCTAGCTTGCCGGGTCGTCCACGGCCTGCACACGTACGCGTGTGACAAGACGCGTCGTAGAGGCGAGCACTTCGAGGCGGAGACCGCTTTCTTCCACGACCTCGCCGGGCAAAGGAATGTGACCGGCGAGCTCGGAGACGAGACCGCCGACCGTCGTGGACTCCAGGCTGACAGGCAGGCGCACGCGCTCACGCTCCGCTTGCGTGTCGTCGCCGGTGGAGGCCATTTCTCTGGCGTTGAGCAGGTCTCGCAGGTCTGTGATGTCGAGCGATCCTGGAACGATCCAGGTGTTGTCGTCGATTCGCTCGACAGCATCACTGGGCTGGGAAGTCTCGTGTTCGTCTTCAATGTCGCCGACGATGGCTTCTATCAGGTCCTCGATGGTGACCACGCCAGCGACGGTGCCGTATTCGTCGATCACGATGCGCATGTGCTGCTTGGCGGACTGCATCTCGCGCAGCAGGGCATTGACGCGTTTCGGTTCGGGCACAAAGACAGCGGGACGCTGAATATCGCGGACAGTGCGGAAGCCGGCGTCTTCGTCACGTATCTGAAGCAGATCGTGAGCGAAGGCGATGCCGGTGATGTTGTCGAGCGTGCCGCTATAGACGGGAACGCGGCTGAAATTATTTTTTTGTAGCTGGTCGAGGAACTCGGCGATGGTTGTGCTTTCGGCAACGGCAAAGAGCTCTGGACGTGGCGTCATAATCTCGCGCACGACAAGATCGCCGAACTCGACCACGGAGCGGACGAGGGCACGATCGCTTTCTTCGAGGATGCCTTCTTCTTCCCCGGCCTCCAGCAGAGCATCGACACCTTCGTCGGAGGAGTCCTGCTGCGGATTGGTTTCGTGTTCGGCGAGGGAGGCGATGGACAGCAGCAAGCCAAGTAGCAGAGTAAGCGGCAGGACGCAGTAGAATAGCACCTGAACCGCCCAGCGGATGCGCAGGACCCACAAGCCTTCGGTACGTGCGAAGAGAACCTGTGGGATCAGTTGGTCGAACAGGACGAGGACGAGCAGAAGTTCGACGAGAGTCGTCACAAGGTCGAGCGCGCCGGCGGCATGTGTGCCGAAACGGCCGAGCAGCAGCGAAAGCGCGCAGATGGCGCTGATGCGGAGGATGGTGGCGGAGAGCGCGATGGAATCCCGGGACAGGCCAAAGCGAGGTTCAATGCGCTCGACCCAGGCGTCCACATTATCTTGCGATTCGCGGGCGAGAAACTTACCGAGGTCCGCATAAACGCGGTCGGCGTATGCCCCCAGCGTGAGTGCGACAAGCAGCAGCAATGCAGCGAGGGCGAGTGTCATCGCGGCACCCTTGTCGCTTGGCGAACTCCAGGTGGCTTGGCCGGGGCCAACTTGCGCTGAGGAGATTTCGGTGGGCTTGTGGCGGTGCGCTCGATAAGGGTCAACGGCAAGGCCAATGCGTCGCGTAAGACGGCTTCGCGAGCGCGCATCTCGCCGTCATCTGTTTCGTGGTCGTAGCCTGCGAGATGAAGCACGCCGTGGAGGATAAGTATCTGTAATTCCTGGGCGAGGGTGTGTCCGTGTGCTTCGGCCTGGGTGGCGGCAATGGGAACAGAGATGGCGAGGTCGCCGAGAGCGCCTTCGCCATTCTCGCCGGCAGGAAAGGACAGAACATCGGTGCTCTTGTTCTTGCCGCGGAAGGACCGGTTGAGATCGCGGATGCGACTGTCGCCGGTAAGTAGCACGCTCACTTCGCCGGAGAGGCCGAGGGCGCGCTGCGCTTTTTTGACGAAACGGGAGAGCTCCGGTGCGCGCAGGGTTTGAAATGCTGCGTGGCCGGAGCCTTCACTGGGGGGTTCGATGACGATCAACGGTCGCGTCTCTCGGGAGCGGAAGTGCCGCCAATCCTGATGGTATCGTGCGCCGTGAAACCAGGAGCGTTGGCAGCGAAAACGGGCTTGGCTCTGGCGCGTTTTGCGGGAGATGGACGGGGGACCCCTCCCCCCCTCCAATGCGCTAAATTTGTCATTCTAAAGGAGGGTGTTTGTAAAATCGTCAAACCAAAGGGCTTAGACGCAGAATCGTCAAACGATTGAAGTTAAGTGCGGTTGCACCGGTTTTGAGGCACCCACTTTCCGGAGAATGCCGCGGTGTGTGCCGCGGCATTCGAACCGGTGGATTGGGTTGTTACTGCATTTTGTGGGGCGGGGTTGTGGGGACGGTGGTGTCGAGCGAGTCGTTGAGGCCGAGCGAAAGTTGTGACTGGCGGGCGTGGGTGTCGTAGGCGCGGACGATGCGCTGAACGAGGTTGTGGCGGACGACATCAGAGTCTTCGAAGTGGGTGAAGCGGATACCTTCAACGTTTTGGAGGACGTTGAGGGCGTCGAGCAGGCCGGAGCGTTTGGGATTGGGGAGGTCGATCTGGGTGAGGTCGCCGGTGATGACGGCCTTGGAGCCCTGGCCGAGGCGGGTGGTAAACATCTTCATCTGCTCGACGGTGGTGTTCTGGGCTTCGTCCATGATGATGAAGGCGTCGGACAGGGTGCGGCCGCGCATGAAGGCGAGCGGCGCGATCTCGATGATGCCCTTTTCAAGCATTTTGTCGACCTTTTCCTTGTCGAGCAGGTCGTAGAGGGCGTCGTAGAGCGGGCGGAGATAGGGGTCGACTTTTTCCTGGAGTGAGCCGGGAAGGAAGCCGAGGCGTTCGCCGGCTTCGACTGCGGGGCGGACGAGGATGATGCGGCTGACCTTTTTGGCCATGAGGGCGCTGGCGGCCATGGCGACGGCGAGATAGGTTTTGCCGGTGCCGGCAGGGCCGATGCCGAAGGTCATGTCCGCGGCTTCAATGTTCTCGACGTATTTGCGCTGGTTGGTGCTGCGGGGGTTGACCATGCGCTTGACGCCGGTGGCGGTGCGCTGTCGGCCGCTGTCGACGATCTGCTTGAGGGTGACGTTGGGGTCGGACAGGGCGAGCTTGACGAGGGCATTAAGCTCGGGGCCGGAAAGCTGGACGCCGGAGCGGCGGAGCGAGTCGAAATCGCTGAAGATGCGTTGGATACGGTCGACGGCTTCGGCTTCGCCTGCGATTTCGAGCCCGTGGGAGCGGAGATCGATGGTGACGCCGAGGGTCTGTTCCATGAGGTGCAGGTTCTCGTCCCTAAGGCCGAAAAGGGCTTCGGTGTTGGGCGAAATCTCGAGCGAGCTCTTGACGCGATTTGTGACCAAGTCGGGCTATGCCTCCAGTGGAATGGTGGTTGGGATGCGTGAATTGGATGGAGAGAGGACAGGCTTCGATGCGTGCCGGAATACGCCGGGGCGGCGCAGGGTGCGGAACGGATTGGCGAGGATAGCCAAGTGGGAAGTTGGGGTGAGGATAGCGCCAGGCGGTGAGGGCGTCAAGGGGAATGCGCAGAGAGGCAGCAGGTCAGCAGGAGCTTAAGGCCGGGATGCTGGTTGGGCGGCAACCCATGTCCGAGAAGCCGGACATGGGGCACGGACGAGATGTGGAACCCATGTCCGAAAGCCGGACATGGGGCACGGGGCGCATTGAAGATCAGGCGAGGAAGGCGGGTTTGAGGGATTGTTCAGCCCATTGACGGAAGGTGGTGGGGGTGGTGTTGTCGGGCGTGCGGGCTTCGGTAAGGTCCATGCCGTTGTTTTTGGCGGCGTACATGGCGGTGAGGCCTGTGGCGAACGTTTCGCTGGCACCGTGCTGCAGGAGCTGGGCCTGGTAGGCGTCGAGCGGAAGGGGCTGGTAGCGGATCGGTTTGCCGAGAACGTCGGTGAGGATGGCGGCCATATCGTTGGGGGAGAGGTTTTCAGGGCCGAGGACGGCGACGCCGCCGGTGCCGGTCCAGGAGGTGTCGGCGAGGAGGCGGGCGGCGACGTCGCCAATGTCCTGCGTTGCGACGAGAGGGGACTTCATGTCGGGCGGCGTTGGCAGGTAGAAGGCGCCCTGGGACTTGAGGGGCTGGAGCTGCTGGAGGAAGTTTTCCATGAAGCCGGGGCACCAGAGGGCGCGGCACGCGACGCCTGTGGCCTCAAGCTGCAGCTCCTTTTCGAGGGAACCAGTGACGATGCCGGCGGGGCCGCTGTACTTTCTGCCGATGCCGGAGACGTCGACGACACGCTGGATGCCGCTGCCGGGAAGGATGCGGGCGAGGGGTGCGGTGAAATCGGTGTAGTAGTTCGCGGAGGACATGGTGAAGGAGGGCGGGACGACCCAGAAGAGGCTGTCGGCGCCGTCAAAAGCTTTTCGTAGGACGGCTTCGTCATCCGTGGCGCCCTGGACGACATCGACCCTGCTGCGAACGTCAGCGGAGAGCTTATTGGGGTCGCGGGCGATGACGCGGACGGGTTTGTTGGCGGCGAGAAGTTGCAGGACGACGCGGGAACCGATGTTGCCGGTGGGTGTGGTGACGAGAATCATGGGAATGCGCTCCTGGGGCGATGCTTGAGTTAAGTAAACTATACGGTGCAGTATACTTAGAGGCAAGAGAGAATGGAACGATGGTGCGTCGGGGCAGAGAGGTTCGAGAGCACATGTTGTATGTGGCCAAGGACCTGTTTTTGGAAGAAGGGTTCGAGCGGGCGTCGATGGACGAGATTGCGGCGCGAGCAGGGGTGTCGAAACGGACGGTGTACGCGCATTTTGAGCGGAAGGAACTGCTTTACCTGGCGGTGATCGAGCTGGTACGGGCTCTGGTGCTGAAGCGGCTGGGGACGCCGGTGGTGATGGGCGGTACGAGCGCAGAGGAGGGGATGCTGACGGCGGTGGCGGATTTTTGTGGGCGGTTTTTAGGAACGCTGCTGTATGGGCCATCCATCCGGATGTCGCGGATGGTGCTGGCGGAGGCGCGGCGATTTCCAGAGGGGGCGGCACAGTATTACGAGGCGGTTTTCGAGGCGGCGCGGGAGCGGCTGGGGGCTTTTGTGGCAGAGGCGTGCGGTGTGGGCGAGGCGCGGGCGATGGGAGCGGCGGAAGAGTTGCTGGGGCGGGTGATGTTTCCGCGGCATACGCGGGCGCTGTTTGGGGTGGATGGGACGGCGGAGGAGTTTGCCGGGGAGTGTGGGACGGCGGCGATTGCGCCTGAGCCGATTCGGCGGGCGGCGGCGGAGGTTTTACGGTCGTTGCGTCAAGCCTGACCATTTTGGGAAGATTCAGGGGGATGCCGGATGGAATTGAACTGAAGTCAAGAATTTTTGAAGCTGGTGCATTGAGTTCAGTGGGGGATTACTGTAGCGTAGCGATACAGCACAAGGAGAATTCATGCGTTTGCGTTGGTTTGCCGCCGTTGCCACTCTGGTTTTAACGAGTTTTGCCGCTCGCGCGGACGATTTTAACTTCAGCTTTGCGGGGCAATTGAGCGGGTCCGGGCAGTTTACCGCGGGCAGCACAGGGACGGCGGGAGAGTTTCTGGTGACGGGGATTACGGGAACCGTGGGTGGTGCCACGATTGCGAGCCTGCTTGCACCCGGGACGTATCCGTCGTTCAATCCTCCGCCGAACGATAATCTGCTGTATTTGCCGGCGAGCGGTAGCCCGACGTATGTCGATTACGAGGGTATTTCGTTTACGGCGACAAACGGAGTGTATTTCAATCTGGTTTATGAGCCGGGCTTCGGCTATGGATTCCTTTCGTCAACCGACGCTGATGGGACAAATGCGACGAACGCGCTGCTGTCGTCGTTTTCGGTAACGCAGGCCGCGGCGACGCCGGAGCCATCGAGCATTGCGTTGCTGGGTACTGGATTGCTGTGCGCCGCATGGATGTTTCGCCGGCGGTTTATGGGTGAAGAGATAGCGTAGCTTCGATTTGTGCGAGGCGGTGGATGCCCGGTTGAGGCCGGAGTCTGCCGCTTTTGTGATGGCCGCGCAATTGTGTTTTGCTGAAGCCTTTCGTATGATTAAGGAACCGTGCTGTATGGGCAAGCTGCGGGCTGCCTGTGTGCCGCGAGATATTTTTGCCGCCGGGAAGCCGGGGCACACAGAGAAGAGATTGAATGGCAAACCATGTATCAAGCCTGAAGCGCGCCAAGCAGACACTGGCGAAGACCGCGGTAAACCGTTCCAATCGCAGCAAGCTGCGGGGCAGCCTGCGAATGATGCGGGAGGCGCTGAAGAAGGGTGAAGCGGGCGCAGCGAAGGAGCAATACCGGTCGACGGTGTCGATTTTGGATAAGGCAGTCCAAAAGGGCGTGCTGCACGACAACACGGCGTCGCGGTACAAGAGCCGGCTGAATGCGCGGCTGAAGGTTTTGGCGCTGAAGGCAGCGTAGGTCGGGTTGTGCCGGGTTCTAATTTTTAGTTTGTAAGTTCAGTAAAAGGCACGGAATCTTCCGTGCCTTTTACTGTTTGTAACGATGTGAAGCCTTTGTGGCGCGGATGCGCGTGGGTTGCGGCTAGGTGACTGTTCGCGGCCAGATCGTTCGCGGTCAGACTGGTTGTGGCTAGACTAATCGCGAATAGACTGGGAGCACTGTATGTTGCCCATGGAGCACCTGCCGGAGACGGTGACGGAAGCGAAGACCGGCCGTGAGGAAAAAGTGTCGCCGGTGAAGCTGGCGGCGGTGCAGTACCTGATTGTGGCCGTGCTGCTGGTGCTGATGATGGGGCTGTGGCGGCTGCAGGTGTTGAACGGGGAAGATTACCGGGCGCTGGCGGAGGCGAACCGGGTGCACAAGGTGCCGATTCTGGCACCGCGGGGCAGGCTGTTGGACCGGGAGGGGCGGCTGCTGGTGGACAATTATTCGTCCGTCGCCTGCTTTTTGCTGCGGGAGCAGATGAAGAATCCCGATGCCGAGATGCGAATGATTGCAGATGGGCTGCACCTGCCGCTGGAGCAGGTGGAGGAGACGGTGCGGCATTTTCAGTTTGCGCCGAAGTACCAGCCGATTCCGCTGAAGACGGACATTACGCCGGATGAGCAGGCGTTTATCGAGGCGCACCGGAACGAGTTGCCGGAGCTGGAGTTGCTGGAGGAGCAGCGGCGGCTGTATCCGCGGGACGGGTTTGCGGCGCACCTGATCGGGTATGTGGGAGAGATCAGCGAGCAGGATTTGAACCAGCCGAAGTATGCGTTTTATGAGCCGGGCGATGTGGTGGGCAAGAGTGGTGTGGAGCAGGCATACGACTCGTTGCTGCGCGGGGTGGATGGGTCGCGCGACCTGATTGTGAATAGTCATGGGCGGGAGATTGGGCGACTGGGTGAAGAGTTGGCGCAGCCGGGCAAGGATCTGCGGCTGACGATCGACCTGGATGTGCAGACAGCGGCGGAAAAGGCGCTGGAAGGGAAGAACGGCGCGATTGTGGCGCTGGACCCGCACACGGGCGAGGTGCTGGCGATGGTGTCGCGGCCGATCTTCGACCCGAACCAGTTTGCGGTGCGGCTGACGCAGACGTACTGGAAGAGCATTATTACGGATCCGGAGCATCCGCTGCTGAACAAGGCGATTCAGGCGCAGGTGGCGCCGGGATCGACGTTCAAGATCATTATGAGCGTGGCGGGGCTGGAGCAGGGGATTGCGCAGACGGAGCACGTGGTGTGCGGGGGCGGGATCGATCTGTACGGGCATTATTACCACTGCGACGCGCACCACGGCGGGGTGGACATCGACCATGCGATTCCGTGGTCGTGCGATGTGTTTTATTACGTGCTGGCGCAGCGGCTGGGTATCGATACGATTGCGCGGTATGCGACGGCGTTTGGGCTGGGGCAGAAGACGGGGATCGACCTGCCGGAAGAGGCGAGCGGGACGATGCCGAGTTCGGCGTGGAAGATGAAGAATTTTCACCAGCAGTGGTACGCGGGGGAGACGATTTCTGTTGGGATTGGGCAGGGAGCGATTGCGGCGACACCGCTGCAGATGGCGCGGGCGCTGGGCGGGATTGCGAGCGGGGGCGCGCTGAGGCGGCCACACGTGGTGTTTGAGGATGAGGTACCGGGGGACCAGAGGGAGGCGTATCGGGAGAGCTTTCCGGGGGCGGGCGACCGGAGTGTGCCGATTGCGTCGCCGGTATGGCAGACGGTGACGGAGGGCATGGCGGCGGTGACGACGACGGGGACGGCGGCGGGCGTGCATCTGGAGGGGATCGATTTTGCGGGCAAGACGGGGACGGCACAGGTGCTGAGCCACGATGCGCTGGCGCGGGTGGGGAAGAGCAGGCACACGGAGCCGAATAGCTGGTTTGTGGGGATTGCGCCGCGGCGGAACCCGGATATCGTGGTGGCGGTGCTGTGGGAAAACGGCAACTGGGGCAAGAACGCGGCGAGTCTGGCGGCACAGGTGATCGAGACGTTTGTGCAGAAGCAGCGGAAGCGGGATGGGAATCTGCTGGTGGCGAAGGCCCCGGTGAGTACGCCGGTGGGGGTGGGGACGGATGTGCCGTTTGCTCCTCCGGTTGCGCCTGCGGAGGTGCAGCCGAGGCGGGATGCGGTAAAGCTGTCCCCGGTGCCGGCGGGGCAGTAGCGGACGTCTTTTTGTGGTGATGCCAGCCGCGGCGGTCGCGGTTTTTATCTGCACTGTGCGATGCTTCCTGATAATGTTTGTGCGCGTTGTGAGGTGGAAACGATGAGGGAGAAGCCGCTCTTTGCCGTGGAAGTATCACTTGTGGTGAGCCTGCTGCTTTTGGCGGCGGGCGCGCTGAGTCTTCGCTTCCAGGCGGATTTTCTTGCAGGATTCGGCATCTTTGCCGGGGTAACGGTTGTTGCGCTGTCTGTTGAAGCCTGATGTTTCGAACGAATTTTAGGGATTTCGATTGGTTGCTGCTGGGGCTTGTGGTGGTGATGAGCCTGATGAGCGTGTTCGAGATTTACTCGGCGACGCTGCATACGAAGTTCCATGGGTTCCACTCGCGGCAGATCGTTTTTCTGCTGGCGGGGCTTGTGGTGATGTTTGCCGTGTCGGTGGTGGACTACCACAAGTTGATTGGGCTGGTCCCGTGGGCGTATGGGGTGAGCGTGGTATCGCTGCTGGGGGTGCTGGTGGCGGGGCAAAAGGTGCTGGGGGCGCGGCGGTGGATCCGG
>CAXTJO010000053.1:0-17833 GCA_964244665.1 uncultured Terriglobus sp.
GAGCGCAGGCGCCGCGTAACCGAGCAGGAGCGTGTTGACGAGTGCGCTTCCCGCAACGGCCTCGCAGGAGAAGAGCGGGTTCGCCCACCCGACGAGTCCGAAGACGGCCTGCAGCGCCTTTGCGGCGCGGGTGCGCACCGCGAGGATGTCGGGCTCCCTGACGTGGCGCAGTCCGCCGTCGATCTGCAGATCACGCTGGATGGTGTTGAAGTCGTCGGTCTGCAGCACCGTCACGCCGCTCTGCACAATCTTCGACCACCGCCCCGCATCCTTCGCGTACCCGAATCCATCCCCGCCGATCACCGCGCCATTTCCCAGGATCACATCGTCGCCGATCCGGCAGTACTCCCGCACTACCGCATGCGCATGCGCCAGAAATCTCTGCCCAATCACCGCGCCCTCATACACCACAGCATGCGGCAGCAGCACGGCATCTTCGCCCACCACAACGCCCGGCCCAATCACCACGTACGCCCCCACATGCGCGCCCGCCCCGACCACCGCAGTCTTGTCCACCACCGCCGTCGCATGCACCCCCGGCGGGTACACCGGCGCGCTGTAAAACATCGCCACCGCCCGCGCAAACGCCAGGTACGGGTTTTGCACACGCAGCGTCGCAACACCGTCCAGGGCAGGGAAGCCCGGCTCGACCAAAACCGCCGCAGCGGCAGTCGTCCGCGCCAGGGGGGCATAGCGCGGGTTCGCAACAAACGTCACCTGGTCAGGGCCCGCCCGCTCTATGCCGGCAACGCCTCGCACCACGCGTTCTGCGTCGCCATGCAACTCCGCGTGCAGCAGCCCCGCAAGCTCGCCCAACGTCCGCTCCGCCGGCGGAGTGGCTCTCTGCCCGCCCACTACGCCGGCTCCTGCGGCAGCGCCAGCGAGAACTGTGCATCCTCCACCGTTACGGCTTCTATCTGCTCCAGCGCACGCCGCCGCGACGGTGTCGTCACCACCGCCACCACCTGCAAAGCCGTCATCGCACTCCGCGGCACATAAACCCTCTGCGTATTGCCGCGCACATCCGGCGGCGTCACGTGGATACCCAGATCGCTCACCAGCCCGTCCGCCAACGCCAGATCCAGCGGTGCCAGCCCTTCCATCTGCTCGTCGTCCCGCAACGTCATCCGCACCCAAAGACCCTCTGTGCGCGGCCGCGCCACAAAAGTTTTGCGCGGCAATCGCTCCGGATTTCCTTCGTCGTTCAGGTTAAACTCCCGTACGAAGCTGACCGTCTTAACTTCTTGCAACGGCACAAGTTGTACGCGCCCGGCAAGGTCCAGCAACTCCAGCGCTGCTGCATCACCCTGTCCTTCCACGAAGCCGCTCGGTGCCATATATCCCCGCAGCAGTCCCGGCACAAACCGCCGCACAATCACCTTCTTGCGCGCGCCGCTCACGCCGTAACCTCGTCCACGCGGCACAAATCCCGCCACGCGTGGCAAGGCGGGAAACCCTCAAAAAAGCTCTGGCGGAAACTGTCGCGCGTGGTACACTCAGACGTTCGGCTACGCTCGCATAGGGCCACTAACTTGTTCTCCTACTGCGACTTAGCGCATCTGGCACACCGGCCTCATTGCCGGTCTGGAGAGCTTGCACGACGTCATGGCTGATTATATCTACCTGCTTGAAAATCGTCTCTCGCCTGCGCAACAGCGCGCTCTCAGCACAGTTCGAAACGTGGTCCGCGCACGTGAACTGACACTCTTTCTCACCGGCGGCGCGGTCCGTGACCTGACCGGCGGCGGCTCCGTCCGCGACCTCGACATCACAATACAGGGCGAAACCACCAGCCTGCGCGCCGATATCGAAGCCACCGGTGCTCTCCTCACCGGAGAATTCGCCCCGTCGCAATCGCTCTTCTTCACCTTTCCCGGCGGCATCCGCGTCGAAGTCTCGGCCGCCATGGCCGTCACCTATCCGAAACCCGGCAAACCCGTCTATGAGCTCGCCAGCATCAGCGATGACTTGCGCCGCCGCGACTTCACCGCCAACGCCATGGCTCTGTCACTCAACGAGGGCTCCTACGGCCTGCTGATGGACCCCCTCAACGGCGTCGCGGACATTGAAAACCGCGAGCTCCGCCTCATCAGCAACTACGGCTTCATCGAGGATCCTGCGCGCCTTCTCCGCGCCGTCCGCATCTCCTCCCGCCTTGGCTGGCAGATGGAGGCCCGAACCCAGCAGCGCTACGAGAACGCCAGGGAAGACACCACCTTCGATATCCTGTCGCAGTTCGCCCGCGGCTACGAGATGGAAGAGATTTTCCATGAGGAAGACCCTCAGCGCATCCTCCGTGCCCTCGATGCGGAAGGCTGGCTCAGCAAGCTCTCCCCCCTTCTCACCCTCGGCAAGGCCAACGAGCAGGCCCTCTCCGACGCCCGCGACAAGCAGGGCCAACTGCAAACCCAGGGCATTCTCACCGACGGTGCCGCCCTTTTCTTTCCTCTGCTCACGGCCAAAATGCCGCCTGCTGACGTCGCCGCGCTCAAAGCCAGCTTCGCCCGGCAGGGCTTTGTGCGCGAGATCGAGACCGTGGAAGAACGCACCCGTGAATTCCAGACACGCTTCACCGGCAAAGAAGCCGCTGTCCCCTCCGCCGCATGGCGCTTGCTCTACGACGCCGAGTCCAGCCTCGTACTTTCCATGTTTTACAGCTCTAAGAGCGGTGCCGTCCAAAGCCGCTTGAAGACCTTCCTCACCGAATCACCCACCGCTCGCCAGCGTCTGCCCTACGCCGTGATGCAGGAGATGCGCATCACCCCGGACAATCCGGTCTACGGCGAACTGCTCGACAAAGTCTTTTTCGAGCTCATGGACGGTAAACTCACCACGCCCGAGGAGATGAAGGCCTACCTCGAACCGTACTCGCCGCCCGCACCGCCGCCGCCGCTCAATCTGCGCCGCGCCCGCGCCAAAAAAGAGGCCCGCCCCAGCCGCGCCAAAGCCAAAAAAGTAGCAGCAACCGTCATAGCCGACGAAGAATCCGTTGCCGTCGCCGAGGGTCTCATGGAGCCCGGAACCCTCACCGGCCCCGACCGCGGCACCGAGCCTACAGCGCATCAGCCGCTCGAGGGCAACGTCGCCCCCCTAGCTCCCGGCGCAGCGGAGCCACCCGCCGGCGAACCTGTACCGGCAAAAAAGCCCGTCCTGCAGGAAAAGAAAGTCGCAGTAAAAAAGACCGTGCCTGCCACATCGCTCTCCGCTGAAACCGGCTCTGCCGCCGCACGGAAGCTCTCGCCCACACCTACACCCGCGCCGGAAGCGGAAAACCTCTTGCCCCATCCCGACGCGACGAAAGAGATCGCCCGTTCGTCGGCAACTCCGTCCGTCGTCGTACCGGCAGCTTCAGCAGAGCCCGTTCCGGCAAAAAACACATCCGCTGCCGCCACGAAAAAACCTACGCCAGGCAAAGTCGTCGTTGCGCTGCCGGCAAAGCCCGCACCGGGTACCGTGAAGACCGCTCCAGCCAAAGCCGCCGCGAAAAGCACCCCGGCAAAGCACTCCGCCCCCGGCCAGGCACCTACCCCCGCAAAGAAAGCCGCCGTTCCTCCCGGCCAAAAATCAGTAGCGGCCAAAACACCGGTCAGTGCAAGCGCAGGCAAAAACACCACAAGTGGCTCTACACCTAAAAAGACATCGGCTCCGCAACAAGCTCCCGCCGCATCTGCAGGCCGGTCCACCCCCGCCGCAAAAACACCCGACAAAACCCTGGCAAAAGCAGCGGCAAAGGCCCCCGCAAAAGCGGCAGCTAAAACTCCGATAAAGGCAGCCGCCGCAAAAACGACTCCCGCTGCCGCGCAGAAAAAAGCCGTCGACGTCCCGGGTAAGCCCGCAAAAAAGGCCGTCAAGACTCCGGCGAAGTCCGCCCGTCGCTAAACCTGTTCTACCGGAACCGCCGCAACACCAGCACCCCGGCAGTCACCACGCCGGCTGCTGCTGTAATCATCCCGGCAATTGCCCCGCGATAGCTGGCCTGCACCGCCTGGTTTGTCTGCGACACCGTGTCTCGGCACTGGCTGCAGCCTTGCCCCCTCGCCATGCCAAGTCCGGCGGCGAGCATCAGTCCTGCACACAAGGCTCTGCATGCACCCAGAGCGCGCCTACTGCCCATACACCAGCAGTGCAAACAAAAATACCCAGAACGCGCCCATGCTGTGCCAGTACCACGCGGAGCAATCTACCAGAATCTGCCGAGACTCCACCGACCGGATCGTCCGCATGCCCACAAGTGCCGCCAGCAGGAACATCAGTCCCAGCACCAGGTGCACTCCATGCACACCTGTAATCAGGTAAAAGAAGTGGGTCGACGGATTGTCCATGTACGACGCCCGCTGCAGCCTAAGTTGCGACCACGCCAGCAACTGTCCCCACACAAACAGACTGCCCAGCACCAGCGACGCCCCCAGCCACGGCAGTACCCGCTTCCGCGTCGGCCGCCCCAATCCCAGCCACTCTTCCAGTACATCGATTTCGTTGAACATTGCCCGCCGCGCAAACTCCACCGTCAGCGATGAAAACAGCAGCAACGCGCTGTTCAGCCACAAGATTGCGGGGATCTCGATTGGCAGCCACGGATTGATCCACCGCGCCGAAGCGTCGAAATGGCCGGAGTGCTTCGAAACGAAAAATGCACTCACCAGCGCAATAAAAAACATCAGGTCGCCACCCAGGGCAAAAAATACACCCAGCCGGTAGCGCAGCAAACGCTCCCGCGGACCGCGGCTACCCTGCGGCTGATTGTTCCAGTTATCGTTGTCTCCCCCACCGCCGGTGTGCTTCGGGTCTACAGGCGGCAGCCGTCCGCCACCCGTATCGCCCTCGTCATAGCGTCGTGTGGGGCGCTGCTCGACCTCACCGGGATGCAGGATTGCTGGCATAAAGCGTACCTGTGGCGATACTACTCCGCTCGTGCCTGGACTGCCCACTGCGGCACGGCTACAGCCGCGGCAGCACCGTTAATCGCCGAAACCAGGTCCGTGCCGGATGCCACGTCGGTGCCGGGTCCCACGTCATAATGGCAGGGCTCTCGCTCGCAGACCAGCGACTCGCCCTCCGCAGGTACCGGTGCCCATTCCATCGTCGTCGCCTCCCACGGGTTACCCAGCGCCGGCGCACCCTTTCGCCAGCTCCACACCACATTCCACACCCACAGCACCTGTCCCATGCCCAGCAGCAGCGCACTCACTGTAATGTGCCTCTCCAGCGGCAGCGTCCCGCGCACCAGCGCGCCCGCTACTCCGGCAATGCCGTCCAGTTGCGCATAGTGTCGCGGCTCCCCCGCCAATCCGGTCAGGTGCATCGGCAAAAACGTGCTGTACGCACACAGCAGCGTCCACCAGAAATGCACCTTACCCAGCCGCTCGTTCATCGCCCGTCCGGTCATCAGCGGAAACCAGTACGCAATGCCTGCAAAAATTCCGAAAATCGCAGCCATCGCCATAATCAGATGAAAATGCGCCACCACAAAAAACGTGTTGTGCAGGTACGCGTCCAGCGCCGGCTGTGCCAGTATCGGCCCGGACACACCGCCCGCCACAAACACCGACACAAACCCCAGCGCCCACAGCATCGGCGTTTCCAGCCGCGGCTTCGACCGCCACAGGATCACAAGCCAGTTCAGCACCTTCGCCGTCGACGGTAGCGCAATTGCCATCGTCGTCAACTCAAACGCGGTTCCCGCAAACGGGTTCAGCCCCGCCACGAACATGTGGTGTCCCCACACCAGCACACCCAACCCGCCAATCAGCAGCGTCGTCGCAATCATCATCCGGTACCCCGGGATGCGCCGCCGCGTAAAGTTGCCCAGCAGCATGCTCACCAGCCCCATGCCCGGCAGCACTGCGATGTACACCTCCGGATGCCCGAAAAACCAGAACAGGTGCAGCCACAGCAGCGGCGAGCCGTCCCCGCTCCGATGCGTCACCATCCCGTTCACCCACTGCGTCGACGGCACAAAAAACGCCGTCCCCAGGTGCCGGTCGCACAGCAGCAGCACAATCGCCGCAAACAGCACCGAGAACACCAGGATCGTCAGCAGCGCCGCCGTCAGCCACGACCACACCGTCAGCGGCAACCGCCCATACGTCATCCCCTCGCATCGGCACCGCGCAACCGTCACCACCGTGTTCACCGCGCCCAGCGTCGAGCCTACGCAAAAAATCGCGAGCGACACCAGCCACACATCCATCCCAAAACCCTGGCCCGGCCCGGCCGCCGCCATGGCCGACAGTGGCGGATACGCCGACCACCCTCCAATCGGCGCGCCCGCCGGCACCAGAAACGCGCACAGCATCACGGCAAACGACAGCAGCGTGAACCAGAACCCCGCCGCATTCACCAGCGGCAGCGCCATCTCCCGGCTGCCCAACTGCCCCGGCAGCACCAGGTTCGCAAAGCCCGACTGTGGCGCCACCGTCAGCACAAAAAACACCATCAGCGTGCCATGCATCGTCACCAGCGCCAGGTACTGCTCCGGGCTCATCGCCGCGCCCAGCAGCGGAATCGCCGCCTCCGGCCACACCCGGTGCACCCGCATCGCCAGCGACAGGGCCGTTCCCACCATCACCGCCACCACCGCGATACCCAGGTAACCCAGCGCAAGCCAATGATGCCCCGTCCAATTGAACCTCTGCCGCGCCGCCCGGCTCACGGCAGAGGTCTGCGGCGTCACGGCCGCACCCCCACATCCCGGCTCTGCACCGCGGCTGCACCCTGCGTCGCATTCCCACCCTTGGCTGCCGCCCCGCTCTGAACCGCCACCTGCTTCGACACACCCACTTCGCTCTGCACCGTCGCCTGTCCCGTCGCCCGGCTCTGTGCCACCCTCCCTTCGGCTGCCCGCATCCACTGCTCAAACTCTGCCGCCGGCAGCACCCGCACCACCGCCTGCATCCGCGCATGCCCCAGCCCGCACACCTGGGTGCACAGCACGCTGTAGTCCCCCGGCACCGTCGGCGTGAAATGGATGTGGATCGTCTGCCCCGGCAGAGCGTTCTGCTTCACCCGCAGCGCCGGCACCGCAAACCCATGGATCACATCCAGCGCCCGCAGCCGCACATCCACCTCGCGCCCCGCCGGCAGCACCAGTTGCGACCGCACAAAATCGTCCCGCCCGCGCTCATCCGCCGGATCGATGCCCAGCGGATTGCCCACCCCCGCATCGATCCGCTCCGCCTGTGTCTGCCCAAACGCCGCATCCTCACCCGGGTACCGGAAGTACCACGCAAACTGCATTCCCACGGCCTCCACCTGCAGCGCCGCCGGGTCTCCCCCCGTGTACCGCTGCGCCGCCCACAGCCGTTCCGACCACACCGCCAATGAGAAAAACAACACCGCCAACACGCCCAGCGGCAACAACTCCAGCCGCCACCGCCTGTGCGCCAATGGCTGCGGCAGATCCGGCTGCACCCGCCGTTTCAACACAACCCCCACCAGCAGCAGCACCTGCGCCAGCACGCACAACCCCAAAAACACCGACAGATTCACCCGCAACTGCCGATCCAGCGCCACCCCATGCAGCGACGCATTCGCCGGCATCCACCAGCCGGGGCCTACCATCACACACGCAAACAGCACGGCAGCATCAACCATCATCGCCTCGCCAAACTAGCCGCGCGCCCATCTGTCTGATGATCCGGCCCGTGCGCACTGCCACATGCAGCTCTACGCCCGGGGCACGCATGCTTCAGGTCGCAAAACTGCCATCTCGCCCTAAGCCGCTCGCGCATCCCGCACCATCTCCAAAAACAGCGCATGCACCCGCGTATCCGCCGACAACTCCGGATGGAACGTCGCCGCCAGCACATGCCCCTGCCGCACCAGCGTGGGATCGCCCTCCCGCTCCGCCAGCACCGCAACCGTCGCGCCCAATCCAGAAATCCGCGGTGCCCGGATGTACACCGTCTCCAGCGGACCTCCCGGCAGTGTCGTCGGCGTCTCCAGAATGCGCGAGTCGTTCTGCCGCCCATAAAAATTCCGCTCGATTGTCACGTCCAGTACGCCCATCGACCGCTGCTCCGGGTTCCGCACATGCGCCGCCAGCAAAATCGCCCCCGCACACGTCCCAAACGTCGGCTTGCTACGCACAAACTCCTGCAACAGGTCGAAAAACCCACCCCGCTCCAAATGCTTCAGAAAGGTGGTCGACTCGCCACCCGGAATCACCAGCGCATCTACGTCCGCAAGCTGTGCCGGCGTGCGCACCAGCATCGTCCGCGCCCCCAGCTCCCGCAGCCTTGCCGCATGCGCCTCGAACGCCCCCTGCAGCGCCAGCACACCGATCAGCGGCTCTGCCCCAAGCTGCGACCCAGCAGCGTTCGCGATCTCCGCCGGTCCGTCCATACTCCCATTCTAGTCCGCCCGGCATGGCACACAGCACGCGTCAGCCGGGCATCGGCGTTTATCGCAGACCCGCTCCGGCACAGCAAAAGGCCGCGATCTCTCGCGGCCTTTTCCGTTCCAGCAACGGACCTACCAGCCCCGCGTCTGCATCCGCTGCGATTCCTCGATCGCCGCCGCCGCCAGCCCCTTCATGCTGCCCAGCACTGCCTCCGAAGCCTCCGCCACAATTTCCGGATCGCCATGGTGCAGCGTCGCCAGCACAATCGCCTTCGCCCGCGACACCGCCTCCGCTCGTTCGTCCGGATTCCGATACTGCCCCACATCGCCTGACGTACACAGCCCGATGTCCGAATCCATCTTCGTCCACGCATCCACATCCAGCGGCTGCGCTCCATCCTTCATAAAAATGCCCGACCCCACAAACACCGTCTCCGCACCTAACTGCATCATCAGCGCCGCATCCGCCGGCGTCGCAATCCCGCCCGCGGAGAAGTTCGGCACCGGCAGTTTGCCCGCCTTCGCCACCATTCGCACCAGTTCATACGGTGCCTGCAGGTTCTTCGCGGCGGTATACAGCTCCTCGTCGCCCAGCACCGTCAGCGCCCTCATCTCGCTCACGATCGTCCGCATGTGCTGCACCGCGTGCACCACATCGCCCGTGCCCGGCTCGCCCTTGGTGCGGATCATCGCCGCACCCTCGGCAATGCGCCGCAGCGCCTCGCCCAGGTTCTTTGCGCCACACACAAACGGCGTCGTGAACGCGTGCTTGTCGATGTGGTATTTCTCGTCCGCCGGCGTCAGCACCTCGCTCTCGTCGATAAAGTCCACACCCAGCGTCTGCAACACCTGCGCTTCCACAAAATGCCCAATCCGCGCCTTCGCCATCACCGGAATCGACGACACGCCGATGATCTCCTTGATCAGCTTCGGGCTACACATCCGCGCAACGCCGCCCGTTGCCCGAATCATCGCCGGCACGCGCTCCAGCGCCATCACCGCAACAGCGCCGGCTTCTTCCGCGATGCGCGCCTGTTCCACGCTCATCACGTCCATAATCACGCCGCCCTTCAGCATCTCGGCCAAACCGGTCTTCAGCCGCAAACCGCCATTCCCCGTACCGTTGCCGGAACCGTTCGACGAGCCGTAGTTACCGTTCGCATCTGCCATCGCTCAACCTCCTGGGTGCTTCGTGGGGCGCTCCCGTAACACCTGGCGGGGACGCGGCTGTTTCAGTGAATCAGGATCACCAGTCTACCGCGAAACTACGTCGGCTTCGCAGCAGTTTCAGGCCACTGCATCACCCGCGCCGATGTTCGCATACTCTGCACGCTTCCAGCCTCTTGCGAAGCATGTTGCCGCACCACCGCGCATATCGCCACGCCGAACTCCGCCGTCACCTCCGCCGTCATCCCCCGCACCTTGCCCAATGCCGCCGGCGTCCCCGGCACAGCCTCCACAATATTTCGAATCGTCCCATCCAACAGCAGCACAAACGGCGCCACCTTCAACCGCGCCGCCTCCCGCATCCGCCAAACCTTTAGCGCATACTCCAGCGTCGGCGGCCTCACCTCAGCCTCAGCGTTCCGTTCAGGCGTACTTGTATCCAAAGCAACGGTCGGAGCTGCTATCTTCGGCGAATCTGCTTTAGAAAGATAACTCGAAGAAATACCCCGTACGTCGGACACGCCAGACCGTAGCGTGTCACCACTCTTGCCCGTTGATGATCTCACACTACCTTTGCGCTCCTTCAACGAGCCACTTTCTGCATATTTGCGCAGTGCGATCTCCGGCTCGTTTAGAACGACGCAAATTTCCTTTCCCCATCGCTTAATGGTGGCAGATTGCAAACCTGTAACGCCTTCTAAGTCCTTCACTGTTGAAGGCGACTCAAGCAAAATAAATCGCAGCATGCGGTCGCTGAGTATTTGGAAAGCTTTTACTTCCAGCTCCCGGCAGGTGGCAAGCCGCCATGCCTTTAGTGCCGCCTCAAGCTGCTTCTGCGCATGCGACAGCGGTTGCATCTCATCGTCCGCTCGCCTGTCCGCCAAATCCTTCGTGCGTTGAGTTGCTCGCCTTGAAGGATGTTCATCATTCTGTGGCTTCCGCTCCCTGTCCCGTCCCGGACGCCCCGCGTTCGCCATCTCCGCATCCCGCAATTGCACATGCAGCAGCGGCGCGCCCTCCTCCACCTCGCGCCCCTCCGCCGTAATCGCCGCCTTGCGATACGGAATATCCCGCCCCTCCGGATTGGTAAACGTCGCCGACTCGATACCCACATACCCCGCCCGCGAGAGCGCATCCAGCAGCGCATCCATCTCCTTGCGATCCAGGTCGCCCTTCGGGTACAGCTCCGTGTACAGCTTGCCGGTCGACCGCGACCCCACGTTGCTCAACTCCCGCAACACCCGTCGCATCTCACGCTCTTCCGCCGCCGTCGGCTCCCGAAACGGCTGTGCCACCGCTCCCCCGGGCGCACAAAAATCACACAGTCCACACACCTTTGCGCCGTCGCTTCGATCCCCAAAATGCCGGATCAACGCCGCCATCCGGCACTCCGCGCCACCCGCGAACCGCATCATCGCGTCGATCTGCCCCCGCCGAAAGTTCACCTGCGCCTCGTACCCCGCGCGCCAGCCGTGCCGCTGATTTCCCATCGCCATCACGTTGCCGGCCATGTCGATCTCCGCCGCACCCTGCGCCAGCAACTTGTCCAGAGCCGGCGCAAACGTCTCCATGTCCAGCTTCAGCGCAATCCGCAGGTCGTCCGCATGCACCGGCTGCCCGTTCAGCTTCGCCGCAATCCGGCTCAACGTATCCGCCGGCGGGTAATCCCGCTCCAGAAAAAAGTCATGCATCCGCCGGTCCTGAAACGAATACAACATCACCGCCCGCGACGGCAGCCCATCCCGCCCGGCCCGCCCAATCTCCTGGTAATAGCTTTCCACGCTCGCCGGCATCGCCGCATGCACCACCGTCCGCACATCCGCCTTATCTATCCCCATGCCGAACGCCACCGTCGCCACCACCACCTGCAGCTTGCCCGTCAAAAACTTCTGCTGCACCGCCTCCCGCGTCCCTGCCGGCAGCCCCGCATGGTACGCCGAGGCAGGGAAGTCCTCGTTCAACTGCATCGCCAGCTCCTCCGCGTCCTTGCGCGACGGCGCATACACAATAGCCGGCCGGCTCCCCGCGCCCGCCAGCAGTTTCCGCATCATCTCCTTGCGCCGCGGCTTCGAAACCTCCACCACCTCCACCGCCAGGTTCGTCCGCCGAAACCCATGGATGAACAGCTTCGCTTCCTGCAGGCGCAACTCACTCACAATGTCCTTCTGCACCTGCGGCGTCGCCGTCGCCGTCAGCGCAATCACCGGCACCGGCCGCAGCGTCTCGATATGCCTCGCCAGGTTCCGGTAATCTGGCCGAAAATCGTGTCCCCACTGTGAAATGCAGTGCGCCTCGTCCACCGCGATCAGCGCCAGCCTGCCTTTGCGCAGCATCTCCACAAACCCCGGCACCTTCAGCCGCTCCGGCGCAATAAATAAAAACTGCAGCTTGCCGTCCAGGTACTCTCGGCACACCTGCCGGCTCTGCTCCCGCTCCAGCCCACTGTGGATGCGCCCCACCCGCAACCCCAGCGCACTCAGCTTCCCCGCCTGGTCGTCCATTAGCGCGATCAGCGGCGAAATCACCAGCGCCGTCCCACCCCGCGCCAACGCCGGCAACTGATAGCACAGGCTCTTGCCCGCCCCCGTCGGCATCACCAGCAGCACGTCGCTGCCCGCGGCACTTGCCTCGCACACCGCCTGCTGATTCACCCGGAATCCCGGGAACCCGAACGTGGTACGCAGCAACGAAAGCAGGTCGCGAGAAGACATGGCCAGTAGCCTATCTTCGCACGACTTTCGCCTTTCGAACAGCATCTTGCATCAAAAACGGTTCACATCGCGTGACGAACCATTTCGCGTGACATCACCGGCGTTCTACGCAATCTGCAGCTTGTCCGGAGTAATCGGGAAACTCCTCACCCGCTTGCCCGTCGCATTGAAGATCGCATTGTTGATCGCCCCTGCAATCCCCGTAATCCCAATCTCCCCAATCCCCCGCGCCCCCTGCGGGCTGAACTTGGTATCCGGAATCCCCACGACGTTCACCTCGATCGTCTGCACATCCGCATTCACCGGCACGTGATACTCGCCAAGGTTGTTATTCACCACCCGGCCATACGTATTGTCCAGGTGCGAATCCTCCTCCAACGCCAGGCTGATGCCCCAAACGATCCCGCCCTCCAACTGGTTCTTTCCCGTCTTCGCGTTCAGCAGCGTGCCGATGTCATACGTCGCCACTACCCGCCGCACCTCCACCATCCACGTCGTCTTGTCCACCGCCACCTCGGCAAACACCGCGCCCCACGAGTGCGCCGACAGCGCGCGGCTCACCTCCTGGCTCGGTTCACCCTGTCCTTTCTCCTCCACCGCCGCGCCCTTGTTCCGCGCGACCGACGCAACCAGCGGCTCCTTCCGCTCAGGATGCGCCTTTGACGTCAACATCCCCTCCTTCACCGACAAATCGTCCGTGTCCGACCCATGAAACGGCGACGACGCGTCCGCCACCGCAAGTGCCGCCAGCTTCAACGACAGTTGCTGGCACGCCGCCTTCACCGCAGGCCCAAACGATGCCGCAGACTGCGACCCCCCAGACACCGGTGCCGGCGGCAGCGTGCTGTCGCCCAGCTTCACATCAACGCTCTGCCACGGCACGCCCAACTCCTGCATCACCATCTGCGCCATCAGCGTGTACGACCCTGTCCCGATATCCTGCGTACCGCACGCAATCTCAATCCGCCCACCCGGCAGCAGCTTGATCCCCGCCATCGCCGGCGAGCGATACGCACCATATGTCGCAGTCGCCATTCCCTGGCCGATCAGCTTGTTTCCCTCGCTCTGCTGCCCCGGCGTCGCATTCCGCTTTTGCCACCCAAATCTCTGCGCCGCGTCCGCATACGCCTCCCGCAGGTGCTTCGACGTCCACTCGCGCTGCTCCCCCGGATCTTTCTCCGCATAGTTCTTCAGCCGCAACTCCACCGGATCCATCTTCAGCTTGAACGCCAGCTCGTCCATCGCCGTCTCCAGTGCCGCCGTCCCGGTCGATTCGCCCGGCGCACGCATAAACGTCTGCACGCCGATATTCATGTCCACCATCTTCGCGTCCGTCGAAATCTGATCGCACGCATACAGCATGTTCGTCTGCTCCGGCGACGACTCAAAAAAGTCTTCCATCACCGACGCCGGCTCCACCACCGTGTGTCGCATCGCCACCAGCTTGCCGCTCGCATCCGTTCCCAGCTTCACCTGCTGCAGCGTCGCCGGTCGTCCACCCACCGGCCCAAACATCTGCGTCCGGTCCAGTACCAGCCGCACCGGCGTCCCCGTCACCTTCGCCGCCAGCGCCGCCAGCACCACATGCGACCACGCCGACCCCTTCGACCCAAACCCGCCACCCACATACGGATTGATCACACGCACATTGTCCAACGGCAGCGAGAAATATTTTGCCAACGTCTGCCGCACGCCGCTCACTCCCTGCGTCGCATCGTGCACCGTCAGCTTTTCCCCATCCCACTGTGCCAATGTCGCGTGCGGTTCCAGAGCATTGTGGTTCTGCAGCGGCGTCGTATACACCTCGTCCACCACTACCGTCGCCTTGGCCCAGGCCGCAGCCTCTTCTCCGTGATCCGTCTTTGCCGGCGCATTCCCCTGCTTGAGCGGACGCTTCTCCCCCAGCCGCTTCTCGAAATTCAGCTTCGCCGGCGTTGCGTTATACCGCACCTTCACCAGTGACGCCGCGTACTTCGCCTCCACCAGCGACTTCGCCACCACTAAACCGATCGGCTCGCCGTTGTAAAACACAGTACGATCCTGCAGCAGCGAGAGCCTCCGCGTCGCCGGCGGCTGCGGCTTCACCCCCGGCAGCCTGGGCGCATTGAAGGGCGTCAGCACCTTCACCACGCCCGATGCCCGGTCCGCCGCCGTCGTATCCATCGATACAATCTCCCCGGCCGGAATGCTCGCCAGCACCAGCCACGCATATAGCAGACCGTCCGCCGGAAACTCCGCCGCATATTGCGCCTTGCCCGTAACCTTCAGCCTGCCCTCGTACCGCTGGGTCATCTCTTTGCCGTTGCCGACCGGCTTTTCTTCCTGCAGAAGCATCGTCTTCTCCACACTCTGGCCGCGTTGGCGACCGGTTCTCCTGCCGCGAATCCGTTACGCCGAAGCCGTTCCCGTACCCTGCGCCGCCAGCGTAAACGCCCGGGCAATGCAGTTCTTCGCCAACTCGATCTTGAAGCTGTTGTTCTCGTAGCCCTTCGCACCGCGCGTTGCCAGCTCCGCAGCCTGCTTCCAGGTGTCCGCCGTCGCCGGCTTGCCCACCATCGCGTGCTCCGCCTCCGCGCTCGTCCACGGCTTGTGCGCCACCCCACCCATCGCAAGCGCAACGGACTTGATTGAACCACCCTCCATCTGCAGCCCAGCCGCCACCGACACATTCGCAAAGGCGTAGCTCTGCCGGTCCCGCGCCTTCAAATACATGCTGTTTCCCGCAAACCCCGCAGCCTGTGCCGGTAGCAGAACACCCGTAATCAGCTCCTCCGGGCGCAGATTGGTATCCAGTTCCGGCGTCTTGCCCACCAGCCTGTGGAACTCCCGGATCGGCATCGTCCGTTTCCCCTTCGGCCCGCTGATCTCTACCACCGCACCCAGCGCCGCCATCGCCACGTTCATGTCCGAAGGGTTCGTTGCGATGCACGTGTGCGCACTCGCCGCGCCCTCGTCCGTCTGCCCCAGGATCGCGTGGATGCGGTTGTAGCCACCCACCGCCACGCACCCACTGCCCGGCGCTCGCTTGTTGCATGCCGCATAACTTGGGTCCATAAAGTAGTAGCACCGCGTCCGCTGTAGCAGGTTCCCGCCCGTCGTCGCCAGGTTCCGCAACTGCGGCGACGCCCCGCTCAAAAGCGCCTGCGACAGCAGCGGATAGCTCTTCCGCACCTCCGGATGGTTGGCAAGCTCGCTGTTCCGCACCAGCGCACCCGTTAGCAGCCCACCCTCACCCGGAGCGATCCCCGCCAGCACCTGCAGCCGGGTAATATCCACCAGCGTCGTAGGATGCTCCACATCGTCCTTCATCAGGTCGATCAGGTTTGTCCCGCCGCCCAGCAGCTTGGCGCTCCGGTTCGCCGCCAGCGCATGCACGGCCGCTTCCGGGTCCTGCACGCGTTCATATGCAAATGGATTCACAGGCTCACCTCCCGCGCAGCCGCACGCACGGCCTGCACAATGTTCGGATACGCACCGCACCGGCACAAATTGCCGCTCATGCGCTCGCGAATCTCATGGTCCGTCAGCTTCGGCGCGTTCTGCGTGCCGTTCTCAAACGACACCACAGACGCCTCGCCCCGCTTCATCTCCTGCAGCAGCGCCGTCGCCGAGCAAATCTGCCCCGGTGTGCAATACCCGCACTGGTAGCCGTCATGCACCAGAAACGCCTCCTGCACCGCCGACAGCGTGTCACCCTGCGCCAGCCCCTCGATCGTCGTAATCTCGTCACCGGCGGCACTCGCCGCCAGCAGCAGGCAGCTGTTTACCCGCTGCCCATTCACCAGCACCGTGCACGCGCCGCACTGCCCGTGGTCGCACCCCTTTTTCGAACCAGCCATGCCTAGGTGCTCCCGCAGCGTGTCCAGCAGGGAAGTACGTGTATCCAACTGCAGCGTGTGCGTCTCGCCGTTGATCTTCAACGTCACCGGCTGCATCACCGCCTGCGACGCCCGCACCTGCGCCGCAGTCTCTGCGTCCGCAGTCCCGGCAAACCCGGCTCCCGCGCCCAGCACCGCCGCGCTCTGCAAAAACCGCCGCCGCGACAGCTCCCACTCCACCCGCTCCGGCGTCTCCAGGCTTGGTTCCTGACCCATGCCCATCTCTTCCGTACACTTCGCCACGCTCATGCCAGCCCCTTGCATCCGTCCCGTTCCAAACGCCTCCAAGCCCGTCCTCTGGGCACGCAGTCATTTGTGGGTTCAGGCGATTGGACGAAGGTCAGGCGAAGATGGATGCACGAAACTCTTCTCTCCGCGGTCGCTCCCGGTGCGGCACCACTCTGCGCTTCTCCTCCAAAATCCGGCTTGCCGCTGAACCGGCCACCCAGTTCCATCGCCCATCACCTCTAAAAATGAAACACAACATCGGTCGCCACCGTAAACTGGTTCGCCCGCGTTCCCTGGTCATACGACCGGCGGTCCCACGCATGGTCGAACCGTATCTCCGGACGAATCTGTACCGTGCTTCCCACCCAGTGGTTGTAACTCAGCGTACCTTCCGTATACTTCGTCGCATAACCTGTCCGCTGACCTTTCTTGTCGTTCAAACAATCGCTTCGGAACGACACGTAGTCATGCGCGGAAAACTGCTTGTTGATGTAATTCACCACCGCCCACTCCGGTGCCAGGCACTTCTGCAACCCCGCCCGGCAGTTCGCCCCGTTTGTACCTTTCTCCGGCAAAATCGCCCCATGCACGCTCGGCACATCCCGCTGATACATGCTATAAATCTCCGTTGCCGCGTGCCACGTCTTGCCGAACTTGTGGTACCACGTCCCGTCATACATCTGCAGGTTGTTGAACGCGTACTCCCCGTCGTTGATACCATTGGCGCACAGGTAGAAGTTATCGTTCACGCTCTTCGTCGTATAACTCACGCAACTCGTCAGCGACGGCTTCGCATCCGCTGTCCAAATCGCCACATCGTGGCTCGCCGTCAGGCCCGCCTGCACCGTCCATCGATCGTTCACCTGGATCGTCGCTAAAATTCCGGTATCGGTGAAAGGATCCACGGCATATAACAGCGAGTGACTGAACATGTAGTTATTCGGCGTAAGTTGTGCCTCAATCCCCGGAATCGAAATAAACCGTCCCACCCGTACGTTCATCCCCCGTGCCACCCGCGGAAAGTACACATCCACATACTCCAGCACCGGGTCGAATCCGTACTGTCGGCCATGGTTCAGTAACTGCTGGCTGAAATAACCCTTATTGGTCGTCGACTGGTAGTCCGTTCCAAAAAAACCTGTCAGGTGAAATCCCCAGTCGATATGTTCTCGCTGCACCGTGTCCGGCAGCCGCTCCACATACACCACCACCTGCCCAAGCTCCACCCGGTTGGAGTACTTGTCGTTCGTCTCCGGATAGTTCTGGTCGCGCGACGTCGACACGTTCGCCGTCGGCTCCACCCATCCGTACACCTTTGTGCGCCCCCCGGCACCGTTGATCGCCGTCTGCAACGGGTACACATTCCCGTCCGACTCGCCGATCGTCGGCGACCCGCCATACGACCAGTCCGCGCTCGGAAACGGCGGCGAACTCAGCGGCGAAGGCACACCCCGGCGCGGTGCCGCAGGCCCGGCAGACCAGGTGGTGGTGGTGACCCTGGCTGCACCG
>CAXTJO010000054.1:0-17180 GCA_964244665.1 uncultured Terriglobus sp.
CGATGCCGATGCCTTCGCCGGCGGTGGGGGGCAGGCCGTAGCCGAGGGCGCGGACGTAGTCCTCGTCCATGTCGGTGGCTTCTTCGTCGCCGCGGGCTTTGGCGTCGACCTGGGACTGGAAGCGGCGGCGCTGGTCCTCGGGGTCGTTGAGTTCGGAGAAGGCGTTGCCGACTTCGAAGCCGCCGATGTAGAACTCGAAACGCTCGACCCAATTGGGTTCGTCGGGTTTGACTTTGGAGAGGGGGGAGACGGCGAGGGGGAAGTCGTAGATGATGGTGGGCTGCAATAGGTGCCGTTCTGCTACGGCTTCAAAGAGATCCGAAACGAGTTTGCCTAGCGACGTGTCCTTATTTTCTTCATGCGCTAAGTTTCCGCAAACACCAGCGACATGATTAGCACTTTCATCAGCTTGTATCTCAGGCGAAAAAACATATGGTCCGACAGCATCAGCGAGTTTACGAAAGAGATCGAGTGACACAAACGTGTCCATCGTGGGTTTGAACGGTAGTAGCGGTGGCCAGAACCTGATAATGGCGTCGCGCATGGAGAGGCGCTGCCACTTGCCTAAGTCGATTTCGACCATCTCGCCAGCGCGAGGGCCTTTGGGGAGTGGGAAGTTGATGAGGGTGGTCCCGTTGACTTCGTTCGCGACGAATTTGATGAGCTCTTCCGTGAGGTCCATCAGGTCGTGATAGTTGCTGTAGGCCTGGTAGAACTCGAGCATGGTGAATTCGGGGTTGTGCTGGGTGCTGATGCCTTCGTTGCGGAAGTTGCGGTTGATTTCATAGACGCGGTCGAGGCCGCCGACGACGAGTCGCTTGAGGTAGAGCTCCGGGGCGATGCGGAGGTAAAGCTCCATGTCCATGCTGTTGTGATGGGTCTTGAACGGCCTGGCTGCGGCGCCGCCGGCGACGGGCTGCATCATGGGGGTTTCGACTTCGATGTAGTTGCGGGTGTCGAAGAAGGTGCGCAGGGCTTTGAGGATGTGGGCGCGCTTGAGGAAGACATCGCGGGCGGGGAGGCGGCGCATGCTCGCGGTTTGGGTGGCGAGGAGTTCGGGGTTGCCGGTCGATTCGGTGGCATTCGCGGGGAAGGCAGGTTTCTCCGCTCCGCTTTGCTCCGGTCGAAATGACAGATCTGTGGCGGGTTCGGAGAGGGCTTCGGCGCTTCCCTGCTCTGCCGAAGTTTCTGCCGGTTCTGCCGAGGTTTCGAGGAGTTCGCCTTCGTCGGTGAAGAGGTCGAGGTAGCGCTGACGGTAGCGGAGCTCGATGTCCTGGAGGCCGTGGAACTTGTCGGGGAGGGCGAGGAGGGCTTTGGCGAGGAAGGTGAGGGTGCGGACGTGGACGGTAAGTTCGCCGGTGCGGGTGCGGAAGAGGTAGCCGGTGACGCCGATGTGGTCGCCGAGGTCGAGGAGTTTGTAGAGGTCGAAGCCGGTGTCGCCGACGGCGTCGTGCCGGACGTAGATCTGGAGGCGCTGGCCGTTGGAGAGGAGCGAGGCGAAACCGGCCTTGCCCTGGCGGCGGTGGGCGACGACGCGGCCGGCGAGGGAGACCTCGGGTTTGCCGGCGTCGAGGGTTTCGGCGGGGGTGTCGCGGTGGGTGGCGACGACTTGGGGGATGCCGTTGGCGGGGGCGATGGGGAAGGTGTTGGGGTAGGTGGCGGCGAGGGGCGTGAGGCCGGCGGCTACGCCCAGGGCTTCGATCTTTTTGAGCTTTTCGAGGCGTTCGGTGTAGAGGTTTTTCTCAAAATCGGAGGTAAACATGTGCTTATGAGTATAGGGCGGCCCGGCGTGCCGGAGGGTGCGGGTGTGGCGGGGAGGGTTAGGCGCGGGGTGTGGTTGTTGAAACCCATGTCCGAGAATCCGGACATGGGCACATGAATGAAGGCGGGGTGGGGTGGATGTAGGCTGGAGGGGTGAATCTTTTGTTTGTGGGCGATGTGTTTGGGTCGGCGGGGCGGCGGATTGTGGGCGAGCACCTGCAGCACGTGATGGAGACGCATGCGGTGGACCTGTGCGTGATGAACGGGGAAAATGCGGCGGGCGGGTTCGGGATTACGCCGTCGATCGCGGAGGATTTGTTTGACCTGGGCGCGGAGGTGATTACGACGGGAAATCACTTTTGGGACAAGAAAGAGTTGCTTGACTACATCAAAGTGCCGGCGGAGAGCCATGGGCGGGCACGGCGGATCTTGCGGCCGGCGAATTTTGCTCCGACGACGCCGGGATTTGGGGTGTACGAGGGCGTGACGGCGGCGGGCGAGGCGTATGCGGTGGTGAACCTGCAGGGGCGGGTGTTTATGCAGGGGAACGACGATCCGTTCCGGAAGGCGGACGAGGTGCTGAAGGGCGTGTCGGCCAAGGTGGTGCTGGTGGACTTTCATGCGGAGGCGACGAGCGAGAAGGTGGCGCTGGGGTGGTATCTGGATGGGCGGGTGACGGCGGTGCTGGGGACGCATACGCATGTGCCGACGGCGGACGAGCGGATTTTGCCGAAGGGCACGGCGTTTCAGACGGATGTGGGGATGAGCGGGCCGTACGACAGCGTGATCGGGGTGGAGTGGGAGGCGGTGGTGCAGCGGTTTTTGACGGGGGCGCCGGCGAAGTTCGAGGCGGCGAAGGGAAATCCGAAAATGTGTGCGACGGTGGTGACGTGCGATGGGGCGACGGGGCGGGCGCTGGAAGTGAAGCGGGTGATGCTGGGGGAGTGAAGGGCATTTGAGGCAGGAGAAAGGGCAGCCGGGATGGCTGCCCCTGGTTGTTGGTGGTAAGTGCTTAGCGGCGGCGGACCGGGGCTTTGCGGGCAGGTGCGGCGGCTGCCTTTTTGGCGGCGGCCTTGGCCTGGAATTCGCCGGCGGTCATTTTGACCAGCAACGGTTTTTGGGTGTAGCTGTCGACGGTGCCGATGACCTTTACGGAGGTGCCGGCGACCGGTGCGGTCTTGGGCTCTTCCTTGAGGGTGATGTCGAAGTCGGCGACCTTGGGGTTGGCGGTTTTGCTGTCGTCGGAGACGGCGAGCTGGAGGTCGGTGCCGGTCATGGAAACGACGTCGCCGGTGATCTCGACTTCCTTGCCCTTGATGGGGGTGAACTCGGCGTCAGCCTGGTCGGAGGTGCCGTTCTGGATGACGAACTCGCGGTCCATGATGTTGGTTTTGGCGAGGGTTGGGTCATCGGCCTTGTCGGACGCGAGCAGGGCGGTGGCCTGGTCTGCCGGGGTTGGCGCGGGCTTGATGCTGCTCTTGAAGGCATCGGTCGGGAAGAGTGAGGCTGCGGCAGCGGTCTTTACGGCGTCATAGCCGTCGTCGCCGCCGTGGAACTTCTTGTAGCAATAGGTGGCGACGGGCTGGAACTGCGTCTTGAACTGGTCGGGGGCGAAGTTGACGGCGCGGGTGGCGAAAAAGGTGCAGCTCAGGTAGTCGGGCGGCGTGGACTGGTAGTACGCGGTGGCGAGATAGTAGGTGTCCTGCAACTGCGGGCCGACCTGGGTGGTGGCGGCGGCGGGGGAGTTCTGCAGCTCGGACGTGTAGGCGGCAATGGCACCGGCGTAGTCCTTTTTGCCGAGGTCGGATGTGCCGATGGCGCCGTAGAAGGTGGGCGCGAACTGCTTGGTGAGGGTATCCCACTGGGTCTGGTCGACAGCAGCGGGCTTGGTGGCGGCGGTGCCGCGAGTGGCGTAGCTGGCGGCCTTGTCGTAGTCGGTCTGGCGGGCGGCGGTGTCGCTGGAGTTGTCGCCGAGAGTTTTGTAGGCGGAGGTGGCGATAACGAGGCCCTGCAGGTTGTTGGGGTCGGTCTGCAGCAGGCGGTCTGCCGCGTCGCCGGCCTTGGCCCAGTTCTGGGCGCTGTAGTAGGCCACGGCAAGCTGCTGCAGGACGGCAGCCTTGACGGTGCTCTGCGGGTACTTGGTGACGAACGCCTCCGCGGCGGTGGCCTTGGCGGCGGGGTCGGTGGCGGTGGTCACGTTGTTGTAGGCGGCGTACTCGTCCGGAGAAAGCTGGACCTGGCCGCCTGCGGCTGGCGTTTGCGCGGGATCCTGTGCTGCGCAGAACGGTGCGGCTATTGCGGCTGCCGCGAGCACTGAGGCGAACATTGCCTTCTTCATCGAACACTCCCTGTGAAATAAAAATCAGATTTGCCGTTGCCGTGCACTGATCAGGTTCAGACGCGGGTAGAACGGTTTAGGTCGAATGTATCGCAAAACTTGTTTTTTGCCTTCCGGTGGGTCGAACAAAGCGGTAGATGCACGGAATGGACGAGGTGCTGCATGGGTGAGCGGCGGACCGTGGCGGCGGGTTCATGCGGGTTGCGGGAAGAGACAATGAACCGCGCCGCGACATTGGACTGCAGTGCGCTGGACAACGGATTGCGTTCCAAACCGGCTTATCCACAATGGATGGGGCAGTGCTTGCTTGTACTGCGCGGGTGAACCCACTAGCCTGAAGGTGCTGCCTGCCGCGTGAAGTGCGGCGGGTGTGGGAGGCCGACCGGTGCTGAAGCTGAAGCGCGTGCAGATTTTGGGGTTCAAGTCGTTTTGCGATCGGACGGACGTGCAATTGAGCGGGAGCGGCATTGCTGCCGTGGTGGGGCCGAACGGGTGCGGCAAAAGCAACATCAGCGATGCGATTACGTGGGTGCTGGGCGAGCAGAGCGCGAAGAGCCTGCGCGGCACGAAGATGGAGGACGTGATCTTTGCGGGGACGCGGGACCGCAAGCCGACGGGGATGGCCGAGGTGTCGCTGACGCTGGTGGACCCGGAGGTGTACGACGGGCACGACCTGCATGCGCCGGTAGCGATCGACACGGCGGTTGTGGGCGACTGGGACGAGGCGGCGGAGCGGCAGGCACAGGCCACCGCGACGGAAAATGCGGTCATGGAGGCGCAGCCCGGGCCGTTGCAGCCGGGTGAGGAGGGTGAGACGGAGGAGGTGCCGGCGGACGAGCCTTCGACAGAGGGTGACGCAGGCACAGCCGCTGCGAACGCGGTGGTGCTGAAGATCCGGCGGCGAAAGTTCAGCCGAGCGCCGATTCGGGCGGGCGAGGTGACGGTGACGCGGCGGTTGTTCCGGTCGGGCGACTCGGAGTACCTGCTGAACGGCAAGCTGTGCCGGCTGCGCGATATCCAGGACATCTTTTTCGGGACGGGACTGTCGGGCGAGAACTACGCGATCATCGGGCAGGAGCGGATCGGGCAGTTGCTGAGCTCGAAGCCGCTGGACCGGCGATCGATCATCGAGGAGGCAGCGGGGATTACGCGGTTCAAAACGAAGAAGCGGCTGGCGGAGCTGCGGTTGGAGGCGAGCAGGCAAAACCTGGCGCGGGTGGACGACATCTTCGACGAAGTAACGAAACAGATGGGCAGCCTGAAGCGGCAGGCGGCAAAAGCGGAGCGGTATGGCGAGATGCGCGACGAGCTGCGGTCGAAGCTGCGGGTGGTGCTGAGCAGCCGGCTGACGCAGATGGATGCGGAGCACGCGGGGGTTACGGGAGCGGTGGCGGAGCTGACCGGAAAGATCGACGTGGAGGCGGCGGCGCTGGAAAACCTGGATGCGGAGCACGCGGCGGGCGTGGCGCGGGGATATGAGCTGGACGAAGAACTGCGCGGTGCGAATGCACAGGTGAACGAGACGCGGGTGGAGCTGGAGCGGGCGGGCGCGCGCATGCACAGCAACACGGACCGGGTAGCTGACCTGGTGACGCGGATTGCGAGCGGGACGGATGAGTTGCAGCAGGTGAAGCACGCCATTGAGGCGTTGGCGGCGGACCGGGACGGGCTGCAGGGATTCCTGCAGACGGCGACGGCGGATACCGCTGGAGCGCGGGAGACGGCGCAGGCGCGGCAGCGTGAGGCTGCGGAGGCGCAGGCGCAGGTGAACAACGCCGACCGCGAGGCGGGCAACGGCCGGCAGCAGAGCATGCAGTTGATGCAGCGGGTGAGCCAGGTGCACCGGGAGGAGGCGCAGGCGACAGAGCAACTGGCAGGGCTGGACCGCGAGGCGCAGCGGCTGGTGGATGAGAGCCAGACGGCGCGGGAGGAATTGGAGGCGCTGGGCCGGCAGCGGGGGCAGGTGTCGCTGTCGTTTGAAAGCGTGAGCGACCGGCTAAAGCGGCTGGAGGCGGAGATTGCGCAGCTGCGGCTGGACCTGGAAACGCGGCGGCGGGAGGAGATGGAGACGCGGCGGCGGGGCGACCATTTGCGGGCGGAGGCGGCGACGCTGCAGGGGCGGAAGAACTCGCTGGAGGCGATCATCCGCGACCACAGCTACTCGAACGAGACGGTGCGCAAGGTGCTGAAGGCGAATGCGTCGGGCGCGAACGCGTCGCTTGGGGTCCTGGCGGATTTTGTGGAGGTGGAGGACCAGTACAGCGGCGCGGTGGACGAACTGTTGCGGGAGGAGTTGAACACCGTGGTGGTGAGGAGCTGGGAGGCGGCGGAGCATGGGATCGGGTTGCTAAAGGGCGCGGTGGAGGGGCGGGCGACGTTCCTGGTGCACGCGGAGGGCAGCGAGACGTTTGCCGCGGGCATGCCGTCGCGAACGATGCAGTTGGGCGAAGGCGTGAAGCCGCTGCGGGAGTGCGTGCGGGTGCTGAACGGGTTTGGCCGGTCGCTGGAGGTGGTGCTGCCGAAGCTGCGGGATGGGTACCTGGTGCCGGACAGCGCGACGGCGCGGACGCTGGCGGAGCAGAACCCGGAGGGGTATTTTGTGACGCCCACGGGCGAGACGTTCAACAGCCTGACGGTGACGGGGGGCAAGGCGCGAAGCGAGGGTCCGCTGGCGCTGAAGCGGGAGTTGCGGGAGGTGCTGGCCAAGCTGGAGCGCGTGCAGACGGAGCTGGGGCAGAGCGAGCTTGCGGTGGGCGGACTGACCAAACAGATTGCCGAGATGCAGCGGGCGCTGGAGGCGAAGGGAAACGAGCGGCGAGAGGCGGAACGGGAGGCGGCAAACAGCGGAGCGGCGTTGCGGCAGATGGAGAGCGAGGCGGCGCGGATCGAGCGGCGGCTGGCGGACTGGCAGCTGCACAGCGAGCGCAACCGGGAGGCACGGTCGGCGAAGCAGGATCTGCGGGAGCGCAAGGCGGAGGAGGCAGCGCGGCTCTCCGCGGAGCGCGAGGGTGTGGACGCGCGGGTGAGCGAGCTGTTGCTGCGGGTGGACGATTTGCGGCGGGTGCGCGAGGAGGCACAGGCGGCGGCGGCAGCGGCAAGCGCGGCACTGGCGGGGCTGGAGGAGCGGCGGCGCAATGCATCCGCCAATTTTGAGCAGAACGGGCGCATGACGCAGACGCAGACGCAGCGGGTGCAGCAGTTGGACGGGCAGCTTGCGGCCAACACAGCGGAACGGGCGCGGCGGGAGGAAGAGAATGTTGCGCTGGCGGAGACGCATGCGGAACTTACGGAGGCGCGGGCGCGGCTTACCGGGGATGTGAGCCGGCTTACAGCGGAGGCGGGCAGCCTGCGGGCGGCGATTGCGGAAAAGAACATCGCGCTGCGGCAGATGCGCGCCGAGACGGAGCAGCATCGGGAGCAGCGGGGCAAGCTGGAGGCGCGGAGTGCGAAGTTGACGAGCGACATCGAGCACATGGAAGCGCAGGCGCTGGAGGACCTGAACGTGGACGCAGGGGCGTTGCGGGCGGATGCGACGATTGCGCGCATTGCGGAGTCGGAGGCGCTGGTGGCGGCGGAAGGTGAGACGCGGACGCTGAAGGGCAAGCTGGAGGCGATGGGTCCGGTCAACATGATGGCGCTGGAGGAGTTTGCGGAGGCGTCAGAGCGGCATGAGTTTTTGCAGGCACAGCGGAAGGACCTGCTGGACTCGATCGCGAATACGGTGGGGTCGATCAAGGAAATCGACGAGATCAGCAATACGAAATTCGATGAGGCGTTTGCGAAGATCAACGCGAACTTCAGCGACACGTTTGTGAAGCTGTTTGGCGGCGGGCAGGCGACGATGAAGCTGACCGACGAGGCGAACAGCGCGGAGAGCGGCATCGACCTGATTGCGTCACCGCCGGGCAAGAAAATGCAGAACGTGCTGCTGCTGAGCGGTGGCGAAAAGGCGTTGACGGCGCTGAGTTTGCTGGTGGGAATTTTTGCGTATCAGCCGAGCCCGTTTTGCGTGCTGGACGAGGTGGATGCGCCGCTGGATGAGACGAATGTGGGGCGGTTTGCGCGGCTGATCCACGAGATGAGCAAAACCACGCAGTTTGTGGTGATTACGCACCACAAGCGGACGATGAGCGAGGCGGACGTGATCTTTGGCGTGACGATGCAGGAGCCGGGTGTGAGCAAGATTGTGAGTGTGAATCTGAACAAGGCGGACGGGCGGCGGGCGGCGTAGGAAGTTGAAGCACTGCGCCGTTTCGTGGCTATACTGCGGGCATGCGAAATTTTATGCGGTGTTCCCTGCTGGCATTTGGGGTTGCTCTTTCCTGTGTGGCTGCGGCACAGCAGCGGGTGACGGTTGTTTTTCCGGCGGCGCGGTCGGCGAAGGCGCTGGATGGGCGGGTGCTGTTTCTGCTGTCGAACGATGCGACGGCTGAGCCGCGGATGCAGATCAACGACACGCCCAAGTCGCAGGTTGTGTTCGGGGTGACGGTGGATGGGTGGAAGCCGGGGGAGCCGTTGGCGATCGGCGACGCGGCGGCTGGGTATCCGTATGCGACACTGCGCGATGTGCCGCCGGGCGAGTACACGGTGCAGGCGGTGCTGAACGTGTACGAGACGTTTCACCGGGCGGATGGGACGACGGTGAAGCTGGCACCGGACCGGGGTGAGGGGCAGCACTGGAACTTGGCGCCGGGGAACCTGTACAGTGCGCCGGTAAAGGTGCGGGTGGGACCGGATGCGCCGGCGATTGCGGTGTCGCTGGACAAGGTCATCGGGCCGATTGCGCCGGAGCCGGACACGGCATGGGTGAAGCACCTGACGGTGCAGAGCGCGCTGCTGACGAAGTTCTGGGGGCGGCCGATGTTTCTGTCGGCGGTTGTGCTGGTGCCGCAGGGCTGGGCGGAGCACCCGGACGCGCACTACCCGGAGATGGTCTTCGAGGACCATTTCCAGAAGGGGTTCGATGACTTTCGGACGACGCCGCCGGACGCGAAATTGAAGCCGGATTACTCCGACCGGTTTCACCTGGCGGGGTACAACCGGATTCAGCAGAAGGAAGCGTATGACGAGTACCGGCAGTGGACGGGCGCGGGATTTCCGCGGGTGCTGGTGATTCGAATCTCGCACGCGAACCCGTTTTACGACGACAGCTATGCGGTGAACAGCGCGAATGTGGGGCCATATGGCGATGCGATCGAGACGGAGCTGATGCCGGCGGTGGAGAAGAAGTTTCGCGGCATTGGGCAGGGCTGGGCGCGATTTTTGTACGGCGGGTCGACGGGCGGGTGGGAGTCGCTGGCGGTGCAGATGTTCTACCCGGATCACTACAACGGTGCGTTTGTGGCGTGCCCGGACCCGGTGGATTTTCATGCGTACTCGACCGTGAATTTGTATGACCAGCAGAATATGTTCTGGCTGCAGGGGGCGAACAAGCGGGTGGAGCAGCCGAGCATGCACGACTACCTGGGGCACACGCTGATTACGGTGCGCGACAACATCGCGTATGAGGCGGCGCTGGGCGACCATGGGCGGTCGGGCGAGCAGTACGACATCTGGCAGGCGGTGTATTCGCCGGTGGGGCCGGATGGGTATCCCAAGCCGATTTTCGATAAGGTGACCGGGAAGATCGACCCTGCGACGGCGGCGTACTGGCACGACCATTACGATTTGAACGCGATGCTGCAGCGGGACTGGAAGACGCTGGGGCCGAAGCTACAGGGCAAGTTGCACCTGTACGTGGGGAGCGACGACACCTACTTTTTGAATGACGCCGTGTACCTGATGGAGGATTTTCTGAAGACGACGGGAACGCCGGGGCATGGCGTGCCGTATGACGGCGAAGTGAAGTACGGGCCGCGCGCGGAGCATTGCTGGAACGGCGATCCGACGCTGCCGAATGCGTATTCGCGGCTGCACTACAACACGATGTACCTGCCGCAGATCATGGAGCGGATCGCAAAGACGGCGCCGAAGGGTGCGGACATGAGCTGGAAGTATTGACCGGGGCTGATGACGCCGCGGGTTCGCCCGCGTGCGGTGCGCGGTGGATGGTGTTTCACTGGTTGGTATGAGTGGGCTGGGTGGGATGAAGCCGGTGTTGACCGGCAAGGTGCGGGACCTGTACGCGGTGGGTGCGGACCGGCTGCTGTTTGTGGCGTCGGACCGGATCAGCGCGTTCGACCATGTGCTGGGGAGCCTCATTCCGGACAAGGGCAAGGTGCTAACGGGTATCTCGCTGTTCTGGTTCGAGCGGTTGCGGGGGCTGGTGCCGAATCACCTGGTCGCAGCGGATGTGGGGGCGTACCCGCCGGAGCTGCAGGCGTTTGCGGACGAGCTGCGGGGGCGCAGCATGCTGGTGAAGCGGGCGCGGATGCTGCCGGTGGAATGCGTGGCGCGGGGGTACCTGTCGGGGTCGGGGTGGAAAGATTACCAGCGGACGGGCGCGGTATGCGGTATTGCGCTGCCGCCGGGGCTGCGGGAGAGCGACCGGCTGCCGGAGCCGATCTTTACGCCGGCGGCCAAGAACCACACGGGACACGACGAGAACATCGGCTTCGACGCGGTAGTGCGTGCGGTGGGCGCGCAGACGGCGGAGACGCTGCGGCACCTGACACTGGCGATCTATGCAGCGGCGGGCGCGTATGCGGAGACGCAGGGGCTGATCCTGGCGGATACGAAATTCGAGTTCGGCCTTGTGGACGGTGAACTGGTGCTGGCGGATGAGGTGTTGACGCCGGATTCGTCGCGGTACTGGCCCGCGAGCGGGTACGCGCCGGGCGGGGCGCAACCGTCGTTCGACAAGCAGTTTGTGCGGGACTACCTCGAGCGCGTCGCGTGGGACAAGCAACCGCCCGCGCCGGCGCTGCCGGACGAGGTTGTGGACGAGACACGGGGGAAATACGTGGAGGCGTTTCGCCTGCTGACCGGCGCGCGCGAGTTGCCGGAGTAAGCATGATGCCCGCCGCATGGTTGCCGCTCATCCTGCACGGCATGGCGTTGCCGGCCGCGGCAGTGTCGTACATTGGGCCGCGCGTGAGGCCGCATGCGGGGTATGGGGCCGACACGCTGGCGGGGCTGAACGCGCTGGACTGGGCGCTGGTGCTGTTGCTGGCGTTCAGTGCGGCGACGGGGTTCATGCGCGGGCTGATCCGGTCCGTGGTGTCGCTGGTGGGCCTCGGGCTGGGGATCGTGCTGGCGGCGTGGTACGCGCCGGCGGCGGCGGTGTGGCTGGGCCGGTGGGTGCGGCAGGGCCAATGGGCGCAGCAGGCGATGCTGGCGGAGGTGGTGGCGTTCGCCGGGACCGTGGCGGCAGTGTACGTGCTGGCGTCGCTTGTGGGGCGTGTGCTGCGGAGCGCGTCGCATGCGGTGGGGCTGGGATTTTTCGACAGGCTGGGCGGTGCGCTATTCGGCGCCGTGCGCACGGTGCTGGTACTGGCGGCGGTGCTGCTGCCATTACGTTCGTTTTTGCCGATGATTCCCTTTACGCGCGAGTCGACTCTGCTTCCCTATTTGCGAAGCGCCGCGGTTGGGGTATCCTTCGTGGTGCCACAGGACTTCGGGAATCGGCTGGCGTCAGAGGTGGGGCAAAGCTTGCCCTGGACCGCTGCGCCCGCCGGGATACACGTGCCGGAAGAGACGAGAAGGCCTGCAGCGCATTCGACTGACCGGGGAGAACGACCTTGAGGCGTGAACTGGATATGCTGGTGGGACAGATGCACGCAAATGGAATCTCCTACGACGAGGGTGTGCGCGAGTTCAAGCGGCGATTTTTGCTGCATGTGCTGGCGAACCATCGCGGCAACCAGTGCAAAAGCGCGGATGAGCTGGGGATGCATCGCAACACGCTGAGCCGGACGCTGACGGAGCTGGACCTGGACTCGGCGCAGATCCGCAACGGCATGAAGCGGCCTGTACGCAGCGAGCGCGGACCGGCAAAGGTATTGCCGATCGCCAGCGCCGCGGGCGGGCGGTAGCGTCGCAGGCCAGCGGCGTACGCAAACCATTCCACTCCGTCTAAAAGAAAAGATGCACCAGTCTCCGGGAGACAAGCCGCTGCCGATTCGTGTGGCAACTGCCCGTGCGGCAACTGCTCGTGCGGCAATGACCCGTGCAATGCAATGCGCGGCGGGCTGGGCTGTGTGCGCCGTGCTGCCGCTGGGCGGGCAGGTGCCGCAGGCGGCGCAGGCGGCTGCTGCGCCTGCAACCGCGGCAAGTGCCATGCCGGCGAAAGAGCCGCCCATCGTTGTGAGTGCGCGACACCAGGCACAGGCGGAGCGGCATTATCTACGCGGCGCGAAGGAGCTTGAGGACCACGCCTACGCCGACGCGGAGACGAGTTTTGCGAAGGCGGTGGCGGCGAACCCGCTGCGGCAGGAATATCTGCAGGCGCTGGCGGTAGCGCAGGAACACCGCATCACGTCGCTGCTGCAGACGGCAGCGCAGGTGCGCGACCGCAATCCGGCAGAGGCCGACCGGCTGCTGGCGCAGGCGCGGGGCGTTGACCCCGACAACCCGCGGGTGCAGCAACACGACGGCGATACGGCGCGCGTAGCGCGCAGCGGTCCCACGGACCCGCTGCTGCTGCCGGCGGTGCGGCAGCAGGGGGTGTTTACCGCACCGATTGCGGTAGAGCCGACGGTGGGCAGGCACGACTTTCACATGCGGGGCGACACGCGGACGGTGGCCGAGGCCGTGGCGAGCGCGTACGGGGTGCACGCGGTGTTTGACGCGGATTTGCAGCCGAAGCCGAACCTGCGGATGGACGCGGACGGTTTGACGTTTGCCGAGGCGATGCAGACGTTCAGCATGCTGTCCGGCACATTCAGCACGCCGGTGGACCCGCACCGGGTGCTGGTGGCGGCGGATACCACGCAGAACCGGCTGCGGCTGGAGCGGCTGGTGGAGGAGGTGCTGCCACTGCCGGGCTACACGGCAGAGCAGATTACCGATGCGGCCAACATGCTGCGCAGTGTCTTTGTGGAGCAGGCGAAGGTGGGTTTCGAGCCGCAGCAGGGACTGCTGGCGGTGCGCGCGCCGGCGGTGCTGATGGAGCCGATCAACAGCCTGCTGCAAGACCTGCTGGATACCGGCAGCGAGGTGATGGTGGACGTGAAGGTGTACACCGTGAACTCGGAAAAGGTGCGCAATGTCGGCGTCACGCTGCCGTCGTCGATCGGCGCGTTCAACGTGCTGTCGGAGGCGACGAACATCGTGTCGACCAACCAGACGCTGGTAAACCAGTTGATTGCGAACGGGGTGATCCCCGCCGGAACGAGCACGACGAACATTGCGGCGTACCTGGTGTTCATCGCGGGGATCAGTTCGTCAAGCAACCTGAAGAACACGTTTGCCGTGTTTGGCGGATCCGGGACGATTGCGCAGACGGGGCTGACGGCGGGGAGTTTTCCGGTGCTGAACCTGGCGCTGCAGCAGACGGATGCACGCGAGCTGGACGACGTGCAGTTGCGTGTGGCGGACCGGACGAGCGGCACGGTGAAAAGCGGCACGCGGTATCCGATCCAGACGTCGTTGTTCAGCGACATCGCAACGTCGTCGACATCGTCGCTGGCGGGGGTATCGGTGAACGGCGTAAGCCTGAGTTCCCTGCTGTCGCAGTACCTGGGCACAAGCTCGCTGGGCAGCAGCGCGGTGGTGCCGCAGATCCAGTACGAAGACCTGGGACTGGTGCTGAAGGCCGAGCCGCATGTGCAACGGGGCGGGTCGGTGGGGCTGCACCTGGAGATCAAGATCACGGCGCTGCAGGGCGCGTCGCTGAACGGGATTCCGGTGCTGGCGAGCCGGCAGTTTACGTCGGACATGACGGTGGCGGACGGTCAGACGATCCTGATGGCGAGCAACGTGACGGAGAGCGAGCTGAAGGCGGCGACCGGCATACCGGGGCTGAATGAGATTCCGGGCTTTCAGGGTGGGACGAACCGGCTGTCGGATGTGGCGAAGGGCAATCTAGTGGTGCTGATTACGCCGCACATCGTGCGAGAGGCACACCGTGCGGCAAAGGGGCCGTACCTGCCGCTGCCTTTTCGGCCAGAGGTGGAGTAGGAACGGGTGTGTTTCCACCGGCGTTGGGGCGCATCCAATAAGCGAGCGGTTCAAGGAGTGCGGCATGACAGATGGACAAGAGACGGCAATTTTGGCGGGTGGATGTTTCTGGGGCATGCAGGAGTTGCTGCGGCACACGCCGGGCGTGATTTCAACGCGGGTGGGCTACAGCGGCGGCGAGGTGGCACATGCGACGTATCGCAACCACGGCAACCATGCGGAGGCAGTGGAAGTGGTGTTCGATCCGAAGGTGATCGAATTTCGCAGAATTTTGGAGTTCTTCTTCCAGATTCACGACCCGAGCACGCCTAACCGTCAGGGGAACGACCGCGGCGCGAGCTACCGGTCGGCAATTTATTACCTGAACCCCGAACAGAAGCGGGTGGCGGAGCAGACGATTGCGGATGTGAATGCGTCGGGCTTGTGGCCGGGCAAGGTGGTGACGGAGGTTGCGCCGGCGGGGCCGTTCTGGGAGGCGGAGCTGGAGCACCAGGACTACCTGCAGCGCTGGCCGAGCGGGTATACGTGTCATTGGGTTCGGCCGGGCTGGCAGTTGCCGGTGGCGGCACAGTTGCAGACGGCATAGGCCGCAGAGGTGCACCGTGGAAATGCCCGCTGTCATGGCGGGCATTTGTTTTTGGTGGCATAGGTGTTGTGGACGGCGGCACCACCGGCTCGCGCTATGATGCGGCAGGATTGCCCGCGCAGCACGGAGCCCACGAACGCAGGAACACGAACGCAGGAATACGAACGCATGAACATCACCGCAGTCGCACGCAGGGCGCTTGTCTCCACAGCGACCGTTTCACGCACCATCAACGGTTCCGCCGGGGTTCAGCCCGAAACCGCGGAACGCGTGCGGAACGCCATCGCCGAACTCGGTTTTTACCCCGACATCAACGCCCGCGCCCTCGGCTCCGGCCGCTCGAGTCTTTACGGCCTCATCATCTCCGACATCACCAATCCCTTCTTCCCTGAGCTCGTGAAAGCGTTCGAGGATATTGCCGTCGAGCACGGCAAAGAGATCCTGATCGCCAACACTGGATACGACCCCAAGCGTCTCGATAGCTGCATTAACCGCATGCTGCAGCGCCGCGTGGACGGCGTGGCGATCATGACGTCCGAGATGGACGATGCCCTGCTGAAAGGCCTGCGCGCCCGCAAACTTCCGCTGGTGCTGCTGGAATCGCATGCCGAAGGGCCCGGCGTGAGCAGCGTTCGCATCGATCACACTGCCGGCATGCTGCTGGCCGTTCAGCACCTGGCCGGGCTGGGGCACACCAAGGTCGGATTTATCGGCGGCCCGTTGACCCTGGCCACCGCCCGCGACCGGGACGGGGCGTACCGCGATGCCTGCAGACAACATCGCATCCACATTCCCGGCAACTCCATCGCACAGGGCGACCATGGCGTCGCAGGTGGGTACAAGGCCATGCAGCACCTGCTCACCAATGGGTCGGCGCTGACTGCCGTGGTCTGCTCCAACGACCTGACCGCGATCGGCGCGATGGAACTGATCTACGAACACGGCCTTCGCGTGCCCGAGGACATTTCCGTGGTGGGGTACGACGATATCCTGCTGAGCGCCTATACCCGGCCCGGCCTGACCACGGTCAGCGTTTCGCGCGAGGAGCTGGCGAGTGCGGCATTTTTGAGCCTGTTGTCGTATGCCGGAGGTGGCGATCTTGACGCCGTGGGTCACGAGCACGTCTTTGTTCCCAAATTGGTTTGCCGCCGCTCCACGGCAGCACCTCGTCCGCGGTGATGCAACCGCGGCCGCGTTCGACCACGACGGTGTCCCGCCGCGAGCCGCAGAGTTTTCTGTGGCTCGTGATCGCGTTGTGCAACGTATCGCTCGCGGCCCCGTGCCGGGCGCAGGTGTTCAACGGCGTGACCGACCCCGCGTGCACGCAGGCCTACACCGCCAGGCAGTATCGCGTGGCCGCCGCATGCTTTGCCAAGTTCGCTGGCCACCCCGGGCTACCCGCGTCTGCGGCGGCCTCTGCCCTGCTCTCGCAGGCACGCAGCCTGCTTGCCGCTGCCGATGCCACGCCCGCCGATGCCACGCAGGCCGAGGAGGTGCTTCGCGCCAGCCTGCGCACCGACCCCCGTCAGCCGGAAGCGCTCTACCTGCTTGGGCTTTTGCTGCAACGCCGTAACGCCCCCGCGGAATCGCTGAAGCTGTACACGGAGGCCGCTTCCCTGCGAACGCCCACCGGCGAAGATCTCCGTATCGTTGCACTCGACTACGTCCTGCTGGGCAGCTATCCCGACGCGCTTCACTGGCTGCAACAGGCCGTGGCCCTGAGCCCGCGCAATGCCGAAGCCTGGTACGACCTGGGCCGTGCCCACATGCACGACGGTCGCTTTGCGGACGCCATTACCGCCCTCCGCCAAAGCCTGAGCCTGCGCCCCGGCAGCGCCAAGGCCGAAGATAACCTCGGCGTTTCGCTTGAAGCGGAGAACCACACCGACGACGCCGCTTCAGCCTACGACCGTGCCGTGAAGCTTGCGGACGCAGAGCCGCACGTTGCTGGACAGGCCAACTCTGAGCAGCCTTATGTCGATTACGGCACCCTGCTCAACACCCGCAACGGCTTCCATGAGGCTGCGCTTTTGCTGCAGCGCGCCACGGAGCTGAATCCCAAAAGCAGCCGCGCCTTTGCCGAACTTTCCCGCGCCTACACCGGCCTGGGCCAGGGTCCCGCTGCCCTTGCGGCCATGCAGCGCGCTGTCGCGCTCGACCCCGGGAATTCCCGGCTCCACTTTCAGCTTGGCCGCCTTTACCGCACCGCCGGCAACACCGCCCTTGCGCAGCAGGAGTTCGACCTGAGCTCCAAGCTGTACGGCCAGAAATCGTCGGAGTAGGCGGCGAGTAGCAGATGGAAACCGAGTCCGGCTGGTCCTGTAAACGTATTGAGGCGGCCCGGGCAGGCCGCCTCAATACTGGTCATTTTAGGAAGTTTGTGGTGAGAGCGCTGGGGCTCGAACCCAGGACCAACGCCTTAAAAGGGCGATGCTC
>CAXTJO010000055.1:0-16459 GCA_964244665.1 uncultured Terriglobus sp.
CAGCATTGTCATTTCTAACGAGCGGGGACCTGTCATTTCAAAAGAGCGCCTACACCTGCACTATACAGAATATGTGTTATCGGACATATACTGGGGCGTTCTAATTCGAATAGCGCTTTAATGGCGACAAGGGGGCCGAAGTCGAACTGCACAAGCTTGGGCGAGAAAACCATCGGTGCCAGGGAGGTTGGTGAACGACCGCGCCTGATGTCCACGTCTCTGAGGTGGGTTTAGCCGATTGTCACTCTGCCGGAGTGCGAGTCGGCAGTCCGCCCATATCGGCCAATCAAGGAGGAGGGGTGGCGGAGAGACAGGGATTCGAACCCTGGATACCTTGCGGTATACACGCTTTCCAAGCGTGCGCCTTCAGCCACTCGGCCATCTCTCCACTTCGAAGCTCAGGCTACCACAATGCGAATGGGTACAAAGCCGTTCGACTCGGCATGTCAGCCGAACCGGCGTTCCCGTGCTGTTTTACGGGCTGCACGAGCGTGGTCCTTGCGTTGGATATGCTTAGGGCACGAGGGTTCATGGCGCTGCAAATTTCACTTCATCATCGGACTGCGTACAGGTATAGCAAACCGGTGGTCCTTGGGCCGCAAACAATTCAGCTTCGGCCCGCTCCAACTGCGCGTGCGCCCATTCTTAGCTATTCGCTGGCCGTTGAACCGGCGGACCATACGTTGCGCTGGCAGCTTGATCCGCAGGCGAACTTTGCCGCGCGTGTGCTGTTCCCTGCAAAGACGCAGGAGTTTGCCGTCGACGTGCGGCTTGTGGCCGACATGATGCCAGTCAATCCGTTCGATTTTGTCGTTGAGCCGGTGGCTGCAACGTGGCCATTCCAGTACGGACCGGACCTTCGGCGCGACTTGCAGCCTTTCCTCACAAGTGGTCCTGCGGGGCCGAAATTGCGCAGCTTTGTTGCCGGTTTCCCCAAGGCCGCGCGTAGCACCGTTGATATGCTTGTCGAAGTCAACCAGTGGATTCACGACACAATCAGTTACAACACGCGAATGGAACACGGCACGCAGAGCGCTGACGACACGCTAAGCTGTGCGACCGGTTCCTGCCGCGATTCTTCGTGGTTGCTGGTGGAAGTATTTCGGCAGCTCGGGCTTGCTGCGCGGTTTGTGTCGGGGTACCTGATTCAGTTGGCGAATGAGGCGCCGGACGGACCAAAGCGTGACTTTGCGGACCTGCATGCTTGGTGCGAAGTGTTTCTGCCGGGTGCGGGATGGATTGGGCTTGATCCCACCTCTGCTATGTTGACCTCGGAGGGCCACATCCCACTGGTGTGCACGGCTACACCAGCGCAGGCTGCGCCAATCACGGGTACGGTGGAACTGGCGGAAGTGGAGTTTACTCATACAATTATGGTCGAACGATGGAACGAGCCGGTGATCGTGTCGCGGCCCTTTTCAGACGAGTTGTGGCAAAAGGTGCGTGCGACCGCGCACGATGTGGACCGGCTGCTCGAGGAGCAAAACGTGCGGCTTACGATGGGCGGCGAACCAACGTTTGTCGGCATCGACGATCCGGAGAGCCTGCAGTGGAGTTTGCAAGCTCTGGGTCCGCTGAAGCGGGCAAGGGGGCTGGCGTTGCTGCGGGACCTGCGCGAGCAGACAGCACCCGGTGGTCTGCTGCACTTCGGCCAGGGTAAGTGGTATCCCGGTGAGGCCCTGCCGCGCTGGGCGTTTCACTGCGTCAGTCGTAAAGACGGCATTCCGGTGTGGCAGAACGTGGAGCTTATCGCACATGAGAGCGTTCGTACGAGCGTTACGGGGCTGGCGGAGGCGCTCGGATTTCTGCAAGCGCTAACACGCCGCCTTCAGGTGAGTGCGGAGAACATTTTGCCAGCATTTAACGGACCTGCGCTGGACGACACGAAGCAGGACGCGCCTGCCGGATATGTATTGCCGCTGCGCCGTCGTCAGCCGGGTGGAGGCCTCGCCTGGTCGAGTCAGTTGTGGTTTGAGCGACCGGAGCGGCTCCTTTTGATGTTCGGTGATTCCCCCGTAGGTTATCGACTTCCGGTTGAAGCAATGCCGTTCGTCGCACCGGACAAGCTGGAGTACGGTGAGGGACCGGAGACCTACCTCGGTGAACCGCGTGGGCAGCGCATTCCCCTGCCAGGCTCGCCTGCGCAACGGCCGGAACTGTTTGCCTTGGAGCCTCAGGCCGATCCCCTGCCACCGCTATCCGCTGACGCAAAGGATACGACGGAACTGGTTCGTCCGTCGTTGTGCGTGGAAGTCCGGGATGGTCTGCTGCATGTGTTTTTGCCATACGTGCCAGTGCTGGCGGACTACCTGGACCTGATCTCGGCAGTCGAGGACACCTGCCGATACACGGGCCTGAGAATCTGGGTAGAGGGGTACACGCCTCCTTCCGACCCACGTGTGGTGTTGTTCAGCCTGACGCCGGACCCGGGGGTGCTGGAAGTAAATTTGCCAGCTGCTGCGACGTGGGACGAGATCGAGGGCACCGCCGAAGTGCTGCATGTGCAAGCGGAGCGCCACAGGCTTACACCAAGTAAATATGGCTACGATGGCAGCCATCTGTCCACGGGTGGGGGTAGCCATATTGTGCTGGGCGGCACGACGATGCTCGACAGCCCGGTGCTGCGGCGGCCCGATCTGCTGCGGAGCATGGTCGCATTCTGGCAAAACCACCCATCGCTGTCGTACCTGTTTTCCGGCACGTACGTAGGGCCAACGAGTCAGTACCCGCGTGTGGATGAAGCGCGTGTGGACGCGCTGTATGAGTTAGAGCTGTCGTTCACGCAGCTTCCCATGGAGGATTGCCCTCCACATATTCTGGACGGACTGTTTCGGAACTTACTGGTCGACGCAACGGGGAACACGCACCGGGCGGAGTTCTGCATCGATAAGATGTATCCGCCGGAGGGCCAGGGTCTCCGGTTGGGGCTGCTGGAACTGCGCGCATTCGAAATGGCGCCGCATGTGCGTATGGGATTGCTTCAGGTGTTGCTTGTGCGCGCGCTGGTCGCGGTGCTGTGGCGGACACCGTTCCTCGGCAGCCTGACGCGGTGGGGTACGGCGCTGCATGATCGATTCATGTTGCCCCATTTCGTTTGGCAGGATTTTAAAGAAGTCACGGCATTCTTGCATCGAAGCGGAATAGGGGTAGACCGACGATGGTTCGCCCCCCAATTCGAATTCCGATTTCCTAGAATTGGGGCTGTTGCTGTTGATGGCGTTGAGTTGGAGCTAAGGCAAGCGCTGGAGCCGTGGAATGTGCTGGCGGAGGAGACGACCTCCGGCGGCACGGGTCGAAGCGTGGACTCTTCGCTGGAGCGCATGCAGGTGAAGCTCAGCGGCACTAGGACCGAAGGCCGCTACGTAGCGACGTGCAACGGCCGGCGAATACCGTTGCACGCGACGGCTGTAGTGGGCGAATCTGTCGCTGGCATCCGCTATCGCGCACGCAGGCTTTCTGCGGCTCTGCATCCCACCGTGCCGGTACACACACCGCTTACGGTTGACTTGATCGATACATGGGCTCACCGCACGGTCGCACGCTGCACCTACTATGCCGGGCCGCCCGATGGTTCTGTACACATAACGAGACCTACAAGTGCAGCTGAGGCGCGCGAACGCCGCCTGGAACGCTTTGTGCAGCAGACGCCGCTACCGGGTGAAACCCCCACCCCGCCAGAGGAGCGGAACCCTGTGTTTCCAAATACCCTTGACCTGCGTTGGCCCGAGCCGACGAAGGCCTCAGCCGGCATGCAAGAGGGCGCGTGACAGCCGACCTGTACCATTCCCCGGGGCAAGCTGGCACTACCTACGCCGAATCTGAAGAGGCTGGATCGTCCCGCGCCCATTGGGCGGGGCTCATGCAGACACTGAAGGACTTGGGACCGGCTGAACTCGCGCTGCGGTGGGAGCGTGCGGCGCGACGCATTCGTGAGAACGGCGTCACGTACAACATCTACGGAGACCCGCAGGGTGCCAGCCGGCCTTGGCAAATCGACATTATCCCGCTGCTATTGCCCGCGGAGGAGTGGCGCACCATTGAAGCGGGTGTGATCCAGCGCGCGAAGCTGCTAACACTGCTGCTACAGGATCTTTATGGAGAGCAGAAGTTATTGGCCGGCGGCCATTTCCCTGCGGCGCTGCTATACGGCAATCCGGCATTCCTACGGCCACTGGTAGGCATAGACGTACCTGCACATAGCTACCTGCACATGCTTGCAGTGGACCTGGCGCGTTCGCCGGATGGCCAATGGTGGGTGTTGGCGGACCGTACGCAGGCACCGTCGGGCAGCGGGTATGCCCTGGAAAATCGAACGATCATCTCGGATGTCCTACCCGAATTGTTCGGCGCTTCGAATGTATTGAGGCTTGCACCATTTTTTCGCGCTCAGCGGGATGCGCTTGTCAGCCTTTCCAAGCAAGAGTCTCCGCGCGTGGTGCTGCTGACGCCGGGGCCTTATAACGAGACGTATTTTGAGCAATCGTATCTGGCCAAGTATCTCGACCTGACACTGGTCGAAGGCGCAGACCTTGCTGTACGCAACCGCCACGTTTACCTAAAAACAGTGGGTGGGTTGGAACAGGTGGATGTGATCCTGAGGCGCGTGGACGACAGCTTCTGTGACCCGCTGGAGTTGCGTGGCGATTCCCTGCTCGGTGTGTCCGGCCTGGTGGAGGTGGTTGCCGCGGGCAATGTGGCGATTGCCAATGCACTGGGCAGCGGGCTGATCGAGTCGGCCGCCATCATGCCGTTTTTACCTGGCCTGTCGCAGCATTTATTGGGTGAGCCGCTAAAGCTGCCGTCCGTGGCGACGTGGTGGTGCGGCCAGCAGAGCGCGCTGGATTGGGTACTGAGTCATCTCGAATCTGTAGTGGTCAAGCCAGCGTTTCCCGCGCACGGAATGGAGCCCGTGTTCGGCTCGGAACTACCAGCATCGCGGCGCGAGGAGCTGGTTGCCAGACTGCGTTCCAAACCGCAGGAGTACGTCGCGCAGGAGCAGGTTGCACTCTCAACCGCGCCCGTGCTGGAGCATGACGGCCTGCATCAGCGCAGCGTTGTATTGCGCACGTATGTGTTGAATACGGGTGACGGCTGGGTCGCTATTCCCGGTGGGTTGGTGCGCGTTGCAGAGGCGAAAGGTTCCGTCGTGTCTATGCAGCGCGGCGGCCACAGTAAGGACGCGTGGGTACTTTGGGATGGCGCAGTAGACACCTTTAGCATGCTGCCGCACCGCGACGAGCCGGTGCAACTGCGCCGGGTGCCCAGCGTCGTGCCGAGCAGCGTCGCAGACAATACGTTCTGGCTGGGCCGGTACGTGGAACGCGCGGAGAACCTTGCGCGCATTCTGCGGTCGATGCTGCCGTGTGTGCGCCGTGGACAGCCGGCTGAACTTGCCGGCCTGATCCGACTTCATGGCTGCATGGGCATGCGCTATGGCCGCAGCTCGCCAATGAAGCGGCGGCCCACCACGTATGACGGCCTGGAGAAGGACCTGCTCTCGATCCTGACCGATTCACAGCGAAGCCGCAGCCTGCCGGCGACACTGGCAGAGGTCTTTCGCGTCGGTGGCAACGTGCGCGAACGCCTGTCCGCGGATATGATGTTGCTCATTACGCGCCTGCATCATGCCCTGGATGGCGCACCCGGTATTCCGCTGATGGACCATGGCGAGACATTGACCGCGTGCCTGGAACAGCTTTCGGCATTTAGCGGGATGGAGCGGGAGAACATCAACCGTGGCTCCGGCTGGCTGTTCTTGAGTATTGGACGGCGTGTAGAGCGAGCCATCAATCTTTCCCGGCAATTGCGCGAGATCACACGTCCGCTGGGCAGTAACGATTGGTCATTTCTGGAGCGACTGCTGGAAGTGGGAGACAGCTCGATGACTTACCGGACGCGCTACTACACCACACTGCGGCCCATGCCCGTGCTGGATGTGCTGATGGCCGATGCGACGAACCCGCGGTCGCTTACCTTTCAGATCGACCATATCGCGGACCTTTATCGCAAGCTGCCACGCTACTCCGAAGACGACCTGGCGACTATCGAGAAAGCCCTGGTCGATCTGCGGGCGTTCGATCTTCAGAGCATCGATTATCCTGCCGACAACCAGACAGGTGGCGGGCTTAAGCAGCTGAACCGCTTTCTGGGTACTTTGGAAAATCTGCTGCCCGCATGGTCGAACGCGCTCTCTACGCGCTACTTCAGCCACGCGCGTACATTGCCGGTAAGGATGGGGCTTTAGGACTCTCGATGAAGTACAGGATCGTCCATCGCACGAGCTATACGTATGACCACCCCGTTTCGGTCGGCAATCATGTGGCGTGCCTGCATCCACGCTCGTTCGCGGGGAATACGGTTCTGGAATCTGAACTCAGCATCGATCCCGCGCCGGCAGACCTGACGCAGCGCACCGACTTTTTCGGCAACACGCTTAGCTTCTTCACGGTCCAGCAGCTGCACAAAGAACTTGTCGTCGAGGCGCGCAGTGAGGTGGCTGTCGGCAGCAACCTGAAGTCTCGCACGCCGGAAACGCCGGTATGGGAGTCCGCTGCTACGTCACTTGCGGGCGATCTCACGCGCGCGGGTCTCGATGCCTTTCAATACCAGTTCGACTCGCCGCGCATCCAAAGCCGGACCGAATACGGCGAGTACGCACGCCAATCCTTTACAGAAAACAGGCCAATGCGGGAGGCTTTGCTCGACTTGACGGAACGCATCTATCGGGATTTCACGTTCGACAGCGGCGTGACCACAGTGCGTACGCCGACCGAAGAGGTGTTTGCGAAGCGACGGGGCGTGTGCCAGGATTTCGCCCACATGCAAATTGCCTGCCTCCGCTCCATCGGTATCGCGGCCCGCTACGTCAGCGGCTATTTGCGGACATACTCACCGCCGGGGCAGCCCCGGCTCATCGGCGCGGACGCGTCGCACGCGTGGGTGTCGGCGTATTGTCCTGGAGTGGGCTGGTGCGATGTAGACCCGACAAACAATGTGGCACCGACCGATGGGCATGTGACGCTCGCGTGGGGCCGCGACTACGGCGATGTGAGCCCACTGCGTGGGCTGATTTTGGGTGGCGGCGATCATAAGTTGAAGGTCGGTGTGGACATGGAACCGCTGGAGAGTTAGGCAGGCGCCAGCATATCCGTGGATGCCGGAGCAGCATGGCTCTGCTATCCTCCGCGAAGCCTGCTATGCGTATTGTTCAGACCGTATTCGGTGTCTTCCATTCCTTCGATCTTGCGCGAGAGCTGCATCGGCGTAGGCACCTGGAGGCGATCTACTCCACGTGGCCCTGGCAGCGATTGAAGCGCGAAGGACTTCCGCAAGAGCTTGTTCGCACGTTTCCGTGGATTCATACGCCGGAGTTTTTGCTGAACCGGGCGCGGATGCTGCCTCGCTGGCTTGAAGACCACACCGGATATGCAAACGCGCTTGCGTTCGACGAGTACACGCGACGACGCGTTGGGGAATGCGACGCTCTGGTGGCGATTTCCGGCTCCGCACTGAAGACGGGCAGACTGGTGCAGAAGCGCGGCGGCAGATTTGTGTGCGATCGTGGCTCGTCACATCAGCGGTTTCAGGAAGAGGTGATTCTCGAGGAGTATCGGCGATGGAACGTGGAGCGGCCGGTGAGCGATCCACGGGACACGGCACGCGAGGAGGAAATCTACATGGCGGCCGATGCGATCAGCGTACCGTCTACTTTCTCGCGAGATTCTTTCGTGACGATGGGTGTAGCGGCGGCGAAGGTGGAGTTGATTCCTTACGGCGTGAACCTGTCGCGATTTGAGCAGGTAGGCGTAGCACCGTTGGCTCGTTTCGAGGTGGTGTTCGTCGGGTCGGTGAGCTTGCGGAAGGGCGTGCCGTACCTGCTACAGGCGTTCGCGAAGCTGCGGCACCCAGCCAAGCGGCTGCGGATAGTGGGCGCGGTTGCGGCGGAATTAAGACCATTGTTGCGTGCGCTGCCGACGGAGCATGTGGAATTTCTGGGGGCGTTGCCGCAAGCTGCGCTCAAAGAGATTTTGAGTACGAGTCACCTATTTGTGCTGCCGTCGATTGAGGACGGCTTCGGTGTCGTGCTGGGGCAGGCGCTGGCGTGCGGGTGCCCTGCGATGGCATCAACGAATACCGGCGGGCCGGATATCCTGACCGAGGGTATGGATGGATTCATCGTGCCGATTCGCGATGTAGACGCAATGGCGAAGCGTATGGAACGGCTGGCGGGCGACCCCGTACTACAGCAGCGGATGAGTGCGGCGGCGCTGGAACGGGTGAAGCACCTGGGCGGGTGGAGCGACTACGGCGACCGATGGGAAGACTTTTTGCGGCGACTTACCCACGCCTAGCAGCCGCCGCCGACGAAATGCACGACTTCGAGCTTGTCGCCTTCCTCGAGGGCGCAGGCGGGCCACTCGGTGCGCGGTACAATTTCGCCGTTGCGTTCGACAGCGACACGGTCGGGACGGAGGCCGAGGGTTGCGACGAACTCCGTCATGGGAGCGCCTGCCGCAATCTCAACCACCGTCTTCTCCGTGCCATTGACGAACAGTCGAAGTGCCATGCCTTAGTGTAGCGTCCCGGTGGTCAGGCTTCGGAGGTCTTGATCCTCTGCGAGATCCACTGGCTGACGCGCTGAGAGATAGGCTTGTGCAGGGCGCACTCGTCGAACACGGCACGTGAGCAGGCCATCATGAGCCGGATGGCTTCGTTCTCGTCGGCAGTGGTGCCGCCCTCGCGGATGCGGGAGTCGATCAGGTACTCGATGGCATGGGCCAGCGTGGAGAGTGCGTAGCCTTGCACGGGGGCGGGGCGGCGGCGAATCGGCTCCGGTCGGCGATCCATGGGCGGCATGGCCGTGAGAGACATGGGAAAAGACTGGAGAAGGGATGCGGTCGCCATGGTGCGGTCCTCGTGCGTTGAGATAAGACCGTTATCGGCGGGTGTGGGCGCGGCTTGAGGGGTCGCAGTGTTTGTGACAGGACAAGCCGGATTTACCTGGGTAATGAGCGTTCCAGTTGCGACAGGAGGGCGAGCGGTCCCCTGCCCTGTCCGCGCGGGACGGCATGCTGCATGGCATGGGCGACGTGGCGCTTGGCCGCGGGAACGGCGTCAATCCAGGGGAGGCCGAGCAGTCGATGTGCGAGAAGTGCGGTGGAGAAGGCACAGCCGGTGCCGTGAGTGCTGGCGGTGTCGATGTGGGTGCCAGGAAACCAGTGGAGGCCGTCGCCGTCGTAGAGCAGGTCTGCGGGTTGGGGCAGATGGCCGCCGGTGAGGATGACGTGGAGATTGGGATGTGCGGCGTGCAGATGACCCGCGCAGAGCTGCATGTCCTCTGGAGTGTTGCAGGCGATGCCGGTGAGGGCTGCGGCTTCGGGCAGGTTGGGTGTGATGGCGTCGGCGAGGGGGAGGAGGGCGCGGAGGGTGTCGACGGTGTCGAGCAGGGTTGCGCCGGAGCTGGAGCGGAGGATGGGGTCGAGGACGACGTGCAGGGGGCGGCGGGCGCGGGTAGTGGCGAGATAGTCTGCGACGACCTGTGCGTGGGCGGAGCTGCCGAGCATCCCGAGCTTGATGCCAAGTGGAGGCAGGTCGTCCTCAAGGCGCTGCAAGGTCGCGCGGAGCAGCGTGGGCGAGACTGGCTCTACCTGGAAGACGCCGAGGGTGGATTGAACGGTGAGGGCGGTGATTGCGGCCGTGGCGAAGATGCCGTGGGCGGCGAAGGTGAGCAGGTCTGCGGTGACACCAGCACCGGAGGAGGGGTCGAAGCCGGCGATAGTGAGCGCGGTGGGACTGTGGTCGGTCAAGCTCCCAGCATAGCGCCGTACACTGAAGCGATGGATGCGCGGGACCGATTGATTGTGGCGTTGGATGTGCCGCGTACCGCTGAGGCGCTGGCGCTGGTGGAGACGCTGGGCGAGGACGTGCGGTGGTACAAGGTGGGGCTGGAGTTGTACCTGGCGGAGGGTGCGGGGGTGGTGCGGGAGCTGAAGAGGCGGGGCAAACGGGTGTTTCTGGACCTGAAGCTGCATGACATTCCCAATACAGTCGCGTCGGCGACACGCGTTGCGGTGCAAACGGGGGCGGATTTGTTGACGGTGCATGCGGCTGGGGGGCCGGAGATGCTGCGGGCGGCCGTGAAGGCGGCGACGGGGACGTCGATGGCACTGCTTGCCGTGACGGTGTTGACGAGCATGGATGCGGGTGAGCTTGCAGCGGCCGGGGTTGAGCGCAAGCCGGATGCGCAGGTGAAATTGCTGGGAGAGATGGCGCTGCGGGCAGGTGTTGCGGGCCTGGTGTGTTCGCCCCTGGAGGTGGAGGGTTTGCGGCGGGAGCATGGGGCGGGGCCCCTGCTGGTGGTGCCGGGGATTCGAGGGGCGGCGGATGTGCGGGGGGATCAACAGCGGACGGCGTCGGCAGGGGAGGCGGTGCGAATGGGGGCGTCGATGCTGGTGGTGGGGCGGCCAATAACGCGGGTCGCAAATCCGGCGGAGGTTGCGGGTGCGATGTTGCGGGAGATGGCTGAGGCGCTGGACTCAGGGGCAGACCGGGTCGCGGGTGCGCTGTAAACACGAAGGCCCGGCTGGGATGCCGGGCCTTGATTCGAGGGGTGTGACGCCTGGTTTGGCGGGGGAACGCTAGAGGCGCTCGAAGAAATCGCAGGCGGAGCATGAGATGTACATGCCGCCGGGGGTGCCGCGTTCGCGGTCTTTAACACGCTTGGCGATACGGGTGGGCTTGCTGCACTTGGGGCAGTCGGTGCTGCGCGTGGTGTCCATGACCTTCTTGCGGTCACCGGTTTTGGCAATCTTTGCCATGTGGGTAAATCCTCTCTGCGGTGCGTTTGCACCGGGTGATGTCTTGATTCGCGAGTCGGGGAGCAGCCGCGATGAGGATGCGGGCGCTCTATCGCGCAACGCCTTTCAGTTTACACGAGTGGGGCGGACCCCCTCCCCCCTCCCCTGCCGCTAAATTCGTCATTCTATTGGGGCAGGAAGGTAAAATCGTCAAACGAAAGGGTTTAGACGCAAAATCGTCAAAGCAAAGGGTTTAGGGTGTGTTGCACAAGATTTGGGGCAGCCACTTTCAGGAGTGGGTGGCGAGTTGTGAGGGTGGTGCGGAGCCCGGGCCGGAAGTGGGGGCGGCGGGGTGGGGCTTGGGGGTGAGGACGGGCGGTTTGGCCGATTTGGGAGTTTCGGAGGGATCGCGGAGGGAGGGTGCTTTGCCGTCGTCGGAGGAGCTGCTGTCGCCGAGGGCGACGGTGTGGACGGTGGAGGGATCGCGGTAACCGGCGAGCTCGTCCTTGTCGAGGACGGCGATGGACTGGCCGAGCGCGGCGGTCTTGAGAAGGACGACGCGGTCGCCACGGAAGCGGACGAAGCGGATGGTTTGCGGGGTATGGCCGAAGACCCACTCCTCGAAGACCTCGCCGGTAGCGGAGTCGGCGGCGCGCTCGCGGAGCTTGCTTTCAGGCTGGCCGAGGGAGGCGAGGACCATGCGCTTGTTCATGCCGACGAGGATTTCGTGCTCGTCGATGGCCTTTTTGATGGGTGCGGGGAGAGTGTCGGCGTAGGCCTGCTCGCTGGTTTTGAGGCCGAAGTCCAGGAGGGGTTCGAGGAGGGACTTGAGCTCGGCGGCGGTGACGCGGGGGGTGGATCCCTCAAAGAGGAGGGTAATGCGGGTGCCGGTGGCGCGTTCGCCGACCTGACCGTTGCCGGCGAGCGGCATGTCGTTGACGGAGATGTGACGGAGGAAACGGTGCTTGAGGTAAGGACCACCGTTGACGTCGACCTGGATGCGGTCGCGGAGGATCGCAATGTCGGTAACGACGACGCGGTCGCCACGGTCGGCGCTCATACCTTTTTCGTAGAGACGTTTTTGGAGTTCCTGGCTGTCGATGGTGAGACGGCCGTTGGCGTGCATTTCAAGGCCCGGAGCACCGAGCGGCAGGGGCTGGTGGGCGAAACACTGCTCGGCGAGCAGCATGCGGACGAGCTCGCGGCGGCCACTGAGGTCCATGGATTCGGACGGAATGTCGACGCGGGTGGGGCGGAAACCTTCGAGAGGGTTGCCGATGGCGGTATCGCGACCGACGACAAAGACGTCGCGCTGTTGCTGCGGGCCGACTGCCTGTGCACCCGCACCCATGCCGAGGGCCAGGAACGCAGCGGCGGGGAGAAGTAGGCGAACAAACGGCATAGCGGGCACCAGTTGCTGAAAGCGTATCGCTGTCTGCAAAGGTTGGCAAGATGCTGAGGTGCGCCATATGGACGATGTGGACAGGAACGGGGAGGGACTCGTCAGTTTGCCGCGAGATGGCAAGTGTTTGGCGAACGGTGGCTGGTGTTAAAAGCAGGCACTAGGCACCAGGCACTAGGCATTAGGTTCGGGTTCGATGTTTGGGGAGGCGGTTTGGGTTGAGGTGGGTGCGGCAGGGGTGCCGAGAATCTGGACCAGAGGGGCGGCCTGGGCTTCGAGCCTGGTGTGTTCGGCTGGTGGGGCGACGTCCATAGGGTAGCCGGCAGGGACGATGGGGTCGTGGGTGTAGTGCCAGGCGTAGTTGCGGGTGAGGCGGAAGACGGCGACGAGGCCGGCGAGGACGACGAGGGTGCCCCAGAGCGAGGCTTCCGGGCCCCAGACGCTGCCGGTAAGGATGCGAGGGCCGGTGACGTAACTGGTGACGATGCCGCTGGCGGCGGGCCAGTAGAACGAGCCGACGCCGAAGAAAACTGCGAGGGCGATGCCCCACCCTGCCTGCAGACCGATGGGAAGCCAGAGGGCGCGGGTGCGCAGAGCAGCGGCGGAGAAGAGCAGCGAGGCGATGGCGGCGAAGCTGGCCATGCCGCCGTCGTGGCCGGGACTGAAGAGGACGAGAGCGGCGGAGACGAGAGCGACGGAGAACGCGGCGATGACGGGCGAGGTGGCGCGGGCGAGCGAGTGGAAGACGAGGCCACTGAAAACAAGGGGAATGCCGATGGCGAGAAGGATTTGCAGGAGGAGGCTTTCAACGGTTTGCGCGAGGTGGGCGGCGTCAAACGCGAGAAGGGTGTGGAGATTGCGGGTGAGCAGGATGGGTAGGACGAGGGCGGCGGCTATCGCCCAGCCGAGGGCGAGGCCAAGGCCGAGTTCCCGCCACTGGGACGGGCGACGGACGAAGCCGATTGCAGAGAGAGGGCGGAGGTTGGGGACGCGGCGCAAGGCGATCCAATAAAGGCCGGCGAAGCTAAGAACGAGGCGGATGGAAGCCTGGGCGACGGGTGCGTGAGGGCCGGGCGCGATGTGAATGAGGACGATAGAGACGAGAAGGAGGGCGACGACCCAGGCAGCGGAGAGAACGAAAGTACCGGCAGCGCGGGTGCCTGCAGCGCGGGTCGTGGCGTCGGTGGTGGCGAAGTTCGTTGAGCCTGGATGCGGCGCGAATGGCTGGCGCGGACCGGGTGCCGGGGTTGGTGGGGCTGAACTCACGAGGGCTCCTGTGCTGGTAGACGCGGACAGAGGCTGGTGCGCCGCACGGCGGGGGCGGGCGGCGGAGTCAGACCTGGGCGGATAGCGGTTTAGCGGCCGTGATTGCGGCGGTTGCCGGGATACCAGCAGTATTCAGGTCGGAGGTGTAGAACTGGGCGATGTTGCGGAAGCGGTCGTAGCGGCGGTCGAGGAGAATTTGGAGCGGGAGCGCGGTGATTTGCGCGAGGTGGGTTTCGACGGCGGCGCGGATGTGGCCGAGGGCGGCGAGCGGGTCGGCCTGGGTGCCGCCGGGAGGTTCGGGGATGACGGCATCGACGCAGCCGAGGGCGCTGACGTCTGGCGCGGTGTACTTGAGGGCTTCGGCGGCCTGCTGGCGCTTGTTGGAATCTTTCCACATGATGGAGGCGCAGCCTTCCGGCGAGATGACGGAATAGATGGCGTTTTCAAGCATGAGGACGCGGTCGGCGACGGCAAGGGCGAGTGCGCCGCCGGAGCCGCCTTCGCCGGTGATGAGGGCGAGGGTGGGGACGCGGAGCTGGGACATTTCAATGAGGTTGCGGGCGATGGCTTCGCCCTGGCCGCGCTCTTCCGCACCGAGGCCGGGGTAGGCACCGGCGAGGTCAAGCACCGTGACGACGGGGCGGTTGAATTTTTCGGCCAGCTTCATGCTGCGGAGGGCTTTGCGGTAACCTTCGGGCTCGGGCGAGCCGAAGCGAAACTTCATGCGGTCTTTGGTGGTGCGGCCCTTTCGATTGCAGACGACCAGGACGGGCTGGCCGTTGAGACAGGCCATGGCACAGTACATGGCGGCGTCGTCGCCGAAGCCGCGGTCGCCGTGGAGTTCCTGGTGGTCGGTGAAGAGGGCTTCGAGGATGTCCATGGGGTGGAGTCGCTGGGGGTTTCTTGCGGCTTCAGTCTTGCGCCACGCCTCCGGCACATCCGGCGGGGCGGGCTTGAGTAGGTCCGATTCTGCCATGCTGTTGGCGATTATACGAAGATTTGCCGAGGAGGGCGGTGACGCCATGTGACGCCCACGCGATGGCGGGGTGGGAATCGTGGCATCTGAACGTTTGTTGTGCCGGAACGATTTGTACCGGCACCAGGAGACATCATGAGCCGGATACCCTCAAACTTTTTTCGTTCTGCCGTTGTTGCGGCCGTAGTTCTTCCGTTTTGCGCACCGATGCTGGCACAGCAGGTGAGTACGGATTACGACCACAAGGCGGATTTCTCGCGGTACCATACGTTTTCGATTTACAAGGTGCAGGCGAGCAACACCCTGGTCGAAGGCCGGCTGCGGGATGACATTACCCAGTCGTTGCAGCAGAAGGGCTGGCAGCAGGTGCCAACCGGCGGCGATGTGGCTATTACGGCGATCGGCAAGGTGGAGAATGAGCAGCAGTACAACAGCTTTTACGACGGGCTGGGCGGCGGCTACGGGTATGGTGGCTGGGGCGGCCGGTTCGGCGGCGGCGGCTGGGGAGGCCGTGGGTTTGGTGGCGGCGGATTTGGCGGCGGCGGGGAAAGCACAACGACGGTGCAAAACATTCCGGTCGGCAACCTGGTGGTGGATCTGTACGACACGTCGACGCACCAGCTAGTGTTTCGGGGTATGGCGTCTGCGGAGTTATCGAAAAATCCCGATAAGAATGCGCGCAAGGGTGAGAAGGCCGTGGACAAAATTTTCAATAAGTTGCCGAATCACGCGGGGTAGGTGGAACTTTTATTTTGAGGGATGGTGTATAGATATAGATCGCGCTTTCAGCGCTTGGTGATTCGCATTTGATCTTTACCTAGGCCTTCAGCCTAGGCTGGTATATATCGGGCCTTTGGCCCTAAGTACATGGCTTACACCTACATATAAATCGGCCTCTCATTTATTGGAGAAGGCCTACAGACAGGAGCGGCAGGGAGCTTATGTATGCTTCCCTGCCGCTTGCTTTTGGCTTGTATGTTCTTTGCTGACTAGGTGATGACCTTGACGCCGCCGGTGCCGACGAGTTCTTCAACGCGGTCGATGAAGAGGCGGTCGGCGCAGACGTGGAAGCCGGTGGGTTCGAGGACGGCGCAGAACTCGCCGGGCTCTTCGAGGTCGAGAAGGAGCTTGCCTTTGCCGGGCATTTCCGTGAAGACGCTGAGAAGTTTGTCGAGGAGATGGGCGTCGGGATGGTGAAGCGGCACCTTGATGCGGAGGGCTTCGGGGAGCTTGATCTGCACGTCTTCAAGCGCGGTGATGCTGGTGATGGAGAGCTTGGGGGCTGAGTCTTCTTCGCCGCGGAGGGAGCCGCGGATGAGGACGGGGACATCGATTTTGAGCTTTTGCTCGAGGGTGGCGAAGTCCTTGGGGAAGGCGATGAGGTCGAGCTTGCCGACGGTGTCTTCAAGGCAGGCGGAGGCGTACATTTCGCCGCTGCGCTTGCTTTTGGCGACTTTGAGGCCGGTGATGACGCCGGCGACCTGGATTTCGTTGGTGGTTTCGCGCTGGCCGCGGTTGAAGACGGCGGGTTCGGGCTTCATCTCGCAGGCGGTGGCGGTGTCGACGACCTTGAGATTGCGGAGTTTTTCGCGGTACTTGTCCATGGGGTGGCCGGAGACGAAGAAGCCGAGGACTTCTTTTTCGTTCTGGAGACGGGTGTGCTCGTCCCAGTCGGGGGCTTTGGGGAGGTCATCGGCGGGCTTTGATGCGGTTGTGGGAGTGCCGGCGTCGAAGAGGCCGAAGAGGCCGGATTGGCCGGTGGCGGCGTCTTTCTGGGACTTTTGGGCGCGTTCCATGGCGTTGTCGAGGGCGGCGAAGACGCGGGCGCGGGGGCCGAAGGTGTCCATGGCTCCGGCTTTGACGAGGGATTCGAGGACGCGCTTGTTGAGGAGGCGGAGCTCGACGGTTTCGCAGAATTCATAGAGGGAGCTGAAGCCGGGTTTGCCCTGGGACTGGAGTTCGCGGCGGGCGCTGGCGATGGTTTCGATGGCGTTGCCGCCGACGTTTTTGATGGCAGCG
>CAXTJO010000055.1:16469-17027 GCA_964244665.1 uncultured Terriglobus sp.
CGAGGCCGAAGCGGATGGAGTCGGCGGCGGGGGTGAAGTTGCTGTCGGAGATCTGGACGTCGGGCGGGAGAACGGTGATGCCGATCTCGCGGCACTCGCCGATGTACTTGACGACGTTTTCAGGTTTGCTGGTTTCGCTGGTGAGCAGAGCGGCCATGAACTCGACGGGGTAGTGGGTTTTGAGCCAGGCGGTGTGGTAGGCGAGCAGGGCGTAGGCGGCGGAGTGGGATTTGTTGAAGCCGTAGCCGGCGAACTGGAGGATGAGGTCGAAGAGCTGGCCGGCTTTTTCCTTGGGGTGCTTGCGTTCGGCGGCGCCCTGCATGAAGAGGTCGCGCTGCTTTGCCATGGCTTCAGGGTCTTTTTTGCCCATGGCGCGGCGGAGGAGGTCGGCACTGCCGAGCGAGTAGCCGGCGATGACGGAGGAGATCTGCATGACCTGCTCCTGGTAGACGATGACGCCGAGGGTCTCCTTGAGCAGGGTTTCGAGGCCGGGGAGGAGGTATTCGACGGCGCGGCGGCCCCACTTGCGCTCGATGAAGTCGTCGATCATGCCGCCCT
>CAXTJO010000056.1:0-6898 GCA_964244665.1 uncultured Terriglobus sp.
TCGCCATCCGTGAGGGTGGACGCACGGTAGGCGCGGGCACCATCACCGAAATCGTCAAGTAAACGGCAGTCGAGCAAAGACACCGACGGTAGAAGTAAAAAGCAAGAACAACAGCGAGGGCCGCATCGAAAGATGCGGCCCTTGCTGGCTATATCAGTCATCAGCATTCTGAGTTTTGGACAGATTTAAGGCACGGAGGCGGTTGTTTAATACCGCTGACGTTCGTCATCAAGCGTTGCTTTGACCTGCCTTGGATGATTTATTCGCCCAGTAGCAGGGAAAGGCCAAATCGGTTATCCTTAGGTGTTCGTTCCGGCTGCGCCTCGGTTTGGCTGGAGGCGCTCCACAGGGGCGTAAGCTCAACGGTTAAACTGTCGGTCTCCAAAACCGAACTTCTCGGTTCGAATCCGAGCGCCCCTGCCACTATCCTGATGGTGTATGAACAGTTAGACCAAGGTACGTTGCGGCGTGCCTGAATGAAATAAGAATTTGAGGCAGAGCATGGCCAAGGCAGTCGTGGTAGCAGACACACAGAATGCAAGTCTCGAGCGAATGAAGGCCGGGCCTGAGCGGCTGATGAGCTTTCTGCGGGACGTGCGGAGTGAGATGACGAAGGTGGCGACACCGTCGCGTGCTGAGGTACAGAGCACCACAAGCGTCGTGCTGTTCACCGTATTCGCGTTTGCAGCATTTTTCTGGATTGTGGATATCATCATCAATCACACCCTGAACGCGCTTATTACAAAACTGACTACGCATTAGGCTGACGTACAAAGCTGACCGCGCATGCAGAGCACACAGAAACAATTTCTGGAACGAGATACAGGCAAGGACACATGGCAGAAGAGTTGATTCCGGAAGCAGGGTACGCGGTAGAGCAGGAAGAGATGGCTGCGCAACACGGTGCCGAGCATGGCGAGGGTGGGCATGACGAGCCGCCGGCAGATGGTACGGACGTGGTGGCAGAGGAACCGTCGAACCTGAAGTGGTACATCATCCATGCGTATTCGGGCTTCGAGCGCAAGGTGAAGGAATCGCTGGAGAGCCGCATTCGCGCGTTTGGGCTGGAGCACAAAATCGGGCGAATTGAAATCCCGACAGAGCCGGTAACGGAGTTGCGCAACGGGAAGAAGTACACGATCGATCGGGTGTTTCTACCGGGGTACGTGTTTGTCGAGCTTGATCTGGACAACGATCTGTGGCACATGGTGAAGAACACGCCGCGAGTAACGGGTTTTCTGCAGACGGGCGATACGCCGAATGCACTGAGCGAGGCCGAGGTCAACAGCATGTTGAACCGTGCCGATGTGGTGAAAGACAAGCCGAAGCTCAAGGTTAAATTCGAAAAGGGCGAGCAGGTCCGTATCACCGAGGGGCCGTTTGCGAACTTCAACGGTGCTGTGGACGATGTGAACGAGGACAAGCAGACCTTGAAGGTGATGGTAAGCATATTTGGCCGGCCGACGCCGACCGAGGTTGAATTTCAGCAGGTGGAGAAGCACGTCGAGTAGCGGAAACTACCCGGCGGCTGTTCTTCAAGAGGCAGTTTGATTTCGCCCCGCACCGGTGGCTTCTACCCAGAGCGCGCGGCCCAACGATAACGAGGATCAGGATTATGGCACCGAAGAAGATCAATGGATATGTGAAGTTGCAGGTGATGGCGGGCAAGGCGACGCCGGCACCGCCGATTGGCCCCGCGCTTGGCCAGGCACAGGTCAACATCATGGAATTTTGCAAGCAGTTCAACGAGCGTACGAAAGATCCGGGGATGGTGGGGCTCACGATCCCGGTCGTGATTACCGTGTTTGCGGACCGGACGTTTACGTTTATTACGAAGACGCCACCGGCGCCGGTGCTGCTCAAGAAGGCGGCGAAGATCGACAAGGGTTCCGGTGTGCCGAACAAGACGAAGATGGGCAAGGTGACCGAAGCCCAGATTCGCGAGATTGCGACGCAGAAGATGCCGGATATGAATGCGTCGACCGTGGAAGCGGCGATGAAGACGATCCGGGGGACGGCCCGTTCGATGGGTATCGATGTGGTTGCCTGATCGGAATTGAGTGAGTAAGACGCCCGGCAAATCTGCCGGGCGTTTTGCTTTGGGGTCGCACTTCCGGTGACTCTCCAACCTGCCCCCTCCCCCCTCCCCCTTTGCGCTAAATTCGTCATTCTATTGGGGTGGGTTGGTAAATTCGTCATTCTAAAGGTATTTAGGCGCAAAATCGTCTATCCATTGGAGTTAAGGGGGATTGCACAAGTTTTGGGGCAGCCACTTATGCCGAGGGATAGAGTTATGACCGGGCGTTGAGTCGGTCGGCGGGCAATGCTTAAAAGTGCTTCGGAGTCGAAGTAGTTTGGGTTGCATCTGATCGGTATGGAACTGGGGATCGATAGTTTTATCGCGAACAGTCCGGATGCGCGGACTGGAACGGTGCTGCCGGATGTGCAGCGAATGCAGGACTTGTTGGCGGAGATCCGGCTGGCCGACGAGGTCGGGCTGGATGTGTTCGGGCTGGGGGAGCATCACCGGAGCGAGTTCCTGGACTCGTCGCCGGCGACGATTCTGGCGGCGGCCGCGGGGCAGACGAAGAGGATTCGGCTGGCAAGCGCGGTGACAGTGCTGAGCGCGGCGGACCCGGTGCGGGTGTTTCAGCAGTTTGCGACGCTGGACCTGATCAGCAATGGGCGCGCGGAGATTACAGCGGGGCGCGGATCGTTTGTGGAGAGCTTTCCGCTGTTCGGTTTCCGGCTTGAGGATTATGACGCGCTTTTCGCGGAGAAGCTGGACCTGCTGCTGAAGCTGCGAACACAGAACCCGATTACGTGGCAAGGGCGGTTTCGGCCCGCATTGAACGGAGTGGGGGTATACCCGCGACCGGTGCAAAAGGTGTTGCCGGTGTGGTTGGGAGTGGGCGGGACGCCGGCGTCGTTTGTGCGGGCAGGTGTCGCGGGGCTGCCGCTGGCGGTGGCGATCATTGGCGGGGAGACATACCGGTTTCGTCCATTGATCGACAGCTACCGGCGGGCGTATGAGCGGGCAGGGCATGACCCGGCTGGGATGAAGGTGGGTGTGCACCTGCTAGGTCAAGTCGCGGAGACGGATGACGAGGCTGCGGAGCAGTTCTTTCCGGGGTATGCGGCGGAGTTTACGAAGATCGGCAAGGAGCGAGGGTGGCCGGCGGTGACGCGGGCACACTTCGAGCAGTTGCGTGGGCGGAAGGGTGCGCTGATGGTGGGGTCACCGGAAAATGTGGTGGAGAAGCTGGTCGAGGCAAGCAAGGATCTGGGCGGATTGGCGCGGATCCAGATGCAGATGAGCGTGGCGGGGCTGAACCATGCGGAGATGCTGGAGGGGATCCGGCTGCTGGGGGAGAGGGTGGCGCCGGTGGTGCGGGCGGCTTAGGGTTGCTGAGCCGGTTGAGTGCGTGCTTTGAGTGGCGGAGGAACGGGGAAGAGCAGCGAGTCAGCGAACCTGTAGGTACTTAATGCCGAAGCAGTCGTTCGACTTTACGGCGATCTCGTCCTGTCCCCAGCCGCTCTCGAAATTCGATTGCGCGAGCGTGATGCTGGCCGGCACATGCCAGCGGCTCTGCCATAGTTGCGAACGGCACCACGGCTAGCATGTTCTTCAGTTGCTCGTCGCTCGGCACCGTGGCACGCTCCCGTGGCAGTTCGTGATGATGAGGGTGGGAGCCGGGTTACAAGGCCCAAACTTCCCGCATGCTCACCGGCCGCTTTGGCATTCCACCCCGCATCTCCTTTGGGCTGAGTGCGTGGTTCGACTCACCCGTCGTATAAGCAGAGTAGGGCTGGCGTGGGCAGAACCGATCGGGCCGCGCGGCACTTTCCGCAAGGGCGGCAGACTAAGCGAAACGGTCAGGGCAACGCGTGCGTTGACACTAATGACGCCCGGCATGCTTGATGCTGATTCCTCTCTGCCGACCCTCGAAATTGCTTGCTGTTGTTTCCCCCATAGAGTCTTCGTCGTTGCCGTATTTGCAATTTTCCAGGCCACCCTGTGCATCAGCGACAAAGTAACAAAAACGCTTCCAGTGTCGGAAGCCAAAGGCATCGACGTAATCAATCCTTCCTAGGATAAAGCTGACCTCGTCATGGTGCGAGGCTGGTTCGTGTCCGATCGCGTGCACAGGCGCGGAGGATTCATCGCCCGGTGCAATTACTGCAGGGTACGGACTAGGGGGACGCACCAGTCTCTTTTTCGTCGCTTGATCTAGAAATAGTTGATCCTGAAAAAGCAGTATTCCATGTTGATTTTTGGCGAGTTCAGGACCACCACTTGGCGAATTGAAGAAAACTGTTACCTGTCTGGCAACGGTCTTACCAACATTCTTTGGATACATGTCGTATTTGAAAATATTTCCATCAGGAGGGCCTACAGCGATTTCACTACTTTTCGTTATTCTGAGTTCTATCCACGCTCTCTCATCCGTTCGAAAATTCACCTCCGATTGCTTTTCGGTTGCATCAGCTGCATCGGCCGCGCGAGCGGATGCCGTCGCTGCGTTGATGGAAGCGATTGCCGTGCTATGAGCTTCGACCCACTGCTTGTGCGCGTAGAACACCGTCAAAACAAGCAGCCCGAGAGTCAGAAGCGACATGCAAAGTCCTAGAACGGCCGCTATAGCCCTGAACCAAAGAGTCCAGTCATTTCGGATAGAAACCACAACCCGATTGTGTCTTTGATTCGGGCGCATCATCAGGTTGTCAAAGCCTTCGTGAGGACGTCGAGGTACATACAACCCACTTCTTTTATCGAGAAAATGAGTACTTGTAGACAGCCGGAGATGCCTTTTGATGACTTGGTCTCTCTTGTCCGAATTGGTGTTTCCGATCATGTGCCATAAACCTAAACGAGATGATTTGGTAACGTAACTAACCGTTACAGCTGTTGGTAGGAGTACACAAAGCTATTCTGGCGAAGGCTATCACGCGTCTAGTGAGTAGTTGGCCACCAGAAGCTCCGGCCATTTCTTACCGCTGCCAATATGCGTGCAGAGGCTTTAATTGACCTGCGTCTCACGCAGCAGAAGGCCGTGTTCCCGGGATAGCCTGCGGATTTCCGGACGTCGTCGAAGCTGAGCAGGAAACGTCTTTGCAGCGCTGCGAGCTGACAAACAGCGCTACACGTCGCTCTTCGTCCAGCGGCACGTACCGGGCATTCGCCTAGTAGTCGACGTAGGGCGGGTCGAGGTAGTATCTGAGAATCGCAAAAGCCGTGGCAAGGCCAAAAAAAGCCAACCTCAGGGGCTAAAGCCCCGCTGTTTCGATGGGGTTTATGGCACGGCTGAAGCCGTGCCCCTCCGAAAGAGCTGGTTCTCTGGATTCGTCAGATAATGCCGGCAGGTCCGATGGAAGATATGACATTTGTGGAGCGGACGAACCCATGTCCGAAAACCGGACATGGGGCACCCAGGTTTAGGTAGTGTCTGACGCATCGAAAAACGTCTCGGCGATGGAGAAGAAAGCTGACCTCAGGAGCTGAAGCCCCGCTGTTTTGACAAGGTTTATGGCACGGCTGAAGCCGTGCCCCTCCGAAGAACGCGGTCCATGGGATTCGTCGGACACTGCGTAAAGCCCTGGTGTTTTGACGGTCTACGGCGCGGCTGAAGCTGTGATCTTTCGAGTTAAGCGCCCTACCATTCACTAAAGAAGTTCAAGGGTTCGCTTTCATGGCTTCATTGCAACAAGGGGTTTCTCTCAAAGGTGTAGAGCGGACGTTGCGCCGCGCCTTCAGCGCTTGAGGTTTGCTCTGAATGCCTACCTGGGCCTTCGGCCCAGGCTGTTATGCGACGGGCCTTTGGCCCTGAAAAGGCGGCTTTTATAGCGCGGCTGAAGCGTGCGCCTCCGAGGAACGCGGTCTAGGGGATTCGTCAGACGCTGCGTAAAGCCCTGGTGTTTTGATGGGGTTTGTGGCAGAGCTTGAAGCCGTGTCCTTCCGAAGAACCTGGTTTTTTGATTCGTCAAACAGGGCGATGGAGCCGGTTGCAGGAACGCGGAAGAGAGATCGTGTTGCCATCGTGATTGGAGACGGTTAGTGGCATGGGAAGGCGTGCGGGTGCGATGCCGTGAAGCGCGGGCGGGCTTGTGTTGCGGGGAGGTTTCCGCTAGGCTGACGGCATGGTGATGAGTTCCTTCCGTGAGTGTTGTTGTCGCTGAAGTTGAGCTTTCGTGTTGCCTGAAGCTGGGCGTATTGAAGAATCCGTGATGATGGATCTTCACCTGTTTTCGTAGAACCGTTTGTGTTGCCGCTCCGTGTTGAGCGAAGGTCCCGATGCCATTGAGTCCTGTTGTTGCCCCCTGTGCCCCCGGCTGCCGTTGTTGTTACTGCTGATGCCGTTTCTGCATGCGGCGCGATTTTGCCATGGCCTGATTGCCGTGGAGGTCGCGCCGAGCTGATGACCGACACCCAGACAGCAGCACAGGAGACACCTTGCCCAGGACAGCCGTGGTATCGCCGTATCGATTTGTATTTTGCTTTGTGACAGCTCTGTCTCTGCTGACGGCGGGGAGGGCGCAGGTGGTGGGCGGGACGATTGCTGGGGTGGTGACGGATGCGTCCGGGGCGGCGCTGGCGCGTGCGGCGGTGCGGGTGCACAACGACGATACGGGCACGGAGCGGCGGCTGGTGACGGACGGGACGGGGCGGTACGTTGCGCCGTCGGTGCCGGTGGGGCTGTACACGGTGAGCGCGGAGGTGAGCGGGTTTGCGGAGGGGCAGCGTGCTGGGGTGACGCTGGCGGTGGGACAGGCGTTGGAGGTCGACCTGAGGCTGAGCGTGCAGAGCTCGCAGCAGGAGATTTCTGTGCAGGCGGATGGTGGGACGGTGAACACGTCGACGGAGCAGATTGCGGGGCTGGTGAACGAGCGGCAGGTGAAA
>CAXTJO010000056.1:6908-15294 GCA_964244665.1 uncultured Terriglobus sp.
ACCCACGGTCAACCTTTCGAACGAGCAGGTGTCTGGCCTGGTGTCGGAACGGCAGGTGAAGCAGCTGCCGCTGAACGGGCGGAGCTATGACCAGTTGATTACGCTGAACCCGGCGACGGTGAACTACACGGCGCAGCGTTCGGGGTCGGTGGGGACGTCGAACTCGTCGGTGGGGAATATGTTTGCGGTGTCGGGGCGGCGGCCGCAGGACAACCTTTATCTGCTGAATGGGGTGGAGTATACGGGGGCGTCGCTGATTAACGTGACGCCCGGGGGGACGAGCGGGCAGTTGCTGGGCGTGGACGCGGTGCGGGAGTTCAACGTGGTGTCGGACACGTATGGGGCGAACTACGGCAAGCGGCAGGGGGCTCAGATTTCGATTGTGACGGCGTCGGGAACGAACGCGGTGCATGGGTCGGCGTATGAGTTTTTGCGGAACAGCTTTTTCGATGCGCGGAATTATTTCGACCAGAGCCGCAAGCCGAACTTTCAGCGCAACGATTTTGGCGGTGCGCTGGGCGGGGCGGTGGTGCACGACAAGGTGTTTCTGTTTGGGAATTATGAGGGGTACCGGCAGAACCTGGGGATTACGAATGTGACGCTAGTGCCGGATACGCAGGCGCGGGCGGGGTTTTTGCCGAACGCGGCGGGGGTGGAGACGAAGGTGACGGTGGGCGCGGGCGTGGCGCGGCTGTTTAACCTGTGGCCGGTGCAGAATGGGCCGGAGCTGCTGGATGGGAATGGGCGGCGGACGGGGATCGGCCTGGCGTATTCGAACCCGACGCAGCATATTCGGGAGGACTTTGGGACGGCGCGGTTCGACAGCAATGTGACGGCGAACGACCTGTTTTTTGCGGTGTACACGGTGGACGACTCGACCGCGCTGACGCCGACGCAGAACCCGTTGTCGCTGATCAACGAGGATTTGCGGGAGCAGGTGCTGAGCCTGCAGGAGCAGCATGTGTTTTCAGCCCGGCTGCTGAACACGGCACGGGCGGGTTTTTCGCGGGCGAGTTTTTTCTTTTTGGGGTCGGTGCCGGCGGATGTGCAGGCGCAGACGGGGACGTTTGTTGCGGGCAAGCCGATTGGGGCGGTGGTGGTTGCGGGGTCGACGGCGTCGAACGGCTCGTCGCAGATTACGGGGGCGGGCGCGAATGTGGGGTCGAACAATGCGATTACGCGCAATTTGTTCACGTTCGACGACCACGTGTTCTACACGGTGGGGCGACACCAGATTGAGGTGGGCGGGTGGCTGCAGCGGTTGCAATCGAACGACAACCTGGCGCAGAACCAGTATGGGCAGGCGAGCTTTGCGTCGCTGGCGAGTTTTGTGGCGGGCACGGTGAAGACGTTTACGGTGGTGCCGAACCCGACGGAGCTGAACTGGCGGTCGTGGTTCGGCGCGGGGTATGTAGAGGACACGTGGAAGGCGGCGCGAAACCTGGAGGTGAATGCAGGCGTGCGTGTGGAGTCGACCAATGGGTTCAACGAGGCGCAGGGACGGGCGGGGGTGTACCGGTTGGTGAACGGCATAGTGCAGACGACGCCGACGGTGGGGTCTGCGGGATTGCCGGACAACCGGGCGCGGTTTTTGCCGGAGCCGCGGGTTGGCCTGGCGTGGAATGCGTATGGGGACGGAAAGACGGCGGTGCGGGCGTCGTTTGGGCTGCACCACTCGCTGCTGGATAACCTGGATTACCGGCTGGACCAGGCGGCACCGTTCAACACGACGTTGTCGTACAGCAACGTGCCGGTGGCGAACCCGACGGGCGGCACGGTGGGGCTGATCTCGCCGTCGAACGTGCAGACGGACCTGGCGACGCCGACGGTGCTGGCGTATACGGTGCGGGTGGAGCAGCAGCTTGCGCCGTCGCTGTCGCTGACGGTGGGGTATGTGGGGTCGCACGGGTACCACCAGATCCTGTCGGAGGACGAGAACGAGCCGGCATCGATTGTCTGCGCGAACAATTGCCCGGCGGGTGTGCTGAACGGGACGATCTATTACCCGACGGTGGTGAAGGCGAACGCGGCGCTGGCGAACAGCACGTCGTGGGTGTCGCAGGGGGTGAGCAACTACAACGCGCTGGAGGTGGATGTGCGGAAGCAGTTGGCGCATGGGCTGCAGTTCCGGGGGAATTACACGTTTGCGCGGAACCTGGACAATGGGTCGGCGTGGAATACGAGTGTGTCGGCGAATACGCCGGCATATGTGTCGTACCCGGCAAACGCGGCGCTGGATTACGGGCCGGCTGCGACGGATGTGCGGCATGTGGCGGCGTTCAACGGCAGTTACGACCTGCCGTTTGGCAGAACCCACGGGTTGGCGGCGGGGCGTGGGGTGCTGGTGGACCGGGTTGTGAGCGGCTGGACAGTGAGCACGATTGCGATTTTGCAGACGGGGTTTCCGTTTTCGCCGCAGCTGGGCTACAACCCGACGGGGTCCGGAGACACGCGGAACCCGGTGCGGCCGAATGTGAACGCGGCGTTTCGTGGGTCGGTGTATACGAAGGGAACGACGTCGCAGCGTGCGGGGCAGTTCTTCAATCCGGCGGCGTTTACGGCTCCGGCGTATGGAACGGTGGGCAGCCTGGGGCGCGACACGCTGACGGGGCCGGGCTTTGCGGATTGGGACCTGTCGCTGCTGAAGACGACGCAGATCTCCGAGAAGGCGCGGGTGCAGTTTCGGGCGGAGGTCTTCAACGTGTTGAATCACACGAATTTACTGACGCCGAATGCGGTGGTGTATAGCTCCGGGCCGACGCAGGGGAATGCCGCGGCACAGGCGACGGCGGCAGTACAGAGCCCGACGGCAGGTGTGGTGACGGCGGCTGCGACTTCACGGCAGATACAGCTTGGAGTGAAGGTGCTGTTTTAGGACGGGCTGAGTTGGCGTTCAATTTGTGCTGGTTGCGGACGTGTGCGCCGGGTTACTGCAGCAGGCTGGTAGCGGCGGCGGTCATGGCGGTGATGCCGGTGCGGAGGGTGGGTTCCGGGAGAGGCTCGAAGTGGCTGGTGTGCATGCCGGGAAGTTCGGTGCCGGCAGCGTGGGCGGCGGCGAGCTTGACGGGGTCCATGGCTCCAAGACGGAAGTAGACGACGGGGATGGGCTGGGGATTGCTTTCGGCGGCGTTGGCGAGGCCGAAGACGCCGACGTCTTCAGAGCCCATGGTGCGGTCGACATCGACGACGTTGCCGGGACCGAGGGCGGCGACAAGGGTGGCGCGGACCTGGGCGGTGAGCGTGGGGTCGTTGAATTGGACGGGGGTCGACTCGTTTTCGAGGACGGTGACTTTGGCGGCCTTGCTTGGCGGGAGTCCGGCGGAGAGGGTGAGGCCGGCGGCCATGGACTGCAGACCGGTGAGGACAGTCTGGCGGGACTTGTCGGAGAAGGAGCGGGTGGTGAGTTCGAGCTTCACCTGGTCTGAAATGATGTTGCGCTTTGTGCCGCCGTGGATGGTGCCGACGGTGACGACGGTTGGCTCAAGCGGGCTTTCTTCGCGGCTGACGATGGTTTGGAGTTGGGTGATGAATTCCGCGGCGAGGGAGATGGGGTCGCGGCCAAGTTGAGGGTAAGCGCCGTGGCCGCCGATGCCCTGGATGAGGACGTCGACGGAGGTGGAACTGGCCATGGCGGGACCGGCGATGAAGCCGACCTTGCCGGCAGCTATCGTGTTGAAGTCGTGAAGGCCGATGATGCGGTCGGGGCGGCCGAAGCGCTGGTAAAGGTGGTCGGCGAGCATGGCCCTGGCACCGTCGATGGTTTCCTCTGACGGCTGGCCGATGAGCATGAGGGTGCCGTGCCACCTGGAGCGGCTGGCGGCCATGGCGCGGGCGGTGCCGATGAGGACAGTGGTGTGAACGTCGTGGCCGCAGGCGTGCATGACGCCGGTGTCGAGGCCGGCGGCGGTTTTGGTGACGACGTGGGAGGCGTAGGGCAAGCCGGTTTCTTCGACGATGGGCAGGGCATCCATGTCGGCGCGGACGAGGAGGGTAGGGCCGGGGCCGTTTTTGAGGAGGGCGACGACACCGAAGGCGTGGGAGCCGTCGGGGTAGATGCCGACGTGGTCGGTGACGGTGTAGCCGGCGTCGCGGAGGGCGGCGGCGAGGATGGCGGAGGTGCGCTCCTCGTGATGGGAGAGCTCGGGGTGGGCGTGAAGGTCTTTGTAGAGGGAGACGAGGTCCTGAGGCGGAAGGGCGGTTTGGGCGAGGCAGATGGACGGAGCAATGGGGCACAGGGCCGCGGCGAGGCAGGCGAGGGTGGCGCGGAGCAGGCGGGTGCCGGGCATGGATGTGTCCTTGAATGCGGGTGTGGGATCACCTTAGCATGGTGGTTGCCGAAGTGGGATTGCGCGGGTGATGCTGCGACGATGGTCGCGTATGCTGGGCGCGGCGACTTGGCACGACTCCTTGGCACGACTATGTTGAGCTGGTGTTGCCGGCGACTGTGCTCTGGCTGTCAGATTGGCGGGCAGCACCGATGAAGATGTCGCCGAACCAGGTATGGCGCGGTGCGCCGGTTAAGTCGAAGTGCTGACGGCATAGTTCGTCGACGAAGTCGGCCTCGCTGAAGCGGTTCTCCACGGGATGTTGCAGAAAGGTGCGATAGAGCCAGCTTTCCAGAGCCTTTCGCGTGACTTCTTCGAAAAACAATCGTCCGCCAGGCTTCAGAACCCTTCGAATTTCGGCGACTCCTTTCTGCCACACGGGTACGTGGTGGAGCATGCCGAAGTCGAAGACTGCGTCGAACATTTCGCTTTCAAAAGGAAGCCGTTCCACTCCGCCGACGCTCAAGGTAAACCTCCCGTCGAAACGGGAAGTGAGTCGCTTTGTTGCGCGTTCTATCTGCTTTGGGTCGAGATCAATGCCGTAGACATGCGCGGCACCAAGCTGATCGAGCAACAGTTCTACGCCGACGCCCCGCCCGCAGCCGACGTCGAGGACGGAGAGACCTTCGATTGAGCCGCCCAGCTTTTGAAGCAAGGGGCACTCGTACACGCGTTGGACGAGAGATCGTACCGGATTGTTGACCAGTAGCCGCTCGGCAAAGTTCAGTTGCATTCGTTGGCCTTGCGCAGAATGAAGCAATGGACGAACGGGGTGACTGTACTTTCGCGCTCTACCACTAGGCCCGCGTCGTGAATATCTTTCCGCCAGGTTCGCCCGGAGTGGAAGTGAAGGAATCCGGGGCCGAATGCCAGGAAGTTCGGCCAGTCTCGAAGATGCTCTACTAGGACTACCTGTCCGCTGTGCTTGAGAACGCGACTGGTTTCACGGAAGAGCTGGTTCCGATGTTCCGATGTACGTACCTCGTGGGCGGCAAAGAGGAGAAAGGCCCTGTCGTGATCGCCACCCGGCAGGGGCAGGTGGTTGAAGCTGCCACGCAGGAACGGTTCGGCTGCCGGGTATATGCGCCTTGCTCGGGCGATAGAGGGCTCCGTCATTTCGGCGGGATCGTACATGTCGATGACGACACTTTCGGAATCAGGAAACAGGCTTTTCAGGGCGGACGTGGATTCGTCGAGACCCGCGTGGATGTTGACCCACTTTTGCGGAGGTGTACGGAGGTGCGCGCGCAACCAGGTCCAGCGTGTTACACCGACAAGGTCATACACATACCAGGACACCAGCAGAGAGCTCAGCGTCCAGAACGCCATAGTAAGAGCACCCAGGGCAACAAGCCGCGCGAGCCACGTTGGAAGCAGGTGCAACGCGAGTATGCCAGCGATCAGCACGAGCCCGGCAAGGCTGACGACATAAAACTGGATGTTGAAGCGAATGATCTTCAAGACGCCGGCAAACCGGGTGTCGGTGTGCACCGTCATGGCAGGACCTCACGTATGCCAGGCTTCCAGGCATACGGTACGTCTTCAAGGTAAAACGCATTTGCAAGAATCGCTCCGGCATCGCGGAACCGTTCCTGCTCAAGGAATGCGTTCCGATGCACCTTGACGGACACGGGCCTTGGATTCCACGCCTGCCGCACTCCCTGTACCCGGATGATGGAGTGTGTCTGCTTTTCGTAGTCGAACGTAAACGGGAGCGGACCTGCGAATTGGCGAGCTTCGGTGAAGTTGGGAAAGGGGGAGCCGGGCGGCAAGGATGTGGCGTCGGTTGAAATGTCTGCTTCGACTGCCAGATCGGCAGAGCCGTTTGGAGTGCTTACCTGGATGGAATAGCGTCCTGCGTCACGCTGCAGCGGGAGTGCTCATATTCGTAATGCGTTAGTAGATTGCCGAAGACGTGCATGAAGCGGCTGTCCGTGTCGCTGCGCAGGATGCGGAGACCTCTGAGACTTCGCCCCGTGGAGGTCTGGTATCGCGTGAAGACGCGGTAGCCGGAGAGCAGAAAGCTTACGCCGAGTTGCGCAGGCAAAAAGGCCGGACGTAGCTTTTCAGTTTCCACGAAGGCGATGGCAAGGAAGCCGTACTGCCCGTAGGTATCGAGCTGAAGGCCAGGCGGGAGCAGCGGAAGGAGAACCTTGCTGGGAAGTGCATAGGCAAGGACCAGAGACGCCTTTAAGTGCGCTTTGATGGGCAATGCATGCCGCTGCAGCAGATAGCGCATGGGGGCTCCCGATGCAGACAGTATGCACGCCGATGTGTGTGTAGTGCCGGAGTCGAGGGGCCGGTTCGGTACCATGGATGGATGAGTGAGCGTGGCATGGTTGAGCACAAGAAACGGGCGTTGGTGACGGGTGGGGCGGGGCTGATTGGGTCGACGTTGGTGGACCTGCTGGTGCGGGAAGGGTGGACGGTGCGGATTCTGGATAATCTGGAGCCGCAGACGCACAAGATGGGTAAGCCGGCGTGGATCAATCCGGCGGCGGAGTTTGTGCAGGGCGAGGTGCAGAACTACGAGACGATGCTGGCGGCGTTGCAGGACATCGACGTGGTGTTTCATGAGGCGGCGTACGGCGGGTACATGCCGGAGATGGCGAAGTATGTGCTGGTGAACAGCTTCGGGACGGCGCAGTTGCTGGAGATCATTCGGGACCACAGGCTGCCCGTCAAAAAGGTGGTGGTGGCAAGCTCGCAGGCGGTGTACAGCGAGGGGGCGGCGTTGTGTCCGGAGCATGGGCATGTGGTGCCGCTGCTGCGGCCGGCGGAGCAGATGCGGGCGGGGGACTTTGCTGTGCACTGCCCGGTGTGCGGGAAGGTGACGACGTCCACTGCAACGCCGGAGGCGACGCCGGGCGGGGGCGAGACGGTGTATGCGCTGACAAAGGTGGACCAGGAGCGGCTGGTGCTGCTGTGGGGCAAGCAAACCGGTACACCAACGGTTGCGCTGCGGTATAGCTGCACGTATGGGCCGCGGCAGTCGCTGTTCAATCCGTATACGGGGGTGATTGCGATTTTCTGCACGCGGTTGCTGACGGGGCAGCAGCCGGTGATGTATGAGGATGGCGGGCAGACGCGAGACCTGTGCTTTGTGGAGGATATTGCGCGGGCGAACCTGCTGGTGGCAACGACTTCCAAGCTCGACGGCTTGCCGGTGAATGCGGGTAGCGGGCGGGCGACGAGCATCCGCGACCTGGCGGGGATCATTGCGGGCAAGTTGGGGGTGGAGATCGAGCCGCTGGCGCGGGGGGAGTTCCGGCCGGGGGAGATTCGGTCGTTGATCTCGGATATTTCGCGGATCCGAACGATTGGGTATGAGCCGCGGGTGACGATCGAGGAGGGGATCAGCCGGTATATCGATTGGATCAAGACGCAGGGGAAGGTAGAGGATTATTTTGGGGCGGCGGAGGCGGGGCTGCGGGCGAAGGGGATTGTGCAGAGTGTGCAGGGGTAGGGTTCTGGAAACCCATATCCCAAAAGCGGGACATGGGGCACGGGTCGGGTGCGATTTTGGAGCTTTTAGGGTGCGGGGACGTCTAGGGGGTAGATGACGGCGAGTGTGAGTGGTGTGGCTACAAGGCCGGTGCGGCAGAACCTGGTGCTGGGGATCTGCTGCATGAGTTTGCTGGTGATGAGCATGGACGTGACGATTGTGAATGTCGCGTTGTTGTCGATTCAGCGGGATTTGCATGCGAGCCTGAGCGGGCTGCAGTGGGTGGTGGATGGGTACACGCTGGTGCTGGCGAGCCTGCTGATGCTGGCGGGGTCTGTGGCGGACCGGGTGGGGCGGCGGCGGGGGTTTCAGGTGGGGCTGGGCGTGTTCACGGTAGGGTCGGTGCTGTGCAGCCTGGCGCCGAACATCGGAACGCTGGTGGCGGCGCGGGTGTTTCAGGGGGTGGGCGCGTCGATGCTGAACCCGGTGGCGCTGTCGATTATCGTCAATGCGATTCCAGAGAAGAAGGCGCGGGCGCGGGCGATCGGGGTGTGGGGCGCGTTGGCGGGTGTGAGCTTTGCGCTGGGACCGATCGTGGGTGGGGCGCTGACGCAGG
>CAXTJO010000057.1:0-14935 GCA_964244665.1 uncultured Terriglobus sp.
ACCGGCGACATTCAGCTTGGGAAGCTGACGTTCTGCCACTGAACTACTCCCGCTTGAACAACCTGACCTAGTGACGCTGAGCGGAATCAATCGCTGGGCTGCGCACCGGTAAAACGTATTGGTGGAGCTGAGCGGGATCGAACCGCTGACCTCCTCGTTGCGAACGAGGCGCTCTCCCAGCTGAGCTACAGCCCCACATTGCGTAAAGCGCAGTGGTGTTCTGGGCGTGCTTCCGTCCGCAGGACGGGTGTACGACTTTGTGAAGTGTAGCAGGATCGGCGAGCGCGCTCAATGCTGACGGGACTCGGGTTCGAGCTGTCGGATCGCCGCCATGGGCTGGAAATCAGCGACGGTTTTTGAGGTGAAGCTCGGCCTGGGAATGAAGCACTTGCTCGCGTTGGTGCTCCAGCTTGCTATGGACGTCCTGGGTGTGTGGACCGGCTCCAAGGGCGCGCAGATACTCGGCGCCAAGCGCGTTTTCACCCTCGTTGACAATGGTCAGCATGTTGCGCTCGGCACCGGGCAGAAACGATTTGATGTCTTTGCGGAAACTGCGCCAATGACCGGCGAGCGTTCCGTCCGCAGGTTCACTCTCGAGTTGTTCGAGATCGGGCCTGAGATTGCGGAGAAAGGCCTGGCGCTGAAACATCTGTCTGCGTGCATACTGCTGGTGCATGGGCAAATATGAGCGTAAGGCCAAATCGCGGAACAGGTCGACGGAATCGTGCAGTTGCCGAAAGAGCGGCACCAGGGTCGCATCATTTCCCAGTAGCCCGGCACGAGGCGGGTGGAGCAGGACTTCTCTTGCCATGGGATGATTCTATCTCACGAACAAATATCCTAGCTGCATTCATGAAATGCAAGTGCCGGGGCTTAGTGGTGGTCGAAAACATAACCCTGTACCCGGGTGCCGGGCTGAAGGGGTTTGACGGTGGTGTGCCAGAGCTCTCCTGAAATGTCTTGCGTGATGGCGGTAATGGGGGCGACAAGGACTGTGCCAGTGCGGGACGTGGCGGTAAGGGTGCCGAGAGGACACGATTCGGCGACGCTGCCCGGTAAAAAGAGAGTGTGGTCCAACGTGAGCTGGAAGACAGGCCGGCCGTGAAGGCGCATGAACTCGCGGATCTCCGTCACGATGGCAGAGAATTGCGTTGCGCCTGTCTGTGCTGCATCGCTCGTTGTGCCAGGGTGCATGGCTAATCCGGCAACGGCTGTGCGAGTAGAGCACAGCAGGCGGAGACCTCATCAGGGCCACCGATCAAGAGCGTGGTGCGCTGATGAAACGCGCTGGGTTGAAGACCGAGAATGCGATGCGTACTGCCCTGAGTGCAGGTGGTTGCGGTGCCGCCAGCCTGTTCTACGATGAACGCGAGCGGATTTGCTTCGTACAACAGGCGCAGCTTACCGTTTGGCGCTTTTGCCGTTGGGGGGTAGAGAAATACACCACCCTTCAGCAGGGTGCGGTGCAGGTCCGCGATGAACGAGCCGACGTAGCGGGCGCTGTAGCGCGTGTCGAGAAGCGTGCCATCGCGCAGGCCGGAGATGCAGGCGCGCACCGCAGGCGGGAAGTCTGCGGCATTGCCCTCATTGAGGGAATAGTAAGGACCGTGCGAAGGGATGCGGATGTCCTCCGCGTTTAGCAGAAAATCACCGCCGTGCAAGGTAAAACAGTGAGTGCCTTTGCCGGCGGTATACACGAGCATGGTGGCGGGACCGTAGTTGACGTAGAGTGCGGCAAGCTGGGAGGTACCAATGGCGAGCGCGGCGTCGGTGATGCTTTGGCCGGAGGCGATTGGCTGAAGCGAAATGATTGTGCCGACATTGACGTTTACGTCGATGTTGGAGGAACCATCGAGTGGGTCGAAGATGGCGATGCAGTTAGCACCTGGCTTATCAGCAAACAGGACCGCTTCGTCATCTTCTTCGCTGACGATGGCTGCGATAGCGGGATGCGCACGCAAGGCCTCCGTGAGTAGATTATTGGCTAGTACATCCAGCTTTTGCTGCTGCTCGCCCTGTATGTTGCTGCTACCCTGCAGGCCAAGTGCGCCGGAAATAGCAGATGTGCGGAGACATTGTTCAATTTGCACCGCGGCTGCTGCGATGACGGCGAAAAGGCTGGCAAGCGCTTCACCATGTCGGCTGGAGATGTACTGCTGGAGCGTGACCGGCATAGGCAAGGGTAGCATCCGGATTGCGCCCCTACGCGGGGAGGCGCGGAACCGGATGACACGTGGTGATCTACCGATTGAAATCGCGGAGAGTGTCGCTGACGCCGTGCGCCACCTGACCTGCGGCGTCCTTGACTGTTCCCACGGCCTGGTCGACAACGCCTTCACCGGCTAGCTGATCGTCGCCGGTAGCGCGACCGATGCCCTCTTTCGCCTTGCCCAGAAGATCACCGCCCGTACCGCCAACGCGCTGCCTGGTTCCCCAGACAGATGACTTGCGGGCTGCGTTTTCGACATCAGGGTCGCCGGTGCTGTAGGCAGGCTCAGGGGAGTTGGTGAGGACAAAAGTTACGGCTGCGCCGAGGGTGATGCCGGCAATGATCCAGGGGAGAGCTTTCATGGCAGATGACCTCTGCCCAATGTGATGCAGCTTTTCTGCGGAACACTGCAAGCGCCCGCAAACATCAAGCCCCGGCATGGACGCCGAGTCTTGAGGAGTGGAGACGATGTTCCGGTTAGAACACCTTGAAGTGGATGGTCAGATACTTTCTGGGATCGGAGCGAATGGTGTTGACAAGGGTCTGCGAATCGACGGTCAGCTTGTCGAGGTTATGATAGAGCGACGGGTCTTTTACGAGCAGGCCAGCGGTTCCCTGCCCCTGGTCGATGCCGGTCATGATGTTATTCAGGCGGGTAACCGTGTCGTTCAATTTGTTTGCAAATTCCTGGTTTTTTGTCAGAAGGCCAAGACCTCCTTTACCGGCATCGGCGTCGGCCATGATGCTGTTCGCATGCTTCAGGGTCTGGTTCAGATTGTTGTACAGGGCGTCATCTTTCAGGAGCTTGCCTGCCGAACCCTTACCTGCATTGACGTCGGCCATGATGCCGGTGAGTTGGCTTACGGAGGTGTTGAGCCTGTTGTAGAGCGTTTCGTCGGTAAGGAGTTTGCCGATGGTACCGTGACCGTTGTTGAGGTTGACCTCAAGCTTTTGAAGTTCGTTGACGGTGTCGACGGCGCGCTTGTACAGGGTGTCGTCGTAAATAAGTTCGCCGATTGCGCCCTTGCCCTGGGCGATGCTGTCCACAATGCGGTCGAGCTTGGAGAGTGTGACGTTCAGGCTTTCAATCGTGCCCTGGCTGGCTTTAACGACATCCTGGAGGTTTGGTGTTTCGAGGGTACGGAGTTCGTCACCGTTTTGCAGTTGAGGCCCAATCGCCGTTTGGGAGTTGAGATCGACAACAGTATCGCCCAGGACGCCGACGGTGGAGAGGGCAGATTTTGTGTCTTTGTGCAGGCCGGAGATGTACTTGGTGTCGAGGCGCATGGTGACCTGGACAGGCGTCAGCTTGCGGGTTTGATCTGGGACGACCAGGACCTTTTTTACCTCGCCGATGGTGACGCCCTGCAGGTTGACAGGAGCGCCATCCTTAAGACCGGCGGAGTTCTCAAAGTAGCTGATCACAGTAATTTTGTGGGAGAACACTCCGAGGCCAGAAGAGCTGGTGATGAGAAACAGCAGCGTGATAAGTAGAACGATCGAGATCAGGACGATTACGCCCACTTTGAGCTGCGACCATTGGACTTCAGTTTGACTGGGCATGCAGTTCCTTTAGAGACGAATGGCGCCGCAACGTTTGCGATCGAGGTTAAGTTGCAGGTTACCCCACTTGAGATGCATATGAAGCGAATCGGTTTCTGGCGGGTGTATCGATTCGATTCCCGATTCCCGCGATGCGCAGGGGCGAGCCGCCGGCTCAATCTTCAAGAACGACGGTGGCGATGGCGAAATCCCGGCTATGGGAAAGACTCAGGTGCATATGGTGTACACCCATGGCAAGGGCGCGCTGGGCTGCGCGCCCAGCGAGATGCAGAGTTGGCCGCTGGCCAGGCTTGCGGCGGACTTCAATCTCTGTCCAGGCAATACCGCGGGCGATTCCTGTGCCGAGAGCCTTGGCTGCGGCCTCCTTGGCGCTGAAGCGGGCGGCAAAGCTCTCGTCTGCATTGTGCAGCTTACGGCGGCAGTAGGCGACCTCGTCCGGGGTAAAGACACGGTAAACAAAGCGATCGCCATAGCGCTGAATCGATTGCCGGATGCGCGCAATCTCCATCAGGTCGGTGCCGGTGCCAAGGATCATGGGCGATTGCTCTCCGAAGGCGTGGTGATGCTCTTCACCGTAGCACCTTGGGACGACTACCAGCCAAATGAGTGTGCAGGATACGCCGATAGGAGGTATGTGAACGATTTCGGTCAAGAACGCAATAACAGCCTGGCAGACGAGCTTTTCGAACCCGTGGAACTGCGACTGCAGTGCCTAACGTATGACGACCGCGCGCAGGTGCTACCGATGATGACGGACGCGATCGACCGCGCGGGCGGATGGATACTGGACAGGCGAACCGTTGCGGCGCATGCGCTGGAGTTGAAGATTGAACTGCAGGTGCGGGCGCTGGTGGATATGTACGCGGCCCTGGTGGGCAGCGGCGTGGACCTGACGCGGGAAGCGCACCTGCTGCTGACCGAGCGATGCGTGTGCCGGCAACACCAGCAGACGCGCGAAAGCATGGCCAGTATTCTGTGCCTACGGTTGGAAGTGGCATTTCTGGCGGATGTGGTGGCGGAAAACGAATGGATGCAGTGGGTGTCGCGGAGTGCGGCAACGGCATAGATGTCATGGATCGAGAGCGATGGCGGCGTGGGACTTCGCTCTGTGCCGCTTGTTCGTGAAATGCGTTGTAAAACTTGCCGAACGCGGATACGCACGCAAAGAGGGACGGCATATGTGCCGTCCCTCTTTGCGTGTGAGTAGAACCGTTTGCCTATGCTGGAGAAGGACGTGAATCGCCAAATCCAGGGGTGCGGCCTTCCGGCTTGAGCACCTTTTGTGTGTCTGGTTCACCCGGTTCCGCGTGGGCAAGAGGCGAACGCATTGGGGGTAGATCCTGCCCGTCGATAATAAGACGGATTTCCTCGCCGTCCAGCGTTTCGCGCTCAAGCAGGTACTTGCTCATGCGGTGCATGATGTCAGGGTGGGTATCGAGGATCGTGTAGGCGCTGGTGTAGCCCTCGTGCACGAACTTCTTGACCTCGGCATCAATCTGCTGCGCGGTGTCGTCGGAAAAGTCGCGATGCTGCTGGATTTCGCGACCCAGGAAGATTTCGCCACCCTCTTTTTTGCCGTAGGTCATGGGACCCAGTTTGGACATGCCATACTCGCAGACCATGCGGCGTGCAAGTTCCGTGGCGCGTTCGATGTCGTTGCCGGCACCGGTCGTCATTTGGTGGAGGAATATTTCTTCGGCACAGCGACCACCCATGAAAATGGCGAGCTGCGATTCGAGGTAGTCGCGTGTGACGGTGTGCTTGTCTTCCGCCGGCAGGTGCATGGTGACACCAAGAGCCATGCCGCGCGGGATGATGGTGACCTTGTGCAGCGGGTCGGAGTGCTGGCGCATGGCGGCAACAAGAACGTGGCCAGCCTCGTGGTAGGCAGTAACCTTCTTTTCCTCGTCGGTCAGGAGCATGCTCTTGCGCTCCGCGCCCATCATCACCTTATCCTTCGCAACTTCAAAGTCGTACATGTGAACGGCTTTGCGGTTGTAGCGGGCGGCAGTCAGGGCGGCCTCGTTGACCATATTAGCGAGGTCGGCGCCGGAGAAGCCGGGTGTTCCACGGGCAAGGATATTCAGGTTGACATCCTCAGCCATAGGAACCTTTTTTCCATGTACGCGGAGAACTTCTTCGCGGCCGCGGATATCCGGGCGGTCGACGATGACACGACGGTCGAAACGGCCTGGACGAAGAAGGGCCGGGTCGAGGACGTCGGGACGGTTGGTGGCGGCAACGAGGATGACACCCTCGTTGGACTCAAAACCGTCCATCTCCACCAGGAGCTGGTTCAGTGTCTGCTCCCGCTCATCATGTCCGCCGCCGAGGCCCGCGCCGCGATGACGACCGACCGCATCGATTTCATCGATGAAGATGATGCAGGGTGCGTTCTTCTTGCCCTGTTCAAAAAGATCACGGACGCGCGATGCGCCGACGCCGACAAACATTTCAACGAAGTCGGAACCGGATATGGAGAAGAACGGGACGCTGGCTTCGCCGGCGACTGCGCGGGCGAGTAGGGTTTTACCGGTTCCGGGAGGCCCAACGAGGAGCACGCCTTTTGGAATGCGACCGCCGAGCTTTTGAAATCTTTGCGCATCACGCAGGAATTCGATGATCTCCTTCAACTCTTCCTTGGCTTCATTGACGCCTGCCACGTCTTTAAACGTGACCTTCTTCTGCTGCAGGCTAAGCAGGCGGGCGCGGCTCTTGCCGAAGCTGAGGGCCTTGTTGCCGCCGGACTGCATCTGCCGCATAAGGAAGGCAAAGAGTGCAACCATGAGCAAAACCGGGGTGAGGGAGATAAGCGCCGAGAGCCAGAAGTTATTGCTCTGGTCCTTGATGGTTACGTTTACACCCTTGTCGTGCAGGTTTTTATAAAGGTCGGGGTAGTTAGAAGGAATGGTGGTGTGAAAGGACTCTTTACTATCCTTATATTTGCCGGTGACCTCGGTTCCATTGACCGTCACGTCGCTGATCTTGCCCTGATCTGCCTTGTTCTGGAGATCGGTAAGGCTGATCGCGGAATCGTGCGCGCCGCCGGTGGAACGTGCGACGACCTGCCAGAATGAAACGAGGCAGCCGATCATGAGCACCCAGATCAGGACTGTTTTTACCGTGCTGTTCAACGTTGCTACCCCTTCTTCCCAGAACTGCCGGGGTGTGCCGGGCAGTTCAACGCCGCGCAGAATATCTGCGGTGCGGCGCTCACATCTTTAGACGCGAAAACTGCGAGTCGGTCGCGAGCGGGTGTTACCGATGAACGAACGCGACTCTAATCGAAATTCTACTCTGAGAGTGGACGCCTGCTGTGCACCAATCAACGACAGGACCGGAGACACTGGGTCCTTATTGGTACTGTATCGGCCGATGCTGGCCCGGCTACAGGTCGTTTGCGTCGTCGGAGGAGGTGGCGCTGACAGCGGACGAACGCTGAAGGGGGTCTATACCGCGGTGGCCGCTGACGTCGGAGGTGGGCGTGTTGTGCTCACGGCCCTTGACACGGTCGTAGACGTAGCGGTCGCTGGTGGTGCCGAGACTCTGGTTGTACAGCGACATGGCACCAGTGGCCTCTTTGAGTTCCTCGGAAAACTGGTGGATAGCGCGGAGGGCGTCGGCTGTTGCGGCGATTTCGACTTTGGGGGTCTTGAGAAATTTCTGGTAGCCGCGATCCTCGAGCCGGGCGATCTGGCCGTTGATAAGGTAGCCGGCACGGGTGACAATCTCTGCCGGGGCGACCGTGACGCCCTTTTCCGCGAGAACACTGGTGGGGGTCGGCGCAATTTCAGCGGCGCAGCCATACTTGGTGACGCGACAGGCGCCAGCGGTTGAAGCGTCCTTGGCCGGGGAGACATCAAATTTCTGTGCGCCGAGAGCTGTCAGCACGTCGTTAAAGGTGCGGATGGGAATTTTTTTGCGGAAAAACATGGATGCGAGGCTCCGGTCGGCGCTGGCCGTCTCTAAAGGGCTTTTGGAGCGTCCGATAGACTAACTGTCGCACAGTGCGTGGGTGGAAGACCAGAGAGGTTGAGGTTGCGATGGGCGGGATGGTGATGGAGACACCGATGGCTGGGACAGGACTGGGACGGACGGTGTTGGAGCGCATCGGCAACACACCGATGGTGCGGATCGACAGGATTGTGGCACACCTGCCGGGCATTACGCTGCTGGGCAAGGCGGAGTTTGCAAACCCGGGAGGCAGTGTAAAGGACCGGGCGGCGTCAAACATCGTGCTGGCGGCGATGCGCGCGGGAGAGTTGGGCGATACGCAGCCAGAGCGCAGTCTGCTGGACGCGACGAGCGGCAACACCGGGATTGCGTATGCGATGCTGGGCGCGGCACTGCAGTTTCCGGTAACGCTGTGCGTGCCGACGAGTGCAAGCCCGGAGCGGAAGCGCATGCTGCATGCGTACGGTGCCGAGGTGATCTTTACGCCCGGCGAGGCAGGGAGCGATGGGGCGATCCGCAAGGTGCGGGAGTTGAATGCGGCGGCACCGGAGAAGTACTTCTATGCCGACCAGTACGGCAACGAAAATAATTGGAAGGCGCACTACCGCACGACGGCGAATGAGATCTGGGAGCAGGCAGGCGGAACGTTGACGCACTTTATTGCGGCGCTGGGGACGAGTGGAACATTTATGGGGACGACGCGACGGCTGCGCGAGCTGAACCCGGCGGTGCAGTGCGTGAGTATGCAGCCGGATTCGCCGTTCAATGGGCTGGAGGGTCTGAAGCACATGCCGACGGCGATTGTGCCGCCGATCTACGACGCCACGCTGGCGAACCGAAACGTTTGGGCGGAGACGGAGCCGGCGTACGCGATGTGCAAACGACTGGCGCGCGAGGAGGGCCTGCTGGTAGGGGTGAGTGCCGGGGCGAACGTCGATACCGCACTGCGGATAGCGGAAGAGGAACACGCAGCCGGGCGCGAGGCGGTGATCGTGACGGTGCTGTGCGACGGGGCGGACAAGTATTTGAGTGAGCGGTTCTGGAATGAGTGAGGCGGTAATGTTGACAGTGCGAACTGCTGAATATGCCGCGATGCGGACGCATGGCGAGGAGACGTATCCGCAGGAGTGCTGTGGGATTTTGCTGGGGCACAGTGCCGACGGCGCAAACGAGGTTGTGGAATTGATACGCGCGGGCAATACCCGGACGGACTCCGCGCACAACCGCTACCAAATTGCCCCGCAGGAACTGGTGGCGGCACAGCGTGCGGGGCGCAGGAAGGGTTTGGATATTGTGGGCTTTTACCACTCGCACCCGGACCATCCGGCGCAGTGGAGCACGACGGACTTTGCGGAAGCGCATTGGCTTGGGTGTAGTTACGTCATCACGGCTGTTGCGCAGGGCAGGGCCGGGGTGACCAACAGCTTTTTACTGCGCGGTACGGGTGAGGACGACAAACGCTTTGAAGACCAGCCGATTGATTTCGTGGATGCGGCAGAGAAAGATCAGGAAGACCAATGACGATTTTGATTCCGACACCGCTACGTGGATTTGCGGATGGGCAGGCAACGGCAGACGTGAGTGCGACAACCGTGAGCGACGCGTTGCAGAAGCTGACGGAACTGTACCCGCAGATGAAGCAGCACCTGTTCGGCGCGGAGGGTAAGCTGCGGTCGTTTGTGAACGTGTACGTGAACGATGATGACGTCCGCGACCTGCCGGAGAAAGAAGCGACGCCGCTGAAGGCGGACGACGAGATCTCGATCATCCCGTCGATTGCCGGGGGCGCACCAGCGATTGCGGAGGAGGCGCTTGCCGAACCGGTTGTGGAGGAGTTGCCGACGCTGACGAACGAGGAGATTGCGCGGTATTCACGGCACTTGATCCTGCCGGAAGTCGGCATGGACGGGCAGCGCAAGCTGAAGGCTGCAAAGGTGCTGTGCGTGGGGACGGGCGGGCTGGGTGCGCCGCTGGCGTTATATCTGGCTGCGGCAGGCGTGGGAACCATTGGGCTGGTCGACTTCGACGTGGTGGATGAGAGCAACCTGCAGCGGCAGATCATCCATTCGCAGGCGACAGTGGGCAAGTTAAAGGTCGACTCTGCCGAAGTGATGCTGAAAGGGTTGAACAAGAACACGAACATCGTGAAGCACAACACGATGTTGACGTCGAAGAATGCCTTGGAAATCTTCCAGGACTACGACGTGATTGCGGACGGGACGGATAACTTTCAGACGCGATACCTGGTAAACGATGCGTGTGTGCTGACGGGCAAGCCGAATGCCTACGGGTCGATCTTCCGGTTTGAGGGGCAGGCGAGCGTATTTGCGACGGAGGCGGGGCCGTGCTATCGGTGCCTGTATCCGGAGCCGCCGCCGCCGGGGCTGGTGCCGAGCTGCGCCGAAGGTGGCGTGCTGGGTATTTTGCCCGGGCTGGTTGGAGTGATCCAGGCGACCGAAGTGATCAAACTGATTCTTGGTATCGGCGAGCCGCTCGTCGGGCGGTTGTTGCTGGTCGACGCGCTGGGCATGAAGTTTCGGACGCTGAAGTTGCGGAAGAACCGGGAATGCCCGGCATGTGGGACGCATGAGATCCAGGAGCTGATCGACTACGACCAGTTTTGCGGGATTGCGCCACCCGCGGCAGTGGGACCGCTGGAGGTTTCGTCGCATGGCGCGGTGACCGCGGCCGCGGAGGTGGAGGGGGTTCCGCAGATTTCCGTGGAGGAGTTGAAGGCGAAGCGGGGTGCGGGTGCGTTTGTGCTGGACGTGCGCGAGCCGCATGAGGCGCAGATTGCGACGTTAAACGCGCCGATGATTCCGGTAGGCGACCTGGAGAAGCGGATCGGGGAGCTGAAGGGCCGCGAGAACGAGGAGATTCTAGTGCACTGCAAGACGGGCGGCCGATCGCAGAAAGCGTCGTTGCTGCTGAAGCAACACGGGTTTACGAACGTCAAGAACGTTGCGGGTGGTATTACCGCGTGGGCGGAGCGGATCGATCCGAGTATGCCCAAGTATTAGTCCGCGAACTCCTGTGAAGGCCGGGTTTATGCTCGGCCTTTTTGTGTCCGGCCAGGGCCATTAGCCAGCGCTTTGGAAGGTCACGCATACGCCGTTCGGATCGATGGTGGCAAATTCTCGCGTGCCCCAGGGCTTGGTCTGTAATGCACCGTTCGGGTGCACCGCACCGCCGCGGCACTGGTATTCAGCGTAGAGGGCGTCAATGTCAGAGACGCTGAAGCGCACCATGACCTGGTCTCCGACAGTGCGTGCGAGAGCGCTGTCGGTGATAGTAGCGAGATGGACGTGGGCGCCGTCGCGCTCGATGCCGGCGTAGTTGGGTGGTGTGGCGTCGCGGAAAGTTTCCTGGAATCCGCAGATGCCGGTCCACCAGTCGAGTGATGCTTGGACATCTGCCGCGGGTAAAACAGGTACAGCGTGCATGGCGGAGATGGTAGGCCAGGTAACTGTGATGCGCCAAGCGGCAGATGGCTACACGTGCGCGGCATTATCATCATCCACGAGCATTTGCAGGCAGAGAGGCTCTTCAAGCATGGTGGGCATTTTGGCGATGGCGGCGACAGCAGCTTGGATGGTGCTGGTGAGGCAGGGTTCGGTGGTGACGACAAAGGGCAATGCGTCCTTGGGGTAACCGGGCCGCTGCAGGATGCTGTCAATGTTGGCGCCGACGTTTGCGAGCGAGCCAGAGATGGCAGAGATAATGCCGGGCTTGTCCTGCACGACGAAGCGGAGATACCACGGCGCGACGAACTCCCCGGTGACGGGCCGCTGCCTGACCGGAAGTGAAACGGACGCGGAACCGTGTGCCACGGCAAGCAGGTCTGAGACGACGGCGACGGCGGTGGGATCGCCGCCCGCGCCGTGACCGCTGAACACGACATCGCCGCCAAATTCACCCGTGGTCATGACAAGGTTCTGCGTGCCATGCGACCAGGCGATGGGCGATGTGTGCGGCACAAGCGTTGGGCCGACGCGAGCGCGGACGCCGTTGCCGTCGATTGAGATTTGAGCAATCTGGCGAACGGTGCAGTTGAGCTCGCGCGCGTAGTGAAAGTCCACAAGCCGCACGGCCTTAATGCTCTGGGTGGAGACCTCGTCGGGATCGAGGCCGACCTGCATGGCGGTGCGGGCCAGGATGCAGAGCTTGGCGCGAGCGTCATAGCCATCCACATCGGCGCTGGGATCGGCTTCGGCATAGCCGGCCGCTTGCGCCTTGGTGAGCATGTCGTGGTAATCCTCGCCAGCCTCCATGCCGCTCAGGATGAAGTTGCAGGTGCCGTTCAGGATGCCGGCGATGCGGCGGACAGTATCGCCCTGCAGGCCGTGCAGCACCGCGGGAATGACAGGCACGCCGCCGGCGACCGCGGCGTTGTAGACGAGGGAGGCGTTGTGCTGACGGGCAAGCTTGACGAGCGCCGCGCCCTTGTAGGCGATCAGCTGTTTGTTTGCTGTGACCACGTGCTTGCCTGCGCTCAGGGCGCGCTTGAGCCAGCTTTCCATGGGGCTCAAACCGCCGATCGCTTCGATTACCACATCAATTTCCGAGTTGTTCAGGACATCGTCGATGTTCTCTGTCCAGCGGATTGAGGGTGAGAGCTTCTTCGCGGCGTCGCTTGTGCGCTTGCGGTCGATGTTGCGGTTGTAGATATGAGTGAGCTCGACCCCGAGAAATTTTTGGGCTCGGAGCAGATGAGCGACGGAGGACCCGACGGTGCCGAAGCCGAGCAGGGCAACGCGGGTCGTCTGCGATTTGAGCGTCTCGGGGGTGAGTGCGGCAGTCTTGGCGGCCATGTTGTGTCGATGCTCCTTACTGTAACGAAGTGCCTAATAGTCGATGCGTCGTGTGGCCTGTTGCCACGCATGGAAGGATGCGATGGCCTCGTCGCGGAGCAGCGGAGCAATTGGGATGCGGCGTTCGCTTAACGGCAGGCCCACTTCGCGATACAGGACGCTGTCGTCGAAGCCGGCGGCTGCGGCGTCGCCGGCGGTGTTGCCGAAATAGATGGCGCGGCAGCGGGACCAGTACAGCGCGGCAAGGCACATGGGGCATGGCTCGCAGGAGGTGTACACGTCGCAGCCGTCGAGTCTGAACGTGTGAAGCGCTGCGCAGGCAGCACGGATCGCGTTTACTTCGGCATGGGCTGTGGGGTCGTTCGTGCGGGTGACGGAGTTTGCCTCGGCGGCAATAACTTCCCCATCGCGAACAATGATCGCGCCGAACGGTCCGCCGCGCCCCGTGAGGACATTCTGCGTTGCAAGAGCAATTGCTGCACGCATGAAGCGCGGATCGGGTTGAAGAACGTCGGGCATGCAGGCACAAGTATCGCATTCAGGTTGTCGCGGAGTGCACAGTGGTGCCCTCACGATGAGTTTGCTACGTTATAGGCTATGAGCGACAGCAAGCCCGTGCTGGCGGTGACGCCGACACAGCTCTTCGCCTGATGAAACACATGCCGATACAAACCATGAATCCCGCGACAGGGGCGACAGTTCGCCGCTTTGAGCCACTGCCGCACGACACGCTGAAAGCGCGTATCGGGCTTGCGGCAGCCGCGTATGCACAACACCGCGTTCTGCCGCTGGAACACCGCGCTCTCTGCCTGCGCAAGCTGGCCGTGCTGCTGGAAGAAGAACGTGGCGATTTGGCCCAACTGATTACGCTGGAGATGGGCAGGCCGATCGTGGCGGCTGAAGCGGAGATCGACAAGTGCATCGAGTGCTGCCGGTATTACGCCACGCAGGCCGCCCGGCTGATTGCGCCGGAGATGCTGCGCACCGATGGCGGCCAGGCCTACGTGCAGTACGAGCCGATAGGCGTAATCCTGGCGGTAATGCCGTGGAATTTTCCGTTCTGGCAGGTGTTCCGGTGCGCGGTGCCGGCGTTGATGGCGGGCAATGTGCTGCTGCTGAAGCATGCGCCCAGCGTGCCGCAGTGTGCTATGCGGATCGAGGGTTTGGTGCGCCAGGCGGGCTTTGTGCGGGGCGCGCTGCTTTCGCTGCAAATCGAAGTGGGCGCGGTGGAGTCTGTGCTGAACGACGACCGCGTGGTCGCCGCAACCGTTACCGGCAGCGAAGATGCAGGGCGGGCGATTGCCGCGCAGGCGGGTTATCTGCTGAAGAAGGTGGTACTGGAACTGGGCGGCAGCGATCCGTTTGTGATTATGCCGTCAGCGCGGATTGCAGACGCCATTACCGCAGCCGTGAAGAGCCGGACCGCGAATGGTGGCCAGTCCTGTATCGCGGCAAAGCGGTTCATCGTGCACAACGATGTGTTCGCTGAAGTACAGCGTGGCATGGTTGCGGAGATGGAACGGCTACGCATTGGCGACCCGGCAAAGCGCGAGACCGAAATTGGGCCGATGGCGAGCGCGCAGGCGCTGACCCGGCTTGAGCAGCAAATAAAAGCATGCGTCGCTGCGGGCGGTCGCATCCTGACCGGCGGGTCTCGCATGGTGGGCAGCGGCTACTTCTTTGAGCCCACGGTCATTGCGAATGTGGCGCGGAGTGCGGCAGTGTACCGCGAGGAGATCTTCGGTCCGGTGGCGTTGCTCTTCCGGGCAAGCGACGTTGAGGATGCACTTGCGATTGCCAACGATACGCCCTTCGGTTTAGGAGCGTCCGTGTGGACCGAGGAGCCCGAGGAACAGCAGCGGCTGATCGGCGGTATCGAGAGCGGTATGGTTTTTCTCAACAGCATCGTGGCATCGGATCCACGCCTGCCTTTTGGTGGCACAAAGCGCTCCGGTTATGGCCGGGAGCTTGGCGCGGCGGGCATGCGCGAGTTTATGAATGCGAAAACCGTGGTGGTGTCGCTGGGCAAGCCGCGCCACTAGTTGCGCAAACAGCCGCCACGGTTATCCGGACGGCTGCTCTCTTACGATCGCAACGGTTAGAAACTGAAGTTGGCCTGCAGAAAGACACGGCGAACAGCGGAACCCTGCGAGAAGGGTCCGGCTGCCAATGCCTGCGACTTGCCGAAAAGGGTTGTCGATGTGGGATTCGAGATGTAGGCGGTCAAGTTTCCGTTCTGTGGCGCGTATGGAATGTTATTGAACAGGTTCAATATCTGTGCACCGAGCGAGACCGTGTACTTGTGGCCGGAACTGCCATTGCCAAGCCCACCGCCGCCAAAACCGCCGCCGCCGCGTGGACCGCCACCACCGCCGCCACCGCGCGGCCCACCACCGGG
>CAXTJO010000058.1:0-13916 GCA_964244665.1 uncultured Terriglobus sp.
GGAGGGGGGAGGGGGGGGAGGCCCCCACCTACTCGTCGTAATGCAGCAAGCTGTAAACGTCATACTCCGGAAACTTCTGCCGACCCTTCAGGAAGTCCAGCTCCACCGCAAACGCCACGCCCGCGATCTCGCCGCCCAGCTGCTTCACCAACTGCACCGTCGCCTGCATCGTCCCGCCCGTTGCCAGCAGGTCGTCCACGATCACCACACGTTGTCCCGGCTGGATCGCATCCAGGTGGATCTCCAGCGAGTCCGATCCATACTCCAGGTCGTAGGTCACCGTAGCCGCCGCCGCCGGCAGCTTCTTCGGCTTCCGCACCGGCACAAACCCCGCGTTCAGCCGATATGCCATCGCCGGTCCGAAGATGAATCCCCGAGCCTCGATGCCCAGCACCAGGTCGACCTGCCTGTCGATGTAATACGTCGCGAACGCATCGATCATCTGCGCAAAGCCTGCCTTGTCCTTCAGCAGCGTCGTTATGTCGTAGAACAGGATTCCAGGCTTCGGGAAGTCGGGAACGGTACGAATCAGAGCCTTTAGCGGCTCGCAGTTGATCGGTGTAGACATGCCTCGATTCTACCTAACGCCTGCACACGACAGAAGGCTCAGAACGCCCCGTCGATCCGGAACGCACCGAGCTTCTCGCCTTCCTCGTCCGCCAGCTCATGTACCTGCACGCGATCCACACGGCTTCCGCGCGACCCACGCTGCATCGCGCCCTCCAGCTCTGCCAGCTCCTCCAGCTCGCCCGCCGCAACCGCTTCCACATGCCCCGCGTCGGTATTCCGCACCCAGCCACGCAGGCCTAGCTCCGCCGCCTCCCGATGCACATACCACCGAAACCCCACACCCTGCACCCGCCCCTCCACCAAATAATGCCGAACCATCACGCATACATCCGAACATGCGCCAGAATCTCGTTAGCCGTCTCCGCAGGACTCTCCCGCTGCGGAAAGTGGCCCACCTTATCCAGCAGCACGCGCCGATACCCTCCCGTAAAGTATTGACCCGCACCGTCTGTCGTCTCTGCCAGTTCGCAGCCGTCTTCCATGCCATGGATGAGCAGCGTCGGTGTGCTGAGTGTCGTGGCGGCCGCGAACTGCTCCTGCAACACATCGTAATTCGAATCCAGCGGCGCATGTCCCCAGCGCGAACGGTAGCCATGCAGCACCGTCGCAGTAAAGTCATCGCCCGTCCAACTCTTCGCCGCATCCGCCAACTCAGCCGCTGTGTACCAGCCTTGCGGACTCCACGCATCCCACTGCGCCTTGCCAAATGCGACCGGATCACCCGTGAACAATGCCTCGCCCGGCTTTGTGCATAACAACCACTGATACCAGAATGCTTGCGCTTGCGGCAGCTTGGGCAGCTTCGCCCTGCCCGGCTCAAATGGTACCGAGATCGTCACAGCACTCTTGAGCCGCTGCGGAAACACGGTTGCAAGCGCGTGCGCCGTGCGTGCGCCCCAGTCATGCCCGATAAAATGCACCCGCTCAACCTTGAGCGCATCCAGCAGATCGACCATATCCTGCGCAAACGCTACAGGCTGCCCTGTTCGACGCGGATTACGCCCTAGCAGCCGATCCCGGTATGAGCTCGATCCATAACCGCGCAGGTACGGCACAAGCGTCCGGTAGCCTGCGGCATGCAACGCAGGCAGCACCTTATCCCAGGTGCGCGGTGAGTCGGGCCAGCCATGCAGCAGCAGCAGTGGCTCGCCTTGCTTCGGGCCGTTGTCTTCGTATGCCAGCCGAATGGCAGAAGTTTTGATCTCTCGAATCTTCATGTGGAACTTGGATGCACGATCACATCTCCTGCCAGTGCACAAACGTAGCAAAAGCGTGACCGAAGCCATGCCATGATTAAACTCCATCGAAGCTACGCCCGGCTCATGTAGGCGCCTTCCGCAGTATCCACCCGGATTTTCTCGCCTTCATTGATAAATGACGGCACCTGCACCACAAGCCCTGTTTCTGTTTTGGCAGGCTTGGTAACGCTGCTTGCTGTCGCCGACTTGATGCCCGGCTCAGTCTGGACGACAGTCATTTCAACGACGCCTGGAAGCTCAATGCCCACTGCCTTGCCGTCGTAGAAGCTGACGTAAATGCTGAGATTGGGCAACAGGAAATCCACGGCATCGCCCAGCGTGTCTCGCTTGAGCGGCGTCTGCTCGAAGTTCGTGGTGTCCATAAAGTAGTAGTCGTCGCCATCGTTGTACAGGTACTCCATCGCAATCTCGTCCACGACCACGCGATCAATCGCATCGCCCGAGCGAAAACGGTGCTCGAACATGGCACCCGACTTCAGGTTGCGCAGCTTGGCCTGAATAAAGGCCCGCAGATTGCCCGGCGTACGGTGCTCAACCGAAAAGACACTGTGCAGCACGTCGTTGTGCTTGATGACCATACCTGGACGCATTTGAGTGGCGGGAATCGCCATGAGCGGAACTCCTTCAGACGGGCTTGGCTGCCCACGGCGCATGCCGCGGGCTTGCGAGACTGGATGGGGCGAGAAACGTTTCCTCGCCGGCACCGCTGGACGGCACAAAACCGTCGCTTCGGTGAGCCTCCCGATTGTATCGCGCACCCCTCAGCTCACAACCCGCCACGCCGGGCCTGACTGGGCAGATATTTACGAACCGCCACCGAACAATCTATGAAAAAAGCGGCCGATCGCTGCAAACGGGCCACCACTCGCAGCGCGGCGCGCCGGCAGCGTTGCCGTTACAGGGCCGCCGGAGGCAGCCGTCGTGGTGGGTAAGACACCTTCAGGATTCGGGGGGCCGCTTACCCTTTGCGCCGTGCCATCAAAGTCCAATCCAGCGGAAACCTGTGCATGCGTCTCCCCTGCCGGAACCGCCGGCACCTCCGGCCTGACTAAACCTGCGCTCACCGCCTCAGGAAAGTCGTCCTTGCCTCCAGCCTTGGGGCAACCACACCCAAAACTCTGGCGGTCTACCACCTCACGCACGCTGCCATGTTCAAATAGCACACGCTGCCCAGGCTTAACCAGGTACCCTGCGCCACTAAACTGCTCCGTGACATGCACGATCGGCGCGTTCTTCCCGGTGTTCTCTACGCAGGTGTCACCTGCAGAGTTCACCCGCAGCCGCAAATCCAGCGTGCCGCCCTCACTCATCTCAAGCCGCAGGTCAGGTGTAAGAATCGCGTCTGTGCGGAGTGCTTTCTCCTGAATTTCCGCAGCGCCCCGCTGTAGCGCGATCAAAAGCGGCGTACCTGCTCCGGCTGCAGTTGAACGCGACAAAGCCACTACACTACCGGCGCAGATGCGCACCAGACCGCCACGGCTGAGTGACACCTCACTCGCCGCTCCGCCTGCAGAGACAGTCGCCGTGTTCTGCAGCGTGGCACGGCCATCGCTCACCGAAACGGAACCCTGCACCTGTGCGCCTTCGGTCCGCACCGTGCCAATGGTTGACTGACTCTGCCCGACAGCGCTGACGATCAGCACTGCACTGAACCACACGCATGCATTTTGCGGGGCCGTCATCACAGGTTCAAAAAGTTCTGGATCATGTGCCGGCCATGCTCGGTCAACACGCTTTCCGGATGAAATTGCACGCCCTCAAGCGGCAGTTCGCGGTGACGCAGACCCATAATAACCTCGCCGCTCGGATCGTCCGTGCGAGCAGTGATCTCCAGCTCATCCGGCAAACCCTCAGGACTGACAACGAGCGAATGGTAGCGGGTACACGTAACTACCGGGTCCAGCCCGGCAAAAATCGTCTTGCCGTCATGCGATACCGGGCTGGTCTTGCCGTGCATCAGTCGGCCGGCGCGTACGACCTTACCGCCAAACGCCGCCCCTAGCGCCTGATGACCCAGGCAAACACCTAACACCGGTGTTCTCTTTGCGCTTTGCCGCTCCGCGTCGGCAAAGTGCCTGATCAGCCCAATGGAACAGCCTGCTTCCTGCGGCGTACACGGCCCGGGTGAGATCAGGATGCGGTCAGGCCCCATGGCCTCGACCTCCTCCGGCGTGACCTCGTCGTTTCGACGAATCACCATCTCCGCGCCCAGTTCGCCCATATATTGCACCAGGTTATAGGTGAATGAGTCGTAGTTGTCGAGAACGAAAACCATTGCGTGCCTCTTGTCGAGTCTATGCTGTGTCCTGCATTGCTGCACCGCGTCGCCGCCAGAGTAGGAGTGCACAGGCGTCCGCCTTGGGCAAAGCTGCTTGCCGGTGCCGTGTAGTGTGCGAAGAATTGCGGTACTTTGCCGATAAGGGAAACATGACCTTGCGTTGCACCGCTGTGTTTTCACTGCTGTTGTTCGCCGCCACTAGCGGCTCATGCGCGGCAGCGGTCCACGGCGCACAACCCGCGGAGCCAGTGCTGGCCACACCCGCGGTCGCAGCCTTGTCGGTAGATTTGCGGGCTGTCCCGGTATGGCTGCAGCCGGCGCGGCAAACGTTACTCTCTATGGTAAGCAGCTTTTACGCAAGTACAACGGCCCATTTCACGACGTTGTCCACCTCGTCGAGCATTGCCGAAAGCCTGGATGCGCTGCCGGTGATCGGCACCATGCGCCGCCGAACGGGACGCCGTTTCAACACCGACGATGCCAGCGTCGACGACTTTGCAATCTGCTATCGCCTGTCGTCGCGGCTGGGATTTCAAATAATTCCAGGGGATCCGGCACCGGTGAAGCTTGCTGTGACATCTGTGGCAAACAATACCGGTGTCACATTCGGCATGACGTGGAAGCTGCCACGGCGCTAGGTCGGCAAGACGCGAATTGCACGTCTATCGATCCTGCCAGCGTGTCCGCTCCAGCGTAAACATGTCGCGCGTTGTACAGTAGCCACCGCCGCCGCTCATACGACCGATAAGTGCCAATTTAGCGGCATCGATGTGAAGCCGCGCCCGGTCTTCAAAGGCTTGCCGCAGCACATGCGCCTGCAAAATGCGTGCCAGCACAATGGTGCTGCTGCCGCCGGTTGCAATTTCCTGGACGACCCGACACTCGAACGCTGCAGGGGAACGTGCAATCCGTGGCGGCCTGACCACGATGCTTGCCGTCAACTCCAGCCCGGCGAGCTCCGTCTCGTCGATGCCGCGCGGCGCGTCGACGGCGGTGGCGTTCATGGCCTCCGCCAGATCTTCTGACACCAGGTTCACGACCAGCTCACCCGTGGCACGCAGGTTGGCGAGTGAGTCCTTGCCGTCGCGGTCGGACACGGCAGAAAACGAAATCGCGACCAACGGCGGGTCGGCGGACAGGATGTTGAAAAACGAGTAAGGCGCCGCATTCCGCACACCGTGCACGCTCTCCGTCACCACCCACGCAATCGGCCGTGGCATGATGAGCGACGCCAGCAACTTATAGCCGTCACCGTTTGACATCGCATCCAGTTCGAAGCTTTCGTGCGTTCCTTCAGGCATGCTGCACCTATCGCTGCGCGCCGCGTGCCCGTTCAATGGCACGTACGACGGCCTTGCTTTTGTTTACGGTTTCGTCGAACTCGGTCTGCGGTACAGAGTCTGCCACAACGCCGCCGCCCGACTGCACATACCCTCTTGCACCTTGCATGAACAGGGTGCGGATCGCGATGCAGCTATCCAGATTGCCACTAAAGTCGGCGTAGAAGACAGACCCGCCATACACACCGCGCCGGGTCGGCTCCAGCTCTTCGATGATTTCCATGGCGCGAATCTTGGGTGCACCGCTCAGCGTCCCGGCAGGGAAACACGATCGGAATGCATCGACGCCACCCATGCCCGCGCGCAGCCTGCCTTCCAGCGCACTTACCAGATGCATCACGTGCGAGTAGCGTTCGACGAACATCAGCTTTTTTACCTGCACCGTGCCGAATTCGCTCACGCGGCCCAGGTCGTTGCGGCCCAGGTCGACAAGCATCACGTGCTCGGATGTTTCCTTGTCGTCGCGCAACAAATCTTCCTCAAGACGGGCGTCGCTTGCTTCGTCGTCGCCACGGGGACGTGTGCCCGCGATGGGATGGTACTCAATACGGCTCCCATGCACCCGCACCAGAAGCTCCGGCGACGATCCCACGATGTGCGCAGCCACTCGTTTCTTGCCGCCGGGTGCTGCCATCGGAAAGCGGAAGAAGTACATATACGGTGACGGGTTCACGATGCGCAGCGCGCGATAGATATCGAATGCGTTGACGCCCGGCTCGCAATCGAACCGCTGCGAAAGGACACACTGAAAGATGTCGCCCGCGGTGATGTATTTCTTGATGGTCTCCACGGCCTTCATGTACACGGCCTTGGGCGTGCGGGGGGATAGGACGAGCGGCCCGAGCGGCTCACGTTTTACCTGCTTCGGCAGAGGCGCGGCAAGCTGCTTCTCCAGCCGGTCGAGCCGTGCGATGGCATCGGAGTACGCTTCATCTGCGTGCGGCTGACGCTTAAGATCCGCTGTCACGATCAGGAAGATCTCTTTCTTTACATGATCGAACGCCAGCACCTCGTCGAAGAACATAAGGCACGCATCCGGCACGCCAAGTTCGTCTATGGCTGTTTCGGGCAGCTTCTCAATCTGCCGCACCACATCGTATGCAAAAAAACCTACCGCACCCGCGGTAAACGGCGGCAACCCCGGAAGCTTCGCCGGTGTGTGTTCGCCAAGTGCCGTCTTCAGTTCTTGGAAAATATCGCCGTCATAGGTACGGGCGGATTTGCCCTCAGTAGCAGTGACCGTGCGACCGCGGCTCTGCAGTTTGCGGTACGGGCGGATGCCGATAAAGGTGTACCGGCCGACGCGCTCACCGCCCTCGACCGACTCCAGCAAGAAAGCTTCCGGCTCCTTTGCGGCGATCCGCAAAAACGCCGACACCGGCGTTTCAAGATCTGCCGTGATCGTGCGGTACACCGGGATGAGGGTGTGGTGCTTGTGGGCCAGCCCGCGAAACTGGTGCTCGTCCGGCGTGCTGACCGCTGTTGACGTCATGCGCTGTACTTGACCCATCGCAGTATTTCGGGAAGATTCGGTTTTTTACCGTACATCAAGATTCCCACGCGGTAGATGCGGCTGGTAATTGAAAGTATTGCGTAGATCGTAAACAGCAGGATAGCGACAGAGCCGGCGATCTCGTACCACGGCACCGGCGATACGGAGATCCTCATGTACATGAGTAACGGCGCAAAGAACGGCACCATAGACAGAATGCGCGACGCGAGAATGTTTGGCGAGTTCAGGATCAGCGGCAGCATTACCATGCACGCCGCCAGCGGCAGCACAAGGAACATGTTCAACTGCTGCAATTCCTGCTCGCTATTGGTCATCGCGCCAAGCGCCGCGGCCATGGCCGAATAGAGCAGGTAACCCAGCAGAAAAAACACGATGAAGTACGCGACCTGCGAGGCCGTAAACGCAATCTGCGTTCCGCTGCTACCCATCACATGCGCGATTAAAGCAGTATGCGTCAGCACGACCGCCGCAAGCATCCAGATACCTACCTGCGTAAGACCGACAGATCCAACACCCAACACCTTGCCAGCCATCATTTCGCGAGGCTTCACCGTGGCAAGCATCACCTCAAAGACACGCGAGGTCTTCTCCTCGATGATGGACCGCGCCACGTTCATGCCGTACAGCATGATCACCATATACATCAAAAAGAACGTGACATATGCCGCCGCAAAGTTCGCCGCAGTGCTGTCCTTTGCACCCGTTTCGGTCTCCATGTCGACCGGCTTCATTGCCTCGGTGACCTGCTCTGCGTTCATGCCCTGGCGCACCAGGTTCTCGCGCGTGAGCACCGTGTTCAGGCCGTGGCTGATGGTACTGCGCGTCGCCAGGTCTGCACTCGCACCCTGCTTGTACAGCAGTTGCGGCCGCGCGCCGGGGGCCTTCGCAGAGTTGACCCACAAATAGCCGTCCAATTCCTTCGCCCTTACTGCGGCATCCAGATTCGCTCGAATCTTGTTCGACGGTGGCGAGATAACGTCCACCTGCATCTCGCTGTCTTTACCATGCTCCAACTCGTCCTGAACGTCCGTCGCAAGCTTCAGATCGTTGCTCACAACGGCAATGTGCGAATTCGATTTGGAGTGCTTGGCGATCAGGATCGTGCCCGCGATACCGACGCTCATCAGCAGCGGAATCAAAATAGTCGCAATCATAAAGCCGCGCGTACGCACCCGCTCGGTATATTCGCGTCTTGCAATCAGCCAGATGTTATGCATCGACCCGCCCCCCAACCGAGCTGATAAAAATCTCCTCCAGCGTCGGTTCCTTTACCTCAAACTTCTCAATGCGCGTGCCATGTGCAACGGCATCGGCAAGCAGCGGCTGCGCGTTCGGCTCTGTCCCGCGCAGCGTCACTTCGGCACGACCGCCATACTCTTTCAACTCTTCAATCTCCGCGTTCTGCAGAAAAGTACGGTCACCGCTGTACAGCACCTCAACGCGATTGCGCGGGTAGCGGCTCTTCACTTCGCGCATCGTACCCTCCAGCACCACGCGTCCACGGTGAATCAAGGCAATTGCGTCACACATGCGCTCCACCTGATCCATGCGGTGCGTGCTGAACAGAATCGCCTTTCCTTCCGCACGCAATTCCAGCATGGTCTCCTGCAGCAGCGACGCGTTTACCGGGTCCAACCCGCTGAATGGCTCATCCAGGATGATCAGGTCCGGGTTATGCATCAATGACGCGATGAACTGAATTTTCTGCTGCATGCCCTTGGACAACTCTTCCGTCTTCTTGGGCAGTGCTTCGGTGATCTGCAGCCGGCCTGCCCAGTGGCGCGCGCGTCGCTCGGCTTCTGCCGCCGCCAGGCCATGCAGCTGCCCCATGAAGATCAACTGCTTCAACACAATCATCTTCTTGTACAGGCCGCGCTCTTCCGGCAGGTAGCCGACGCGTTTCAGGTTGTCGCGGGTAAATGGCTGGTCGAAAAGGCGTACCGTGCCGGAATCGGGCACCGTAATCCCGATCATCATGCGGATCGACGACGTCTTGCCCGAGCCGTTCGGACCCAGCAGGCCGAACATCTCGCCAGGTTGTATCCGTAACGTCAGCCCTTCGACCGCAACTTTTTGGTCATAGACCTTGCGTACCTTTTCCAAATCGACGGTCGGCATAGTCTAGGCAAAACTCCTGAAACCGCATCGTTATAAGCGATATGCCTAAGTCTAACAGTGGCATGCGCACAGCTGAACACAGCGGCCGCGCCGCACTGCTATGCTCGCAGTGGGCATGCTTCAGCTTTCCACCCCCGTGCAGCTCCTTCGGGGCGTCGGTCCGCGCAACGCAGAGGCGCTGGCAAAACGCGGCGTGCGTACGGTGGAAGACCTGCTTTACCATCTGCCTTTCCGCTACGAAGACCGGCTGCACCCAAAGGCGCTGCACGAGCTTGTTGCTGGCGAGATGGCTTCCGTCATTGCAGAGGTGCGCGGATCGGCGTTGCTGCACACCCGTGGCAAACCCCTGTTTGAACTCACCGTGGGTCACGCGCTGCAAACGTTGAAGGCCATGTGGTTTGGCGGCGCTTACCTGAAAGACAAGTTCAAGCTGGGCGAGATGGTTGCCCTGTATGGCAAGGTGGAAGCATCACGCTCCACGCCCGGGCGCTTCAAAATGGTGCAGCCGCAGTTTGAAATTCTGCCTGCCGCCAGTGATGAGTCAGACCCCGTGACGTTGCTTGAAGTGGGTCGCATCGTCCCGGTGTATGAGTCGCTCGGCGGAACAACACCGTGGGGTGCCAAGCTGGGGTCGAAGTGGGTTCGCCGTGTCCTGTGGCAGGTGTTCGAAGACCTCTCCGCAGGCTCTCCAGTGCCGGAAATACTGCCACAGGCAACGCTGCGGCGTCTCGGCCTGCCGGGCCGGCTTCAAGCGTTGCGCGATGCGCATTTTCCGCCTCAAGGGACGGCTCTACCCGACCTGCAAAGCTTTCGGACTTCGTCACAGCAGAGGCTTGTCTTCGAAGAGTTGTTCTACCTTGAGCTGGGGCTGGAGCTCAAGCGCAAACGCCTGCGAGACCGTGAAGGTGTGGCGTTCACCACCGACGAAAATGTGCGAGCAGCCATCAAATCAGTCCTGCCTTTTCGGCCCACGGCGGCGCAAAAGCGCGTCCTCGGCGAAATCGTGGAGGACATGCGCAAACCCAACCCGATGCGCCGCCTGCTGCAAGGAGACGTTGGAAGCGGGAAGACGATCGTCGCGATCGAAGCGGCTCTTATCGCCATTGAGAACGGCTACCAGGCTGTGCTCATGGCACCCACAGAGATTCTTGCGACACAGCACTATCTCTCCGCGCGCAAGCTTTTGGAACGATCCTCGCGCAAATACCAAATCACTCTGCTGACCGGTTCACTCGACGGGGCAGAGAAGCGGCGTGCACGACGGCGCATCGCGAGTGGCGAAGCGGAGTTGATCCTGGGCACGCAGGCGCTCATCCAGGAGAAAGTGGACTTCGCCAACCTTGGACTGGTGATTGTGGACGAGCAGCACCGCTTCGGCGTGCGTCAGCGCTTCACTCTGATGAAAAAGCCGGGCAGCGGTGATCCGGACGTGCTGGTCATGACCGCAACACCGATTCCTCGAACGCTGGCGTTGACCGTGTATGGCGACCTGGAGGTCAGCGTCATCGACGAGCTGCCGCCGGGACGCACACCGATTGTGACGCGGCGCACTAGTCTGGAACGTGCCGACGACGTGTGGCAGTTTGTACGCAAACAGGTAATCAGGGGGCAGCAGGCGTACATCGTGTACCCGCTGATTGAAGGCCCGAGCGACGACCAGCCGGAGCTCGATTTCCCGACGGATGCTTCGGCGCAGACTGTAGCCATTCCGACCGCACGGTCTGCGTCACTGCTTGCACCCTCGACAAAATCACCCAAACGCGCCGCTGTAAACGCTACCAATATTGCGCCTGCAAAAAAAACCACGGCCAGGAAACGCACAGGCAGCAAGAGCGCCGCTCTGGAATTTCCCTCACAGGAAACGCAGCTACGCTCCGCGACAGAAATGTTCGAGGAGTTGCGACATGGCGCTCTGCACGGTCTCAGGCTGGGCCTGCTGCATGGCCGCCTGTCCCCGGAGGAAAAGGAAAGCACGATGCAGCAGTTTCAGCAAGGCGAGATCGACATTCTGCTCTCCACGACTGTGATTGAGGTGGGCGTCGACGTACCCAATGCGAGCGTAATGGTGATCGAAAATGCCGAGCGTTTCGGCATGGCGCAAATGCACCAGTTACGTGGACGCGTGGGCCGTGGCACCGCGAAGAGCTTCTGCATCCTGATGACCGGCCGCAAAATTTCGCCCGAAGCCGAGCTGCGTCTCGATGCGATGGTACGCACGCAAAACGGCTTCGAGTTGGCCGAGTTGGACTTACAGCAGCGTGGTCCGGGGGAATTTTTTGGCACTAAACAGGCCGGCACACCCGACCTCCGCGTCGCCAGCCTGCTCCGCGACCGGCGCATGCTAGAGCTAGCAAAAGCTGAAGCGCAAAACCTTGCAAACAATAGGCTGCACGATATCAGCGAACCCGAGCGGGAATGCGTACGTACCCAACTGAAAGAGCAATGGCAACGACGCTACGGTCTAGTGGAAGCGTAAGTAACGGTGGAGCTTTACCGGCGCGGCGCGTACAAGCTGGCTGTTGAGCGCCCCTTCGCTGGAATATGATCGCAGCATAAACGGCAAGCCCATGGCATTTCTCTGAACTCTGCCGCACTTCTGTTTTATTGCAACGCCCGACCCTGCCACTACAGAGCTGCTTCATCACATAAATCTGGAGCACCGGGTGGGGATTGAACCCACGAATATTGGTTTTGCAGACCAACGCGTTAGCCACTTCGCCACCGGTGCGGTGCAAGCCGTAACTTGCTTAAAACGTATTACTGCGGTTGTGCAGCAGTGCGCAGGTAAGGCTTTACCGTTTTGTACCCCGGAAAATTTTTGTCTGCCTCTTCTGATGTCACAGCCGCTGTCAGAATTACGTCATCCCCCTGCTTCCAATTGGCAGGCGTTGCCACTTTGTGCTTTGACGTAAGCTGCATGCTATCAAGCACTCGCAGAATCTCGTCAAAATTGCGACCCGTCGTCATCGGGTACGCAAGCTGCAGCTTGATCCGCTTGTCCGGTCCAACCACGAAGACCGTACGTACCGGTGCATTGTTCGCCGGGGTCCGGCCTTCGCTCGTCTCGCCGGCATCGGCGGCCAGCATGCCGTAAAGCTTCGCAATCTTCAGTTCCGGATCGCCAATCATCGGATAGTTGACCTTGTACCCGCCCACATCCTCAATATCCTGAGCCCACTTGCTATGGCTCTCCACCGGATCGACGCTCAAGCCAATTACCTTTGCACCACGTGCGGCAAATTGCGTTTCCAGTCCCGCCATGGCGCCAAGCTCCGTCGTGCACACCGGCGTAAAGTCCTTGGGATGGCTAAATAGAACGGCCCATCCGTCGCCAATCCACTCATGAAAGTGGAGAGTGCCCTGCGTCGTCTCTGCGGTAAAGTCCGGTGCAATGTCGTTGATGCGGAGAGACATCAGATTCCTCACGTATTCGGTAAAGTATTGAGACGGATTAAGCAAATAAAAACCCACCATGGCCGCGGTTGGCCGGGTGGGTCGGTGTGCCTGTCGAACGAAGCTGTTCTTAGCGAACCGACGACCCTGCCCATGCACTGCAACAGCATTGGAAGCAAAGGTCAATCGTGATTTCAGCCTGTCTCATCACTAGCGAAGATATGCCAGCATCCCAGCGATGTCAACCAGCCTCAACGCAGGACTATGGCTGCAAGAGGCTCCTTACAACCACTGCTTCGCCCTGAAGTAGAGCAAGGGCCCAACAGCGGAAAACACCATCAGCATCAGCGCAAACGCATATCCAAAATGCCAGTGCAACTCCGGTATCTTGTCGAAATTCATGCCGTAGATGGACCCAATAAGAGTCGGAGGCAGAAACACAACTGCCGCCACGCTTAACGCCTTCATGATCGCGTTTTGCTGAATTGAGATCAATCCAAGGTTTGAATCCAGAAGAAATTGAACCTGCGTCTGCAAAAAGTTGTCATGCTCCAGCAACGACTTCACGTCAACGCCAAGCGTTTTCAGACGCACACTTAGGTCGTGCGGCAATTCATCCAACTCAAGGAACGGTACAGCCCGGCCAACGCTGTACAGGCTTTCCCGCACGCGCGAGGTTAAATCACCACTCTGGCCGATCTTCTTCAGCACACGGCCAAGATCAGCGGCGGCAATACTCTTCATCCGTCCCGCGTTCTGCGAAAAAATCTCCAGCGAGATCGGGTCCAGGCGATCCCCAACCTCCTCCAGCAGGTCGGCATCGCGATCCACTATTGTTTCTAAAAGGCACAACATAGCGGAAAAAGCAGACTTAAAGACCGTATCTGATCTCTTCGTACGGGCTATAAACTGTTCAAACGAGACAGGGTTTGCATATCGAATCGTCACAAACACGTTCTGCACCATCACCAGCGTGATAGACGTAAGCCGGGGCTGCTGATTGGGATCGCGAACGACCACCCGTACCGTCACAAAGGTCCCGCCTCCCTCACGGTAAAGCGCGCTGCTACTCTCGACTTCGCGCATCTCCTCGCGCGTGGGTATACCGATCTTCAGTGATGATTCCACCCGCGCCTCTTCCTCTTTGGTCGGCGTCAACAGATCGATCCACGAGTTTTCCTCCACGTCATCCTCGAAGGAGCCGACACGGAAGTGCCCGTCGGAAAGTTGATAGCGAGTAAGCATGGCCCATCATACGAGGGCTGACTACTTTACTGGCTTCGTTACTCACATAACCCGACCTGTTAGCCGCATCTGCGTCGAGAATCCTTTGACAAGGAGACCTGAGCCAATTAGCCTGAAAGCTGTCTGAGCCGATCGTGTTCTGACCGCGTCCCCGTCGTCCAGTGGCCCAGGACCCCGCCCTTTCACGGCGGTAACACGGG
>CAXTJO010000059.1:0-13658 GCA_964244665.1 uncultured Terriglobus sp.
CAATGCGGGCCGGCCCGGACCCCGAGCGCAAAATGGTGATATCAGGCGGTTTGAGTCAACCCTTGACACAATGTTTCATTGTTCTATAATTCGGAACAATAGCAGTATAAAACATCGCTGCCATCTACACCCCCCCGCCACGCCGCCCACTGCAAACACCATCGGCGACCACCGCAAGACTGCACCCCGCCACTCCGACCGCACCAGCATTGCCAGTACCGCACCCAGCAGCAGCCCATCCATCCGCGAAGGCGTCCACGAGTACGTGGCATACGGATGTGCACCGATCAGCCCCGACCGGTACACCCAGCAGCGCAGACTCACCGACAGCAACACGCCCACCAGCGCAGCCATTGCGATCCGCCGCTTCCGCCCCAGCAGGAACACCAGCAGTGGCCACACAGAGTAAAACTGCTCCTCAATCGCCAGCGACCACAGGTGATTAATATTCACCCACGGTGCCGTCGTGTAGCCCACGCCATTGATCCACAGCGTATGCAGATAGGTCAGGTACAACAGCGTCCCCGGCACAAACCACCGGTATCCCAGCAGCAGCGACACCGCCATCAGCCCCAGGATCACCGCGTAGTACAGCGGAAAAATCCGTAGAATCCGCCGCGCATAGAAGTTTCTGAAAAAGTGCGCACTCCGCTGCGTGTCATACAGAATGCCCGTAATCAGGAACCCGGACAGTACAAAAAACAAATCCACCCCCACCCATCCAGACGAGAACAGCAGCGCCGCAAACCGCAGCGGCCAGCTCACCTGCGGGTTCGGATTGCGCACAAACAGGTGCCCCAGCAACACCATCAAAATCGCAATGCCGCGCACACCATCCAGTGCGGGGATATGCCGTCCCGTCGTGCTCTCGTCGGGCGTTCCCCCGGCCTGCGCGGGCTTTGTCATGCGGCCGGAGGCGTCGCCAGCTCCGCATTCGCCTCCGCAACATCACGCCGCAGTTTGGGCCTGCCGCCACCCGAGGGAAAATACCGCTTCAGCCGAAGGATCGGATTCTCAAACCACCTGAAGCTCGCCGCCGCAATCCCCACGAGAATCCCCAGCAGCCACACGTACGACCCAACAAACGCAAGCCCGCTCGAGTGCGTCGTCCGTTGAATCTGGAGATACGCCGGCTCCAGGACAGGCCCGCGCAGCAACGGATGTAGCAGGTAAATGCCGTAGCTGTACTGCCCAAACATGCGCATCACCGGCCACCGCAGTACTCGCTCACACACGCTGCCCCGTTCCAGCGACCACCCGATCAGCCCGCACGCCGTCACCGCCAGCACCGTGTACCCGGCCGTGCTGATCCATGGGTCGTTTGGCGAAAAGCCGTGCGACCGTACAAGATACCCTCCCAGCACCGCCACTCCAGCACCCAGTACGGCCGGCGACCACCGCAACACCGCTGCCCGTTCCGGCCCCCGTATCAGCATCGCCAGTGCCGAGCCCAGCAGGAGCCCGTCCAGGTGCGTCGGCGTCCATGTGTACACATTCACGCTGTGCACAAACCCGATCAACTGCACAGCTGTGCGGAACGCTGTGAACCCCACGCACAGCCCCACCGCCCCCCAAAGTATCCGCAACCGTGACCGCAGCAGAAACACCACCACCGGCCACACAAAATAGAACTGCTCCTCCATGTTCAACGACCACAGATGTCCCAGAAACAGCCACGGCGCACCGATAAACTCCGGCGGCTGCCTCCACCAATTGCTCACATGCGCCAGCACCGGCAGCAGCCGCCCGCCAAACCACGGGTACCCCTGCGCCACCCCGATCAGCAGTAGAGCACCCACAAATAGGTAGTACAGCGGCAGAATGCGCAGCGCCCGCCGCGCATAGAAGTTTCTGAAAAACCTCGGCGTCCCCAGCGTATCGAACAGGATCCCGGTAATCAGAAACCCCGACAATGCAAAGAACAGGTCCACACCGATCCAGCCCGTATCGATCGCGTCATACACCAGCCGCGACGCAAACGCGCTGTCCGACGCGTGCGGACGCGAGAGCAGGTGCCGCGCCATCACAATGAGCAGCGCCAGCCCGCGCACACCGTCCAGCGCAGGCAGGTGCTTGCCCGTGGTGCTTTCGTCAAATCGCGTAGCGGTAGCGGCAGAAATCATTCAGTCCTTGCGAACAGGAAAGGGAACTAGCGCCGAAGCAAATCAATCGGCGCACTCGGATCTGACATTCGAAAGTGCGCCGCAAGCGCAGGATGCCGCCGAGCCACGGCCTGGTACATCTGCCAGGCCACGTTGCGGTAGCTCCAGTGCCCGGCCGGCGTGCTGCGCAGCTCGCTCATGTACACGGCCTGCGCAAAATCCATGCTGAACAACGACCGGCATCGCGTCGCCAGCGGCAGCAGGTAATCAGCACTTTGAACCGCGCCCTGTGCAGCCTTCCGCCCAGCCATCGGCAGCGGCTCACCCCATGCCATCTGCACTCCGTCCGCACCGAACACCGGCACCGGCACAGCTGCGGCAGAGTATGCGCCCAGCGTCGGTCCGGCACTCTCCGCACCTCCACAAAGCTGCCCATGCGCCACTCGCGCCGCCTCAATCGCCGCCGCATATTCCGCCCCAACCCGCGACCCGGACACCGCAGGCTGCCCCGAAAAGTCCGGCGTCTCAAACCCATGCACCGTCGTATACCCCTGCAACAGCTGCACGCATCTCCGATGCCGATGCATATCCCGAAATCCGCCGATATCCATCAAAATGTCGAACCGCAAACCACCCGCCGCCGCAAACGCACGCGGCAACTCGTCATGCCGTCCACGGTGCTCCGTCCCCAGCCCCACCAGCTCAACAATCCGGCTCTCCGTCAACCCCGCCACCGCCGTCCGGATCTGCGCATACCGATAGTGCGTGTGTGGATACAGCAGCGACGTCGCAAGATCGATCTCCAGCGACATCCGCTCTCCCGCCGGCACCTCCACCAATTCCACATTTGGCGACCCCGCAGGCATCGGCTCAATCGCCGCGTCCCCCATCAGCGCACGCGCAGCCTCGGTCAACGCCATACGGCTCTCCCGCGCAAACTCACTCGGAGCGGTATATTTCACCAGCGTCGGCGACACGTGCACCGGCCGCAGCAGATGCTCCTGCAGCGCCTCGCCCAACCCTGCATCCACCGCCGCCGCACGCTCCACCAGCGCCTCCGTCGCAGCCGTCGCCGGGCTCCAGGCCACCCCCGCCGCCGCCGCACGCAGCTTCTCACCAAGCTCCCGCACCTCAGCGTAATCGCTGCCCAGCAACCGCGAAATCTGCCCCTCCAGCGTCCGCGCATTTGAGATCTGCCCCAGCGATGTATTCGTCGCCAGCGGCAACAGGTACCGCGCCATGTCAAACGCCCGAGCCTTCAGCGTCCGCCCGTACGCCGCCTCATCCATCGCCGCGGGCCGCGGCACGGCATCCTTCAACTCCTCCAGCATGCCCGCCGCAACATTTTGATACGCATCGAAAAGCCGCCCAGCCGTTGCCGAAAAGAGCGTCGCATCCGCCGCGCCCGCAAACGCCGGCGTATAGAAACCCGACTTCCGAAAATCCTGGTACCGCGTGCTGCGCTCCTGCCCATCCCAGCGCGGTTCGTCCACCAACGCAATCGCCGCCAGCAGGCTCAGCCGCTCCACGGCAAACGCCACATGCGCCAGGTCCGCAATCGACCGGTGCCCATACTGAAAATAAAACGTACTCAAAAACTGCTCGGCCCGTTGCGCGCTGATCTCCTTCAGGCTCTCCCGCAACGTCAGCGAACTCCGCGAATACTTCGCCATCGCATACGCTAGCACCTCCGGGTCCGCCCCGTGGATGGCATACACCTCCGTCGAAATCCCCGCCGCATTCATGTCGGCAACCGGCAACTCAGGCATGCCAAAAGCATACCGCGACCGCTGCGGCGATATCGCGACCTCCGCGGTGAGCCGCGAACGATATCAGCCCGCCCCGCAAATACTGCAGCATCTAACCACACGTGACCGACCACCCCGACCCATCCCTCCTCCAAACCACCCACCGCCCCTGGCCCATGCCCACCCGCCCGTGGCGTCTCCGCCAGCGCTGGTCCAAACTCCTCTTCGCCCACTGGCCCGTCCCGGCATCAGACGTCCAGCGCCGCCTCCCCGCCGGCCTCCGCGTCGACACCCACGACGGCTGGGCCTGGCTCGGCGTCGTCCCCTTCCTTATGGACCAGGTCCGCTTCCGCACCCTCGGCGAACACTCCATCGGCGTCCCCACCGCCACCGCTTTCCCCGAGCTCAACCTCCGCACCTACGTTCTCGCGCCAGACGGCCGAGCCGGCGTTTACTTCTTCTCGCTCGACGCCTCCTCCCTCCTCGCCGTCCTCGGCGCACGCATCGCTTTCGGCCTCCCCTACTTTTACGCCCGCATGTCCATGCAGCAGCAGGGCAGTGAACTCCACTACACCTCCCGTCGACCGCAAGGGCCGCCCGCCCTCTTCGACGCCCGCTACCGCTCCCTCAACACACCCAGCCCGCAAGACAGCCTGCGAGAGTTCCTCACCGCCCGCTACGCCTTCTTTACCCGCCGCTTCGGCCACGTCCAGGCAGGCGAAATCCATCACGCCCCCTGGCACCTCGAAAACGCCGAAGCCGAGTTCACCACCAACCAGCTCCCCGCCAGCTTCGGCTTCACCCTCCCCAACCGCCCACCCATCCTCCACTACGCCCCAGAAGTCCACATGCAGGCCTGGACCGTCCGTCGCGTTTCCCCAACTCACCCGCCGCCCAGCTAAACTACTCAGGCAAACGCACAACGCCACCGCTGGAGCCACCTGATGAGCCGCCTCGCCCGCCTAGCCCTCGCCGCATCCCTGCTCGCGTCCGCCCTCCACGCCCAGCAGTTCGCACCTCTCCCCGCCGGTGCCCAGGCCGAAGCCGCCTCTATCGACCCAGAGCGCCTCCGCGCCTCCGTAAAGCAGCTCTCGAGCAACCAGTTCGAAGGCCGAGGCCCCGGCCAGCCCGGTGGCATCCTCGCCACCAATTTCATCGCAGACGCCTTCCGCTCCTACGGCCTCCAGCCCGCTGGCGACAACGGTACGTTTCTGCAAGCGGTGCCTCTCGTCGGCGTCCAGACCGTCGCCGCGGAGACACACTTCCACTTCATTCCAGGCCCCGGCTCCAAAACCACCACGCCCACTGACCTTACCTTCGGCCCCGACTTCGTCGTCAACAACCAGACTCACACCGACAAATCCACCCTCGACGTCCCCCTCGTCTTCGTCGGCCACGGCATCGTCGCGCCGGAATACCACTGGGACGACTACGCCGGCATCGACGTCAAGGGCAAGGCCGTCGTCATCGTCGTCAACGAACCACCCTCCACCGATGCAAATTTCTTCAAAGGCGAAGCCCTCACCTACTACGGCCGCTGGACCTATAAGTTTGAAGAAGCCGGCCGCCACGGTGCCGTCGCCGCCCTCATCATCCACCGCACAGACCTCGCCAGCTACGGCTGGCCCGTGGTCCAGAACAGCTGGTCCGGCGAGCACAGCTACCTGCGCGGCGACCCCAATGCCCGCCTCACCGCCGCCTCCTGGATCCAGCACTCCGTCGCCGACCAACTCCTCAGCTCCGTCGGGCTCACCGCCGATCAGGCCATCAACGAGTCCAACAAGCGCACCTTCAAAGCCTTCGATCTCCCCGTTCAGCTCAAGGCTGAAATCGTAAGCAACATCCGCAACTACGACTCCGCGAACATCGTCGGCAAGGTTGCAGGAGTCCAGCCCGGCAACGCCGTCCTCTACACCGGCCATTGGGATCACTTCGGCATCGATCGCACCCGCAAGGGCGATCCCGTCTTCCACGGCGCTGCCGACAACGCAACCGGCTCCGCCATTGTCATGGAACTCGCCCGCGCCTTCGCCGAAAAGAAAGCCACCCCGCCCCACGACGTTTACTTCGCCGCCGTCACCGCAGAAGAGCAGGGCCTGCTCGGCTCGCAATACCTCGGCGAGCACCCACCCACATCCGCAAAAAACATCTCCCTGGACCTAAACTTCGACGATCTCGCACCCATCGGCGATGTACGCTCCGGCACAGTCCACGGCGCAGAGCGCACCACCGTCTATCCCCTCGTCGAAGCCCTCGCCAAACAGGACGGCCTCGCCCTTCAAGGAGATGCCTTCCCCATGGCCGGCCACTTCTACCGCTCCGACCACTTCTCCCTCGCGCGCGTCGGCATCCCCGCCTTCTCCATCGGCGAAGGCACCCTCTTCCGCAACCATGACGATGCGTGGGGCAAGCAGCAGGCCGACGACTACACCGCCCACCGCTACCACACCCCCGCGGACATCTACGAACCATCCATGGACTTCAGCGGCAACGCACGCATGGCCCGCTTCGGCTTCGAACTCGGCTGGCAAATCCTCTCTCAACCCGCCAAAGTCGAGTGGCTTAAAGGCGACGAATTCGAACGCGCGCGCAAACAGAGCGAAGGTCAGTAGCCATGCCGGCCATCCGCGCCATCTACCCCGGCACCTTTGACCCGCCTACCAACGGCCACCTTGACGTTGTCACTCGCGGAGCCCGTCTTTTCGACTCCCTCGTCGTCGCAGTCTTAAAAAACTCCAGCAAAGGCAAGCCCCTCTTCACCACTGAAGAGCGCGCCGAAATGCTCACAGAAATCACCGCTCCCATCGGCAACGTCACCGTCGCCACCTTCGACGGCCTTCTCGTCGATTTTGCCCGCCAGCAATCCGCCACTGCCGTCATCCGAGGCATCCGCGCCGTCTCCGACTACGAGTACGAGTTCCAGATGGCCATGATGAACCGCCATCTCGACCCCAACCTCGAAACCGTCTTCCTTCAGCCCGCCGAGCAGTACACCTATGTCTCCTCCCGCCTCATCAAGGGCGTCTTCCAGCTCGGCGGCGACATCAGCACCCTTGTTCCACCGGTTGTTATGAAGCGCCTCCACGCAAAGACTCCCGCCGCCCTTACCACCCCAGAAAGCGGCGCCAGCACCTAACTTGCCGTGCCATCACCGCACCTGCTTGTGTATCGTGATCTCACCGCATGAACGACACAGCCGCAAAGCTCAAGCCCAAACAGCACTTTGAAATCCTCGACGGCCTCCGCGGCGTCGCCGCCATGATGGTCGTCATCTTCCACACCTTCGAGGCGTGGAACGGCGGCAGCGCCTTCCGCCAGATTATCAATCACGGCTATATGGCCGTGGACTTCTTCTTCCTGCTCTCCGGCTTCGTCGTCGCCTACGCCTACGACGACCGTTGGCGCTCGCCCGCGAAGCCCAACGGCATGTCCATCGTCGACTTTTTCAAGCGGCGCATCATCCGCCTGCAGCCCATGGTCATCATGGGCAACATCATCGGCGCGCTCCTCTTTTATCCCGCCGCTGGCAAACTCTTCCCGCTTATCGCCGCCACTCCCGTGTGGCAGGTCATCCTCACCATGCTCGTCGGCTTCACCCTCCTCCCGCTGCCCATCTCGATGGACATCCGCGGCTGGGATGAAATGCACCCGCTTGACGGCCCCGCCTGGTCCCTCTTCTTTGAGTACATCGCCAACATTGCCTACGCCCTCGGCCTTCGCAAGGCCTCCAACCGCGTCCTCGGCATCCTCACTGCCCTCGCCGCCGTCTTCCTCATTCACTTGCTCCTCACCGGCACCCGCGGCGACGTCATTGGCGGCTGGTCCATCGACGCCCTTGAACTTCACGTTGGCTTCGCCCGCCTGCTGTTTCCGTTCATGGCTGGCATGCTCCTCATGCGCCTCGGCAAGCGCATCCACGTCCGCAACGCGTTCTTCTGGTGCAGCCTCCTGCTGATCGTCACCTTCAGCCTGCCCCGCTTCGGTGGACTAACAACCCTCTGGAAAAACGGCCTCTACGAAGCCTTCTGCATCATCGTCGTCTTCCCGATCATCGTCGCCATGGGTGCCGGCGACCAGATCACCGGCCGCATCGCCACCCGCCTGTGCAAGTTCTCCGGCGAGATCTCGTACCCGCTTTACATCACCCACTACCCGCTCATCTACATCTACACGGCCTACGTCGTCGCCGGCCGCTTTACGGTCCTCCAGGGCTACCTCTGGGGAGCTGCTCTCTTCGTCGCCGCCGTCACCGTCGCCTACGCCTGCCTCAAGCTCTACGACGAACCCCTCCGCCGCTGGCTTAACCGCCGCTTCCTCGTCACCGGCACCTCCACCGCGCGGTAGCCACAGCATCTAACGTTGTAATTCGCTCCATTGTCAGTGCTTGCGCAATGCAGCCGCCTGCAGCCTACGCGCAGAGAATTTTTGAGATTCCAGTATTGTTGGCCGCGGCTTTGATAGCGCCAGAGATGTTTTGGTCAGACCGCGCAGAACACCAGTGCTGCGGAGCACGAACGCAGCGACAGCAACCCCGGAGAGACGATTGCGGGCATTGTCGCGGGTGTTCCGTCGCAGGCTCAGCCGATCGTTGAACGATCGTTGGTTGTGAAGAGCAAGGCACCGGCACGAAGGTCAGTTTTACCGCTGGTAAACTTCAGATGAGCGGCTGTGCGGAGAACGCACGTTGCTGCCGGGGCGACGCTTAAACGGCCTCGCCAGGAATACCAAATCATGGCCACAATGACTGACGCGCAAGCTCTTGCTGCACCAATTCCCATGCTCGACCTGGGGCGGCAATACGACGCCTTGGGCGCGGAGATCGAGGCGGCTGTCTTAGAGGTGTGCCGCGCCGGCAGGTTCGTGCTGGGGCGCGAGGTGGGGGAATTCGAGCGGGCGGTTGAGCGGAGGTACGGCGTTGGTGCGGCGGTCAGTTGTGCGAGCGGCACGGATGCGCTTTGGCTAGCGATGGCGGCGGTCGGAGTCGGGCCAGGGCATGCGGTGGTGACGACACCGTTTTCATTTTTTGCGACGGCGAGCAGCATTCTGCGGGCGGGTGCAACGCCGGTGTTTGCGGATATCGATCCGGTGAGCTTCAACCTGAGCGCGGCCGCTGTGGATTCGACGATTGCGGAGCGCATACAGAAGGACGTACGCGCTGTATTGCCGGTTCACCTGTACGGGCAGTGCGCGGACTGGGACAGCTTTGCGGGGCTTGCAGCGCAGCACGACCTGCTGTTGGTAGAGGATGCGGCGCAGGCGTTTGGCGCGGAGTGGAACGGTGTGCCCGCGGGTGCGTTGGGAGACAGTGCTGCCTTTTCGTTTTACCCCACGAAGAACCTGAGCGCGTGGGGCGATGCTGGGCTGACGACGACGCGGACCGCCGAGGCTGGCGAACTAGCGAACGCTTTGCGAGCGCACGGGATGAGGCGGCGGTACTACCACGATGAGGTGGGCTGGAACAGCCGACTGGACACGATGCAAGCGGCTGTACTGCTGGTGAAACTTGGGCATATAGAGCGATGGAACAAGAAAAGACAAGGCGTTGCCGCGCGGTATACGGAGTTGTTTATGGATGCAGGTCTTGCCGTGGAGTCGGGCACAGCTCCGAGGGATAGCCGGCTGGTGTTGCCGGTAGCGGACGCGCGGGCGACGCATGTGTGGCACCAGTACGTTGTGCGTGCGCAGCGGCGGGACGAGCTGCGGGCGTACCTGACAGCGCGCGGGATCGGGAGTGAGGTGTACTACCCGGTGCCGCTGCACATGCAGGAGGCGCTGCGTGGTTTGGGATATCGCAAGGGGCAGTTTCCGGAGAGCGAACGTGCAGCGCGCGAGGTGCTTGCGCTGCCCATTTATCCGGAGCTGCGGGACGAGGAGCAGGTGCGGGTGGTGGAAACGATTGCTGACTTTCTGCGGTAATGCCGTACGTGAGCTGGCGCGGTAGCATGAACACGATGCAAGAAGCGATGGGGACAGCACCGAAGAACCGCGATGTCCATGTGGGCGATGTTGTTTTTTCAAATACTCGACCGCTAACGTTGATTGCGGGACCGTGCCAGATGGAGAGCTGTGCGCATGCGCTGGAGACGGCCAGTGCGCTGAAGGAGATCGCGGCTGCGGTGGGCATTGGACTGGTGTACAAGAGCAGCTTCGACAAGGCGAACCGAACCAGCGGGGGTGCGCAACGGGGCATCGGGCTGGAGGCGTCGCTGCCGATCTTTGCGGAGATTCGCGAGACGCTCGGGTTGCCGGTGCTGACGGATGTGCACGAGAGCGGGCAGTGTGCGCGGATGGCGGAGGCCGTGGATGTGCTGCAGATTCCGGCGTTCCTTTGCCGGCAGACGGACCTGCTGCTGGCGGCTGCGGAGACCGGACGCGCCGTGAATGTAAAGAAGGGGCAGTTCCTGTCGCCGCTGGATATGAACAACGTGGCGGGGAAGCTGAGCGGTGCTGCCGGTGGTGTGCTGCTGACCGAGCGTGGAACAAGCTTTGGGTACAACACGCTGGTGAGCGATATGCGTGCGCTGCCGATCATGGAGGCGACCGGGCATCCGGTGATCTTTGACGCAACCCACAGCGTGCAGCAGCCCGGCGGACTGGGGGGCGCGAGCGGCGGGCAACGAGAGTTTGTGCCGGTGCTGGCGCGGGCCGCGGTGAGCGTGGGTGTGGCGGGTGTGTTCATCGAGACGCATGCGGACCCGGACCATGCGCCGAGCGACGGGCCGAACATGATGCCGCTGCGCAGCATGGAGGCGTTGCTGCGGGAGTTGATGGAGTTTGACGCGCTGGCCAAGCGGTATGCCGTTGCCGGGGTGAGTGCTTGAGCATCGCAGTGAAGGCGGAGTCTCGCGTCGCGGATGATGTTGCGTCTGCGGTGAGTACCGTGGGTTGCGAGCTGCGCGGGCTGGAGTCGTTGCGGGACGCGCTGGCGGGCAGTCTTGGCGAGGCGTTTTCAAAGGCAGTCAGCGTCCTGCAGAGCGCCAGCGGACGCGTGATTGTGACGGGTGTTGGCAAGAGTGGGCACGTGGCACGCAAGATTGCGGCTACGCTGGCGAGCACCGGCAAGCCTGCGCACTTCGTGCATCCGAGCGATGCGAGCCACGGCGACCTGGGCATGGTGCGGCCGGAGGATGCGGTGCTGGCGCTGAGCTGGAGCGGCGAGACCGCGGAGCTTGCGGACCTGATCGCATATACGCGGCGCTTTGGCGTGCCGCTGATTGCGAGTACGTCGCGCGCGGAGAGTACGCTGGCGCGGGCGGCGGACGTGGCCCTGGTGCTGCCGCAGACGGCGGAGGCGTGTCCGGATTCGCTGGCACCGACGACGAGCACAACGATGCAGCTGGCGATGGGCGATGCGCTGGCCGTGGCGCTGCTGGCGCGGCGAGGGTTCAGTGCGAATGAATTTCGAGACCTGCACCCCGGCGGTCGGCTGGGAGCGCGGCTGCGGCGGGTGGAAGACCTGATGCACAGCGGTGACGAGGTGCCAGTGGTGCAGGAGAATGCGACGCTGGCCGAAGCGATTGTGCGCATGACGAGCGGGCGCTTTGGGATTACGGGCGTGGTGGATTCAGCCGGAGCGCTTGTGGGCGTGATTACCGATGGCGACCTACGGCGGGTGTTTGAGCGCGGACTGACCGACGGAGTGGGCCGGCAACTGGCGCGGGAGACGATGGGTCGCAGTCCGCGAACAGTTGCACCGGGCGAGCTGGCCACGGCGGCGCTGGCGCGAATGCATGGGGAGCGGATTACGAGTCTGTTCGCGGTGGAGGATGGACGTGCGGTGGGGATTGTGCACATCCACGATCTGCTGCGGGCGGGGTTGGTTTAGGTGGTTGCCATCCTGACGAGCTTTGCGACGGTGTAGAGGTTGCGGATTGTGGCGGGAGCTTGCCGAGCGGGAGTTTTAGTTTGGATTTGCCCATGCCTTCTGGTAGTGGATGTAGAGCTCGCGGGTGCCGGCGGTTCCCTGCTCGCCCGCGGGGCCGGTAAAGATCCGGGCTACGGCTGGTGGTGCCGCGGCGAGGAAAGCGATGTGAACCTTGTTGGGCTCGCCGTGCGGGAAAGGGTTGGCGGCGAGGATGGAGCGCAGCTCCTCGGCGGTGCGGACCATGACGTCGACGGGCTTGCCCATGTGGGTGTGCAGGGCCTGTTGCAGCGCATGCAGGACGGCGGCTTCATCGAGGTTTGATTCAAAGACGACGTTGCCGCTCTGGATGTAGGTGCGGGGATTGGTGAAGCCGAGAGCGACGCAGAGGGTCTTGAGGTCGGCCATGGCTAGCTTGCCGATGCCGCCGACGTTGATAGCGCGGAGCAGGGCGATGTAGGTCGTGCGCGGGCCTTGCTTGCTCGGGCGTTCGCTGCGCGGGAATTTGGTGCGCGGGGCGTCATTTACGGGGCTAGGCACGGGCGAGGGGGATGGCCTGTTGCCAGCGGCCCTGGGCCTTGAGGATGAGTTCGACGACTTCGCGTGCGGTGCCTTTGCCGCCGGGTGCGGTGGTGATGTAGTGGGCGACGGCTTTGAGCTCGTCGCAGCCATCGGCAACGGAGACGGCGAGGCCGGCGCGGCGGGCGACGGGGATGTCGGGCAGGTCGTCGCCCATGTAGGCGATCTCGTCTTCGGTGACGCCGGCGGCGAGCATGCAGGCGGTGAAGGCGGCGTCCTTTTCTTTCTGGCCGAGGTGGATGTAGTCGACGTGGAGCTCGTGGGCTCGCTGGGTGACGGCGGGCGAGGTGCGGCCGGTGATCCAGCCGGTTTTTATGCCCATGGTGTGGGCGAGCGAAAGGCCAGGGCCGTCCTTGGCGCTGAAGATCTTCAGCTCGTCCACGGTGTCGTCAGATCCCGCGCGAAGGCCGGCGATGAGGCCGATGCCGCCGTCGGTGAGCGTGCCGTCGACGTCCATGAGAAAGAGCTTGATGCGGCGGGCGCGGGTGAGGAGGTCGTCTTGCGGGATGGTGGCGGGCATGTGGGTTCACACGCCTGAAGACGGCTCGTAGTCGTCCTGCTGGATTATCAAAGAGCTCGCATATAGGAAATAGCAGTGCTGGCTTGTACGACGAGGTAAGTCCCTGGCAGGACAAGCCGGGTGGCGGCTCGATCTGCGCTGCGTTGGTATACGCGTGCGGTGATGACAACTCGATTGCCAATAAAGATTTCAAGAACGGAATGATCGATCAAGACTCGCACCTTCACGCTTTCCGGGAGCGGCTCGTTGAGTGATACGTCCTGGCCATTAAACGAGATGGATGTGCGCGTGGCGTCTGAAGCGAGCTCTAGAAAGTAGAGGCCATTCGCCCCGATCTGCACGGGAGGGGGATTTCCTCCGATTCGCTGCAAGTGGAACGTGGTGTCAGTCTGGTACTCGACTGCGACGGGTCCACTATGTGCGAGGGCTGCGTTGATAGAAGGGTAACGAAGCAGATCAACTTCAGGTGCCGGGGCGAAGCGGGCTTCGCCGTTGCTGTCGAGCGTCATGATGCGGGGGAGGCTCATGCAGCCGGACCAGCCGTGCTTTGTCATTTCGGCTTCGGTCCAGTCTTCGGGGATCCAGCCCCAGAGGATGCGGTTGCCGTGGGCGTCGAGCTGGGTCTTGGGGGCGTAGTAGGGTCCGTGGTTGAGGACGCCTTCTTTTTCCGCAGTCCACTTCATGGTGCGTTTGTCGAGCGTGCCGGACTGCCACATTGTCTTGCGGCCTTTGAGGGTGCCGGCGGAGTGGATGAGGACGTGCTTTCCTCCGAGCGGGAAGAAGTCGGGGCATTCCCAGGTTTCGCCGCTGTCGACGGTGTCGTCGGTTTGTTTGCCGGTGGGTTTGCC
>CAXTJO010000060.1:0-13638 GCA_964244665.1 uncultured Terriglobus sp.
GGTGGATGCCGCTGGCGTGGGCGAAGGCGTTGCGGCCGACGATGGCCTTGTTGGGTGACGGCGTGAAGGAAATGACCTCGTCAAGCAGGCGGCTGGTGGGGCCGATCTCATCGAGTTTAAGACCGTTGGTGTAGGGATAGCTGTCGTGGCGGATGTGCATGAGGGCCGCGACTTCTTCAAGGGCGGCGTTGCCGGCGCGTTCGCCAATGCCGTGCATGGAGACCTCCACCTGGCGCGCGCCACCCTGCACACCGGCGAGGGTGTTGATGACGGCGAGGCCGAGGTCGTCGTGGCAGTGGGTGGAGAAGATGACGTTGTCTGCGCCGGGAACACGGGTGCGGACGGTTTCAAAAAGCTGGCGGTACTCGGCGGGCGTGGAGTAGCCGACGGTGTCGGGCAGGTTGATGGTAGTGGCGCCAGCCTGGATGGCGATGTTGATGAGCTCTACAAGGAAGTTCAGGTCGGAGCGAGTGGCGTCCTCTGCGGAGAATTCGACATCGGCGGTATAGGTGCGGGCGAGGGCGATGCACTGCGCTGCCTGATCGAGCGCCTGGGCGCGGGTAATGCGGAGCTTGGCTTCGAGGTGGAGATCGGACGAGGCAAGAAAGGTGTGGATGCGGTTCACAGGCGCGGCTTCGACGGCGCGTGCCGCGGCTTCAATGTCGCCCTGTTTGCAGCGGGCGAGCGCGGCGATGCGGGGACCGTGAACCTCTCGCGCAATGGCCTGGACGGAGCTGAGGTCGCCGTCGGAGGCGATGGGAAAGCCGGCTTCGATGATGTCGACGCCGAGGGTGGCGAGCCCATGGGCGAAGCGGAGTTTTTCATCGTGGTGCATGGTGCAGCCGGGGGATTGTTCGCCGTCGCGCAGGGTGGTGTCGAAGAAGAAGACTTGGTCGCTCATGTGCAGTACGTTTCCTCTGGTTCGAGTATAGGGATAAGAGCTGTTTATGGGAGATGATGATGCTATTCGAAATGCTTATAGCAAGGAGGCAACAACATGGAGCTGTTTGCGCTCGAGACGTTTTTGGCGGTGGCACAGGAACGAAGTTTTAGCCGGGCGGCGCTGCGGTTGCGGCGGACGCAGCCGGCAGTAAGCCAGACGATCGCGAAGCTGGAAGCGGAGTTGGGAGAGACGCTGCTGGACCGGTCGGCGCGGGATGGGTCGTTGACGGATGCGGGCGAGGTGCTGCGGGAGTATGCGCAGAAGCTGCTGAATCTACGGGTGGAAGCGACGGATGCACTGGGCGAGTTGCGGTCGCTACACCGCGGACGGCTGACGCTGGCGGCGAATGAATACACCAGCCTGGCACTGTTGCCGGTGCTGGACCGGTTCTGCCGGGCGCATCCGCGGATCAAGGTGGCGATGCAGCGGTCACTGGCAAGCCGGATTCCGGATGAGGTGCTGGCGCACTCGGTCGAGATCGGCATTGTGAGCTTTCGGCCGGAAGATACGACGTTGCAGTCGATCGTCATTTACCGGGACGAACTGGCGCTGGTGGTGAACCCGCGGCATCAGCTGGCAAAAGGGCTGGCAAAAGGTGGAGCGGTGTCTATCCGGCAGTTGGGGGAGGAACATTTTGTGGCGCACAACGTGCCGTCGCCGCAACGTGCCAAGGTGCTGGAGGCGTTTCAGCGGTACAAAACGCCGTTGCAGATCGATGTGGAACTACCGTCGCTGGAGGCGGTGCGGCGTTTTGTGGAGCAGGGCACCGGCGTGGCGCTGGTGCCGGCGTTGACGGTGGAGCGGGAGCTGCGGGCGGGTGTGCTGGTGCGGGTGGCGGTGAAGGAACTGCAGATGGAGCGCAAGTTGCGGCTGGTGCACCGGCAGGAAGCCACGCTATCGCATGCGGCACTGTCATTTTTGGAGGCGGTAAAACGGTTTGCGGCGGGGAGTGGAGGTGCGTACTGCTTTTTGCGGGAAAGGGCAAGGAAAGAGTGTTGACCGCAGGGCGGCGGCTTACCTTGGCGCGTTGCGGGAGTCTGTACAGGTACAATAAGCGAGGGTTCCGTCGCCATGTTTGGCCGGTCCACTGCGCGACCGAGTCGCAAAACACGTTCTAGAGGGTCTGGATATTTTTCGCATGAAGAAATCGATGGTGTTGTGCGCTCTGCTTGCCGGGACTGCCTCTGCGGCTCTGGCACAGGAAAGCCGGCAGGACGTAAGCGTTAGCGGGACGTTTTTGATCGCTCCGCAGGTAAATGGAAATGCTGCCCAGCTGAACACAAATGGGGCGTTAGGCGCGTTGGCGAGCTACCGGTACATGCTAACGCCGCGGTCTGCGTTGGAGGTGAACTACGGCTTCGCGCAATATGTGGACCACCTGCGTGACCCGCAGGCGCTGTTCGATGTCCACACGCGCCAGCAGGAGTTGTCCCTGGGCTATGTGTACAGCCGTAACTACCGGCGGTACAACCCGTTTCTGGAGGGCGGCGTGGCCGGTGTGGCATTTTCGCCTATCCAGGATAATAAGACGAAGACGATAGGAAGCCAGCGTAACGTGTCACTCGGCGGAATGTTCGGCGGAGGTGTTGCGTACGAGATCAGCCCTAGCTTTGATCTGCGTGTGCAATACCACGCCGTGGTAGTGAAAGCTCCCGATTTCAAGATTCAGCAGGTAGGTTCCAGCGCCAATTTCAGCACCAACCGCTACGAGATCATTTCCACGCCCGCCGTGGGTATCGCGTATCACTTTTAGTGCGCCGGTGTTGGGTGAAACAGCGACGCCCCGGAATGCTCCGGGGCGTCGCTTTGCTTAGAGCGCTTGAAACCCGGGCTTATTGGAAGTGATAGGCGGCGCCGATGGTGAACAGCTGCGGATTGAGCTGACTGCTGTCGGGATTGTTGAGATTGCCTTTGAAGCCGAACCAGTTCTGGTATTCGTAGTCGGCGCGAACGTTGATACGGCGCGCGACATTGATGTCTACGCCGATGCCGGCATCCGCCTGGTTATACGCAAGATTGGCTTCGTTGAACTCGTAGTTGAAAACGCCGCGGCCGTACATAAGGCGGGCATAGGGATTGAAGATGCCGTAATGGCGAACGTAACGTCCGCCGACTTCGTAGCTGCGCTCGTACAGGGTGTCGGGGCTGGCGGTGTTGGCCTGATGGAAGTCGATTTCAGCGCCAAAATGCTCCTTGAAGTCGAAGGAGGCGTAAATGCTGCCGCCACGAATGCGCGGGGTGTCGTAATCTGCCTTGCCGAGGGAGAAGCCGCCGCCGACCTGGAGATCGCCGGCGCGGGTGGCGGTTGGCCGTGCCTGGGCCTGGAGTGCCGGTGCGACCAGAGCGAGAGCCGAGACAGCCAGAAGGCTGAAGCAGAGACGACCGGCGGCGGCAACGGACATGGCGGAGGGGAATGCCTTGCGGGAGACCCGGACGGAGGAGATGAGGGCCGGAGAGGGTGCCACAACCGAAACATCTCGGCCGGATTGAGTGGAAGCACCGAAGGTATGCAACAGAATCTCCTCGTTGTGACGTTGCGTGAGTGCCGGCAAATCCGGCCGGATTGCCTGCCAGTTGGGCAAGCACGAACACCAGGAACCGGGACTGGCCGGTTCCTGGCGGCTATGGCTGGGGCGGCGTTGTGGCAGGCTGAGCCGGTGTGCTGGTGCCCGTCACCGGGGGCGCACCGGAAGGTGTTGCGGTTGCGGGAGCGGTGCCGTCACCGGGTGCGGCAGCCGGAACGGCAGAGACGCCGGTGTTGTCGCCTGCCGCATTGGCGTTTGCAGCCTTCGTGGCTGCTATGTCTGCCGGGGAAACAGGCGGCTTGTAGTAGGCGAGCTTGAGGTAGACAGGGGTGACCTCGAACGGCATCTTGTCGCGCAACGAGAGCAGGGGTTCGAAGGCCGAGTGCATCTGCACGACCTGGTCGGTCCAGGGATCAAATCGCAGGAAGGAGCCAAGGGGCATGGCAGCGTTCTGCTTTAGATCGTTCATGTCGAGCTTGGCACCTTTGCCGACGAGCGCCTGAAGCCAGAAGGTGCCGGATTTCGGGTCCTTGATGAGGGAGTCGCCGATCTGCGGCTCGTTAAGCGCAGTGAGGGCTTTGGAGCGCTGCTGAAGTTGCGACAGGTAAAGGCCGAACTGGCTGGCCGCCTCTTGAAGCTCCTTCGGCTGCAGCAGCTCGATGGTCTTCTTGGAGGCTTCTTCGTTGTCCTTGTCCGTGTGGTGCATGGGAATGCGGGCGAAGGCCGAGGTGTCCGGGAAGAGCAGGCGGTCGTTGAAGGCAAACTTTGTGTCGAGGCGATGGCCCTGGATGACATGGGCGAGCTGGAAGGCGATCACGGCGTACAGGTTATTTACCTGTTCGTTGTTGTTGCCGGGGACGGCAGTGGTGTCGACGAGACTTTTCGAGACAACGATGGTGTTGCCGATGGCGAGGGACTCAAGCGGCTCTGTGAGCAGGGTGCGCACGCGAATGGGACGAGCGACCTGGATGTTGTTATAGGCCAGGATATTGCCGGCAATCTGCTCCATGATTTTGTCGAAGTCGGACGGAGCATCGAGCAGGCCTGCCTGAAAAAGACGGTCCAATACGTTGTCCTCAGCCTGCTGTACCCAGGCGCGCTGCGCACCGAGGGGTGAGACGTCCTGCGCGTCGGCGGACTTGTCTTCGGCTCCCTGCACTTCCACATCGACGTTCTCGGCTTCCTTATTGGGAACCTTGAGCACGTATCCCCAGATATGGTTGACGGCCTTGAACTTGACGGTATTTTCTTCGCTCTTAGGATCGCTCTCTTCCACGTAAAAGGTGGTGGGGAGCCAGAGGTTTTCCTGCACATTGGTGCGCCAGGAATCGAAGTGGTAGTACTCGCGGATATCCTTTTCGGTTCCGGCGAAGGAACCATTGAATCGGACAATGTTGCCGCCGCGACGCTCAACCCAGATGCGCCCAAAGAAGCGGCCACGGGTGCGCTTGGTTGCCGGCTCCACATCGAAGACCATGGTCGGGACAGTTCCGAGAAAGTCGTTGCGAACGAAGCCGAATTTGTATTCGTTGCGATTGAAATCCTTGGAATCGATCAGAAGCATCTGGACGAAGCCGGACTCGGAGAACTGGAGATGCAACTGTTTGTTCAGGCTGGTGACGTAGCCGAGCGAACCCTTGAATACATTGAGTTTGCTGCCGATGCCTTTCTTCTCGCCAGAGTGTGTGACCGGCTTAACCTGGTAGGCATCGTCGCCAATGATCTTGTTGAAGTCGACGCGGCCGAGGAAGTGCTGGTCCGAGACGGGGATCTGGAGCAGCACCGGATCGGGCTTCATATTCTGAATGTACGTTTCAACCAGGGGGGCGCGGTCTCTGACGACCTTGACGACTTCTGCCTCACGGACGATGGCCTTGTCGACGAGGGCATTTTGCGCGGGGGTAAGCTTGCGCGCAGGCAGATCTTCCTTTGCCTTCTTTTTGCCGACAAGTGGAATGGCATCCGCCCGCGTGGCGCTTAGGGCGAGAACGCCTGCAAGCAGGCCGGCGATGCACATGTGACGCTTGATCATGGTGTGAGTGCTCCTGCACTGATTCCTGTGGGGGTAAACCTGCACACAGGAAGAAATTTGATCTAGTTTGCTGCTGTACGCCGTGTAAGACGGAGATGGCAGGGCCTGCGTCTACGTTAACTTGCAAGCTGGAAGTTGATGCTGACAACACCGTCCCAATCCACGGGAGCGCCCGCTGCGTCCTTTGCCGGGGCAAAACGAATGCCCTGTGCGGCTGCGAGTGCCGACTGATCAAGGCCATACCCAAGACCGCGCGTAACGCCAAGGACCGTGACGGAACCGCTTGCGGCCACATGGATTTTGACCTGCACGTTGCCCTGGATGTTTTTAGAAACCGCCTCTGCCGTATACACGGGTTTGGGTTTGGAGATGACTTTGGGGGCTGTTTGAACCGGGAGGGCGGTTGCCTGCGCCGGAGGCCGGATGGAGATGGGTGCGGCGGTATTGCTCGCGATCTGCACTGCGCCGGCCGGTTTGCCGTTGAGCGGACCGGTTCCGCCAGGAACGCCGTTACCCACGCCCTTGATGGCGACGGCCGAGTTGGCATGGCCGTTCAGGTTGGTGCCGTTTGGACTGCCGGAGCCGCCGATGCTGATTCTGGATGCTGGACCAAGGCCGGTATTGGCGGCATTCATGCCGGGCGCACCAGAACGGCCAAGGTTGATCGGCGATACTGCCGGGCCGGTGGTGCTGTTGATCGGATTGGTCTGCGAGCCGACACGAATGGGGCTGGGGTGCGGATTGTTGTTGGCGACCGAAGCTGATTGCGCGATGCTGATCGCAACCGGTCTGGGGGCGGGAGGCGGCGTAACAGCCTTGGGCGGCGCGGGTGTGGAAACAGGGGCCGGAGGCGTCTTCATGACGACGGGTGGCTGCACCTTAGGCGGCTCAGGAACAACCACCTTCGGTGGATCGATGAGGGGTTTGGGCGGCGTAACCCTGACGATCGGCGGAGGCGGCAACTCGACGGGCGGCGGCGGAGGCGGCGGTGGCGGCTCCGGTACCGGTGCCGTGAGCGTGGTGACTTTGGACACCTGTTCCAGCCTGGGCTTGACTACGACGATGCTGAGGACGAATGCGAGGGCGAGCAGGCTCCCGTTGATGACGACAGCGGTAGCAACGGATTTCTTGTCTTGCCGCCCGGTGTCCATGACGCCAAAATGCTTAAAGGCGAGGTCACGCTGAGCTGGCTGGAACTGGTTTGGAACGGAAGTGGCAACAGACCGGCGAACAGGTGCAGATGCGGGTAGTGGGCTGGTGGAAGGGCGAGGGTCAGGCTTGAGGCGGGGCGTCTCGAGTTCCATGCGCGGGGCTGTCCTTGGGCGATCGTTCTGCCGGTTAAATCCTGCAGTTCTTAAATCCGGGCAGTTTCAACGAACAGACCCGGCTGCGATGAGAAAGGCAATGGTGCACTCATACGCACCATTACTTTTGGTGTGCAGGAGAGAACGAAAGTCGCCGCGTTTGGCTATCTCTATGATAGGACGCTTAAGCCACTTCCTCTTGGAAATCTTCAGGTGCAACTTTCGGGCCATTTGGTTCAAGCTCCGCCTTGTACCTTTCTAAGACGGCGATTCTTAGAAAACAGTGCAATTTCCCGAAATGGTGTTTGACGCCACTGCCTCGTGGCGCGCTCGCTGATGGACCGTCTGCGTCGGTGGAGCAAGCGGCTTTGCTCCGCAGGTGCAGCTTCGAGGGGTGAAGCGCCCTGCCCGCTTTGTTGGTCTGTTTTGTACGCCTTATCCATGAACTTTGCTATTCAGACCCATTTCCTGGGCATGTGTTGCGGGTTCTGGCGTTGACATGATTTCTTTGGCCAATGAATGCCTGGTTGAGAGTGCATCGGTCCTGGTGCTTTCTGGCGTTTTCCGTGCCGGTGGGCTAAGCTGAGTCTGCTTAGGCGAAGACAAGGCGAACATTGATGACCAGCGCAGCGTTGAAACGTGAGATTGAAGCAAAGCTTGCCAACCGCATTCCTTCTGCGTTGTCGCCAATGCCGCAGAGTACGGCGCGCCTGGTGACCTGTGGAAATGGCGCCCTGGACGCATTGCTGGAGGGTGGCCTGCCGCTTGGTGCGATCAGCGAGGTGACGGGCCCGGCCTCTTCAGGGCGCACATCGATCGCGTTGGCATTGTTAGCCGCTGCTTCTACGGAGGGCGCGTGTGCCTACGTGGATGCGTCGGACACGCTTTGCCCGGGCAGTGCCGCTTCTGCCGGTGCCCACCTGCGGAATGTGCTTTGGGTGCGTTTTGGCCCGACAGGCGCAGTTGTACAGGCTGGTGCGCCTTTGCGGGAGTCTCACCCGGCTGCGTCGCGGCAGGTACAGGGGTCCTCGGGGCACATGCATCCGCGCATGGAATCCAAGGGCATGGCACCGGCGCTGCAGCAGGTGCTGGCGCAGAAAATAGAGCGGCGTCAACGCAAAGCCGAGGGGACGCCTGGGCATCCGAACCAGCCGCTGGGCCTGGGGATTGCATCGCCGGATCAGATTGCGTGGGAGCACTTCAACGCGCGAAAGGTCGACGAATCGGACCCTTTGCGGCAGCTCGACAGGCTGGCTGCCGCGGCGGCGCGCCCTCAAGAACCTGTTCCGGCGAGTATGCCGAAGCATAGCTTTGCGCCACAGCCTTTGGACCGCCTGGAGCGGGCTGTTCGTGCAACAGACCAGATTTTGCAGTCCGGTGGTTTTCGAGTTGTTGTATTGGATATTGCGTCCGTGCCGGTGCAGCACGCGCTCCGCATCCCTGCCGCGACGTGGTTTCGCTTTCGCCGGGCCGCGCAGGAAAGCGATGCGGTGCTGCTGGTGCTTACGGAGGAGCCGTGTGCACGGTCGAGCGCCGCGTGCGTGCTGCAGTGCACGCCGGGCCGGCAGCCAGCGGTGCAGCGCATTTTGACCCTGAATGAATACAGCGTCGCAGTAGCCCGGCAACGTTCCGGGCCTGCGCTCGGCAAGAAAAACCCAGGGAGGGCGGCGGCGTGGACTGCGGCGTCCTGCTGGATGCGGGCGGTGGGCCAGTGAGCTTTGCCGCGGTCCATGTTCCGGAGTTCCCCGTTGTGGCGTGGCTGCGGTCAGAGCCGGCATGCAGTACGGAGACACTGGCCGTGCTGGAGGGTGGTGCGCTCCATGAGCGTGTTGTTGCGTTAAATGCCGCGGCGAAGGCGGCGGGCGTTTCTCATGGCATGAGCAAGGTGCAGGCGGAAACTTTGGGTGCCGGGCGGTTTCGTATGCGGCGGCTGGCAGAGGAGCAGGAGGCGTTTGCCTGCCTGAGTGAAACTGCGGCACGGTTTTCGCCGAGAGTGCAGGATGTGCGGTCGCCTGCAAAGGGGTATGGCGCGGGTTCGGGGTTTTCCGCGGCCCTGCTGCTTGACCGGAGCGGGACGGAAACGCTGTTTGGCAGTGCGGCGAGTTATGCGCGGCGGCTGTACCGTGCACTGCACGACGGGGGCTTTCCGGCGTCGGTTGCAACAGCACCGAATGCGGATGCGGCGCTGTTGCTGGCGCGGAGCTATCCAAAGGTGACGTGCGTGGAGGCGGATGGCGTGGAGGCGCGGCTTGCACCGCTGCCGGTGTCGTGCCTGCCGTGCCAGGACGCAACGTTCGTGTTGTTTGAGCGGTGGGGGATTCGCACGCTGGGAGAGCTGGCGCGTTTGCCGGAGGCGGCGCTGGTAAGCCGTGTGGGGCAAAAGGCGCACCGTTTGCAGCAGCTTGCGCGGGGAGCGGCAGAGCACCTGCTGGTGCCGGAGGAGGAGGCGTTTACGCTGTGCGAAACGATGGCTCTGGACTCGCCGGTGGAGGCGCTGGAGTCGCTCCTGTTTGTCCTGTCGCCTTTGCTGGAAAGGCTGCTGTGCAAAGCGATGGAGCGTGCCTACTCCTTGCGCTCGGTGCGGCTGGAATTGCAACTGGAGCGTGCAGAACCGCACGCCTTGCATGTGCGGCCGGCTGTGCCGACACAAAGCCGCGACCTGCTGTTGAAGCTGCTTCACCTGGAGTTGCAGGCGCGTCCTCCGTCGGCGGGTATCGTTGGCGTTGTGCTGACGGCGGATGCGGCACAGCCGCACACGGCGCAGCGAGGTTTATTTCAAGCGCAGTTTCCGGAGCCGGGCAGGTTGGACCTGCTGCTTGCGCGTTTGCGTGCGATCGCAGGAGAAGGGAATGTGGGCTCGCCGCAGCTTGTCAACAGCCACTGCGACGATGCGTTCGCGATGGCTGTCTTCGATCCAAAACAAACCAACAGCGCGCCGGACATCCAGGCCCAGCCGAATCGCGTTGCGTTGCGCGCCTGTCGACCGCCGCGGCCGGTGCGCGTGACGCAGTGGGGCAACGCGCCACGCACACTGTTTTGGGACGGCGCACGGCTCCCGATCGAACGTGCGTTTGGCCCATGGCACACGAGCGGTGGATGGTGGGATGACAGCGCCTGGAATGCCGATGAATGGGAAGCCGTGATCGCCGGTACACAGCAAACGATCCGGCTGCAGCAGGAGCACGGCGCCGGCACGTGGTTCGTTGTGGGCGTGTATGACTGACCGCTACGTGGAGCTGCATGCGCGGTCGGCTTTTTCGTTTTTGGAAGGGGCATCGCTGCCCGAGGCCATGACGCAGCAGGCTGCAAACTTGCAGTTGCCCGGCCTTGCCATCCTGGACCGGGACGGATTGTATGGCTCTCCGCGGCTGTACATGACGGGGAAGAAGCATGGTATCCGCTCGCACATCGGTGCGGAGGTTTCAGTGGCTGGCCTGGGGCAGCAGGCGATGCCGCCAGCATGGCTGCCGCACGGCGTGCCGCAGCGACCGGTGCGGTTGGCGTTGCTGTGCGAATCGCCAGTGGGCTACCAGAACCTTTCCAGGCTTATATCCACGTACAAGCTTGCCCAGCGAACGAAAGGCGATGGAGTTGCCGGGCTGCGTTCCGTTGCGGAACACGCGGAGGGGCTGGTGTGCCTGACGGGCGGGGATGAAGGCCCGTTGGCCGCAGCGCTGGAGCGGGGAGGCATGCCAGAGGCGCGAACCACGCTACAACGGCTGGTGCAGATCTTTGACGAGCGAAACGTGTACGTCGAATTGCAGAGGCATGGCATTCGCGAACAGGAGGCGCGTAATCAGGCGGCGCTGGCGCTTGCGCGGGAGTTCCACCTGCCTGTGCTTGCGACCAACGGGGTGAACATGGCGACCGGGTTCGAGCGCGAAATCCTGGACGTGCTCACGACGATCCGGCATGGCTGTTCGCTGGATGAAGCGGGCGTGCTGCTGCAGCAGAACAACAAGCGGCACCTGCGTTCGCCGGCGGAGATGACGCGGCTTTTTCAGGATGTGCCGGAGGCGATTGCGGAGACATGGGAGCTGTCGTCGCGGCTCACTTTCGAGATGAAGGAGATGGGGTACAAGTTTCCGGAGTATCCGGTTCCGGAGGGTGAGTCGATGGATTCCTTTCTGCGTAAAAGGACGCTGGATGGGGTCAGGAAGCGGTATGGCTGCAAGCAGAGCGCGAGTCTGCGCACACGCGCCGAGAAGCAGATAGAACACGAGCTCAAGCTTATTGAAAAGCTTTAGCTTTCCGGTTATTTCCTGATCGTGTGGGACATTGTGGACTATTGCCGCCGGAACGGCATTCTGGTGCAGGGCCGTGGGTCGGCGGCGAATTCTGCCGTGTGCTATGCGCTTGGCATTACGGCAGTTGACCCGGTGGAGATGGATCTGCTGTTCGAGCGCTTTCTGTCAGAGGTGCGGGGAGAGTGGCCTGACATCGATCTTGACCTGCCCTCCGGCGAGGACCGTGAGAAGGCGATTCAGTACGTGTATACGCGGTATGGCCAGCTTGGCGCGGCCATGTGCGCCAACGTCATTACGTATCGTGGCCGCTCCGCTGCACGGGAGGTCGGCAAATCGCTCGGCTTTGACGCGGAGATGCAGACACGACTTACCCGCCTGGTGGGCGCGTGGGAGTGGAAGAGCGAAACAGACACCATGGCTCACCAGTTTCATACCGCGGGTTTTGACCTGTCGCATCCGCGCATTGCGAAGTATCTGGAACTCTCCGTCCGTATGCTCGACCTGCCCCGGCACCTTGGGCAGCATTCAGGCGGCATGGTGATTGCGCAGGGCCAGCTTGCGTCTGTGGTTCCGCTGGAGCCTGCCAGTATGCCGGGCCGCACCGTGGTGCAGTGGGATAAGGAAGATTGCGCCGATATGGGCCTGATCAAGGTCGATCTGCTCGGCCTGGGCATGATGGCCGTGCTCAAGGAATGTGTCGAGCTGATCCCGAAATACCACGAAAAAACGGTGGATCTTGCACATCTGCCGCAGGACCCGCAGGTGTATGACATGTTGCAGCGGGCCGACACCATTGGACTGTTTCAAGTGGAGTCCCGCGCGCAAATGGTGTCGTTGCCCCGGAACAAGCCAGACAAATTTTACGATTTGGTAGTGCAGGTTGCCATCATTCGGCCTGGTCCCATTGTGGGCAAGATGATGAACCCGTACATGGAGCGGCGGAAGCAGATGCGGCAGGGGCCGATGGAAATTCCTTATCCGCATGAGCTTTTGGAACCGGTGCTGAAACGGACCCTGGGCGTGCCGCTGTTTCAGGAACAGCTGCTCCGCATTGCCATGACGATTGCAAACTTTACCGGAGGCGAAGCGGAGGAGTTGCGGCGCGCGCTCGGCAGCCGGCGGTCGGCAGACAAGATGCGTGAGTTGGAGGTGAAGCTGCGGGCCGGTATGGACGCCAACGGTGTGGACGCGAAGGCTCAGGAGGAGATCGTTCTCGGTATCAGTTCATTCGCGTTGTATGGCTTTCCGGAGTCGCATGCAGCCAGCTTTGCCCTGCTTGCGTATGCGAGTGCGTGGCTCAAGTTCCATTACCTCGATGTATTTACGGCGGCCATGCTCAACAACCAGCCGATGGGGTTCTACTCCGCCGCCGTGCTGGTGAAGGATGCGCAACGGCATGGACTTCGCGTGAAGCCCATCTGCATTCTTCGTTCTGAATGGAATTGCACGCTGGAAAAAGAGCCGGACGCTCGATACTCTTTACGCCTCGGCCTGCGGTATGTGCGCGGCCTTCGAGCGCATGCGGCTGCCGGCATTTGCGCTACGCGCTCCCTGCGGACCTTCGCCAGTGTTGAAGAACTGGCCCGGCGTGTGCCCGCACTCAGCCGTGCAGAGCTGGGGGTGCTCGCAGACGTTGGCGCGTTGAACAGCATGGAAAAAGTCACGCATCGGCGTGACGCTCTTTGGCAGGTGGAACGAGCCGGCCGAGACGCCGGCTCACTTTTCAGTGGAGTCGGCCAGGACGATGGGACTGCACCGCTCTCTGCAATGAACGCCGAAGAACGCCTGGTTGCCGATTATGCAGGAACGGGCGTTACCGTCGGTCGGCATCCCATGTCGCACTACCGGCCGCAGCTTCATCGCCTGAATGTTGTTCGTGCCATCGATCTGAAATGGTTGCGCCACGGCGTATCTACCTCTATCGCCGGCTCCGTGATCGCCCGGCAGCGCCCCGGCACTGCCCACGGCTTTATCTTTCTTTCGATCGAGGACGAGACTGGAATCGCCAACGCAATCATCGACCCCAAGCTGTATGAACAGAACCGCACGCTCGTGACCTATACCAAGTTTCTGCTTATTGAGGGGACTGTGCAGAATTCCGATGATGTTGTTCATATCCGCGCCAGAACTGTTCGGCCGCTCCAGGTAACGGCAGCTCCGGTGCAGTCCCATGATTTTCATTGAGCCGAGGCGATGCCTGTCACGCGGCTGTGCTGAGCGACTCGTCGGATTTGCTGGATGCACCTGTCACGGTGTGTGAAAACCATGCGTTTGCACAAAGTATGGCGGCGATGCCTGGTTCAGAGAAGAACATCCCCCCGCCTGATGGACAGGATGCGCGTGGCTGCGGATGGTGCTGTGCGCCTTCCACGCTTAGAGACACTCGGCAGCCCGGGTTCTGGTAGACTCAGTCTGTCGCTACAGAGACGGCTCGATCTGGCTTGATGTTTAAAGGCTGAGGGCGGTTGGAGTAGCGGACGGTAGAGCTCGGTAAAATGAGCCTCTGCTGCATTGAGCCGGGTTGGTAATACACCGCTTGGGGACGTAGCTCAGTTGGTTAGAGCGCTGCCCTGTCACGGCAGAGGTC
>CAXTJO010000061.1:0-13439 GCA_964244665.1 uncultured Terriglobus sp.
TGCGGACGCCTGCGTCTTGAAGCTTGCTGATGACGGCGACGAGGTGTGCGGGGTTGCAGCAGTCGACGTTGAGGTCGCCGCCGGAGATGGCACCGGCGATGAGGAAGGTGCCGGCTTCGATGCGGTCGGGGTTGATGCGGTGCTTGACGCCGTGGAGTGAGGTGACGCCCTGGACGCGGATGGTGGCGGTGCCGGCGCCTTCGATTTTTGCACCCATGCCGGTGAGCATGGCGGCAAGGTCGGTGACTTCTGGCTCGCGGGCGCAGTTTTCCATGATGGTTTCGCCGTCGGCGAGGACGGCGGCCATGAGCAGGTCTTCGGTGCCGGTGACGGTGATCTTGTCGAAGACGATGTGCGCGCCCTTGAGGCGGTCGGTGCGGGCTTCGATGTAACCGTGCTCCTGGGTGATTTTGGCGCCCATGGACTCCAGGCCCTTGAGGTGGAGGTCGATGGGGCGGCCGCCGATGGCGCAGCCACCGGGCGCGGCGACGCGAGCCATGCCGGTGCGGGCGATGAGGGGACCGAGGACGAGCGACGAGGCGCGCATGGTCTTGACGATTTCGTACTTGGCCTCAGGGTCGGAGAGGACGGCGCACTGGATGGTGGTACGGTGCTGGGCGCGGCCATAGCCAAGCTCGCAGGTGGCACCCATGGATACCAGGAGGCGACGCTCGGTTTCGATGTCGCGGACCTGGGGGATGTTCTCGAGAATGACCTCGTCCGCGGTAAGGATGGCGGCGGCCATGCAGGGGAGGGCGGAGTTTTTTGCGCCGGAAACTTTGATGGTGCCGAGGAGGGGATTGCCTCCGCGGACGACGAACTTGTCCATGGTCTGAGTGTACGAAATGCCGGGAGGGGTGAGGGGTGCCGAGGTGGGTGCGGGTCCCGGCGAACCGTTACAGCTCCAGGCGGGAGTCTTCGATGGCGAGGCGGACGTTGCCGTCGGCCTTTTGCAGGCGGCGGACGGCTTCCATTTTGTCGACGTTCGCTTTGAGCATGACGGCGGCGGTTGGGATGGATTTGCCGGCGGACTTGATGGTGCGGATGGCGGTCTCGCGGTCGACGCCGGTGACGCGCATGAGGACGCTGATGCCGCGCTCGACAAGCTTCTGGTTCTTCATGTGGACGTTGACCATGAGGTTGTCGTAGACGTAGCCGAGACGGGTCATGGCGCCGGTGGTGATCATGTTGGTGATCATTTTCTGGGCGGAGGAGGCTTTGAGGCGGGTCGAGCCGCTGATGACCTCGGGCCCGACTTCGGCGACGACGGTGATGTCGGCGGCGTTGGCGAGGGCGGTGTCTCGATTGCAGACGATGGCGGCGGTTTTAGCACCGCGGGCGCGCGCATATTCTACCGCACCGACGACGTAGGGCGTGCGTCCTGATGCGGAGATGCCGATGACAATATCTTTGCGGGTGGGACGGCGCTTGGCGATGTCGCGGTGGCCCATTTCGGGAGAATCTTCGTTGACGTCTGCGGCGCTGGCGAGGGCCTTGGGGCCGCCGCACATGATGTATTGGACCTGCGCGGGCTGGGTGGAGAAGGTGGCGGGGCACTCTGACGAGTCGAGTGCGGCGATGCGGCCGGAGGAGCCGGCACCGACGTATATAAGGCGGCCACCGTCGCGGAGGGAACGGGCGACGACGTCGATGACCTGGGCGATTTCGGGCAGCGCTTTTTTGACCGCGTTGGCGACCTTGCTGTCTTCAGCGTTGATGATGCGTGCGATTTCGAGCGCGGATTTATTGTCGAAACCTTCGGAAGCTTCGTTGCGGCGCTCTGTGGCGAGGCCCGGCAGGTCGGCTGCGTGAACGGGCTTGCCGTCTGCCTCAAGGGGTCGTTTTGTGGTCGGTTCTATCAAGGTGTCTGGCACAAGCTTACCGTCCCTCTGCGTTTGCACATGGTCCGTGCACCGCAAGTGAGATGCCGTGCCGGGAAAATGGGTACATGTACCACCCAAGAACAGCGGGCTGCGGTGCGGCGGACAGACCTTGCGGCGTGGTGGCCGTCTGAGTACAGTGAGAGTTCAGTTTGCCAGTGCAACCAGAGACCGACAAAACGAATACCGCTGTGCGTGCGCGTTCAGGGCAGGGTGCGGCGCTGCCGCCGCTGGTGCGGGGGGCTCTGGTGTGGCTGCGCGATGTTGGGGTTGCGGGCATCGTGTCGCTGTTCATTATCCTGTTTTTGTACCAGCCGGTGCGGGTGGAAGGTACGAGCATGGTGCCCATGCTGCAGGACCAGGACCGGTTGTGCATCAACAAGCTGGCGTACCGGGTGGGGCATATTCAGCGGGGCGATGTGGTTGTGTTCGAGTATCCGCGCGATCCCACACGGAGTTATATCAAGCGGGTAATTGGGCTGCCAGGGGATAGCGTGCGCATTGAGCGTGGGCGCGTGTTCCTGAATGGGGTAGAGCAGACGGAAGGCTATGTGCCCGCGCGCTACGCGGACGAGCGGACGGAGCCGGAGCTGGTGGTTCCGGCGGGCGACTTCTTCGTGATGGGGGATCACCGGTCGGTGTCGTACGATAGCCGGGATTTTGGGCCGGTGGAGCGCCACTATATCTACGGCAAGGCGGCATTTGTGTACTGGCCGTTCAGCGAGGCGGGGGTTGTGCGGTAGGCCCCATGTCTTGGGGATATGGGGCACCCGCACTAGATAGTTTCTGATGATCGGCTTCGGTTTTGTGGAAAGCCAAAGCTGACCTCAGGGGCGAGGTAGTGTCTGACGAATATCTTGTGAGGATTTTGCCAGCGCCGAAGAAGAGCGCCAGGGCTAAAGCCCTTCCTTCTTTGAGGTTATTCAGTGGCCTAAAGGCCACTGCTCCTTCCGGAAAAGCGACAATTTGGATTCGTCAGATACTGCCTGGAGCCCCGCCATTTTGGGGAGCTTCAAAGGCACGGCCTCTTTTGGATTTGTTCGATACCGCTTAGACGGTGATGTGGCCGCTGTCGCCGACGCTGGTCTTGTCTGCACCGGTGACACTGGCGAGGGCGAGTTTGGTGAAGCGGACGAGCTTGCTGCTGCTTGCTTCCCAATACTCGGCGCTTTCGACGCTGATCTGGAGCAGGCTGACTGCCGGGTCGTCCTCGCCCTGGGGGAACCAGGCCTTGGCCATGGGTGTCCAGTGCTGATGGATGAGGGCGCGGTCTCGGACGACGGCGGCGCGGCCGGAGAGGGCGATGTATTTGCCATCTTTCGGTTCGGCAAAGCTGACCAGGACCTGGCTGTCATGGCGGACGTCATCGGTTTTGCCGCTGTCGTTGCGGGTGATGAACCAGAGCGTGCCGTCGAAGGGGGTGCTGGGCAGGGCCATGGGGCGGGCGTGCAGGGTGCCCTCTTCCGTGACGGTGGTGAGCATGGCGATGTGGGCATCCTTGATGAGTTCCTGGATCTTTTCGATGCCTTCGGCGCCGGTGTAATTCTTTTCAGACATGGTTTCTCCGCAGTGTGCGATGGCTGTGTGCCTGATCGCGTTCAGGGGATGAGATGCGCGCGGGCGGCTTACTGCTGCGTGGGCAGGGAGTAGTCGAAGACGTAGCTGTGGACCTTGTTCGCGATGGTGATGCCGAGCTTACCGGCGATTCCGGTGAGGGCGGCGGTGCCGGAACCGGGAACGACGGTGACGTCGAACCTTGCGGGCTGGTTATTGAGCATTTCCGCCGAGTGGCTGAAGAGGAAGGTGCCGGTGTGGCCTTCGACGGTGCCGGTGAAGCGTTCCATGGCGACGTAGGCCATGGAGGCGTTTTCCTTTGTGATACCGGTGAGCATTTCGCCTTTGCTGGTGCCGGTGAGGGCGCCGGTCCAGGTTTTGTCGATGGTCATGCGGCCGGTGTCGGCGGCTTTGGCGATGCTGGAAGGTTCGGCGGGGGTGACGACGACGTCGAAGGTGCCGGTGGCGTGCATGAGGTGCCCTTTCTGTTGGGCGGTGAGGGGAAGGGTGAGCAGGAGGGTGAGGAGGGTGGCGCGGTGCATGGGACATGGTCGCATGAGGAGGTTCAGTTTCCGCTGGAGTGCTTTTGGCGCCAGGTAGTGTCCGGTGAATCGATGCTGGCTGTTTGCAGGCAGAAGCTAAACCTCAGGGGCTGAAGCCCCGTTATCCCGACAATTTTATGGCACGGCTAAAGCCGTGCCCCTCCGAAGACCCGGCCAATTTGGATTCGTCAGACACTCCTTACGGTGGCTGTGCTGCCGGTTTAAAGGCCTTTGCTTTTGCGGAAGTCGCGGATGACGTCGGCGGGGTCGCGGTGGTCGCCTTCGACGGCGTGGTTCATTGTCTGCATGGTGGGCTGGTCGACCTTGCCGGCGAGGTCGTGCATGGCCTGGGCGATGGCGGGGTGCCGTTGCAGCGCGTCCGTGCGGACGAGGGGAACGGCTTCGTAGGGCGGGAAGTAGTGTTTGTCGTCGTCGAGGATCTTGAGGTGGAGGGCGGGGATGGCGCCGTCGGTAGAGTTGCCGGCGACGACACTGACTTGATTGCTGCCGATGCTGCGGTAGAGCAGGCCAAGGTCCATGATGCGGGGCTGGCCGGCGAAGCGGAGATGGTAGGCCGACTCCATGCCGTGCAGGCCATCGGGGCGGTCTTCAAACTCGTAGCCGACGCCGAGTTTAAGGTTGGGTGCGGCCTGGGCGAGGCTGCTTAGAGTGGTGAGGCGAAGGCGGTCCGCATCCCCCTGGCGCATGACCATGGCGAAGGTGTTCTCAAAGCCGAGGGAGGGTTCGACTGTGACGCCGAGGGTGCTGTAGAGGCGGGTGATGGTGGCGCGGGCACGATCGCGGTCGCGGTCGACGGGCTGCTTGAGGATGGAGCTGACGGCGGTGCCGGTGTACTCGACGTAGGTGTCGATGCGGCCGCTGAGGAGCGCCTGGTGGGCGATGTAGCTGCCGGCGAGGTAGAAGCGGCGGTCGACTTTTTCGCCGCGGGCTTCAATCTGCTGGGCGAGGAGTTCGCCGAGGAGCACCTGTTCGGTGAAGTTCTTGCAGCCGACGACGATGCGGGTGCCGTGGGGTGCGTCGCAGCTTAGGAGGGTAAGGAGGAGCAAGATGAGGAACCCATGTCCGAGAATTCGGACATGGGGCACGGAGATGTGGAACCCATGTCTCAGAAGCGAGACATGGGGCACCCGCATTCTTGTTATGCCAGTCATGTGTGTATGGCGAGTTTCGCTTCGAGGAGGCCGAGTAGGGCGTCGAGGGCGAGGGCGAGAAGGGCGGCGGGAATGGCGCCGGCGAGGACGAAGCGGTTGTCGACGGAGGCGACGCCGCGGAAGATGAACTCGCCGAGGCCGCCCGCGCCGATGGCTGCGGCGATGGTGGCGACGCCGACGGAGGTGACGGTTGCGGTGCGGAGGCCGGCGAGGATGATGCTTGCGGAGAGTGGAAGTTCTACTTTGAAGAGACGTTGCATGTTAGTCATTCCGAACGCGTTGCTGACGTCGATGAGGGCTGGGTCGATGCTGCGGATGCCGGTGTAGGTGTTGCGGAGGATGGGAAGGAGGGCGTAGCCGGTGAGGGCGAGGATGGCGAGGCGGGCGGCCTTGTCGCCAAGCCAGGGCACGGGCAGCAGAAGGCCGAAGAGGGCGAGCGAGGGGATGGTTTGGACGATGTTGGTGAACCCGATGACGGGGCGTGCCCAGCGTTCGTGGCGAGTGAGCCAGATGCCGGTGGGCAGGGCGAGCAGGGCGGCAAGGAGGACGGACCAGCCGGTGAGCCAGAGGTGCTCAACGGTGAGGCGGGCGAGTTCGTAGCCGTGCTGGCGCAGGAAGGCGGTCATGCGGCGGGCCGGTTTGCGGCGTGTCTCGGGGACGCTGTGGCGGGGTTCGTCCATGCTGCGGCGGGTTTCGGGGCTGCCGCGGGGCGCGGGCGGGTCATGCGGCGGGCTCGAAGCGGTTGACGACGCGGACGTACTCGGCGACGGCGGGAATGCTGGAGTGCAGGACGTCGTGTGAGGCGAGGTTGGCAATAATCTTGCCGGTGTCGACGAAGACGACGCGATGGGCGAGGAAGATGGCTTCCTGCAGGTCGTGGGTGACGATAAGGGCTGTTTTGCCGAGGCGGGCGAGGAGATCGCGGAGCATGGTTTGCATCTCGGCACGGGTAAGGGGGTCGAGCGCGCCAAAGGGCTCGTCGAGCAGGAGGAGTGCGGGGTCGTTGGCGAGGGCGCGGGCGAGGCCGACGCGCTGCCGCTGGCCGCCGGAGAGCTCGTGGGGGTGGCGGGCGGCGAAGGTGGCGGGATCGAGACCGGTGGTGCCGAGGAGGTCCTGCGCGCGCTTTTTGCGCTCTTCGAGGGGCTTGCCGGCGAGCTCAAGCGGGAGAGCGACGTTGCGCTCGACGGTCATGTGCGGGTAGAGGCCGGTTTCCTGGATGACGTAGCCGATGCCGTGGCGCAGGTCGCGCAGTTGCTGTGGGGAGGAATCGCGCCCAACCTGCGCGCCGCTGACCGTGACCGTGCCGCCGGTGGGGAGCACGAGGCCGTTGACGGTGCGGAGGAGCGTGGTTTTGCCGGAGCCGGAACGGCCAAGCAGGGCTGTGGTGGTGCCGGGATCGAGCGAAAGAGAGACGTCGTCGAGGATGGGGCGATCGGCACCGGCCGGCGTAAAGCGTATGTGTGCAAACTCGACGCCGCCGGTGGATGCCATGGGGTTACTCGAAGGTGTCGGGCTGGTCGGGCATGTTGAGGTCGCCGGCGGGCACGTGCTTTACCGCGGTGGCGTGTTCCTCTTCGGCATCGGCGAAGGCGCCGCTGGGCTCGTCGAGCGAGTCGTCTATGTTGGCGGCCGACTCCGGCTCGTGCTCGTCGAGATCGAGGACGTGTTCGGCTTCGGGTTCCGGCGCGACGGGTGCGTTGAAGGCGTCTGCAGTGGGTTCCGCGGTGCCGGTGGCGCTGCTGCCGGGCTGACCTTTGACACGCACGACGGTGATTTTGGAAAAGCCTTCGCGGAACGATGGGGGGCGAAGGCGCTCGCTCATCTTTTCCATGACGTCGTCGGCTACGCGGCGCTCACGCTTGCTGTTGCGCTCCATGCAGACGGCGAGAGGGACGTCGAAGAAGACGGCCTGTGCCTCATAGCCGAAGCTCTTGGCCATCTTGATCCATTGGCGGCGCTCGTGGGCGGAAAGGTTGGTGGCGTCGACGTAGTTCCAGGGCATTTTGGCGATGAGGCGGGCGCGGAGGAGCGAGCGCAAGGTGCTGAAAACAAGGCCGCTGTAGCGCTGGTCGGTGATGTCGTCGAACAGGATGGTGCGGAGCAGGTCGCTGGAAAGGGGAGTGACGCCGCGGCGCTTGTACCAGGTGGTTTTGCCGGAGCCAGGCAGGCCGATGGCGAGAACGACGAAACCCTTGGGCGCGGGTTTTTCACCCCCCTGCTGCAGCGGCTGGGGCTCGGCGGGCGGGGTGGAGAGGAGTTCGGGCTGTGTCTCGAGGACGATGTCGCCGGGAGTCGCGGCTTCCGGTTCGTCGGCTGCGGGGTCGCTGGAGATGTCGGTATCTGCGTCTGCGGCTGTGTCGAGCGTGGGTTGTTCCGGGTCGGACGGCGCTGATCGCCGGCCGGCTTCCGGGTAGGAGGGGCGAAGTGCCGCGGGCTGGTCTGAGGGGATCTCCTGGCCGATTTTGCCTGTGGCTTCGCTGTTGTTCGGGCCACGCTTGCTGCGTCTTCTCATCTGGGTCGCGCATCCATTCGCGCATGCATCTGTCTTCTTTGGAGATGGGCTGCGCGCTGCTCGCGGTCGTGCCGCGCCGCTGCGCTTGCCTGATGACTTGTAGCATACAGCCAGCGGTGCACGCAAAATGGTGCAATGTGGGCACCGGGAGGCCAGCGGGACGGGCTACACTGACGAAGATGCGCCGTTACCGGATGGGCGCGTAATTTAGGAAGGGAAGTGGCTTCGCATGGCAGCAGTAAAGGTAGGCATTAACGGTTTTGGTCGTATCGGCCGCAATGTGTTTCGCACGGCGCTGGGCAACCCGGAGATTGAGTTTGTGGCCGTGAACGACCTGACCAGTCCGGCGACGCTGGCACACCTGCTGAAGTACGACTCGATTCTGGGCAATTTGAAGAACGATGTGGTTGCCGGCGAGGATTTCATCTCCGTCGATGGCAAGACGATCAAGGTGTTCGCGGAGCGCGATCCGGCGAAGCTGCCGTGGGCGGAGGTCGGTGCGCAGGTGGTGGTGGAGTCGACCGGCCACTTTACCGATGGCACAAAGGCCAAGGCGCACCTGGGCGAGACGGTGAAGAAGGTGATCATCTCCGCGCCCGCGACGAATGAGGACATCACGATTGTGCTGGGCGTGAATGACGACAAGTACGATGCGGCGACGCACCATGTGATCAGCAATGCGAGCTGCACGACGAATGGCCTGGCGCCGGTGGTGAAGGTGCTGAACGACACGTTCGGCATTGCGAGCGGCATTATGACAACGGTACACAGCTACACGAACGACCAGGTGATCCTGGATTTTCCGCACAAGGATCTGCGGCGGGCGCGGGCGGCAGCGCTGAGCATGATTCCGTCGTCGACAGGTGCGGCAAAGGCGTTGAAGCTGGTGGTTCCGGAGATGGACGGGAAGCTGGACGGGTTTGCGATGCGGGTGCCGACGCCGAACGTGAGCGTGGTGGATTTGACGTTTACGACGGAGAAGCCGATCACGGTGGCGACGGTGAACGAGGCGCTAAAGAAGGCGTCAGAGGATGGGCCGCTGAAGCCGTACCTGGGGTACACGACGGAGGAGCTGGTGTCGTCGGATTTCAAGGGAGATTCAAGGTCGTCGATTGTGGATAGCAAGCTGACGAAGGTCGTGGGAAGTCATACGGGCAAGGTGATCAGCTGGTACGACAACGAGTGGGGGTATAGCTCGCGGGTGAAGGATATGGTGTTGTTTCTGGTGGAAAAGGGGTTGTAGTTCGACTTACGCGCGGTGGGCGAGCAGGCGCTTACGACGGCGCGTGCTTATGATGTTGGGCAGGGGAGTGTCATGGCGACGCAGACGATCCAGATTCATCCGGACCACCAGCGCAAGTTGGAGAGGATTGCGGCGGACGAGCATTGTTCGCCGGACTTGATCGTGCATGATGTGCTGGAGAACTATATCCGGCTGATGACTGTGCGTTTGGAATGGTCGCCCGACCTGCCTGCTGAAGAGGACAAGCAGTTCACTGAAAGAGCGACGGCTGCGCTGGATCACTACCATACCACCGGGTTGCATGTGACCCACGAGGAGGTATTGGAGTGGTTCGGGCGACTGCGGCACGATGCGAAAGCAGCTCCTCCCGCATGCCACACGTAGTCTGGTCAAAGGAGTCGCTTGAGGATCTGCGAAGGCTTTTCGATTTCCTTGCACAATTCAGTCCGGGTGCGGCGGCACGTGCGATTGAAACGATTGAAGAGGGTGTAGAAGCGATGCGGACACAACCGGAATCGGGGCGGGTTACGGCGCCGGGCCAGCGTCAATGGCAATTTGGTTTCGGCAAAGGCGCCTACCTGGTGCGGTACGAATATGCCGGCTCCGTGGTGACGATTGCCGCCGTCCGCCACAGCCGCGAGCAGGGCTTCAAGCCTGCGACTACTATCGAGTGATGGCTACACATTCGATTCGGGATTTGGATTTGCAGGGTAAGCGTGTGTTTATCCGCGTCGACTTCAATGTGCCGTTGAGCAAGGATGGCGGGGAGATTCTGGACGACACGCGGATTCGGGAGACGCTGCCGACGATCGAGTTTGCGTTGCGGGCGAAGGCCAAGGTGGTGCTGGCGGCGCACCTGGGCCGGCCCAAGGGGCAACGGGTAGAGGCGCTGAGCCTGCGGCCGGTGGTGGACCGGTTGCGGATGCTGCTGGACGCGGATCTTGGGCTGTCGCGGAACGTGGCGTTCAGCCCGGACGCGGTGGGCCCGGTGGCGGAGGAGTTGGTGGCGAACCTGGAGCATGGGCAGGCGCTGCTGCTGGAGAACCTGCGCTTCCATGCGGAGGAAGAGGCGAACGACCCGGAGTTCGCGAAGAAGCTGGCGGCGCTAGCGGATGTGTATGTGAACGATGCGTTTGGGGCGGCGCACCGGGCGCATGCGTCGACCGAGGGGATCACGCATTTTGTGAAGGAGAAGGCGGCGGGCCTGCTGATGGAGAAGGAGTTGAAGTTCCTGGGCAGGGCGCTGGAGAACCCGGACAAGCCGTTTGTGGCGATTGTGGGTGGGGCAAAGGTGTCGGACAAGATTGCGGTGATCGACAACCTGCTGGACAAGGTGGATGCGCTGATTGTGGGCGGCGGGATGGCGTATACCTTCTTGAATGCGCGGGGGCAGAAGACGGGCAAGAGCCTGCTGGAGGCCGACAAGATCGATGTGGCGGCGGCGGCGCTGAAGAAGGCGGAGGCGAACGGTGTGCGGTTTTTGCTGCCGGTGGATCACGTGCTTGCAGACAGATTTGCGAACGATGCGGCGACCGAGATGTTCGACGGTACCGGCGACTTTCCGGCAGAGTGGATGGCGCTGGATATCGGGCCGAAGTCGATCGACCTGTTTGTGAAGGAGATCGCCCTGGCAAGCACGATTGTGTGGAACGGGCCGATGGGTGTGTTCGAGATGCCGAGCTTTGCCGCTGGAACGATGGCGGTGGCGGAGGCGGTGGCGGCCAACGAGGCGGCGACGAGCATTATCGGCGGCGGGGACTCCGTGAGTGCTGCGGCGCAGGCCGGTGTGACGGACCGGATCACGCATATTTCGACCGGGGGCGGCGCTTCGCTGGAGTTCCTGGAGGGCAAGACGCTGCCGGGCGTGGCGGCTCTGGCGTAGAGCAGAACGGACAGGCGACTATCAGGCGACTATCGCACCCTGGCAGATGATAGCTTGCCATGAACGCCGCGGTTGCCTAAGCTTTGCAGGGACGGAGAACGGGAGCGGATGCGCAAGAAGATCATCGCGGCGAACTGGAAGATGTTTAAAAACCCGAAGGAGTCCTTGTCGTTTCTGGACGAGTTCCTGCCGATGGTCGAGGGGCACGACCGGGACGATATCCTGATTTTTCCGACGGCGACGTCGCTTTCGACGGTGATCGACCGGGTGGAGGAGAAGCGTGTGCGTGCCGGGGCGCAGACGATGCACTGGCTGAATGAGGGGCCGTTTACGGGGCAGACATCGCCGACGATGCTGACCAGTATCGGCTGCACGCATGTGTTGCTGGGGCACAGCGAGCGGCGGCTGTATGCGAATGAAAGCTATGAACACGTGAACCTGAAACTGAAAGCGGCGATTGCGCACGACATTGCGCCGGTACTGTGCCTGGGCGAGATGCTGGCGGACCGGCAGACGGGCTACACGAAGGACACGCTGCTGGCACAGATGGGTGCGGCGCTGGCAAATTTGCCGGCGGAGAAGATGGAGACGCTGGTGATTGCGTACGAGCCGGTGTGGGCGATCGGGACGGGATCGAGCGCGACGCCGGAAGTTGCGGACCAGGCGCATGCGATGATCCGCGAGGAGTTGAGTTCGCGATTTGGGCCGGTGTGCGCGCACCAGACGCGGATTTTGTATGGCGGGTCGGTAACGCCGAAGAACTGTGGGTCGATTTTGAGGATGCCGAACATCGATGGGGCGCTGATCGGCGGGGCGAGTCTGGATCCAAAATCGCTGGCGGCGATGGTGACGTACGAGCTTTAGGTTACGTGGCGAAACGAAAAAGGCCTCGAGTTGGACTCGGGGCCTTTGTGTTGGAGGAATCACCGCGATCTAGCGATTGTGGTGATGATGATGGTGGTGGTGACGGTGGTAGGACTGCGCCGAAGCGGAGTTCAATGCGCCCGCGACGGTGAGCAGGGCGACGAGTGCAAAGGCGGTGCGAGCAAATTTCTTCATGGCAGATCTCCGTAAAACATGTTGCTGTGAGAGTAAGACACATCCTGTAGGAAATCGTTGCTGCGGGCGCGGGCAGTATCGGGGGTGGTTCCGGGTTGGGCCGGGGATGGCGGCTAGCCGAGCAGGTTGGCAAGGTCCATGCTGCCGAGCATGCCGGAGGTGGCGGCCTGGACTGCGGCGTCGGCGTTGCGGCCGGCTTCGTTGACGGCGGCGGTGATCAGGTCTTCGAGCATCTCGATATCACCGGCGCTGGCCTGCAGGGCGGTGGGAGCGATGGTGAGGCGCAGAAGTTCTTTGCGGCCATTGACGCGAGCAGTGACGAGGCCGCCGCCGCTGCTGGCTTCGGCGACGATCTCGGCGGTTTTCTGTTCCATCGCGCCCTGCATCTGTTGAGCCTGGCCGAGCATTTGCTGGAGTTTGTTCATGTCCATGGGGTGGTGGTCCGATCCTGGCGGTTGAGCCGCTATGATTTTGGGTTTGCGATGTTTTGCCTGGGGCTGCGCCTGCTCAAGGGACAGGCGTTCAGTCGCGGCGAAGGTCGACGACGTTGGTGACTTCGGCGTTGAAGAGGCGTTGGGCGGCCTGCACGGTGGGGTGCTCGAGGGCTTTGGCCTGGGCGGAGCCGGTGCGGGGTTTCCGGGGTGTTTTGGATTTCGACTCGGGCGTGCCGGCGATGAAGGAGATCTTGAGGCCGGTGACGCCTTTGGTGCGCAGAGCACCTTTGACGATGGCTTCAACGTCGGGACGGAAGATGGTGGTCATCATCTGTTTGGAGAGGGAGGTCTGGATGCGGAGTTCGCCGTCGGCGAGGGTCCAGGTGGTCTCTTCAAGCTGTTCGGCGGCGGAGTTGTGGATTTTCGCGGCGAAAAGGGCTTCGACGACGACGGCCTGAAGGTCGGCGGCTTCTGCCGAGCGCGGGGAGGGTGGGGGAGCCTCAATGCTGGAAGCGGGTTGGGTGGCTGCCGGGTCGGCGTCGGGAAGGGTCTGCGGTTCTGGCGGAGCGGGATGGTTCAGGTGAAAGTTCAGGCCGGTGGAGGCGTCAGGTGGGGTTGAGGCGTTCGATTCGGTGAGGACCGGAACGCTGGAGGGTTGCGGTTGCGCCGGAGAGCTGAAGGGGGAGGTAATGGTGATGGGTGGAAAGGGGGGTTGCGGGGGCTTGACGGCGAGTGTGTCGGATTTGGCGGGAGCGGCGGGAGCTGATGCAGTGCCGGTTTGCTGCATGATGGCGATGCGGGCAGCACGGGCTTCGTCCTGTGAGGCCTGTTCCGGGGAAGAGGCGGGGTTTGTGGGCGCGTCTTCCGCGCCGTGCAGTGAGACGCTTGCCGGATTCGAGAGTGTGTGGCCTGAAAGGGGCGCCTGGGGGGATCTGTCGGGGGGAGAAGCAGGTTTCTCCGCTGCGTCCTCGCGATAGTGCTGCGAGGAGTCCGGTCGAAATGACAAATTTGGGGATGTAACCGTTGGTTTACTGTCGACAGGCTGTGAAGATTGCGGTGGAGAGGGTGGGAGTGTTGGCGTGGCTGAGGGTCTGAAGGACACGGTTTCGCGGCGGGGCGGGAGGACGCCGTTTTCCAGGAACCACGCGCGGCCCTGTTCCC
>CAXTJO010000062.1:0-13157 GCA_964244665.1 uncultured Terriglobus sp.
GCTTCACCGGCCTCGGCCTCGGCATGATCTTCGCCGTCGCCCTCGTCTACATGCTTATGGTCGTCAACTTCCAGAGCTGGCTTGACCCGTTCATCATCCTCATGGCCCTGCCTGGTGCCGCCTGCGGCATTCTCTGGATGCTCTTTCTCACCGGCACAACTTTTTCCGTCCCCTCGCTCATGGGCGCCATCATGACCGTGGGCGTCGCCACCGCCAACTCCATCCTTATGGTCACCTTCGCCAACGACCAGCGCTCCGCCGGCCTCAACAGCCTTCAGGCGGCCGCCGCCGCTGGCTTCACCCGCCTCCGTCCCGTGCTTATGACAGCCCTCGCCATGATCCTCGGCATGCTTCCCATGTCGCTCGGCATGGGCGAAGGCGGCGAGCAAAACGCGCCACTCGGCCGCGCTGTAATTGGTGGGCTTATCGTTGCTACCGCCACAACCCTCGTCATCGTGCCCATCTTCTACTCGCTCCTCCGCAAAGACCCGCCCCACGGCGTCCAGGTCCACACCACTGATGAACAGCGCGAACTGACTCACGCCTGATCCCGCTCAGCCCAGCACACATCGAACGACGCAAAAGGAGATCGGACCCTGCATGGCGCAGAACTTCATCGACACCCCGGTAGCAGCGGAGCATGACCCGCGCGCCACCCCAGCCGACCCTCACCCACCGCGCCGTGCCCCCGTCGCCCTCGCCGGCGGTTTCTTTCTCCTGCTCATCCTGCTCGGCGGTGCATTCCTTGTCCCACGCTTCCGCCACAAGGACGCTCTTGTCGAAGAGACCCGCATCAATGCCGGTCCGCCACCCGTCGAAATCGCAAGCATCACCTTCGGCACCCAGACTGGCAAGCTCGAGCTCCCCGGCACCGTTCAGGCCTTCGAGCAAACGCCCGTTTACGCCCGTGCCTCCGGCTACATCACAAAACGTTTCGTCGACATCGGCGACCGCGTTCGGCAGGGCCAGCTTCTCGCCACAATCGACGATCCCCAAACCGCCCAGCAACTTCGCCAGGCTGAAGCAACAGTCCTTCAACTCAAGGCCGCTCTTGCCCAGGCCGTCGCGAATGCCAGGCTCACCACTCTCAACGACCAGCGCTACGACGAGCTCTACAAGCAGGGCGTCGTCTCCCTCCAGACCGCGCAAACCCAGCAGGCTCAGTCCGGTGCCAACGACGCTACCGTCCAGGCCGCCCGTGCCAACATCTCTGCCGGCGAGGCGAACGTCCGCTCTCTTCAGGAGCAGGCCGGCTTCTCTCGTGTGCTCGCCCCCTTTGCCGGCACCATTCTCACCCGCAGCATCGACACCGGATCGCTCATCTCCGCAGGTTCAGCCAACACCGTAACCCAGCTGTTCACCATCGCGCAGTCGAGCACAGTCCGCGTCTTTACCAATGTGCCCCAGTCCAACGCCCCGGCCGCTATGAGCGCCCACGTTGCCGCCGTCGCCTTCCGCGAGCTTCCCGGTCAGGCCTTCACCGGCAATGTCACCCGCACCTCAAACTCCATCGATCCCGCAAGCCGCACCCTGCTCACAGAAATCGACCTGCCAAACGCCACTGGCAAAATCCTCCCCGGCATGTTCGCCACCGTCTCCTTTGACACCAACCGAGTTTCCGCCCCGCTGCTCATCCCGGCAAATGCCCTAGTCGTTCGCATCGCCGGTCCGCAGGCATTCGTCGTCGACAAAGACAACGTCGCCCACCTCCGCAATCTCACCCTCGGCCGCGACTTCGGTGCCAGCACTGAAGTTCTCACCGGCCTGCAACCCGGCGATCGCGTCATCCTCTCCCCCAGCGACGGCATCACTGACAACACAAAAGTCGCTCCTGAAACTCCGTCTGGCTCAGGTGCATAAAACGGCGGCCTGGAGCGCCGGCTCTGGGGCCTCCTCTCTGCGCTAGCATCGAACTATTGTGATTACACCCAGCGGTACCGGCATCGTCTCCCTCCGTTCTCTGCAGAAAACCTACGCCGGCAAACCTCCCGTCACCGCTGTCGCCGGTATTAACCTCGACGTCCCGGCCGGTGCCATCTACGGCCTGCTCGGTCCCAACGGCGCCGGCAAAACCACCACCATCTCCATCTGCACCACGCGCGCTTTGCCAACCAGCGGCAGTGCCACCATCGCCGGCGTTGACGTCGTCCGCAATCCCTCCGAGGCCCGCCGCCACATGGGCGTCGTCCCCCAGTACAACACGCTCGAGCGCGCGTGCACTGTCGAGGAGAACATCCAGTTTCACTGCATGTACTTCGGCTTCACCGCAGCCGCCGCCAGGTCTCGCACCGCTCAACTTCTCGACCAGTTCCACCTCACCGAGCGTGCTAAATCCTACCCCAGCCAGCTCTCCGGCGGCCTCGCTCAACGCGTCCAGATTGCGCGTGCCATCGCCCACTCACCCCAGGTCCTCTTCCTCGACGAACCTTCCGCCGGACTTGATCCCCAGAGCCGTATCGCCATGTGGGAGTCCGTCAAAGGTCTTCACGACCACGGCATCACCGTCGTCCTCACCACTCACTACATGGAAGAAGCCGATGAGCTCTGCGACCGTATTGCCATCATCGACAACGGCAAAATTCTCGTCGAAGACACACCGCAGGCTCTCAAGGCGTCGCTTGGCGCCAGCACGATCTACGAGCTTGCCCTGCGCGAAACCACCGACGCCATCACCAGGCAATTCGTCGCCATGCCCGGCGTTACAGCCGTCGAGACCACCCCGAGAGGGCTTCGCATCCTGGCCTCCGGCAATCGGGATGGCCTGCTCCCTCAACTCGTCAACACGGCTAGCAACAATGGTCTCCTCGATCTCAGCATCACCGAGCCTACCCTTGAAACTGTCTTCATTCGCATGACAGGACGCGAGCTCCGCGAGTAACGGTCCCACGCATCACATGCCCATGTCCCACCTCTGAGACAAACGACCGGGTTCTCACGAACGACGCGCACAATCTATAAGAGGCATCGCATGGCCACAGCCGCATTGATCGTTCCCCAATCTTCCAAAGCCGCCAGCTACACCCGCGCTTTCTTCGGTATCTTCGTCCGCGACCTTCATGTCCTTCGCCGCGAACTCTTTCCTTTTGTGCTGCGCATCATTATGAATCCGCTGCTCTTTCTCTTCGTCTTCACCTATGTCATGCCCCACATGTCCAACGGCGCCGCCCTCAACCCCACCCAACACATGGCGGAGCAAACCGGCGTCAATTTCTCCACCGTCCTGCTTCCCGGCCTCATGGCCGTCGGCATCATGTTTTCCGGCATCGCCGCTGTTGCCCTGCCACTTGCGGTCGATTTTGGCAGCACCCGCGAAATCGACGATCGCGTCATGTGCCCGCTTCCCACATCACTCGTTGCCATGGAAAAGGTCGTCTTCTCCGCCATCCAATCCTGCCTCGCCGCCTGCATCGTCTTCCCGCTTGCCTACTTCATCCCCGCAACGCATCCCGTGGTCCACGTCACCAGCGTCCCGCTGCTTGTCACGGTCGTCGTTCTCGCTTCGCTGCTCGCGGGTGCGCTCGGCCTTGCCATCGGCACAGCCGTCAAACCTCAGCAAATCGGTTTAATTTTCTCCATCATCGTCATTCCCATTACCTTTCTCGGCTGCGTGTACTATCCGTGGATTGCACTCCACAGCATTAAGTGGCTCCAGATCGCCGTTCTCTTCAATCCCATCGTCTACATGACCGAAGGCATCCGCGCCTCGCTCACCCCCACCCTCCCCCACATGCCCATTCCCGCCATCCTGGGCATGCTCGTTCTCTCCTTTGCCCTGCTCAGTTGGGTTGGCATGCGCGGCTTCCTTCGCCGTGTCATCAACTAAGTGCACACAAACAAAGAGGCCCCGAGTTCTTGAACTCGGGGCCTTTCCTTCCACAAACTTATACTGCGACCGGCGTCAGTTTTTCAGCCAGGTCTTTGGCGATCAATCCGCCATGAAACCGTCCGTTCTCTATGAAAATCTCATTCGTACGCTCTCCCGCCACAATAACTCCCGCCAGATAGATGCCCGCAACATTACTCTCCAGCGTGGCCTCGTTCACCATCGGCACCCGATCATCCTCCAGGTCCAGCTTTACCCCAAGCTTCTCGATAAATTCAAAATCCGGATGATATCCCGTCAATGCAAATACAAAGTCGTTCGGCAGAACTACATCACCCTCAGGTGTCTGTAACGTGACAGCGTCCTCCGTAACGCCCGAAACAGTCGAATTGAAGTACCCCGTAACTTCCCCGTTCTTGAACCGGTTGTTGATATCCGGCAGAATCCAGTACTTCACATGCCGATGCATCTCCGCCCCACGGTGCACCAGTGTCACATGCGCCCCGTGCCGCCACAGGTCCAGCGCTGCAATCGCCGCTGAATTTTTCCCCCCAATCACCAGCACGTTCAAACCAAAATAAGGATGCGGCTCATTGTAATAGTGCGCAACCTTACTCAAGGTTTCACCGGGAATACCCAAGTGGTTTGGCAGATCGTAATACCCGGTACTCACGATCAGTTTGCGCGCCTGTAACTCAACGCCGCGCCCAAACCGATCCACGGTATGCACCGTAAACTCCATGTTCCGCCCACTTACACGCTCCACCCGGTGGTACTGACGAATATCCAGTTCGTAGTGATCCGCCACCTTCCGGTAGTACTCCAGCGCTTCACTCCGCGTCGGCTTCTGATTGGGGCTGCTGAACGGCATGTCCCCAATCTCCAGCAATTCCGGCGTCGTAAAAAACGTCATGTGTGCTGGATAGTGAAATAGGCTGTTACACACACATCCCTTGTCCACCAACACCACCCGCAACCCGGCCCGCTGCGCGTCGATGGCGCACGCTAGTCCCGTCGGCCCAGCCCCGATCACAAGCACATCGAACTTCGTTTCGCTCATATTTCTATTGCACCACAGCCCCAGCAGCACGCATAGTTTCAGACGAATATCGGCGCGTGGTCTCCCGGAAAAGCATCCGCCCCATCTGCTCACTCATCCCATCGCCTGCGAGGGAAACATGCCCAGTCTCGACCAAGTGAAGTACGCCATCACCGACCAGCCAGTCGCCGAAACCATCCTTCGCCGATGGAGTCCCCGCGCCTTTTCCGACCGCCCCGTTGCCCCTGCCGATCTCAAAATTCTTTTCACCGCCGCTTCCTGGGCGGCCTCTAGCTACAACGAACAGCCCTGGCGCTTCCTCCTCGGAGTAAACCCAGGCGAAACCTACATGAAGCTTTTCAGCGCCTTACTCCCGTTAAATCAGGGCTGGGCCAAAGACGCTCCCGTGCTCTACGCCAGCCTTGCCAAAAAGACCTTCACAAAAAGCGGTCAACCGAACAAGGTCGCCCTGCACGACGTGGGTGCTGCCTCTGCCACGCTATCGCTTGAGGCCACTCGCCTCGGTCTCCACACCCACGGCATGGCCGGCTTCGATGCCGATCTCCTCCGCGCCAGCTTCGGCATCCCCACGGAGTTCGACCCTGTCGCCGTCTGGGCGCTCGGCTACCTTGGCGATCCCGCAAACCTTCCCGACAACTTCAAAGTACCCGAGTCCCAGCCCCGCGACCGCAAACCCCTTGCCGACATCCTGTTTGAGGATTGGGAGAAGCCAGCCACGCTGTAGTGTGCGGGCAGAGTATGAAGATCGTCCTCTCTCTTCTTGCAGTTTTAACGCTCCTCGCCGGCACCACGTTCGGCACCCTTATCAGCGCCCGCCATCGAGAGAAAGCCTTCGCTTCCCTTCACGTTGGCGACACCCAGGCCCAGGTCATTCAGCGCATGGGCATTGCCAGGCAGACCGGTTCCTGCACGGATTTGCCCCATCCCAAACCGGGTTGCACTGCCGAACTTCTGTATGCGCATCCACTCGCACCTATCGTCCCGGAGTACTGGATCATCCGTCTCGATACCACCGGCCGCATTCAGCAGACCATCCAGTCCACCGTCCGCTCCAGCTATTGAGCCATCACTGCAAAATGGGCACGCCCGCCAGCGCCTGCGTCTCACGCATTCGCGCCGCCCACTCTGCCGGCCCAGTCACATGCACGCTGGTTCCGTCGGCGCTTACCGCCACGGTCACCGGCATGTCCTTTACTGTGAACTCAAAGATTGCTTCCATCCCCAAATCCTCGAACGCCAGCACCCGCGAGTGCGTAATCGCCTTTGACACCAAAAACGCTGCGCCCCCTACCGCCATCAGGTACACCGCGCCGGACTCGTGGATCGCCTCTACCGCCGCCGGTCCACGCTCACTTTTGCCGACCATCCCCATAAGCCCGGTCCGCTCCAGCATCACCCGGGTAAATTTATCCATCCTTGTCGCCGTCGTCGGCCCGGCCGGTCCCACAACCTCTGTCCGCACCGCATCCACCGGGCCCACGTAGTAAATAAATCGGTTCGTAAAATCTACCGGCAGCTTCTCGTCTCGCGACAGCATATCCGCCATCCGCTTGTGCGCCGCATCCCGCCCGGTCAGCAGTTTGCCACTCAGCAATACCACTTCACCCGCTCGCCACGTCGCCACCTCTTCGCGGGTCACTGTATCCAGATCCACCCGTCGCGCGCCCGCTGGATTATAGGTCAACTCCGGCCAGTCACTCATCTCCGGCATCGCCAGCACTGCCGGCCCAGTGCCGTCCAACTCAAAGTGTGCATGGCGCGTCGCTGCACAGTTCGGAATGACTGCCACCGGCAAATTCGCCGCATGCGTCGGATAGTCCAGAATTTTCACGTCCAGCACAGTTGTCAGCCCACCCAGCCCCTGTGCCCCTATCCCCAGCGCATTCACTTTCTGGTAGATCTCAATCCGCAACTCGTCGATTTTTGACGCAGGCCCACGCAGCAGCAGCTCCTGCATGTCGATCGGGTCCATCAGCGACTGCTTCGCCAGCAGCATTGCCTTCTCACTGGTCCCGCCAATCCCAATGCCCAGCATGCCCGGCGGACACCATCCCGCGCCCATCGTCGGCACGACCTGCAGCACCCAGTCCGCTACCGAATCCGACGGGTTCAACATCGCGAACTTCGACTTCGCCTCGCTCCCGCCGCCCTTCGCCGCAACCGTTACCTCCACGGTCTCGCCCCGCACTAACTCCGCAACGACCACGCTCGGCGTGTTGTCCCGCGTGTTGCGCCGGGTAAACGCCGGGTCCGCCAGAATGCTCGCACGCAGCGGATTGTCCGCATCCCCATACGCCCGTCGCACCCCCTCATCGCACATCCCCTGCAGGTCCATCGTCGGCGCACCACCATCGTCACCGGTAAACCGCACTCCCATGCCTACCTTCAAAAAGACCGTCACAATACCGGTATCCTGACAAATCGGCCGGTGCCCCTCAGCACACATCCGGCTGTTAATCAGAATCTGCGCCATGGCGTCCTTTGCGGCCGGCGATTCCTCCAGCTCATACGCCCGCGTCAAATTCCTAACATAATCCGCCGGATGAAAGTAACTGATAAATTGCAGAGCATCCGCCACGCTCTGAATCAAATCGCCCTGTCGAATCTTGGTCACACCAGTATTTTAGGCGTTCCAACCCGATCGTTGACGACCTACGCCAGCCGTCCCGCCCGCTTCTTCGCCGCCACGTAAATTTCCTGCACATCCAGCGCCACGGGCGTCCCGTCGAGCCGCAGCCAGCCGTTCCGCACCTCGGTAAACTCCTCCGCCGTCATTTGATACGCCGTCTCGTTCGGCAGATCAAAAATCCATACGGCTGGCACACCCATATGCAGGTAGTCTTCACACTTCGTACGAATCCTGCTCAGCCTGTCCTCCGGCGACATCACTTCGATACACAGTAACGGCGCGCTACGCACGATGCGGTCCGGCAGCCGCTCGGTCGAAAGAAGAGCCACATCCGGAACACGAAAGCGCGTCACCTGCGTCTGGGTTCGCGTCTCAATAATCGTTAGAACGCCGGCCTCGTCCTCAAACCGCATCAACGCCAGCATCAGCAACTGCTGCACAGTTGCATGCCCAAACTCTCCCACGTTCCTGTCCTCCAACACCCCATCCACGTAGTCCATATCGGCCTCGTACACGGTGCTCAGATACTCTTCTACAGAAACGAACGGCTCACCCATCGCCAACGCTGTCGCCATAGCATCCTCCGCCTCCTCAGCTTATTCGCCTCCGGAACAAAAGAAAAGGCTGCCACAAAGGCAGCCTTCCCCACACGCAGACATACACTAATCGCCGTAGTAATCCAATCCCAGATGCGTCACCAGATCCTCACCCATAATGTGTCGCAGGGTATTTTTCAGCTTCATCGATTGAATAAACAAATCATGCTCCGGATACACTCCCGGCGCGCTGTCTGGAGCTTTGAAATAAAAACTCAACCACTCCTGAATACCAAGATGCTTCAACGAAGGCGTCCTTGCCGCAAGATCGAGATACAAACACAAATCCAACGCCAGCGGAGCCGCCAGAATCGAGTCGCGACACAGAAAATCCACCTTCAACTGCATCGGATATCCCAGCCATCCGAATAAGTCGATGTTATCCCAGCCTTCCTTGTTATCTCCCCGCGGCGGATAGTAATTGATTCTTACCTTATGGTAGAAGTCCTTGTATAAATCAGGGTGCTTTTCCGGCTGCAGGATGTAATCCAGCACGCCCAGCTTCGACTCTTCCTTGGTCTTGAAGCTCTCAGGGTCATCCAGTACCTCACCGTCCCGGTTTCCCAGGATATTGGTGGAGTACCATCCGCTCAGCCCCAAATAACGGGTTTTTAGCGCAGGCGCAAGCACCGTCTTTAAAAACGTCTGGCCCGTCTTGAAATCTTTTCCGCAGATAGGCGCACCCGTCTGCCTCGATAACTCCCGCAGCGCCGGAATATCTACTGTCAAATTCGGCGCACCATTCGCAAATGGAATGCCTTCCTTCAAACAAGCCCACGCGTACAGCATGCTTGGTGAGATCGACGGATCATTCTCGACTAATCCCTTTTCAAATGCCGCCAGTGTCTGGTGCACCGCTTTCTGCTCTAAAAAAATCTCCGTCGAACCGCACCAGATCATCACCTGCCTGTCTGTCTTCGATTTGAACGCAGCAATATCATTTCGAATCTGGTTCGCTAAGTCGCACTTGTTTTTGCCCGTTTTAATCTTTTTACCTTCCAGCCGCTTTACATAATGCTGGTCGAACACCGCAGGCATCGGCTCGATCCCCTCCAGAAACGGCTTCATCTCCGTAAGCTGATCCCGGTCCAACACCTGTGCCGTCTTCGCCGCGTCGTACAAATTGCCGCCGAAAATATCCCAACCGGTAAATACCAGGTCATCCAGCTTCGCAATCGGCACAAACTCCTTGATCATCGGCGTGCGGTCGTCCGTCCGTTTTCCCAGCCGGATCGTTCCCATCTGCGTCATCGAACCGATCGGCTTTGCCATCCCCCGCCGCACGGCCTCCACACCCGCGATCAGCGTCGTCGCCACCGCACCCATGCCCGGAATCATGATCCCGAGCTTTCCTTCGGCCGGCTTGATCTCCGCCGCAGTCGGCGCTCCCTGTGTTGCACTCATCTTCTGTCCTGCTCTCATCCCATCGAAAATCGCGCGTAGCACACGCTGCGCACCCATGCCGGTGCTGGCAGGGCGCACCCGAAACACGCGCCCTCACATAAGGAAAACACAGCTACATTGAGGAGGAAGAAGAAGCTCCCGCTCTCCCTCCAAACGAAATCAATATCCCGGCTACAACAGCGCAAAGTACTTCCCGCGTCTCCGCGATACAGTAATCCCATGCCCAACGCCCCCACCGTCGACCTCGTCGGCGTCGGCCTCAACGCCACCGACACCCTGATCCGCCTCGCCGCCTTCCCCGTCATGGGCAGCAAGGTCGAGTTCGACGACGTATCCATCCTTCCCGGCGGCCAGACTGCCACAGCCATCGTCGCCTGCCAGGGTTGGGGCCTCCGCACCCGCTACGTCGGCAAACTTGGCGACGACACCGCCGCCACCCTGCACCACACGGCCTTCGACCTCACTGGCGTCGACAGCAAAGCCCTTACCTCCACCGGCTGCGCCAGCGCTCAATCCATCATCCTCGTCGACGGTACCGGCGAGCGTACCGTCCTGCTCAAGCGCGATCCCCGCCTCACTCTGCACCCGCAAGACCTCGAGCAGCACTGGATTACCTCCGCCCGCGCCCTCCACCTCGACGGTTTCGACACCGCCGCCGCCACTCTCGCCGCCACCTGGGCCTGCGCTGCCGGCATTCCCGTCATTGCCGATCTCGACGAACTCTACGCCGGCGTCCATGACCTCTTGCCCCTCATCGATTACCTCATCGTCAGCCGCGACTTCCCCACCCGCCTCACCGGCGAGGCCGACCTCGAAGCCGCTCTCAAAACCATGCAGCGCCGCTATGGCAGCAAACTCACCGCCGCCACTCTCGGCCCGGACGGTGTTCTCGCCTGGGATGGTCGCAATCTCCACTACACCCCCGCATACCGGGTTCCTGTCGTCGACACCACCGGTGCTGGAGACCTCTTCCACGCCGCCTTTATCTACGGCCTCCTTCAAGGCTGGCCTTTGGCGCGGCAGCTCGACTTTGCCTGCGCCGCCGCCGCCCTCAACTGCACCGCACCCGGCGCCCGCGGCGGCATCCAGTCCACAGCCGCAATCGAACACCTCATGCAACACGGCACCCGCTACCCCGCCCTCTACCCCACCCGCGCCTTCAGCCACGCCCGGTGAACCGGTTCCGCCATCACACGCCCGTGCGCCACAGTCAGCAGCCCGCACCGGCGCTCCTTTGGACCGCGCTCGCCGTCCTCGTACTCTTCTTCGCCACCGTCCTCGTCCGCTGGCCCGACAACTTCTTCGCCGACGACAGCTACTTTTACTTCCAGTGCGCCTCCCGTTTCGCCCACGGCCAAGGCAGCAGCTTCAACTCGCTCATGCCGACCAACGGCTACCACCCGCTCTGGTTTCTCGTCTGCGCCGCCATTTTAAAAGTCGTTCCCGACCATCGCAGCGCCGTCCACGTCATCGGCCTCACACTCAGCCTCCTCAACCTCGGCGCACTCATCCGCCTCACGCAACTCCTGCAAAAGGCCGGCACAACCCTCCCCTATCTCGCCTGGCTGCTCTACCTGCCCTTCTGCTTCACCACCCAACTCGGCACGGAAGGCGCACTCAGCGGCCTTTTTATCTCCGCCACTGCATACGGCGCCTATACCTTCGCACAGACCCCGACACAGCGCCGTGCTCTCGCCTACGCCATCTGCGCTGCCCTCGCCGTCCTCAGCCGTCTCGATAACATTTTCATCGTCACAGCCCTCAGCGCAGCGCTCGCCCTCTCCGTGCCGCAGCGCCGCCGCAACCTCGCCCTCCTTGCAAAAAGCGCACCCATCCCGCTGCTTCTCTGGGCCGCCTACCTCTTCACCAATCACCATTTCTTCGGCACCTTCCAGCCCATCAGCGGCCTGCTTAAAGCCCACAGCCCCGGCGAGCACAAATTCCTCACCAACCTGCCTCGCACCGCCTGGTTCGACCTCGCCCTCATCGCCGCCGGCCTCGCCATCACCCGCCGCCACAGCCGCGATCTCTTCCACCGCACCGTCGAAGTCCCTTTCGCCCTCGGCGTCCTCATCCACGCCCTCTACATCACCTTCGTCCTTTCCAGCGAGACCCGCTGGTCCTGGTACTACACCACCTGGACCCTCCTCGCCGGCATCCTCCTCGCCCGCGCCACGTCAGTTCTTTTCGACCGCTACACCGCCCGCAACAACCAACCCGAAACGACAAAAAATATCTTCCAGACCGCCCTCTTCACCTTCACCTACCTCACCCTCCTCGGCATCTGGTCCCTCACCAGCCTCCGCCACTTCGCCCACAACGACCCCACCAGCCAAGACCCCGGCTTTCACGCCGCCGCCGTCGACCGCGCCCATCTCCACACCCTGCTCGCCTTCGACAAACCCGGCCGCATCGCCTGGTACAGCAACGCCGACATCGTCCCGCTCGACGGCCTCATGGGATCGCTCCAATTCCAGCACGACCTCGCCACGAAAGGCATCGCCGGCTTCGATCGCACCAACCGCATCGACGGCTTCATCGGCCCGCCCCAGCCCCTCAACCTCGCCGGCAAACTCCAGTTCTGCGACGCCATCTTCCTCAGCTCCGTCCAGTTCCACTGCACCCAGACCGGCCCGAATCAATGGACCACCGACCGCGCCGACATCTTCGCCCGCCTCACCCAAACCCCCGCCGGCTCCGTCCCCCTCGCCCCCGCCAACCTCGTCTTCAATCAACCCGGCTACGTCGCCGTCTGGCGCCTCCCACAACAGCCATGACCCGACCGGCACATCCGGGTGCCCCATGTCCGAATTTTCGGACATGGGTTTCTGAATTCGAAGAGATGGACTCCGGGATTTCAGAACGCGAAGCATCCAACACCCATGCTCCTCCACATCGCCACCACCAACCCCGGCAAGCTCCGCGACTTCCGCCACGCCGCCGAACAATCCGGCAACACCGCCATCCAGTTCGAACCCCTCCCCAACCTCTCCACCATCGCCCCCCCCGAAGAAACCGGCACCACCTTCGAAGCCAATGCCCGCCTCAAAGCCAACTTCTACTCCCACCAAACGCCAAACGCATGGGTCCTCGCCGACGACAGCGGCCTCGAAATCACCGCCCTCCAAAACCGTCCCGGTGTCCGCAGCGCCCGCTTTGCCCACGATTTAGGCATGGCCGACCCCACCCGCTCCACCGACGAAAACAACAACGCCGCCCTCCTGCTCGCCACCCTCGAAGAAACCGACCGCACCTGCCGTTACCGCTGCGTCCTCGCCTTGGCCCGCGACGGCGTCGTCCACCACGTCGCTGAAGGCACCTGCGAAGGCCAGCTCCTCGCCGACCCCGAAGGCACCGGCGGCTTCGGCTACGACCCCCTCGTCCTCATCCCGCGCTACAACCGCACCATGGCCCAGCTCACCCCGGACGAACGCCAGGCGGTCAGCCACCGCGCCCACGCCCTTCGCAACCTCATCGAGCAAATCCGCGCCGAAGCTACCCACCGCCTCTAACCCGCCTGCTTTCTAAATACCTCCTCAAGACTGTCGTTTCGACCGGAGCAGGACAGCTACATCGTCCTGCGCAGCGGAGAACCTGCTTTCGTCCGCACCCGCAAGGCTAAACGCGGAAACAAGCTGACCCGCC
>CAXTJO010000063.1:0-12330 GCA_964244665.1 uncultured Terriglobus sp.
TCCGCGACCAGCTCCGCCAGATCAAGAAGCTCGGCTCCATGCAGTCCATCCTCAAAATGCTCCCCTCCGTCGGCCCGTTCCAAGGCCTCTCGCAAGCCGCGGAGCAGGTCGACGAAGGCCAGCTCACCCGCGTCGAAGCCATGATCAACTCCATGACCTCGAAAGAACGCGCCAACCACGAACTCATCTCCGGCTCCCGCCGCCGCCGCATCGCCCTCGGCTCCGGCACCACCGTGCAAGACGTCAACGCCCTCCTCAAGCAATACGCCCAGATGCGCAAGATGTTCAAAGGCCTCGGCCAGGGCGGCGGCAAAATGCAACGCCGTCTCATGTCGCAAATGGGCCAGATGGGCGGCGGCATGAACCGCTTCGGTCGCTAAAACCGTTCGTCTATCCGTCCGGCCTCAACGAGATACGGCACCGGCAGACCACGTCTCCGCCAGCACCGCGGCAGCGCCACTGCTAACCCGTCCTGATCTTAATTCTGAAACACAGTGCTATAAGTGACGCGGCCCACATCGCCGATATCCATCGCAGACGAATAAGCATGCCAGCGCAATATGGCGTTTGGGGCACTAACTCCGTGACCTACGCCGCATAACCTCTCAGATATTGCGTACGTAACAGGCCGGCATTTCGGTCCAAAATGGCGTCTGCTTCTTGAACACGATCCGCAGCGTCTACAAGAACAAACGTACCTTCATTTTCGACACCCTTCTGCAGCAGTGCAATCATCGACGGCGGCACGTGCATGGCATTTAAAGACAGAGTTAGATCCAGCACGGGACACGTCGGACTCATACCTTCCAGCGGTGTAGGATCGAGCCCCCTCATCTGGTTTGCACCACTTCGGTGCCGGTCATGCAACCGAATCTTTCTCCAGAGCCAAAGCTTCGAATGCTCGCCCACAACCTTGCTCCGTGCAGTACTTACTCCCGCCACGCTCGACGCCGAAACGTTGATTCCGAACTCGTCAAATCCCGCCACGCATAAGTCGCGAACTGAATCGCTCACACCCCGGTAGTCTGAAAAGTAAGCCAACGCGACAGTATGTACTGTGCGGCTCGCCACACGAAAAGTCGTGCTCTGTCTAACTTGATTTTGTGTCATGCCTTTACGATGCCGCCTCGTAAGGCTCCCCTTATCCAAACGCCATCAATCGTTCTAGGAAGCCTGTGCAGCAGCGTTTCCCGATCAATATGTTCACAGGGCAAACGTTAGTCAAACCCGCCGTCAAAAAGATTTTTAAAGTGATTGCCACATTCCTTCGAAGCCAGTTAGTTCGGCAGCTTTGTAAGCACAGCACGAATGCCAATCCAGGCCATAACTCCTACTCCTGCAGCCGCCCATCCACCTACTTCAGCGCCGCCACCTGCAAATTCCTGAAGTAAATCTCCGACCCCTCCGACTGGAATAAAATCTTGCCCTCCTTCGGAAACGGATCCGTCCCCGCATTCGCCAGGTGCCCATTCACATACTGCCGAACCGAGTTCCCATCCTCCACCAGCTCCAGCAGGTTCCACTCCCCAAACGGCTCCTCCAACTCGCCACGCGTATTCCGAAATCCCGTCACGTTCGTCTCCGGCCCCTTGTCGTTATGCCCAATGTTCACCGCCGATCCCGCCGGCCCTGTCACCCGCTTCCCCTCCCGCCCAGTCAGCGCCGCACCATCCGTCAACCAGAAATCCCCCGTCTCGCCTTCCTGAATCTGGAACTCCAGCGACCGCGGCCACACCTTCGGCTCGCCCTGCACGCAATACAAAATCCCGCTGTCCCGCGCCTTGCCCGCCCGCTCCCCATACGTGCCCTCACCCCACTTGAACTCCGCCCGCAAATAAAAGCGTCCGTACGTGTCCTTCGTCACCACGTACCCAAACTCCTTGCCGCTCACATGCAGCACGCCATCCTTCACGGCAAACACGCCCTCCGGATCGCTGTTCAGCCCACGCCCCTTCAAAAATGTGTCGAACCCCTTCAGCGTCGACCCCTCCAGCAGGTCCACGGCAACCCCATGCGCTGGAACATCCACCGCCGGACCACGCTGTGCGTCAGCACGGCAGACCGTCAATCCAACCCACACCACGCACACCGCAAAGCGCTGCGTCGCTGCAACAAACGGGAAACGCACGGAACCAGACCCCATCAGCAACCACCTCCACCGCACACTCACTGCACGGTGCGGCAAGTCTACTGCAAACACCGCAGGGCGTTAACGCAAGCCCTACTCTCCACCGCATTGCATCTTCGCACCGCCCCACCTACACTCCTCCCATGAGATTTCTCGCCGTATCCCTTCTCCTAGCCGCAACTCTGCCAGCACAGGACTGGGCCAAAGCGAAGCTCGACAGCTCCCCGCGCCACCATGAGTACGCCACCCTCCAGGCCAACGGCAAGCCCCTCAAGGTTTTCATCAGCTACCCCGAAGTCAAATCCAAGGCCACCGCCATCGTCCTCATCCCAGAGATCTTCGGCCTCTCCGACTGGGCCAAGGAGATCGCCGACGAGCTCTCCGCCTCCGGCTACGTCGTCATCGCCCCCGACGTTCTCACCGGCATGGGCCCCAACGGCGGCGGCACCGACTCCTACACCTCTCGCGACGCCGTCACCCAGGCCGTCTCCGCCCTCGACGACACCACCGTCCTCGCCGACCTCGACGCCGCCGCGGACTACGTCAAAAAGCTCCCCGCCTCCAACGGCACCCTCGCCTCCGCCGGCTTCTGCTGGGGTGGCGGCAAGTCCTTCCTCTTCGCCACCCACCGCGCCGATCTCGCCGATGCCTTCGTCTTCTACGGCCCCCCACCCACCGCCGAGCAGATGTCCCACATCACCGCCCCCGTCTACGGCTTCTACGCCGGCAACGACGCCCGCATCGGCGCTACCCTGCCCCAGGCCACCGCCGACATGAAAGCCGCCGGCAAAACGTTCGACCCCGTCACCTACGACGGCGCCGGCCACGGCTTCATGCGCGCCGCTGAGGACCCCTCCAACACCGTCACCGCCAACAAAACCGCCCGCGACGCCGCCTACAGCAAGATGACAACCATCCTCGCCGCCCAACCCAAACCCCACAGCATCAGGTCCCGCGGCACCACCGCCGTCAAGCACGCCCACACCGTAACCGCCGCCCTCCAATGCCACGACCCCAACCCCACTCCCGGCATGTAGCGGCGACAGTACCAGCTCAAAACCACTCCCGGCACAAAGCACACAAACACGTGTCGCCGCACCTCTGCGACACTATCCCTATGGTCCAACACCGCCTCGACGAGATCACGGAAAACACCCGCAAACTCGTCCAGCCCGAGCGCCTCGCCCTCTCCGAACAAATCATCGCAGACCTCCTCGCTGCCCACGTCGGCGCGGACCTGATCCGCATCGGCGCCCAGGCACCGTCCTTCGCCCTTCACGACGCCCGGACCAATAATCTCGTCCGCTCCGCAGACCTCCTCGCCCTCGGCCCCCTTGTCCTCAACTTCTTCCGCGGCCGCTGGGACCCGTACTGCGTCACCGAACTCGAAACCTGGCGCGATCTCTACCCTGAACTCCGCCGCCGCGGCGCGCTCCTCGCAGCCATCTCGCCCCAAACCATCCGCCAATCCGACTTCACCGTCCAGCAGCACGGCCTACCCTTCCCGCTCCTTCATGACGAAGACTGTGCCCTCGCCGCCGGCTGCGGCATCGCCTACCCTGTCACACCCGCCATGGATCGCTACTACCGCTCAATCCTCGTCAGCCTGCCCTTCATCAACCATGGCCGCAACGTCATGGCCACGCCCGACAACACCCCCACCCACCTTCCCCTTCCCGCCACCATCGTCCTCTCCCCCCAGGGCACCGTCCTGTTCGCAGAAGCGCACGCCGACCCCCGCGTCCGCCCTGAACCTGAAGACATCCTCGCCATCCTTTAATCGTGCGCACCACGCCCGTTCGCCCTGCTGCACCGGCAGCCGGAACTCGTGCGTCCAGCCAAAATTGCGCGTCTAAACGATAAGAATTCTCCTCTTTCCGCAGTACACTGAGAGTGCGGTTATCGAGACAAACGTGCGGTGGTCGCACAGCGGCTGTGTTCCGGTCAGTCATGTAGCCCGTTCTTCACGGGCAGCCGGCAAGGCAAATCATGCTTACGCAAGTTGAAGCTCCTCTCTCCTCGCCGGCACCCGCCATCTTCCATGGCACCTCCGGCCGTCCCGTCAAGTCCGTCACCCAGACTTCGTCCACTGCCCCGTCCACCAAACCGGCCGCGGCCGGCACCGCCGCTCACCTTGAGGGCTACGCCGGCGACCCCAACTTCATGACCTCTCTCGCCCGCGGCCTCTCCGTCCTTGAGGCCTTCGCCCAAGAGATGCCGCAGATGACCATCTCCCAGCTCAGCAACAAAACCGGCCTCAGCCGCGCCGCCGTCCGCCGCTGCCTGTACACGCTGTCCAAGCTCGGCTATGCCGGCGCGGAAGACGGTCAGCGCTACTCCCTCCGTCCCAAAATGCTCACGTTGAGCCACACCTATACCGTCTCCAACACCCTCGCCTCTGCCGCCCAGCCTATCCTGCAAAAGCTCAGCGAAGAGCACCACGAAAGCTTCTCGGTCGCCACCCTCGACGGCGATGAAATCGTCTACATCGCCCGCGCCCAGGGCGGTCCTACCCAGCGCCTCATGTCTGTCGATCTTCACGTCGGCAGCCGTCTGCCCGCTTACTGCACCAGCATGGGCCGCGTCCTTATCGCGTCCCAGCCGCCAGACGTCGTCGACAAGTACCTCGCCCGCGTTCAGATCAAGCAACTCACGCCCAAAACCGTCAACTCCGTCGACAAGCTCAAGCTCCTCCTCCGCAACGTCCGCCGCAACGGCTACGCCATGTGCGATCAGGAGTTTGAGATGGGTCTCCGCTCCATCGCCGTCCCCGTCTACGCCCCCTCCGGCAAGGTCATTGCCACCATCAACCTCAGCGGCAACGCCCAGCGCATGCCCATGCTCGACATGCAAACCCAGTTCCTCCCACCCCTCCGCACCGCCGCCAACGAACTCAGCGTCTTCCTCCGCTAACCGATCGCTCGAAATGCCACTGCGTCGATCTCGCCGCAGTGGCCTTCCTGTCTGCCAATCAATTAATCCACCTGCTCTACGTCGCCCGACCGATCGCGTCCAGCCGTGCCAGCACCGCCGGCTCCAGTTCCACCGCCGCCGCCTTCAAATTCTCCTCCAGATGCTTCACGCTCGACGTCCCCGGAATCAACAACACATTCCCTGCCCGGTGCAGCAGCCACGCCTGCGCCACCGCCATCGGTGTCTCCCCCAGTTCCGCCGCAACATCATCCAGCACACCGCTCTGCAGCGGCGAAAACCCGCCCAGCGGAAAATACGGCACATACGCCACACCCGCCGTCTCCAGCTTGTCCAAAAACGCATCGTCCTTCCGGTTCGCCACGTTATAAAAATTCTGCACACACACCACCGGCGCAATTTTATGCGCCTCGTCGAACTGCTTCGCGCTCACCGTACTCAGCCCAATGTGCTCGATCAGCCCTTCCTGCTGCATCGACGCCATCGCCTCCATCGGCTCCGCCAGGCTTGTCTCGTCCGGGTCCGTTAGCGTGCCTACCCGCAGATTCACCACATGCAGCCGCTCCATCCCCAGGTTGCGCAGGTTGTCCTCCACGCTCTCCCGCAAAAACTTCGCCCCACGCTCCAGCAGCCACGCACCTTTGTCGTCGCGCCGCGCGCCCACCTTCGTCACAATCGTCAAGCCCTCGGCGTAGGGGTGCAGCGCCTCCCGGATGATCTCGTTCGTCACATGCGGCCCATAAAAATCCGCCGTGTCGATATGGTTCACGCCCCGCTCCAGCGCCGTCCGCAGCACCCGCACCGCCTCGTCACGATCCTTCGGCGGCCCAAACACATGCGGCCCCGCCAGTTGCATCGCGCCGTACCCCACCCGCTTCACCGTCACGCCCGTTCCCGCAAACGTAAACTCCCCACCCAACTTTGTCTCAGCACTCATGCGTCTCTCGCCTCCTATGGCGTTATATGCTTTAGATGAAGAAAGCTTCACCTTTGGAGTTCGCATTTGCCCATCCCCGCCGCGCCTCCCGCCCAGCCAAGAAAGACGCCGCAACAGGCCCGCTCCACTGCCAGCGTCCACGCCATCATGCAGGCCACCCTTCAGGTTCTGCTTCACGACGGCAAAGCCGCCTCACCACCACCCGCATCGCCGCGCGCGCCGGCGTCTCCGTCGGCACGCTCTATCAATACTTCCCCAACAAAGCGGCCCTCCTTTACGCCATCCTCGAACTCCATCTCTGCAACGTGGCCACTGCCGTCGAACAAGCCTGCGTCCAGTCGCACGGTGCATCCCTCCACACTGTCGCCCGTGGTATCGTCACTGCCTTCGTCCAGGCCAAATTCGGCAACATCGACGCCAGCGTCTCCCTCTATGCCGTCGCCGACGACCTCGACCGTCGCCACCTCGCCCAATCCATGTACACCCGCATCATCCGCGCCATGACCGCCACCTTTCGTACCATCCACGGCCACACCATCGCCAACCCCGCACTCGTCGCCACCACGCTGCTCAGCGCCATGACCGGCATCAGCCGCGCCATGCTTGAACCCGGCATCCACCCCAACACCCGCGCCATCATGCAGACGGAACTCACCACCCTCGCCTGCGCCTACCTCCAGGCCTCCGCCACCCCGGCCGCATAGCACCCCCGCCGCAGTCTCTGCTCCATTCTCCCCATCAGGCAGTATCCGACGAACCCAAAACAAACCGCGTTCTTCGGAAAGGGCACACTTCACCCGCACCCTGAAAGCCGCCTTTCAGGGCCAAAGGCCCGTTGCCTAACAGCCTGGGCCGAAGGCCCAGCTAGGCATCCGCAGTAAACATCAAGCGCTGAAGGCGCGGCGCAAAGATTCGCTCCACACCTGTCAAAGATCCCTGTAGGTGCGACAAAACGTTCAAACTATACGTTTTGGTCTTGTTTGACGAATCCACACACGAATCCACAGGGCACTCCTCCTCGGAGGGCCACAGCTTTAAGCAGTGTCTGACGAATCCACATAAGGCTGGTTTTCGGAGGGGCACGGCTTTAGCCGTGCCATAAACACTGCCGGAAAGCCGGGGCTTAGCCCCTGAGGTTAACTTTCCGCTCCGCCAGGAGCAAGAGGCGATCCATCAGATACTGCCTCGCCCCTGAGGCCAGCTTTCTTCCCATCAGCACCGCTTTTGTTTGTCAGACACTGCCCGCCCACCCCGTGCGGGTCATAACCGATATCGCGTCGATTTTTCTCGCCACCTCTGCACCCCCGCCATACACTCTGGAGCAAAGTCCCACACCGAATCGGCACGACCCTGTTCACGGCACCGCCCGCAAACGTCTCCAGACCCGCACGCCTCGGCGCAACGCCGATCCGGGCCCGTCTGCAACTCAACTTCAGGAGGCACAGAGCTTGATCTTCAATTCGCTGGTCTTCATCGCATTCTTCGCCGTCGTTCTCCTCCTTCAATCCCTACCCCTGTCCTGGACGGCGAAAAAGATCAACCTCCTCCTCGCCAGCTACGTCTTTTACGCCGCCTGGAACCCGCCCTTCGTCCTCCTCCTCTGGCTCTCCACCGTCGTCGACTGGTTCGCCGCCCGCGGCCTGCAGCAAGCCAGCGAGCCATGGAAGCGCCGCGCCTGGATGCTGCTCTCCGTCCTCGTCAGCCTCGGCCTGCTCAGCTACTTCAAATACGGCACCTTCCTCGTGCAGAACTTCGCCGCGCTCGTCTCCCTCTTCGGCTTCCACTACCGCCCGCCGCAGTCCAGCATCGTCCTGCCCATCGGCATCTCCTTCTACACCTTTGCCACCATGTCCTACACGCTCGACATCTATCTCCGCCGCGCCGAACCCGCACGCAACTTCCTCGACTACGCCCTCTTCGTCACCTTCTTCCCGCACCTCGTCGCTGGCCCCATCATGCGCCCGACCGAGCTTGTCCCGCAGTTCGAACGCCCCCACCAGGCCACAGCCGACCAGCTCCGTTTCGGCCTCGCCCTCATGACCCTCGGCCTCTTTGAAAAATCCGTTCTCGCCGACGGCTTTCTCGGTCCCGCCGCCGACCTCGTCTACAACGGCAAGTCCGCTCCCGGCTTCCTCGATGCCTGGACCGGCACCCTCGCCTTCGCCGGGCAAATCTTCTGCGACTTCGCCGGCTACTCCATCACCGCCATCGGTGCCGCGCTCTGCCTCGGCTTCGCCCTCTCCGATAACTTCCGCTTCCCCTACGCCTCCATCGGCTTCACCGACTTCTGGCGTCGCTGGCACATCACCCTCTCCGCCTGGCTCCGCGACTACCTCTACATTCCCCTCGGCGGCAATCGCCACGGCAACCTCCGCACCTACTCCTCGCTCATGGTCACCATGCTCATCGGCGGCCTCTGGCACGGCGCAAGCTGGACCTTCGTCGTCTGGGGCGGCCTCCACGGCCTTTATCTTTCGGCCGAACGCACACTGCGCATGCGCTTCCGCGGCCACCGGCCCGGCCCACTCGCCAAAGTCGCCCTCGGCCTCCTCACCTTTGTCCTTGTCGACATCGCCTGGGTCTTCTTCCGCGCCAGAACCTTTCCCACCGCCATCGGCGTTCTCCGCGGCATGTTCGGCGGCAACAGCCGTGCCGCTCCCATTCTGCCGGCTATTTATCTCGCAACCACCGCCCTCATCATGGCCGGCCTTCTGCTCGCGCACGCCTCCATGCGCGGCACCACGTTAGAAGCTGCAATCGGCCGCACCCGGCCCGCTGTCCTCACCGCCCTTTGGACCGTCCTCGCCTTCGCAGTCATCATTCAACACGGAGAAAGCAATGGGTTCATCTACTTCCAGTTCTAGAGAACAGACAGCCGCCGAGCACGCATCCGGCGATCGTGTATCCGACGATTGTGCATCTGGTGATCTCCGATACGCCCTCGAGCACGAACACTCCCCGCAAGTTGCCACCTCGGCCCTCGACCCGCAGCCGGCACACTCGCTGCCCTCCGGCCTGCGGCTCACCGCGGCAGACCGCCCCGGCATCGCCCAGCCGGTCCCCGAACGCGACATCCCCGACCAGCCCTGGCGCACCATCGCCCTCACCGTCGCCGTTCTCCTCGTCCTGCTCACCGCCCTGTGGGAATGGCAGATGCGCCGCCTCGAACTCGTCCCCGGCGACGTCAGCGGCAGCCTCGATACCTGGGCCGAACAGCGCCGCAGCATCGATCACCATCCTGTCCCGGTCGTCCTCGTCGGCGACTCCCGCATCCTCTTCGACACCGATCTCGATCGCGTTGCGCAACTCACCGGCGTCCGTCCCATCCAGCTCGGTATCCCCGGCGGCACCGGCCTGCCTGTCCTTGAAGACCTCGCGGACGATCCTCACTTCAACGGACTCGCCATCACCGGCATGGCCGAAGGCTCCTTCTTCGACACCCGCTACACCCCTCGCCGCACCGCCGAGGCACTCAAGCTCAGTCACTGGGAATCCCCCGCAAAGCGCGCCTCGTTCCAGATCCAGCGCGTTCTCTCCCGCGCCTTTGCCATGCTCGACGGCAGCTACCAGCTCAGCACCCTCGTCGTCCATCTCGACCCCGATTGGCGGCCCGGCGTTCGCGGCCCCTACCACGAGGTCTGGAAGATCGGCGTCCTCCGCGACGACGGCCAGATGTCGATGTGGTCCAGGATCGAACACGACCCGTATCTCAGCAGCCACGCCCGCGGCGTCTGGCACCAGCTCATGTCGCCCATGCCCCTCGACGACAGCAGCATCCACGGCATACAGGTCCGCACCAAGCTCGCCGTCGACAAGATCCGCGCCCGCGGCGGCGACGTCGTCTTCCTGCGACCACCCTCCGCGCCCGACCTCCGCACCATCGAAGAAAGCCACCTCCCCAAGGCGAAAGGCTGGGTCCCGCTCCTCACCTATGCCCACGCAAACGGCGTCCACATCGACGACCTGCCGGCAGCACAGAACCTCACGCTCCCCGAAGGCTCGCACCTTACCCGCGCCTGCGCCACCGTCTTCACCGACGCCTACATCCGCGCCATCACAGAGCGCACACCGCTGCTCCACCTGCAGCCCAACCCGCCCGCCCCTCTCTCAACCCGCGACTGCACCCAACCTGCAATCGCCTCCCTCGCCTTCAGGGAGTAGGCAGTGTCTGACGAACCCAAATTGTCGCTTTTCCGGAAGGAGCAGTGGCCTTTACGCCACTGAATAACCTCTACACGAAAGGGCTTTTAGCCCTGGAGCTCTTCTTCGGCGCTGGCAAATCCTCACAAGGTATTCGTCAGACACTACCTAGCCCCTGAGGTTTGCTCTTGCTTCCCCATAAGCCAGAGCCCACTCCTCAGACACCGCGAACTCCACCACACCCTACCGCGATAAACCTTCAAGCGGTGAACTCGCCGTGGCATACAGTCGCCGCGGCATTCTTCCCGCCAAAAACGCCTGCCGGCCCGCCAGCACCGCGTTCCCCATCGCCTCCGCCATCAACACCGGCTCCCGCGCCTCGGCAATCGCCGTGTTCATCAGCACAGCATCGAATCCCATTTCCATCGCAACTGCCGCGTCGCTCGCCGTGCCCACACCTGCATCCACAATCAGCGGCACCTCGGTAATCAGCTCCCGCAGGATCCGCAGATTCGCCAGGTTCTGCAGCCCCAGACCACTCCCGATCGGCGCTCCCAGCGGCATCACCGCTGCTGCACCCACATCGATGAGCCGTTGCGCAAACACAATATCGTCGGAGGTATACGGCAAAACCGTAAACCCCTCTTTCACCAACACCTCCGTCGCATGGAGCGTTCCTGCAACGTCCGGGTACAGCGTCCGCTTGTCCCCGATCACTTCGATCTTCACCCAGTCGCTCAACCCTACTTCGCGCCCCAGCCGAGCCGCGCGAATCGCCTCTTCGCCCGTGTAACACCCCGCCGTATTCGGCAGCAAAAAATACCGCTCCGGATCGATAAAGTCCAGCAGCGACTCCTTCGACCGGTCCAGGTTCACCCGCCGCACCGCCACCGTCACCATCTCCGCCCCGCTCCGCTCGATGGCGTCCCGCGTCTCCGCGCCGTCCCTGTACTTGCCCGTCCCCACGATCAGCCGCGACTGAAAAGCCTTTCCCGCAATCACCAAAGGTTCCATACACACCATTCTACGAGCGCACACAACGTCACAACACGGCAGGAGTGGGTGCCACAAAACTTGTGCAACACCCCCTAAGCCCAATCGAATGACGATTTTGCGTCTAACCCCCTTCCTTTGACGATTTTACGAATCCGCCCCTTTAGAATGACGAATTTACGGCCAAGGGGGGAGGGGGGAGGGATACACCCGCAGCCCCGCCGGCGCACAAGCCTCCTCACTGCGCGGCTTCGCGCTCCGCGTGCAGGGTTTGCAGCGCATACACGTTGACCGTACCCCGCTGCAGCGCCGCAATGCCTTCCGCGGCAGCCTGCGCGGCCGCAATGGTCGTAATAGTCGGAATCCGGGCCAGCACAGCAGCGCGGCGGATCGCCTTCTCGTCAAAAAAGGTGTCCTGGCCGCGAGGCGTATTCAGGATGAGCTGAATACGGTCGCTCTTGATGAGGTCGACGACATTCGGTCGGCCCTCCTTCACCTTGAAGACCCGCTCACACTGCAGGCCGGCATCCGCCAGAACGTCCGCCGTGCCGTGGGTGGCAACCAGCCGAAACCCCATCTCGACATAACTTCTGGCAAGGGGAACAATGGCGGCTTTGTCGTGGTCATTCACAGAGACGAAGATCGTGCCGGTGGTGGGGAGGTGCTGGCCGGCGGCGACCTGGGCCTTGGCGAAGGCTTCGCCGAAGGTTGCGGCGACGCCCATGACTTCGCCGGTAGAGCGCATTTCCGGACCGAGGACGGTGTCGACCCCGGGAAATTTACCCCACGGAAAGACGGGAGACTTGACGAAGAAGTAGGCACCGGTATCGAGGTCGTGGCCGGACTTTGTGTACGTCGGCAGCAGGTCTGCGAGCTTCTGGCCCACCATGAGGCGCGAGGCCATCTTGGCCAAAGGTATGCCCGTCGCCTTCGAAACGTAAGGGACGGTGCGGGAGGCGCGAGGATTGACCTCGATGACGTACACGATGCCCCGCTGGATGGCGAACTGCATGTTGCAGAGGCCGATCACCGAGAGCGCATGTGCAAGTTTGCGGGTGTACTCCCGTATCTGGCGCAACACATCTTCCGCCAGTGACACTGAAGGGAGCACGCAGGAGGAGTCACCGGAGTGGATACCGGCTTCTTCGATGTGCTGCATGATGCCGGCGATGACGACGTCGGTGCCGTCGCAGAGGGCGTC
>CAXTJO010000064.1:0-12182 GCA_964244665.1 uncultured Terriglobus sp.
CCCTGCCGGCCGTTGTACTCATTACCCTGTAAGTCACAGCAACCTGCACCCGCAACAGCAGCGGCAACGATAGAGCCGAGCGCAACGCATCCTGCATATCCGCTGCAGTCACGCCCGGATCAAATCTTGAGAGTGCTGACGTCGAGATCGGATTTAGGGTAGGCGAGCTTGAGCCCTTTCAGGGCGTCGAGAATAACGGTGGAGATGGCGATGTTGCGGTGCCATTTGTGGTCGGCGGGGATGACGTACCAAGGCGCTTCTGCGGTGCTCGTGGCGGCGAAAATATCGTCGTAGGCCTGCTGGTATTTGGGCCAGAATTTCCGCTCGGCAAAGTCCCCGGCCGACAGCTTCCAGTGCTTGTCCTTGTCGTCGATGCGTGACTGCAGGCGCTTTCCCTGCTCCTCAAACGAGATGTGGAGGAAAAACTTGAGGACCGTAATGCCACTGCGTGTCAGGAGTGACTCGAAGTCACGGATTTCCTGCATGCGGTGTTTGGCGGTCTTGCGGTCGACGACGCCATGAACGACGGGCGCGAGCACATCCTCGTAGTGCGACCGATTGAAGATTCCAATCATGCCACGGGCGGGGGCAAAGGGATGCACGCGCCAAAGGAAATCGTGCTTCAGCTCAACCGGTGTGGGGACTTTAAAGGAACTGACGTTGCAGCCCTGCGGATTGACACCATCAAAAATCCCGCGGATGGTACCGTCTTTGCCCGCGGTATCCATGCCCTGGAGAACGATAAGCAGGCCGTCGGTGGAACCGGCATACATGACTTCCTGGAGCGCGCTGAGTTGTTTGCGGCAGGTTTTGAGATCTTCGGCGGCAGTGTCCTGATCTTTGAAGTTGCCGGTGCTGCCGGTGGCAATGTGCTTAAGTCGAACCGGCTTATCAGGGTCGATACGGTAGGCGGAGAGTTGCTTCATTCGGCTCGCTTTCATCGAACGTTCATCAGAAGAGACGTCGAGCGCGAAAGGAAAGGTGCCTCAGATGAAACGGGGGAGCTCGAAGACCTGCAGTCGAGACCGAAATTCAGCAGGAACACAGGCCAAGCCTGATCGTTTACACCAATAGCGAACCCAATACTTGAGCCCCGGGTACATGCGACAGAACAGGTTTCTATACCAGAACCGCCGCTCTGCTTCGCCCGTCTATTTAACTTCGGTAGTGGTCTTCTCAGGGGCGGGGGTCACGATGTGGGCGTCGCTTTTCACGTCGTCGGTCACACCCTTCATGCCTTCCTTAAAGCCGCGCAGGCCTTCGCCAAGACCCTTGCCGAGTTCCGGCAGCTTGCGACCACCAAAAAATACGAGCAAGACAACGCCTATGACAAGCAGGTGAGTCGGCTGGAGCAGGTCATTGAGCATGCGGCGAACCTCCGGGAGCAGAGCGAGGATTGTGACTCGCGCAGACAGACTCATTGTCGCATGAAACGGGTACAAGCCGCCGCGGAGTACGGAAGGTGGGCAGCGCGTTTTCGCACGGAAAACGTCGAACGGTATATCGTAAAGACGGTGCCGCTGCCATGGAACGCAGCCGTTTCAGACCGGCACGTTTGTTTGGAGGACCATGTTCAAGATCCGCTCCCGGCGGAACCGTGCCGGGCTGTCACCGGCGTCGCGCCGCCGTCTCTGCCTCGCATCCGCCGCTCTGGCGTTGTACGCTGCTCCCGCGCTCCAACTGCATGCACAAAAGGGTGTGTTTCGGCCGCCGGAACCGGTGACCTATACCCAAAAGTATGAGGTTTATGGCGGTGCCAGCTTTCTGAACGGGCAGGCCGGCCAAAGCCTGCCCAAGCGGTACAACCTGGGCGGCGGTGAAGCGATGGCCACGTATTGGCTTACGCCGAAGTACGGCGTTGTAGGCGATTTTCGTTACGAAGCCGGGTCGACGCCGGTGCTGCCGGGCGGGCAGGCAACCACCCCGCGGGTGCAGACGCGGCCTTTTGTGACACAGGCAATCGGCATGGGCGGAGTGCAGTATCACTTTCGTGGAAATCACTACGCTGGGCTCAACTTCCACGCCCTGGCAGGTGTGGCGCATGGCACATTCGACCACAGCAATCCGGGGCTGCCGGCAGATGTGTTTACCAGCGCAACGGGGCTGTATAGCAATCGGAACGCAGGAACGGGTGTTGCAGGGGCAAGCTTCGACTTCAACCGGTCGGCGCATTTGGCTGTGCGGTTGTCGCCAGAGATTGTGTTCGAGCACTTTGGGGACGAACTACGGGAGTTTGTGTCTGTGTCCGGTGGAATTGTGTACCGGTTCGGGGATCGATAACTGACTCTATGGGACAGAGCTTGTTGTAAGTAAAAGGGCCGAACTTTCGGCCCTTTTACCATTAGCACGCGGGTCAAGTTACATCGTTTGTAGAAATTCCTGCGATACCGGATTTTCATAGAGGGAACCGTCCCGGGTTACAACCGTAAGTCCGCTTGGCGTAACAAAGTACCTCTCACGATCCGCCTTGCTGTCGTAGCCGATCACGGTGCCGTCCGGAATCACCACGTCGCGATCGATGATGGCGCGGCGAATCTTGCAGTGGCGGCCGACGACAACATGCTGAAAGAGCAGTGAGGAATCCACGTCGGAATAGGAATTTACGCGGACATCCTGGCTGAGAACCGACTGGCGTACGGCTGAGCCAGAGATGACGCAGCCCGGCGAGACGACGGAGTTGATGGCGGTTCCGGTACGGCCCATTTCGCCGAAGACAAATTTGGCGGGCGGGTACTGGGTGGGCCGGGTCCGCATCGGCCATTCCTTGTCATACAGGTTGAAGGTAGGAGAGACCGAGCAGATATCCAGGTTAGCCTCGTAGTACGCGTCCAGGGTACCCACATCGCGCCAGTAAAGAGCTTCCTGCCGATTTTCATCGACGAAGTTATAGGCAGTTACTTTGTAGCGCCCGAGCAGTCTGGGCAGGATGTTATGGCCGAAGTCGTGCTTCGACCCGTCTTCTTCCGCGTCCGCGATCAGTTCGGGGATAAGTACGTCGGTATTGAAAAGATAGATGCCCATGGAACAGTCAACCTTGTCGGGGTTGAAGGGCGAACGGACACTAGTGGTCTTGGGCTTCTCTTCAAAACCGGTAACCTCGCCGTTTTTCGCCACCTCGACCACACCGAACCCTGCCACTTCGCTGGGATCGACGGCGAGCGTTGCAATGGTGCAGGCGGCACCGGAGGCCTCGTGCTGCTCCAGCATCTTGCCGTAGTCCATTTTGTAGATGTGATCGCCGGAAAGGATGAGGACGTACTTCGGCTCTTCCGAGCCGATGGAATAGATATTCTGGTACACAGCGTCAGCAGTGCCCTGGTACCAGCTTTTGTTGACACGCTGCATAGGCGGCAGAATTTCAATGAACTCGCCGAGTTCATTCGCCACCACCGGACCCCAACCTTCCCGAATGTGGCGGTTGAGCGAGAGCGCCTTATATTGCGTCATGATGTAGACCCGGCGCAGGTCGGAGTTGATGCAGTTCGATAAAGTGATGTCGATGATGCGATATTGACCGGCGAAGGGAACGGCGGGCTTGGCGCGCTCACGGGTAAGCGGAAAGAGCCGCTCACCTGCACCACCAGCCAGAAGAACTCCTAGTGTGTCTTTCATATCCGTGCACTCCGGTCACCGGAACATGGCAACTGCCGGTGACAACGGCCATTGGATGCTGAAAGCGGAAGAGTTGGCAAGCACGAATTTCCGGCGGTCGTGAGGAGGGTGCAGAGACTTAGCTCTGCCGGGATCACTCACCAAAAGGGCGTACATCGTCCATCGACGCACTACAACTCGCAAATTACTCGCGAAGCCCCGTATTCGTTACGCTTCGGTGGTATTCGGATCGAGGTCGCCATCCGGTAAGGAAATCCGCAGTGACTTCAAAAAGCTCACGTCATTCACGGTAAAGCTTCCAGATGTTCCCTCTTCGTCGCTGGCCTCGTCATCCTGCTCGCTGACTTCGTTGAGCCCGATGGTGGCTTCGAGCATAAGCAGCACGTCGAATCCCTGCTCGCGGATTTCCTGAACAACGCCAGAGATCGATTCGGAGTCGGAGACCGATTCTCGAATGGCCTCGCCTAGCTGTTGAATAAGCTGCTTCACCTTTCCGTTCATCGACACCCCGCTTTCACACCGTAAGACACACGTCGCACTGGCTTAGAGCAATTAGACGACAAACCGTGGAGAAAGACACGGCGAATCACTGTCTTAGGCAAAACCGCTGTGCGAAAACGGGTACGACACCGGCCGCACCCTTTGTATTAAAGATGCGGCTAAGACCGGGTGTGGTGGTCCTGCCACGCAGATTCCAACTGCTGCGCCAAAATGGCGACGGGCTTTGTACGCTTTTGCCAGACCAGAAATCCCGCAGCCGCTGCGCACACACCGCCTACCGCCCAAACGAACTTTCGCATTGCACTCTCCCGCGCCCGTATGCCTTTGGCTGCTCGGCATGGCGCTTGTTCAAGGTGAGATGCGCGAAATGGCATTGTGCAAGAAAAGAGTGCGTGACTCGCAGGTCGGGCGCAATTCCCTGGAGTATGCGGCCGTTCCCGTACACTGCGAGCATGGATCGTGTGCGATTGGGACGCGTGTTGGGGCGCGGAGCACGCCTGGTGGCACGCACCGCGTGGGAAGCATTGGACGCAGCGACGGCAACACCCCCTGCAGGTTCGCCTTCGCGCACCACGGAAAGTCACGGCACACAGGCCGGCACAACGGCGCCACCGGCACCATCGCGAAAACAGGTGGTCAAGGCCGTGCGACAACCGCCCGTCCTGGAGGGACAAATAGCAGGTGGGCGTTCCGGGCAGGGTAAGGTTCAGGCACCGCAGGTTACTTCTGCGCGTCCCATGCACGGCCTTGCACCGTTGCGGAGAGCATCTCGAGCAGTGTCGCTGGAGGTGACAGGCAGTTTTTTTGCCCTGTTCGCGCTTTCATTCGGCGTGGGTGTGTGGCGAGAAAGGGCGCAACTCCATGCGGGGCACGCTGGCCTCTTCCGGTTTACGCTGTTCTGTGCAGTGACGGCGTTCTTCGCCTATTTTTCCATCGGCAACTTTATACGGGCACGCCGATTGCAGTGAAAGCCTGGCCGTCACGGTACGAGATACGCTGATAGCTGCAGGCAGTGTCTGACGAATCCAGTATCCGGGTTCTTCGGAAGGTCATGGCGTCAACCCCGCCCATAAACCTCGGCGAAACAGCGAGGCTTTAGCCCTCAGGTCCCCTTCCTTTCCGCGACAGCCAGAGCTGAGTCGCCAGACACTAGCGGATCCTGCTCCGCCCATACAGGCTCTACAATCATGCCGTGCGCCGCCTGACCTCGCTCCTTCTCCTCGCCACCCCACTCTGCCTCGCCCAGCAGCCCACCTACACCAACCCCCTTCTCCACTCCGACTTCCCGGACCCCACCGTCCTGCGCGACACCGACGGGACCTACTGGGCCTACGGCACGGAGGGCGGCCACCCTCAGCAGCACATCCAGGCAGCCCACTCCACCGACCTCGTCCACTGGACGACCACCGGCGACGCCCTGCCCGCCAAACCCGCGTGGGCCAGCCAGGCCCACAACTTCTGGGCACCTGACGTCCACCGATTCGGCTCCACCTACTTCATGTACTTCGCCGCCGACGGCGATACCGCCCCCGCCTCACCGCAGGGCGACCACGGCATGTGCCTCGGGGTCGCCACCAGCACCACCCCCGCCGGCCCCTTCACCGATTCCGGCGCGCCCCTCCTCTGCGACACAAGCTTTATCGATATCGATCCCATGGCCTTCGACGACCCCGGCACCGGCAAGCACCTGCTCTACTGGGGCTCCGGCTTCCGCCCCATCGAGGTGCAGGAACTCACCGCCGACCGCATGCACTTCAAGCCCGGCACCACACCCACCGCCCTCATCCAGCCCGTCCCCGGCGGCGACGACACCAACTACCGCCGCCTCATCGAAGGTGCCTGGGCCACCTTCCACGACGGCTGGTACTACCTCTACTTCTCCGGTGACAACTGCTGCGGCGACCACGCCCACTACGCCGTCATGGTCGCCCGCTCCCACAGCGCCTTCGGCCCGTTCGTCTCGCAGGGCAACGGCGTCATCCTGCAGGCAAACACCGCCTGGCTCGCCCCCGGCCACAACTCCACCGTTCTCGACGGCAAGGGCCAGGAATGGATCATGTACCACGCCATCGACCGCGCCCACCGTACAAACGGCCGTTACTTCCTCATGGACCGCATCACCTACCGCGACGGCTGGCCCACCATCGCCACCGGAACTCCCTCAACCCAGCCGGTTGCCGCTCCAGCGCGCTAATCACTTTCACAGCGAACGAAGTAAAGCCCACCCTCCAATCGAAAGATGGGCTTTGCTTCTTCCGCAACGGCAACTATCCGCCGCGCTTGTCATGATGCGCATTCGCAACGGCATGGCTGGCAAGCGCCGCCCTCACTTTAGCCACATGCGTTCCATGCACCCGAACCGCCTCATGCAGCACCTCGCCCGTCACACCAAACTCCTTGCTCCAGTAATGGATATCTGAAGCCACCTTCGGATTGATCTCCGTCTCGCTGCTCGGTCCATGCTCAACATTCGCTGCCATATTTCCTGCCACCTCACTTCATGGGATGCGCCAACAGCCCTCCAGGCCGCCAAACGCATCTGCCTTCCCCATCTACTGCTCCCGCAAAGTCTCGGTCGGGTCTACCCGCACCGCACGTACCGCCGGCAACAGCGCCGCCAGCAGCGCCACCCCCAGCGTCAGCGCCACCACCGCCCCATACGTCACCCCATCCAGCGGCGACACCCCATACAGCTTCGCCACCAGCAGCCGCGACATTGCCGCCCCCAGCACCAGCCCCGCCGCCGCGCCCAGCGCCGTCACCCGCAGACCCTGCCCCACGAACCGCCGCACAATCTCCCGCGGCAGCGCACCCAGCGCCAGTCGCAGCCCAATCTCCCGCCGTCGCTGACGACCCATGTAGCTCACCGTCCCATACAGCCCCAGGCTCACCAGCAGCACCGCCGTTATCGCAAACGCCGCCAACAACGCTGTCAGCAGCCGCGTCTCCGCCCCCCTGTCCGCCAGGTGCGCATCCAGTGGCATCACCGCAAACACCGAACGCGTTGGCTCCAGCGCATGCACCGCCCGCCGCACCGTCTCCGCCATCGTCATCGGGCTATCATCCACCCGCACCAGATAATTCGGGTCGGGGTTCGGCGCACTAAAGCACCAGTACACCGTCGGCACCGCCGGCACATTCACTCCCTGCTCCCGCGCATCTGCCGCAATACCCACTACCTGCACCGCGGGAATGAAATCCGCCGCTGCTTTCAGGTGCATCCCCATAGCCTGCGATCCGCCCATGTACTTCGCCGCAAAGCTCCGGTTCACCACTACAGTCCCATACGATAATCCATCGCGGCACGCGTCTCCCAACAGCACCGGAATCCCCATCGTCGCAAAGTACCCGGTTGAAACGTAGTGCACGTCAGCGATCACCCGGTCATCGGCCGTCTTCGCCGTTTCCACCACCTTCAACTCCGTCGGAAAATCGACCGAGTTCCCCGGAATGGACCCCGACGTGGCCGCCGCCCGCACCCCTGGCAATCCACGCAACCCCGCCAGCATCCGGTCCACCCGCTGCTGCAGCTTGCCCATGTCGGTGGTCTCCGCCCACGTTCCGCTCACCCGCAACGTCAGTACATGCCCCGTCTCAAAGCCCGAATCCACTCGCGCCAGTGCCGCAAAGCTCCGCACCAGCAAGCCCGATGCAATCAGCAGCCCCACCGCCAGCGCGGTCTGCACCCCCACAAACACCCACTGCGCCGATCCCCGCGACGACACCTGTGTATACCCCGCCTGCCCCATCGACGCCGCCAGCGTCCGCCGCTCCCCACCCTCCGCCATTCCCCGCGTTCCCACCAGCGCCGGAGCGGCACCGCACAGCAGCGTCACCACCACCGTGCACACCCCCGTATACGCCACCAGCCGCCAGTGGAGCCCCACCTCCGCCAGTCGCGGCAAATCCTTCGCTACCATCGCCAGCAGCCTGCCCGTCCCGCTCGCCAGCAACAGCCCCAGCACCGCGCCCGCGCACACCAGCGCAAACGTCTCCGTCAGCAATTGCCACACAATCGCCCGCCGCCGCGCCCCCAGCGCAAAGCGGATCGCAATTTCGTGTTCCCTCTCCGCTGTCCGGGCCATCAGCAACGCCGCGATGTTCGTGCACGCAATCACCAGCAGCACCGTCACCGCGCCATACAACAGCCACAGCGACCCCTGCACTCCGCCCGTCACCACCGCCTTCAGCGGCTGCACCTGCATCGTCAGTGGCGCATCCGTCGCCGGGTACTGCCGCGCCAGCATTCCCTCCACCCGCAGTAAATCCGCCTGCGCCTGCCGCACCGTTACACCCGGCTTCAATCGGCCAATCACCGTGAACCACGTCGACCGCCGGTCCTGCGTGTACGGCGCATCCACCGGGTTCGGCTCAAACAGATCCACCTCCGCGTCCGGAAATTCGAAGCCCCGCGGCAGCACACCCACCACCGTCGCCCCTCCTGCTCCCAGCCGCAACGCCTTGCCCACCGCCGCCGGGTCCGCGCCCATATGCGTCCGCCAGAACCGGTCCGTCACCAGCACCGCACTCGCCCCGTGGAACAGGTGCTCCCCCGCCGTAAACCCGCGCCCCAGCGCCGGCCACAGCCCCCACGTTTCCACAAATCGCGGTGCCACAAACGCCACCGTGGTTTTCTCCGGCATCTCCCCGCCCGTCAGCGTGGCGTCCCCCGTGTAATACCCCGTCACCGCCTGAAACGTCGAGTTCAGCCGCTCCACGTCCTCCAACCGCTGCGTCGATACAAAACTCTCCGGCGCTTTCACCGTCGCGTCCCGCTGCCGCACCCGCACCAGTTCATCCCCATGCGGAAACGGCAGCGGCCGCACCAGCACCGCGTCCACCACCGAAAACACCGCGCTGTTCGCACCCACACCCAGCGCCAGCGTCGCCACCACTGCAAACGCCAGCGACGGCGTCCGCCGCACAAACCGCAGCGCCGACCGCAGGTGGAATCGCACCCCCTCCAGCCACGCCCACAGGTGCACCTCCCGCACCCGCTGCGCCACCTGCGCCCGCCCGCCGAAATCCACCAGCGCCCGCCGCCGCGCCTCCGCCGGTTCCATGCCCCGCGCCACGTTTTCCGCCGTCATCGCGTCCACGTGGAACGCCATCTCCCGCTCGAACTCCGCATCCTCGCGCTTCCGCATTGCCGTCGTCCTCCTATCGTCCCGTCTGCAAAATCAACGACACCGCGCCCGACAACCGCAGCCAGGTCGCCTCCTCCGCCGCAAACTGCCGCCGCCCCACCGCCGACAGCTTGTAAAACTTCGCCTGCCGCCCGTTGTCGCTCTCGCCCCACTCCGACTTCAACCAGCCCCGCTTCTCCAGCCGGTGCAGCGCCGGGTACAGCGACCCCTGCTGCACCTGCAGCACATCCTCGCTGATCTGTTGAATCCGCTGCGAAATGCCGTACCCATGCACCGGCCCCAACGCCACGATCTTCAAAATCAGCAAATCCAGCGTCCCCTGCAACAACTCCGTCTTCTGATCCAAACCAAACCTCACATCGCCTAGACGTCCTACACCTCGACGTTCTACACATTGAACCTACACATGGGTAGACTGTCAAGGAGAAACACACATAGTTAGACTTTTAGAGCGAGAGCAATGCGCCCTGGCTTGTCAGGTGGCATGATCCCCGGTGCATTCCTCTCACAGGTATAGCTCTGTCATTTCGACCGGAGCAGGACAGCTCTACCGTCCTGCGTAGCGAAAAACCTGCTTTCCTTTCGGAGGGGCGCTACATCCAACGGAGAACCACTCATGCTGTTGCCTAATGCCTGCACGAAACGCACTACCAAACCATCCCATTGACAACACCCGCTACCCCGTCTAGCCTCACTCCAGAGAGGCGAAGAAATGGCGAATCAAAACCCCGAGCTCTTCCCCATCCTCGCCCCGTCCCGCCGCACTGCCCTCGGCCGCGCCGCCGCCGATGCCGAATACCTCGACATCGGCCACGATGTCGAGTTCCGCACCCTCACCTCCCGCTCCATCCTCAACAAATCCGTCTCAAAACGCCTCGGCTGGATGGCCTGGTCCATCAACCCCTACCGCGGCTGCGAGTTCGCCTGCCGCTACTGCTACGCCCGCTACACCCACGAATTCCTCGAAGCATCCGGCGAAACCGCCGGCCTCCGCGCCCCCGACGCCTTTGAAAAGCAGATCTTCGTCAAGGAAAATGCCGCCTGGCTCCTCGAACAGGATCTCCGCAAACTCAGCAGGCAAAATCGCCTACACGAGGAAATTGCCCTCGGCACCGCCACCGACCCCTGGCAGCCCATCGAGCGCCGCACCGGCCTCACCCGCAGCCTGCTCCAAGTCATGGCACGCCGCGAAAACCTCCGCCTCGGCATCGTCACCAAGTCCACGCTCATCGAGCGCGACATCGACCTGCTCCAGCAAATCCACGAACGCAGCACCCTCGTCGTGCACATCACCGTCACCACACCAAGCGCCGACCTCGCCCGCAAGCTTGAACCCCGCGCACCCCGACCCGACCTCCGCCTCCGCACCGTCCAGCGCCTCCGCGATGCCGGCCTCCGCGTCGGCATCCTCAATTCTCCCCTGCTCCCCGGCATCACCGACGGTCCCACCGACATCGATCGCATGGCCGCCCTTGCCGCCCGGCACGGCGCACACTTTTTCGCCGCCATGCCGCTCTTCCTCAAGCCCTGCTCCCGCCCCACCTACTTCGACTTCATCCGCGAACACTTTCCCCATCTGCAGGTCGCCTATCTCGAACGCTTCCGCACCATGGACTTCGCCGACCGCCCCTACCGCGACCGCCTCAACACCCTCGTCCAGGCAAGCTGCCGCCGCCACAACCTCACCGAACGCCTCACCGACAATCTGCTCACTCGCGATGCCGGCGAGGACAAGACAACCGACAACGCCCAGAGCCCGGAAGCCTTTGCCGCCTTCCGCGGCCGCCCCGCATCACCCCTTCACGACCAGCCACGCGGCATGTCCATCCAGGGCCGCACCGCCGGCCTCAAACGCCCCGCGCTCTCCGACCACAGCCCCGCCCAGGGCCGCCTCTTCGCGTAAGAAAGCAGTTATGCGCTTTGGTTTTTAGTTTAGGGCCAAAGGCCCGTTGCATAACAGCCTGGGCCGCAGGCTCAGGTGCTGGCTTTCAGGCGTAGATCAATCCTTCATCAAATACGCCACACCCGTCACACTCGCCTTCGCCCAGCCCGTATTCGACGCCCACCCCAGCACAAACACCACCACGTCGCACCCCACCATCACCCACCAGATCGGGTGCGTTGCCCGTTCAAACTCCATCCCGCGCATGCGGCTCGTTCCCACCACGGTTCCCGCCACCGCCACACCGAACGCCGCGCCCACCTGCCGGCCCGTTGATAGAATCGCCGCCGCCACCCCCGCCTGCGACAGCGGCATCCCCGCCACCGCATTGTTCGCAATCGCCGGGTTTACCATCCCCAGCGCCAGCCCCAGCAGCGCATACGCCACCAGCAACCACACCAGCGGCGTCGCCGCGCCCAGCCCCGTAAACATCCCCGCCCCCCCCACAAATCCCGCACCCGCCACCATCAAGGACGCCCGCGCACCGTAGCTCCCCACCAGCCGCCCGCTCAGCGGCGCGCACACCACCATCATCAGCGCCAGCGGCAGCGTGCACATCCCCGTCTTCAACGCCGAAAACCCCCGCACCTGCTGCAGGTACAACGCATTCAAGAACAAAAATCCCGCAAACGTCGCAAACGCACACACCGCGATCACCGCCGACCCGCTAAACGGCACGCTCCGAAAAAACCGCAGGTCCACCAGCGGCTCCTTCTGCCGCGGCTCGTATACCAGGAACACCCCCAGCAGCACCGCCGCCCCCGCGAACAGTCCCGCAATCAACGGCGAATCCCACCCATGCCGTTGCCCCTCAATCACCGCGAACGTCGCCGCCCCCAGCACGGCAATCAGCAACACCTGCCCCACCGGGTCCAGCGCCCGCGCCCTTGGTGCCTTCGACTCCGGCACATACAGCGCCGCCAGCACAATTGCCACGATCCCAATCGGCAGATTGATCCAGAAATTCCACCGCCACCCCA
>CAXTJO010000065.1:0-11899 GCA_964244665.1 uncultured Terriglobus sp.
ACCGCCGGGGCCACCCCCGCCCGGGCCACCGCCGTTATCTCCGGCGGCTGCAGCGCCGGTCTTGGGTCCAAACCCGAACGCGCGCACGATACGCGTGTTGAACGTGAAGTTCGATGGACCGGTGCAATAGTTCTGCGGGATGCGGGTATAGACATCGGTCGTGGCACCGGGGATCGCGAAGTTGGCACCGTTGGTGCAACTGCCACCCGTCACGCCTGGGGCAAACTGGGCGCGGTCGTTGATGATGGAGTCGCCGTTTACGTCCGTACCCGTGATGACGTTGTAAGGGGTTCCGGAATTGGCGATCATAAACGGACTGATCGTAAATCGGAAAGGTGCCGTGTAACTGGCGAACAGGAAGAATCGCGAGCGGGCCTGAAGCCGGCCATAGTCGGTTGCCGGGTTTAAGCTGTCACTTACAAAGGTGTCGGGGCCTTGAGTATTACTATTCACTACGCTGAGGGCGTAAAAGGTAAAGAACGAAAGATTCGGTGTTACCTGTGAACGCGCATTCAGCAGAAGCTGGTTCTCTCGAAATGTACCTTCGGATTGGTACTGGTACAACAAGTTAGAGCCCCCCGTGGGCAGACTGCGCGAGAAGTACTGGTGAACACCGAGAGTGTTGAGGTATGTCGCGGAAAATGTGGTTTTGCGGGGGAGCTGTTGATCCACGCCGGCCGCGATTTGTGAGCTGTACTCACTGCGCAGATTCGCCGCAAGATTGTAAATGATGGGCTTCGCGGCCTGATTATTGCCGCATGTGGATGTATTGGTTGGGCTACAGCCAACAGCAGGCGCAAGAAACGTTTGCACGACCGAATTTACGCCGTTCTGTTGCAGCGAGTTGATAATGTCCCCAACGCCAAAGCGATTGTAGAAAACGCCGTAGCCGAAACGCAGCACGGTAAGCGGGTTACCGCTCTTGCGCGGTACACCATAGTTCGCAGAAAAACGCGGCGCAAGGTCGTGCGAACTGTTGATGGTGCCCTCTGCCTCGTACCGCAAGCCGTAAGTCAACGTCAGATTCGGCTTCACCTTCCAGTCATCTTCGGCATACAGACCAACGTCGGTTAGATGCATTCCAACGCGTGGGTTCGCGATGGTAGCAACCCTGTACTGAAACGGTTGATTATTTACATAGTTCGCAATCGTGGCATAGCTGAAAGTGCCGTTCGCATTTTGCGTGGAGAACTGCGCGGTGCGGTCGGTACGCACACGCACGCCGGCACGAATGAAATTTTTCGCAAGCTGGTACGAGGTATAGTTCTGCATCTCATAGTGATCCATTGTGCTGGTCTGCGTACCTGTGGAGGCACCGCCGCCGGTAAAGCTGCCGACCACGGTAACAGTCGCCGCGGCGGAGAGCGGATCCTGCGTCGCATGTTCGCGGCGAAACTGAAACCGCGTTTCATTGATGAGCTTGGCGCTCACAATCTGCGTATCGCTCAATTGAAGATTATTCTCGTTCGAGCTGTTGTTGTACCCGGCAGAGGGCAATGTAAGACCACCGATGCCCGCGTTCTGCGCATCGCTGTGCTGAAACTGGTATCGCGCGGTAAGTGTGTTCTTGGGACTCAGGGCGTAGTCGATGCGCGGGCTCAGGTCATACCGGGTGCGTGGCGCAAAGATAGCCCGCAGCGCATCAGGGTACGGCGAAGACACGCAGCCAGCTGTGCCAGGAGCACACAGCGTGGTTGATCCCGGGCTTGTAGTGGCAATGGTCGTGCCGCTGAACACGTTGTTGTCCTGGATGGTGCGATGACTGCCAGCGACATTGAAAGAGGCGTTTTTCGAGATCGCCCCACTCACCGAGCCGATGAAAAAGATCTGGTGATAGTCAGGCTGGGTGTTGGCTTTGCCCAGAAACGGGCTGGAGGTGTTGAACGACTTGTCCATACCCTGCACGCTTAGCTGGCCATGCAGCTTATCGGTGCCCGGCTTGGTCAAAATCTCGATACGCCCAAAACCCGGCTGGTCGTACTGTGCGGAAAAGGGATTCTGGTTGATGCGGATTTCGCGGATTGCGGACTTGGGCGGCAGTTGACCGCCAGTGAATCCGTCCACATAAATTTGTCCACCGTTCGGACCCGCGGCAGGACCGGCAAGCGCCGTCAGTTCGTTCGAAAGCTCGTCTGGATCATCCGATAATGCATCGAGATCGGCACCCTTCACCACCACGGCGCTGCCGTTGGCATCGGGGTCGACGGAGACCTGGTTCTCGTTCGTTGTGACCGTGATGGTAGTGTTCTGCTCTTCAATGCTGAGCTTCACGTCGATTTTGAGCGGCTGCCCCGCGATGCGAACGTTTTGCTTCACAAACGAGCCGAACCCGGGCATGGTCACGGTGATGGTGTACGTTGCGGCCGGCACCGCTTTTACGTCGAAGCTGCCGTCTCCGCGCGACGTTGCAGAGATTGCAGGTCCTTTTGCCGGGGTGAGCAGGATGGTGGCACCGGGGATCGCGGCGGCATCCGGGTCAAGCACGGTGCCGCTGACGATTGCACCTGTCTGCACGCCGGTTTGCGGCCCGGCCGGTGCGCCCGCCTGCGCGTGCAGTGCCGATGGCATGCCGCACAGACCGGCAAGCAGCAGTGACACGGCCAACCCTGGTCGCCGGTACGATACCGCACCAGCCATGGACCCGAACCGCAGGCCGTTGGCTGAAGTGCCAGACGGCGCGAAAACGCAAGACACAGTACAGCGAGAACTCATAAAACCTCAGAACATGGAGATAAAACCAACAGAAGACATACCGCGCAAGGTGCCTGCGCTGACAAAAGATCGAGCCGTGACACTGTTATTGAGCTGCTCCGCCAACAGCGGCCTCACCGCCGCCGCCAAGGTTCCACGGGGACAGATTGAAGCTGGACGTGCCGGAGGGCGACGCTGCCAGCAACGGTTCCACGCCGGACAGCAGGGTGATGGCGACCACCGGACCACGCAAACCTGCGCTGCTACCGGATGCAACGATCATCACAGCTTCACCCGCCTTGATGTCGGCCAGCGATGACTTCGGCAGTCGCGGCACAAGCTGGGACAGGTCGCCACCACCCGCGCGCGCCCGGGCTGCTCCATCAGGCGCACCGGCCGGTCGTCCACCGTCTGCCGCTTGGTTACCTGCTGGGGTCGTCGACGGCGCCGGTGTACCGCTCCCTCCTGTTGCGCCGCCGCCGGCAGTACCACCGCGTGCCCGCGTGGCAAATCGAGCAGCTATCTCCGGCGGAAGTGTCCGCAGATCAGAATCTGAACTCACGGCCACCGTGACCTTCGCCTTTGTCGCCAGGTCATTCAGTGTCAGCGTACCCGCTGCGGCGTTCACTGTCGCAACCACACCGGCCAGGTTTAGGAACGACCCTGAAACAATCTCGTCTGCCGCAATCGACCCGGTATCCACGTCCTTGCTGCCGCGCACACGCAGCTGGTCGCCCGCGGCAATGTCGGCAAGCGTGCCGAGCTTTGCCTCTTCAAACTTTACGGACCCCGGCGCATACCTGCGGATCACCGTGCGATCGCTTACCTGCACAGTTGTTTTACGCGTGCCTGCTGCAACCGTTACCGTCTTCGCGGCAGGATCGACGGCAGACACAATTCCACCACTCCCGCGGTGCTGCCAGTCCTGCTGACGCGTGGCGTTGGTTTGCGCAATCGCCGCGCTCTTCATGAGCACTACGCGCGTGGCGTTCAGTGCGCCCCCATCCGCGGCACGTGCCGCAATCAGCACGCGGTCGCCCACGGCAATGTCCGCCACGGTCGCGTCCTGCGCCGTCTTGATGTCGGTGCTGCCCGCCGGCAACTCCTGCACGCGCACCGCGTCTGTCAAGGTCAGCGTCAGGCTGGTGCCGTCATCCTTTGCGACCGTCAGGCTGGTTCCGGACACAGTGCGTACCGTGCCGATCAAACGCGATGAGGCTCCGGCAGCGGGGGGAGCAGCGACCTGTGCCTGCGCTTGCCGCGTCGCCGCGAACGAGAGAGGGAGCAGCAGCATGCCCACGAACGCCGTGCTGCGAAGAACCTGCCCGGAGAACAAGAGTCCCCTGCCAACGTTTGACGATGTAGATGCCATACGCACAAGAATACCTTTCAATGATGTTGAGTCTGACGCAGCTTTACGCGAACGGCAGGCTGGTGCAGCCCAGGACAGTCTGTACTACGGTCACGGCAAAATGAAAGTTTCGTGACATTCGCGGGAAGCTGCTGTTTCCCTCTGAACGCGGCGGCATTGCCCGCAGCGGACACCGTATGCTGGGTGCATGTTCAAGCTCATCGCCGCCGCCCTGCTCCTCGTCTCCGCTGCACCAGCAGTCGCGTGGGGTCCGCAGGGCCATAAGCTGGTGGCGCTTGTCGCCGAAGACCATCTCACACCGTTGGCACGCCGCAACGTAGAGGCTCTACTGGGGCTGGAAACACTCGCGGATGTGGCTTCATGGCCGGACGTTTACCGTCCGCTCGAAACACAGACAGCGTCCTGGCACTACGTTGACATTCCCGAAGGCGCGTCCACCTACGACCGCGACCGCGACTGCCCCACGCAGCCCGGCGTTAAACTGGGCGCACCCAATGACGTGTGGCGGGACTGTGTCGTCGACCGTATCCTCTTCTTCGAAGGCCGCGTGGGCGACGCCCATCTTGACGGACCGGATCGCGCCGTTGCGCTCAAGTATCTGGTGCACTTCGTCGGCGACCTGCACCAGCCGTTTCACGCGTACGGCCCGTTGAAGGGCGGCAACGGCATTCCAGTGGTGGTCTTCGGCTCTGCTATATGCGGCACCCACAACTGCAACCTGCATGCCGTGTGGGATAGCGGCCTGATCCTGCACCGGGAACTGACCGATGCGCAGTACCTTGCGCTGCTGGAAAAGGAGATCCGGACGACGCACGCAGTTTCCGGGACAGAAGACCCATCTGCCTGGGCAGCCGAATCCAACGCCGCCGCGTTGACCGCTCTGGTGTCGGCCAACGCAGCGGTCGACCAGGCGTATTACGAACGGCAGATTCCGGTGGTGGATGCGCGTTTGGAACTCGCCGGTCTGCGGTTGGCCGCAATCCTAAACCGCCTGTTCACTGCGCCACCAGAAAAGTTTGTGCCGCACGCGGCCGACTCGAAGCAGTTTTAGAGGTCTTCAAGATGTCCGCGCACAATGCCTGCGCCGGCCTGCAAGCGAACTACAGTGCCGTATGCAGGGAAGGTTCGAGCGCCATCCTGTCATCGCTTTCTGGTGCGGGTCTGAGTGCGATTCTGCCCTGATGCGATGCGCAATGGCCGCGCGTTTGGGCCTGACGATAGTCCGCCAGCCATCTCAAAAATTGGGCGCGCGCCGCTCGTTGCTTGCCGGCGTCCATTCGCCCGTCGGCGCATAACGAAGACGGATGCTGCCGGTAGCGCGCAACACACTCCGCGCTGGCGTATACCCTGGACTTCAACGCAATTTTGGCATGGAACGTCTGGTCGTCGTAAAGGCCATGAAACTGCTCGTCGAAGCCGCCTACAAGGCGCGCCACCGCCGTGCGCACGGCCACACTGCAGATACACGGCACCATGCTCTCATCCTCCAAGAACCATGCGACCAACTGCGGCGGCAGCAGCACACCGGCTGCACACCCCGGGGGCACTACCGGCGGAATGTAGTTGCTGCCCCACCACGCCGCACGCGCCTGCTGCTCTTGAAACGGGGTGGCGTGGTCGCACCAGCGCTCCGCGGCGGCATACACCATGGCGACCTCCGGATGCCGATGTAGTTGCGTCATCTGAAACTCTATGCAGTGCGGCAACCATAGATCGTCCGCGTCCAAAAAGGCCACCACGGCGCCGCGGGCATGGCGCAGGGCCAGGTTGCGCGAGACGCTGCTGCCACGATTCGCACCACCCGGGTGCCGCAGCACATGAATACGGCGATGCGGGTCCTGTGCCGCCGCCCGCAACGCAATGGGCAGGCTCTCGTCCTGCGATCCGTCATCCACCAGCAGCAACTCCCACCGGAATCGGGTTTGCTGCGCCTGCACACTTGCAATCGCCTCGCGCAGATACCTTGCGCCATTCCAAACAGCCGTGATGATGGACAAGTCCGGGGGACCGCCGACTCCATTGCCTTTCGCCGCCATGGCATCATTGCGCTGCGGCGTCATGGCTGTATGTCCGTGCGAATGTTCGTTGTGCCGTGCAAGGCAGCTTGCACACAGGTACAGGCCTTTGAAGCCGCATACCACACCTCTGCTGCGTCCTGCGGAGTTCCGTTTGCCTGGCGGACGCCGTAGGCTGCGATCTCCGCCGCGACATCCGGCAGGATTTGCGAGGAGTAGCAAAGCGCCAGATTCTCCTTCATCGACTTGCCACACCCGGCATGCACAGTGCAGGTGCGCATGCCTGCCGGCAGGGCCGCCGCCGTCTGGCGAAGCAGTTCGATCTCAGACAAACGCGCGGCGTAGGGCAGATCCTGGTAGAAGGCCAGGCAATCCGGCGCTGTAACGCGCGCTGCCGCATCACGCGCAATGCGATGGTCGATGTGGTCGCCAAGCGCAAGTGGACTTAAGACGAGATCGAATTCCCGCAGGAACGAAAGATGCTCGGCGAAGCTCTGCACCTGTGAGTCAAGTTCCGCTGGTTCGAGTGGGACCAGAAGCACTTGCTCAGTCTCAACATTCAACCGCAGCGGCGCGTCGAGCCAATCGAAATCGTGCAGTGTCAGTGAACCTTTCCACTTGGCGGCGGCGTGCAAGGTGTCCATGGCACGTGCGTCTTCGGCGCGGCGCTCCGCGCTGACCGCTGCCGTGCGATCCGTGCCGTCGAGCGCGACACCACAACCAGCTACGGCGTAATTGCTCCGCGTGAACAAGTTTACGACCGTTACTGCGCAGTCTGCCCGCAGCAGCGCCACGATCAGCAGGCCGCAGGAGAATGCCGCGTCGTCGCGGTGAGGTGAGACGATTGCCACACGGAGCGATGGTGCGAGAGAACCGAAAGGCATCAGGGCTTGGCAGGCGCTGGTTCAGTAGAGCGCGTTGCGGTAAAGGCTCCGTCGTAATTCAGCGGCTGCACGTCAATTGAGCCGTCGATGTTACCGTCGGCTCGCAGCTTGCCGGTGTAGGTGAGCGTGAGGGGCTGGCCTTGATATTCGCCGGCGTGGGTGAGGGTGAAGGTGTCACCTTTAAGACTGGCCTTGGCGGGGACGGTCTTCTCGCCAGCGCAGGTACCGGCGAGGGTGTCGTCACTGCCGGTGAGGGTGCAGGTCTCGTGGATGGGATAGCCCTGCACGTCGCCGTCGATCTTCCAGCTTCCCGCAATCGGGGTTGCGGCGAGGGCTACGGAAGAGGAAACCAGTAGGGTTGCGAGCAGTACGGTTTTCATGGATGTATCTCCGGGAGTGCATTCTCTGCGCGTCCGACTGCCACTTTATCCTTCGCTGCTGCCTGCCGCAAGCTTTGCAGCAGCCGAAATGGAGGAAGTTGCATCACATCGCACCATGAAGGAAGAACGGGACGGCATTTACAAGAACTCGAGCATCGGACCGGTTGTGGTGGGGTTTGTCGTGATCATTCTGGTGGCACTGATACTTGGGTGGTTGTTCCTGCGCAGTGGGCACCCGGCGATGCACACACAGCCGCAGCCTATGGACAATAAAGGAGCTTTGACGCTGCCGTTTGCAGGGCGGAGCGTGTAGCGGCGTACCTCCTGACCGACCTCACGAATTCAAAGTCGTTATTCAAATTGCATTTGCCGGTAGTAAACAAAAGGCCGCCCTCTTCGGGCAGCCTTTTGCGTTTTGCATTACCTATAACGAGTGAGGGAGATCCGCGCCAGACATAAGTGATTCGTTCTGATCAGGTTACGCCGTGGTCGGGCTTGACAGGATTGGGGTTAGGCGATGCCGGCGAGGATGCGGCGACGCGCCATGCCGGCCATGCCGAGGAGACCGGAGCCGAGCAGAAGCAGGCTGGTGGGCTCAGGTGTGGCAGCGACGATGGGGCCGATGCCGGAGCCGGAGCCGGGGTCGGCTGTGATGGTAAGGGTGGACTGCTGCATGTAGGAATAGAGGCCGCAAATCTGCACATAGAACGTCTGGCCGGTGGAACCGAAAAGGTTGACCTGCACGCCGTTCGCGAGCAGGTAGGAAAGGCCGCCCTGATCGAAGGAAAAGACGCCGGTGCTGGAACGGAAGAGGTCGTTGTCGTTCGACGGGACCCCGGGAGTTGCCTTGGGGAGGGTTCCGGGAGCGAGCAAAGACTGAATAGAGCTGCTGAGACCGGCAATTCTGTTCGTGCCGGTGATGCCGGTGATGAGGTATTCATTGGCACCGATCAGCTTGCCGGTGAGCGTGCCGGAGCCGTCGATGGTGGTGCCGGTACCGAAGCTGAAGTTAAAGTTGTCGGCGCGGGCGGCAGTGGAGCCGGCGGTGCAGAAGACGGCGAGAACACAAAGCAGATGGGAGAATTTCACGGCAGGACCTCAAAGAAATGCAGATGACTTACCTGCCTATCTTAGGAAAGTTGGCAAGGCAATCTGCCGCTTTCGGGCGGTGCAGTACACCAAAGTGCTAGTGGAACTGGCCCAAAAGCTGAAGCAAAGGCCAAATTGCCTGAGATTCCGTTGTTTTTGCGAAGGTGTGAGGTTCGGCGAATGTCTTGTCATGGGACACGGGACTTATTGATGTTTCGGCGTGTGACGATGCGGTCGTTTCGGCACCCGGCAGGCGTGGAACGACGAAGCAGCATCCCACGATGCAGGGCTCACACGAGTGCAGAAGTGAGACGAGGGTGGGTTCGGTGGTGAAGCGTCTGGTTTTGCTGTGTTGCGGGCTGGCTGGCTGCCTGCCCTTGAGTGGTTGCCTGTTGGTGGGGTACTCCAGCCGGGGCGGTGGATTTATTTTTCCGGGTGGGCTGGGGCTGATCCTAATGCTGGTGGTGTTGTTTCTGCTGCTACGGCGACGATAGCTACGCCCGCGCTCGCTTTGTGGGTGCGTGGAAGTCGGCGGGCTTGTTGCCGATCCACCGCAGAAATCGCTGGATGTCGTGGCGCGAGCGCAGAGCATCGAGGTCTGCGTAGGGTCCGGCAAGGTCGTGGTTAGTGATGTGGGCGTGGATAGCGCGATGGCAGATGGGGTGGATGGGGACTGTCCGGTTGCCGCCCTCGCTTTTGGGGATGGGGTGGTGGTACTCGACGCGGGTGCCGAGAGGGCGATGGCAGAGGGCGCAGGTTGGTGAGTCGGCTGCATTCTGCCGGGTAGCCCGTTCCAGTTCACGTTGCGCCTGCTTCTGCTTGACCCGGCCCTGCATTCAGTTATGAGATGCCGGTGATGGTAGGTTTTGACCATGACTGAAGGGCTTGTCCGGTGGCGGAGGGAAGGTGATCTGCACTTTGTGACGATGAGCTGTTTTCATCGTTAGCCGCTGCTGGCTGGGTGCTACTCACTGGCCGAGGATGCTCTGGAACGAACACGGCTTCGCTATGGGATGGATGTCATCGGCTATGTGTTGATGCCGGAACATCTGCACATGATTGTGGGTGAGCCGACGATTGGCTTGCTTGCCGATGCATTGAAGATGTTCAAGTTGTCGGTTGCCAATCGGCAGGCTGTTCGACCGTTCTGGCAGAAACGGTATTACGACCGGAACCTGTGCAAGCACAATGCCATGGTGGAGTGTCTTCGGTACACGCACCGGAACCCAGTGGCTCGTGGGCTGGTTCGACAGGCTGAGGAGTGGCCGTGGTCGAGTTACCGGCATTACCTGCTTGGAGAGAGGAGACGGGTAACGGTGGATTCGGAGTGGAGCCGGGTGGAGGCTGCCTGGAAAGGATTCGAGGAACCGGTAGTGGAGGTGGATACCGGGAGTTCGAGATGTGATTCGCTTCCTGTTGGGCCGTTGGTGATCCATCCCATGTCCGAAAATCCGGACATGGGGCACACAGTTAAAAGTGTTGTTAGTGAGAGGGACATGGGGTCCTCCATACCTCGCCAATTTGTTGACTATCGCTGACACGACAGCTAACCTGTCCACCATCGGAGAATCTTCTTGACAAAAGACACTTGGGAATCCGCTTATTTTTCGCGGACTGATTTAACTCAATTTGGAGATAATGCGCTTGGTCTATTCGGGCTTGGACTCAGTCTCGGCGTCGAGGACTTGGTGAGTATAGCTGCCGATGCCATCACGGATGGTGCAGATGACAAGAAATGTGACATCATCTATGTAGACCCGGAAGAGAATGTCGCTGTTATTGCACAGTGTTACTTCGCTCATTCTGAGAAGCCAGCAGCACCTGCAAACAAGGCGTCCGACCTGCATACTGCGGCGTCTTGGCTGCTTCAATCCCCTTTACAGAACTTACCTGATCGAATCCGGTCTGCTGCCGAGCAACTCAGAGCAGCACTTAAAAATGGATCGATTAGTGATCTTCACTTCTGGTACATTCACAACCTTCCAGAAAGTAAGAATGTTGAAAGTGAAATGGGAGCTGTTGAACGTGCCGCGCAGACTGCGATCGCATCACTTTATCCTGGGCAGGAGGTGAAAGTAATAGCTCAGGAGGTAGGTAGAGAAACACTTGAGATGTGGTACTCCGATTCTCTGTCACCCATACTAGTGAACGATAACTTCAAAGTCATCGTGCCGAACGGCTATGAATTTGCGTTTGGGGACTGGCAAGCGTACGTTACGACCTTCCCTCTATCATTCATCCGTCGCGTTTACCGGAAATATCGCACTAAGCTCTTTTCTGCTAACGTCAGAGATTATCTGGGATCCCGCAGGAGCGACCAGAATATAAACTACGGGATCAAAAAAACAGTCGAGAGCGAACCGGAGAACTTCTGGGTTTTCAACAATGGAATCACCATCCTAATTCACGATTTCGAGGTCATAGAAGTTCGCGGCAGGACGCAGCTCTCGATCACAGGCTTGTCCATCGTTAACGGTGCTCAGACAACTGGAGCAGTAAGCGCGATGACGAAAAAGCTCTCACCGGAAGCTTTCGTTCCGGTTCGCTTGATAAAGACGAGTAACCAAGAAGTAATTTACGACATCATCAGATACAATAACAGCCAAAATAAAGTGACGGCGCCTGATTTTCGCAGTACAGATAGAGTACAAAAGCGGCTGAGGGATGAATTTACACAGATTTCCGGTGCTGAGTACGAGGGAGGACGCCGTGGCGGAGCTCAAGACAAAATTAGGCGCCGGCCAAATCTCTTCCCTTCGAACACTGTTGGACAGGCGATTGCAGCCGTCCATGGGGACCCGATAGTCGCATACAACCAGAAATCAGATATTTGGATTAGCGACAACCTGTATGCACGCTTTTTCAACGATCAAACCTCAGCGAAACACATCACGTTTTGCTTTTCTTTACTCCGCGCAATTGAGCAAGAAAAATTAACTCTGGTAAAAAAAGCCAGAGATAAACCTGATACTTTGACCGAGGCAGAGCAATCACAGCTTTCTTTTTTTCGAAATCGCGGGTCAATTTTTCTACTCACAACGGGCTTGTCCGCGTGTCTCGAAACGTTTTTGAAGGTAAGGATTCATAATCGCTTCAAGCTTCACTTCAATGATCATGTTTCGCCACGTTCGGCTCAGAATGTTTGGGCACCTTTAATCTCAACGAACATTTCCTTCTGTACTCATCAAGTTGAGGCATTTAGTGACGGGTTACGAAGCGCTGACCGTGTGAAAAAAGCAGTCCATACCTTCCAAGGATTGGTGCAAGCTACTTCGACCGCAAACGCCGGTATTTACCGAGAATTTGCCCGGCATGTGGATCAGGCAGAACTATAAAAAAACAAGAGGGGCGGACTCGGTTGAGTCCGCCCCTTTGGGTTTTGCGCCGTGAGGCGCGTCTGCTGCTTGCAATGCCTTACTCGGCGGCTAGTTCTTCTTGTTCGCCTTCCATGCGCATGGCTTCGAGTTC
>CAXTJO010000066.1:0-11468 GCA_964244665.1 uncultured Terriglobus sp.
CATACAGCACCGGCTGGTCCTCGCGGTCATACAAATGCGTGCCCGTCACCGGCGCGCTGAACCGCATCGCAAAGCACAACTCCCGCCCCGGTGCCCACCCCCGCGTCTTCCGCATTCCCGTCACCAACACGCCGCCTTCGCCATCCCTCCGCACCCGCAGCCGCGACCACAACACCTTGCCCGGATAGTTGTAAATACTCGACCGCAAATCCACCAGCACATGCGCCGGCTTGCCCGCAGGAAACGTATACCGGTGCACCCCCACCCGCGTCGTCGCCGTCAGCTCCGCCCGCACGTTGTAGTCGTCCAGCGTCACCGCGTAATACCCCGGCTTCGCCACTTCCGTCTTATGCGAGAACCGCGACCTGTACCCGCTTTCCGGCTTCGCAATCTCCCCCGGCTCCAGCCGAACATCCCCGCTAATCGGCTGCACCAGCACATCGCCCAGGTCGCTATGCCCCGCACCGGAAAAATGCGTATGGCTGAACCCAAGGATCGTCGTGTCGCTGTACCGGTACCCCGCCGCCCACTTGTAACTCTGCTTCACCGGCCGTATCTGCGTATCCGGGCTCAACTGCACCATCCCGAACGGCACCGTCGCCCCCGGATACGTATGCCCCTCCGCACCCGTGCCCACCATCGGGTCTACCGCCTCGTACCCACTCTGCACAGCAACCGGAGCCTGTGCACACGACGACCCAGCAAAAACAACACATAGAACCGAAGAAAGCAGGGGAAAAATCCGCATGCCGCATTCTCGCAGAACGCCACCTCATCCTGCTAAATCGACACCATCTAGTAGCCCCGGGAACCATCTTTGCAAATCCACGGACTTCGCGCGGGCCTAAGCCTCTCAGCAAGCGGAGAACTACCGCACAATCCGCTCCATCACCCGCTCAAACTCCTCCGCCCGCCTCCGCGCCGTATGCTTTTCCAGCGTCCGCGCCCGCGCCGCCTCACCCATCCGCCGCGCCTCTGCCTCGCTCGTCCCGGTCAGCACGCGAACCACCTCGTCCCGGGTCGCGGCCACCACAATCTCCTCACCCGGCGTAAAAAACTCCTCCAGCCCCGGCCACGCGTCACTAATCATCGCAGCGGCACACGCACTCGCTTCAAACAAACGCACCGACGGTGACCACCCCGCCGCCACCATGTCCGCCCGCGTCAAATTCAACACAAACCGCGACGACGAATACAGCCCCGCATGATCCGCCGGCGGCAGATGCGGATGCGTCACCACATTCCCCGCCCACTCCGTTCCCTGTGGATACATCGGTCCAGCCACCAGAAATCTCTCCCCAGGTAACTCCTCCGCCGGCGCATTGAGTAACTCTATCAACTTAGTCTGCCGGTCCGCCGCATAGGTTCCCAGGTAACTCAACGCGCATGCAAACTCCGTCCGCATCTCTGTCCGGTGATATAACTCCGGGTCCACCGAACAGTAGAACGGCACCGCCAGCGGCGACCCGAACCGCTCCTGTATCTCCCGCAATACAGGCCCACCCGTAAACGACAGGTATGCCGCATAGAACGGCACATCCTCCGCCCGCAGATACTCGCATTGCCCATGCAATCGCAGCGCAGCCAGTGTGATCGGTGTGTCGATGTCATAAAACAACACCGGCCCTCTAAACTCCTGCCGCAGTAACTCCGTCGCCCGCACGGCATCCGGGAAATAACTCCCTACCACCACCACATCCGCGTCACCGGCCACAGCACGGGTAACTCCGGCACCATTCCCTGCCCAATCTTCATACAACCGCAACGACACATATTCCGGCTCCGGCAAGTCCCGGTTACTCCGGTACCATTCCACATCCTTCTCCACGAACACCACCGCATGCCCCCGCCGCCACAACTCCCGGCACAGCGCACGGTACGTCGTCGCGTGCCCGTTCCCCCACGACGACGTAATCGACAACCCAAGAATCGCAATCTTCATCGAGCATCATTGTAGAAGCTCACTCTGCCGAAACCGCGCAGAACCGGGAGTTCTTCTTGAACCTTCCGTACGCCGTCAGCCGCACACACGCCCAACGATCCGTCTGATGACTCGTCGGCTATACTCACCCTCATCCTGGTCAACTCACGCATACGCACGTACCGGAGCTACCGTTGACGGAGTTGACCTCCAACGAAATCGATGGTGTCCCGGCACACACGCCACAAACACCATCACCCGGCACACCCCTCCTCCGCCAACCGCGCCTCCTGCCGGTCCTTACCCTCGCAGCCCTCCTCCCGCTGCTTAGCTGGGTCAACCCATTTCTCGCCGCTACCTTCAATCGCTGGCTCGGCCGCACTCCGGACGACGACAGCGGCTGGATGGCTTACACAGCACTCCGCGTTCTCCTCTTTGGCTTGCTCGTCTGGTCTGTCTTTCGTCTCAAACCCGCTGACACAACAGCTCCCACCCAACACACATCACCCTCCCACGCACCCGCCTTCGATCCCCTGATGGGTCTCCGCGCCCTCGCCGCGATCCTGGTCCTGCTGGGCCACTACTTCACCGTAGTGTTTCCCTACCGCTCGCCGGCCGGCACCTTCGGCCACCTGCTTTACACCGCCATCCGCTCCTGCCCCTGGGCTGGCGTCTGGCTCTTTTTCACCCTCTCCGGCTTCCTTATGGCCAAGGGCTTCGCCACCGGTCGCTACCCTCTCACCTCTGCCGGCATCTATCGCTTTTACCGGAACCGCTGGCTTAAGATCCTGCCCCTCTACCTTGGCGCGGTTCTACTCATTGCGCCTCTTGTCCGGCCCGCGCTTTTTCTGCCCGTGCACTGGTGGCGGCTCCTTCAAATCGTCACCTTTGACTACCGCAGCGACGTCCCGCTCAACCCCATCGGTGCCCTGTGGTCGGTCAGCACAGAGGTACAGTTTTACTTCCTTGTACCCTTCCTCTTTCCCGCCCTCGTCTTGGTGCGGCGAAGCCTCGGCACAGCGTTCCCGCTCGGCGTCGCCCTGCTCCTGGGTGTCGGCATCCTCTTCCGGCGCGCCGTGCTCTACTTCTCCTTCCATGCAGCCCATCCCCTGCCCGGCCCGCTCCCATGGGACACCTTCGGCTACATGCCCCTCCTGCCCAACCTCGACCTCTTCCTCACCGGCATGTGCATCGCCTTCTTCCAGCCCTCACCCCGTTGGCGATCCATCCCCGTCCCATGGCTCCGCGCAGTCCTTGTCGTCCTTGCCGCCGTGGCTTTTCTCGTCAACTTCTCCACGGGCAAGCTGCTCAGCGCCCACCTCAAAGGCCCACTGTTCACCGACTCCGAAATCTTCTGGCAATGCGCCCCTGCCTTTGTCTGCCTGCTCGCGGCTCTCTACATTGCCGTTGCGCAGACTGCCGGACGCATCCCCCTCCGCCGCACCCCCGGCGGCCTTGTGCTCCGCGGCATCCACCGCACCGCGGTGCTCACCTACGCCCTCTACGTCTTCCACCCGTCCCTTATGGAGAGCTTCCGCACCGTACTCCCCAGCGGCCTGCTTCAGCCCCACACCGCTCTTCTGTACTTTCCCCTCGTCATGGCCCTCGTCTGGGCTGTTGCCCATTGCGTGTACGAATTCATCGAACGCCCCTTCGAAGGGAAAAAACACGTCGCCGGCTCTGCCCTCACCGACGCTCCTTAGCCGGACCCCCAGCCGCTGTGCACTCACCGCCGCCGGTGATACACTCAGCCCCGATCATCCCTATGAGCCGAACCTTTCACGATCTGGGCAGCGTCTGGCTCGCTCTGCTCTGTTTTGCGCCCTTCCTGCTGCCGCCCGGCTACCTTCTCGCCCACGCGCTCAACCTGCATGGCTTCCGCGCAAAGTCCCTCTCCGAACGCCTGCTCTGGGCAGTCGCCCTCTCCGTCCCCCTCGCCATCCTGTGGACGGTTCTCGCCGGCCGCACCCTCGGCACAACCGCCGTCGCGCGGGGCATACTTTGCGCTGCCGCCCTGTGGCTCTGCCTTCTCGGCTGGCAAGCGGCCCAGAAGCGCCTCGGCCTTGGCCGCCCCAATCGCTGGACTCTCTGGATGTCCGCCTGCATGTTCGCCGGCACGGTCTACACCACGCTCGCCACCCTCGGCATCACAGTCGGCCATAAGCTTTATGAGGGCACCTACGCCGGCGACTGGAGCGTCCGCATCCCCCTCACAGCGGCGGCCATCCACGGCGGCGTTCCCATCCAGACACCGTTTTACGGCGTCTTTGGTCAAACCACCCCCCTCCGCTACTACTATTTCTGGTACGTCCTCTGCGGCGCCGTCGGCCGCCTCGGCCATCTTGACGCGCGCCCGGTGCTCGCCGCCAGCGCCGCCTGGTCAGCCTTTGCTCTCGTCGCCGCTCTTCTCCTGCTCGGCAAATACCTTTTCGGCTGGACAAGCTCTCCGCAAACCGGCAATTCCCTGCGCCGACTCTGCGTTCTCGCCCTCCCCGTCAGCTGCATTCTTGGCCTGGATATCCTGCCCGCCATCGCCGGCCTGCTTCTTCCCCATCCCAAGCTCTACCCCGAAATGGAATGGTGGCGCTCCCAGGGCGATTTCTCCCTCAGCTTCCACACCGCCGTCCTCTACGCCCCGCACCACACCGCCGGCCTTGCCTGCTGCGCCCTCGGCTTTCTGCTGCTCACACTCGCCGCCCGCCACGCAGCCCCACTGACACCCTGGCGCACGATTGTCACGACCGGGGCAGTTGCAGGCATCTGCTTTGCCGCCGCCGTCGGAACCTCCACCTATCTCACGCTCATCTTTACCCTCGCCGCTCTCGTGCTCGTGCTTGAACGAGCCCAGCAGCGCGACTGGCGCGCCATCGCCGCCCTTCTCCTCGCTGCGGCCGTCGCCTTGCCCCTTTCCTCCACCTACCTCGGCGAAGTTCTCCACGGCGCCGGCGCCACCCTGCAATCTGAAAGCGCCCACATCCACGGCGCACGCTTCGTCGCCCTCTTCCCCCGCAACGTTGGCCTGCCCCGCATCGAACTGCTCCAGATCGGCTACCAGGTGCACTACAACAAGCTCACACCGTTCTGGGTCAAAGCCCTGCTTCGCCCACCCATGACGCTGCTCCTGTTCGCCATCGAGCTCGGCTTCTTCGGCTTCGTCCTCGTCCGCCGCGCGTCCCTTGACCTCCGTCATCCCACCCGCCTCACCGTTCTTCAGCGCATGCAGTGGACGCTCTTCGCCGCCCTCGCCTTCGCCGCCCTCTGCCTCACCTCGCAGCCCGTCATCGGCGTCAACGATCTGGGCCGCCACGCCGGCCTCGCTCTCCGTTTCATCGCCGTCCTCTGGGCGACCCCCATGGTGGCTGAAGCTCTGCAGAAACCCCGCTTCTGGCCGCTTCCCACGCACCCCAACTGGATGCGCGCCGTCTACGCAACCGTCATCCTTGGCCTCTGCTCCCAACTCTGGCAGGTCACCGTCCAGCGCACCTATTTTTGGCTCGTGGACCGCGGAACCATCGCCCACCCCTTCGCCCCCTTCCCTCGCTTCCCGCACTATGGCACGCGCTACTTCGACCGGAGAGAAGCATTCGAAGCCATCGACCGCGCACTCCCGCCCAACAGCCGCATTCAAATGAACCCCGCCAGCACCGACTGGACCCTTGCCACCGACTATCTCCAGCGTCCCGTCGCCGCCTTCGACACCGACTGCGAGGCAGCCTTCGGCGGCGACCTCGCCCAGTGCCATCGCGCCATGCCTCAGCTCCGCGGCATCTTCGGCGGCGGCCACTTTCTACTGCTCGACCCGCGACCCTTCGATCCCACAGCCGTCACCCCCGCCGCCTTCGACCGCATCTGCAGCGAACACCACCTCCGCGCCCTCGTCGCCACCGCCTCCGACCGCGTCTGGCCCGACCACACCAGCTGGGTCTGGACCCGCCCCAAGCTCTTTGCCAACAACAGTGTCCGTGTCATAGTCTGCAATCGCTGAGAAGCGCTTATGCTTCTGAGAAAATAAGATCTACAAACTTCAAGATGTGTACCGAGACAGGTATAGAAGGTGGACGTAAAGCGTGCGAATCAGATTCATTGCAGGATTACTCGCAGTATTATGTAGCGTATTTATCCTGCCATACCTGTTCCCGCCAAGTGTCGGCGTATCAGCAGCGTATCTTGTGGGCTTCAACAACCGGGCCTCGGTCGTGGCCTTGCTGGCCGGCTCGCTCCTATTCGCAATCTGGGGTAAAGGTTTCGGATTCCAACTACACCGCATCCTTCCTCGTGCCGACTACCGGCCATTTCGGAAATCGATTCACTTGCCGGTGCTGATCAGCTTATTGCTGGTGACCGCGGCTCTTTGTTTCAAGCTCTTTCTACATAGTCGTCGAAACGCCCCCATGTTTGAGGCACTCTACTTTTTAGATCGCTACAACATGCACGCCACCGGTGGACGACTGTTCAGGGACTTTCAATTCGATTATGGTCCGCTACTGTTTTACCCGGCAATTTGGTGGCAACACCTGACCCATAGAGGCATTGCTGGAGCTTATTTTGGTACGTGGATCCTTCAATGGTTGTTAGGTATCGGCAGTATCTGGTTGGTACTTTCATCGCTTGGTGCGGACCGCAACAACCGGACCGTTGTCTTTGTACTCTCGTCTCTTGTTTGGATGATCGCTATCGTTGATGGTGGGTCGAATTACACACCACTCCGCTTCATGATCGGTAGCATCGCGGCACTTCTTGTCTACCGAACCCGCCGCAAGGAACCGTGGGCGGCAGCAGCCGTCGCAACCTTGTCCTTCCTGATCTTGTTTCTCTATTCCGTTGAGCAAGGCGTGGTCTTTGCGGCAGGCACCCTGCTGTACTTCGGCCTGTGCGCGCGGGACCGTAATATGCTCCTGCCGCTGAGTGCGTTCGCAATTACGTGTTGCGGTATTGTGGCGGTTGGCAAGCAGCATGGCCTGCTGAATGGGTTCCTGATGTTCGGCGGCGGTGATTACAACATCCCTCTGCTGATTTCCCCATCGACGGTTTGCCTCATCGTCGGCATGGTCATGTCGGCGTGTTTGGTCGTAAGCGCATTCCGCAACGACGAAGCTAGGCGGCCCGAGCTATATTTGGTTGCATTGGCCGTGGCAGCTGCTCCCGCAGCCCTGGGCCGGGCAGACCCAGGACACGTCTTCATCAATGCCCTGCCAGCACTTATAGTGGTATCGCTCGCCCTGCTCGAACACTCACCTAGTGCGCGTACCCTGACTGTAGCGACTTGGTGCGTCTATCTTCAGGGTGCCTACATTCTCCACTACGCGCCTTTGGAAAGGGAACTACGCCGGTCCCCGCCTGACGCCAATCTCACCGCGGCCCATGATTTTGCGGCACAGTTGCACCGCATTTCTGCTCCTGGATGGCATGCATTTGCACCGTTCGGCTTTCCTGCGCAGATGGATATACCCGGTCGTAGCGAAATCAGAACAGGCCTTTTTTTTGGCTACGGTTTCGGAACAATGAGCCGCGGCCTACCTGAAGCGAAAATCGCAGAACTGCAAGCCATGCCGGGCGTCATTCTCGTTCTGCCACAAGACTATATAGCTCGCTGCAATGTAGGCAGTCCCGCTAATTTCCTGGATTCTCTCTTCAAACCCGTATTCGAACCAAAGGAAAAGCACACCACAACCATCGGACAGGCACTTTGCACGTATGTAAACACCCACTATGGCCCAATGCACTCATCCGCACAAAACCATTTCTATGCTCTTGTCAAGCCGATAGCCAAAGGCGAACCCGATCTTCAATCACAAAGCGCTTTCGGAACTTCTGAAGAACAAACCCCTGTACCCCAAAGCGGCCTTAGTGCTGAAAAGCGGTAACGGCTATGAACTAACGATACTCTTGATTTGCAAACACGTGCGGCGACACCAAACAGACACTATGATTCACGCCACATGGGCGTCTCCGGGCGCACAGTTGTATGTGGAACGATACCCATGCGCTACTTTGCAGCAAACTGTTCTATCTTCAAATATAGTTCAGTAAACGTCAGCCAACCTGGTACTTTCGCCAGCCTCACCTGAGAACTTGCCAGATGTGGGGCAGGCGCTCCTATCTCAGCAGTCTGACTTTCGGAGAATTTTGCTTTGCCCCCAGTTAAACCTGACGTAATTGCCAGAAGCCGCATCCTGCCGGAGCTAGCAGCAGTGTTCTGCCTAATCTTTGGTCTGGCGTACATCGCAAATATTCACCCAGTGGGCGATGGTTTGTGGTATTGGTACGCGACTTCCCTCCGCGATGACCAGAAACTGTACAGCGACTTGCATTTCAATCTCCAGCCCTTTTTTGTACTTCTGACAGCTGCTGGACAAAAAATGTTCGGCTCGGGATGGCTCGCTTCTAAAGTTATGCCGTCGATCCAACTCGCCGCATTTGTCATCATGCTGCGCGCCATCGTGCGTCGCGCTCCCTGGAAGCCATGGGAGCGGGCCGTGCTGCTACTTGCGGTGTTCGGAATCATGATCGCATCGTCATTCTTCCGGTTTGACGACTATCACATCACCACGAACCTATTCGAAACGTTCTCCCTCCTTCTTTTGCTTCGATTTCAGGAGCGTAAGTCGGAAAACACTGCCGAAGATATCGCCATCGCTCTGCTTCTGGGGATGCTTTCAGGTCTTTCAATGGCAAATCGGCTGAATGATGGAGTTGCTTTGCTGGGCGCGTCGTTGCTGGTATTCGCCAGCACCCGCCGCATGCGTGTGCTGCCTCTACTCGTCCTGCTCGCAACGTCGGCGGCCGGACTCTTGGGTACAGTGCACCTCACAGGCGATACCTTCAGGCAATGGGCCGACAACTCAATATTAAAAGCTGCGCAAATCAAAGGCGGCGCGGGCCACATTTTCCTAGTCCCCATTCGCTTACCGCTCAAGGCTATACATCTTGCTCATTACTACCCGGATGACGTGGCAGGTGGTCTCTGCGCGGTATTTATTCTCATGTTGCTACTCCCCTTGCAGGCTCTGGTTGTCGGAACCGATGCGCGTCGCCGTGTTGGAGCACTCTGGGCAATTGGCTTTCTAGCTTTAGCTACCTTTCCTGTCATCTTGTGGTATTGCAACTCCGGCGCATTCATCACTCCACTCTCGAATATTGCGGTCACACCAATCTATGCTGTAAATCTCTGGGTCTTGTACCGGATGGTTTTGCGCTTGCGCGGTAAACAACCCGCAAATTGGAAACCGCAAGAAATGTTGTTTCTGATTCCGTTCTCGCAGATGCTGGCCGCAGCTTCGACCGCAGGTTTGAGCATGCCTTTGGTGACACCCGTCATGGCTTTGACCCTGCTACTGCTTCCCGTTTCCTTACCCGTGCATATTCCCGAAGGCTGGCCCAAACGTTCTGTGATAACGGCCGTTTGCTTTCTGGCAGTAGTCGCCTATCCACCCAAGTGGAAATTTCCTTACCACTGGCATCACTACAAGTCAGGAACAATGTTTATGGACCGGGTCCTCTACCGTCACCCCACACTCGGGCCCATGTATATCGAGACTTCTCAACTGGAGATGATCCAGCCGATGTGTGACCACATCCATCAAACTGCGAAATCGACAGAATTGTTATCCCTGCCTTACCCCTACCCTAACTACTTCTGCGGCCTGCCACCGTGGCATAACTATGTTCAAACCTGGTTTGACACGTCCAGTGAGCAGACAATCGATAACTTGGATCAGGAATTAAGTACAAATCCGCCGCAGTGGATCGTTTATCAACGAGCACTGGATACGATGGTAATCCATGAAAAAACATTCCTTAACGGCCGACCTTTGCCGCACAGAAAATTAGATCAACTCATTCGAGACAAAATCAAATTAGGTGCTTGGCGCATTGTGCAATATAAAGATTTTGACGATTCGGACTGGTTTCTGATTCAAACTAGGTAATTGGAGTACAACCCAGATAATGGCATCAGGAACGTTACGGTTAACGTACCGAATGCCATCCTCAGCTTTAGATTAGGTGCATGCAACCATAGCTAAAAATCAAAAGACGCAACCGCATATTCTGTGCCTGAAACAAACGTCGCACTGACATACATTGACGTGTTGAACACTGCCGCGCACCCTTCACTTCAATAACCCCGCCTGTGGTGCCACACCCGTATGCACCCACCGCATTAACTCATCAAAAGCACGCCCCACCTCTTCCCCCGTAAACGTGCAATGCCCCTCCCGGTGCACGTATTGCTGCACCAGGTTTGCTCCAAACCCGGCAGCTACCACTTCCGCCTCATACAGCGACAGGCTGCTTGCCGGAATCAGCGGGTCATACACCGTGTGCAGCGCCAGCATCGGCCGCGTCAGCCGCCCGCTCGGCGAGTAGTGCGCCAGCAAATAGGACCGCGCCCGCCCATCCGCCGCATACCGCCGCACCCCGTCGTTCAGCGCATAATCCGTCTTCGTATCCGGCGATGTGCCCGTGTAGATAAAGTTCTCGTTTGAAAACGGATTACCCCCCGCCTTCTTCTGCAGGTCCCCAATCACAAACGTGTAGTACCCCACCGCCCGCGCCAACTCAATGTCCGTGTGCAGCCCCGTCAAATTCCGCATCGCCACAGACGCGTCCGGCCTCGCCTTCAGCGCCGTCACCACCCGCGCTCGCAACGCGTCGCTCTCTTCAAAGTTCGGTGGCACCGGGTCCAGCGGCCCCATCAACCCCGGAAAGTAGTAGTCGAACGCCGCCCGCCACAGGAATCGCCGGTCCAGGTGCACATAGCTCGGACCCACCGCGCCACACAGGTCCAGCCCTGCCGTATACACACTCCGCGCATTCAACTCCATGGTGATCATCACCAGCGCGCCGCCCATGCTGCCGCCCGCCGCCACCGTCTCCCGCGGCACGCCATAGGTCTTCACAAAATACCGCCGCAGCTCTTCCGTCTCCGGAAACGCCTCCTGCAGCGCCCATCCCGTTTGCGAATACCCGCTCTGGATTACCGCATACCCGCGCCGCAACATCGGTTCCGCTTGCAGGCCGATGCTGCCATCCAGCCGAAACCGAAACGGCCGCTCCGAGTACCCGTGGTAGAACACCACCAACCCGCGATTCCAGTTCGCAGGTACGTCGATCCGGTACTCCGCATTGCCCAGCACGCCTACCTCGGTAAGCCCTGCGGGCGTCTTCAGCACCTCCGGCTCCGACGCTGTCGGCGTCGCCTGCGCCCGCAACTCCGCCGTCGTGCACAGCAGGAACAGCGTCACGGCACTAAGCCACGCGGCACGGCAAATAGTACTGAGTTGCCGGGTACGGCAAGAAGTCATAAAAGATGGAACCAGTCTGGAATGACCTAAGAATACGTCATCACGCCCGCGCAGCGCAGCGCCGCTCCAGGCCACGCTGTTCAACGCCCAAAACAGGCCGAACTAGCGCGTCGCCGAGCCCACAACCAAAATCGAAATCGCAGAAAGTGTGGCAGCCACGCCAGCCGCCACCGCCTGAATACATGTATTGGTCGGGACGACAAGATTCGAACTTGCGACCTCACCCACCCCAAGGGTGCGCT
>CAXTJO010000067.1:0-10298 GCA_964244665.1 uncultured Terriglobus sp.
CCTACCGGCTCACCCCTTCCCCGCGATGGATGACGTTATGGACCGTGCTGCTGCTGCAACTATGCCTGGCCGTGTACATGTTCCGCGTAGCACCACTGTTCTCCAGCACAGCAGCGCAGTTATGTTTCCTCCTCCTCAGCTGCTTGAACCCCCAGCTTCTTATGTGGGGAATCACCACCCGCTGGTATGGGTGGTGGACAGGGCCCGCACTCATCGCGGCGCTCATTGCCTTACAACCTGACTCCAAAGAGCGGCAGCCGCCCTTTGGGTATCTGCGGGCTTTGGCTTTGGCCGTCCTGATTGCCGCACTGTTCTATGTGAACTACATCACCATCGTATTCAGTGTAAGTCTGCTTCTTATCCTGTTAGTACGCTACGGTGTCCGGCCGTGGCGTCAGTTTCTCTTCGCCGCGGTCCTGGCACTGATTATTGTTAGTCCGCAGATCCACCCGATGCTGGCCGTTCACCTTCCCGGAGGGCAGGGACAGCGCACCAACGTCCTTCGCTCTCTAGTCCGGCTCACCGAAGGCGTGACAATCTCGGAAGCCTACCTTCCGTGGCATCTTCCCGCAATCATGGCTTTGTTCCTGTTCCTGGCTCTAGGCGTCACCGGAGCTTTGCGCGTCTGGCGCTTAAGACATGAGGGTAAACTACGAAAAATCATGGTGGACCACGGTGGTCTCACAAGCCTTGTCCTGCTGGCCTTGCTCCTGTTTGCCATGCTCGCGCTAACAGGTTTTGGAGGGAAGCCGCGGAGCGGGATCGTCTTGCTGCCGTTGTTGGCTGTGCCCATCTCCCTCGTGGTCGGTAACCTTCGCTCTTCGCCGCTACGCGCTGGGGTACTGCTGATCCTGACGTTCTGGTGTGGCTTGGGACTGGAGCACCTGTTACGTCGTCAAGGTCTCGCCAAGTCAAGCATGACCAACCATCCGGAAGAAGTCACCCAATACGTGTTAGCCCATCAGGGCGACAAGTGCTCCGTCGTAGTGACCTATGACGCCCTCTTGGCCTATACCTTTGCGAGCAGCCACGCGCATAACGTGCTGCTACTGTCCTCATGGCAAAGCCCCCTGCCGGTAAGTCTCCAACACTTTGATCCCAAGCAATGCCCAGCAGTTGACGTATACCGAGTCACTTCCTACCTAGGAGGTATGGGGAGCCAAGGCCTGCAGCTAGCCCATGAGATGGACAGTCTGGATGTTGGGGCCGGCGAGCGCCTGGGTTTCAGCCGTGACGTCGATGCCGCCTGGAAGCGCCGCTTCAAGTTTGTGAGCGACGGCTCCGCTCTGCCCGATGACCGCTACATCGTGACACTGAACCATCTGCCTCCGTCTGCTATCCCGTATCTGGAAGCTCATCTGCCCGACTACCCGACCGTCTCCAGCACCTTCAATCGCTAGTGCAGGGAGCCAATGAACTACTCAGCGACAGCAACGTACCGTTCTCCCGGGGTCGTCCTGGCACCATCTGCCCAGATCTACGGCGCGTCGATCGAAGATTTTGCGCAAGTCAGAGGGGAGGGGGTAGGGGCTCAACATGCTGACCAAACGCATCATCGCCTGCCTTGACGTCCGCGACGGCCGCGTTGTCAAGGGCGTCCAGTTCGTCGACATCATCGACGCCGGCGACCCCGCCGAGCTCGCCCACCGCCACGCCGCCGCTGGCGCCGACGAGATCGTCCTGCTCGACATCACCGCCACCCACGAAGGCCGCGGCACTCTCATAGACACGGTAAAGCGCACCGCCGCCCAGCTCTTCATCCCCTTCACCGTCGGCGGCGGCATCCGCACCGCGGCCGACGCCGAAGCCGTCTTCCACGCCGGTGCAGACAAAGTCTCCATCAACTCCGCCGCCATTGCCCGGCCCGACCTCATCGGCGAAATCGGTTCCTCCTTCGGCGCACAGGCAGTCATCGTCGCCATCGATGCACGCAGAAACCCCGACGCTGGAGACCCCGTCGCCGAAGCCGAGGTTTACGTCTCCGGCGGCCGCAAACCCACCGGCCTCCGCGTCGTCGACTGGGCCCGCGAAGCCGAGGGGCGCGGTGCCGGCGAAATCCTGCTCACCAGTATGGACTCGGACGGCACCCGCGCCGGCTTCGACTGCGACCTCACCGCCCGCGTCTCCGCCGCTGTCCAGATCCCCGTCATCGCCTCGGGTGGTGCCGGCAACGCGCAACATTTTGCCGACGTCTTCAGCACCGGGCCGGGAGGAGGCAAGGCCGACGCCGCCCTCGCGGCCAGCATCTTCCACTTCGGCATCACCGACTCGTGGGCCCTCAAACGCGACCTCGAGCGCGCCGGCATCCCCGTCCGCCTTGCCTAAATCTAAAACGGCGAAGCCCCCTCCATCGGCAGCCACTCAAACTCCCGCCGTCCCGCGCTCGTCTGCCAGACCGCGGGCGCGCGGCACGTCATCCAGTCCAGCGGCTCGCTCCCGCTGCCCCCTGCGGCGCACGTCGCAAACGCCCGCCGCAGCGCCGCCTTCTGCTCCGGCCCCGTTGCCCGCGGGTCCGCTGACACCAGCAGCACCGACCCGCTTGCCGCCACCGCCTCCAGCCATCGCTCCGTGAGCGCCCATGGCACCTCCGGCGTGATCGGCACGCAATCCGCATCCACCCCAAAGAAGGTCCGGTTCTGCGGCAGCCGGAACGCCAGCGTGTTCACACCCATCCGCCGCGTCCGCTCCCACTGCCTGCCGCTCACGTCATCGCCCGTCCTCTGCAGGTCGAACAGCCCCACCGCCAGGTGCCCCACCGTGTTGCATCCAAGCACGATGCGGTCCGGCCCCGCCCGCTTGCGTATGTCAACGTACAAGCCGCGAATGACCTCCGCGTTCGTCTGCGTTCTATCGTGGAAAGACCAGCCCGCCACCGTCGGCGACGCGCCCATGCTGAAGCCCCACTGCGCCAGCAGCTCGTACGTTGTAAAGTCGTGCTTGAGCAGATCGTACCCCCAACCGCACGCCTCCGTCACCACCCGCAGCACCCGCTCCCGCGCTTCCGGAACCGTCGGATCGAACGCACGCGCCGCTTCCCCGTTCGGCCCCCGCTTTGCCGGCAGCAGTAATTCCGCCGGCTCGCCAGCCCCCGCCCGCAGTGGTCGAATCCACACCCCCGGTGCCACCCCCTTCGCACGAATCCCCTCCGCCAGCCGCGCCATGCTCGGGAAGACCTTGGCATTCTGGTAGCCGTCGTCGACCACCGTGAACGGCTGCGGTCCACCCGCCGGCGCACACTCCCGCATCAGCGCCGCATCCCGCAAAATGCCCGCCGGGGTGTTGCCGCCATAGGCGTAATACCAGTCGTTGCTGCCGTACACCGCCCGCAGATCGTACCCACCGCGCCCCTGTGGCACCTCCACGCCCCGCGCCATCGCTTTGCACAGCGCAACCGCCGTCGCCCAACCTGTACCCGGCCCAACGGTAGAAGCCTGCACCACCGTTGCCATCGCCAGCCGCCGCGCTCCCAGCTCCACCCCGTTCCCGCCGCAACGCACATCCAGCCACAGCGAAACACCCTCCGCATCCACCTGCCAGAACGCCAGCGCGCCGCCGCCCGTCTTCACGCCAGCGCCAAACGTCCCCCGTCCCGTCGACACCAGGCAGTACCACGGCAGCACCCTCTCCGCCTGCAGCGGCAGCCACGCCAGATCGCCATAGCTGCGTTCCCACGCATCGCCCAGCACACTGGCATCGGTAGCCACAGCTGTCCGCCAGCGCATGTGAACGCGATGCAGCGCCACTGCCTCCGCAACGGCGAACAGCGCCAGACCCTCGCCAGACCGCTCCACTTCCACCGTCACGCCGCCACCGACCCACCTGCCGCCGCGCGCCTGCAACACCGTCTCCCCCGCCTCCACCCCGGCAAACACCCGCATCAGGTCCGGCTCACGCATCAGGTCCGGCTCACGCATCAGGTCGATCGAAACCCCGCCACCCATCGCCAACGCACGCGGCATCGCCGCCATCGCCAGGGAACTCCCAAGCACCACCCGCCGCGACACCAGCTTCACATCATCACGCATGCAGCCATTCTGCACCCCGGCACCGAAAGCGCGGTACCCTAACGGGATGCTCATCCCTTCCATCGACCTCATGGGCGGCCGCATCGTCCAGCTCGTCCAGGGAGAAACCCTCAAGCTCGCCTTCGACGACTTCGACTTCTGGATCGACCGCTTCCGCAACTACCCCCTCGTCCAGCTCATCGACCTCGACGCCGCCATGCGCCAGGGCTCCAACGCCACCCTCATCGAGCAATTCACCCGCAAGCTCACCTGCCAGGTCGGCGGCGGTCTCCGCACCCCAGACGACGGCCAGCGCATGCTCGACCGCGGCGCCCATCGCGTCATCTACGGCAGCACCCTCTTCGGCGGCGATACCGAAGCCGACCGCAAGCGTCACCCCATCCTCAATCTCCACTTCGCCGAAACCCTCCGCCGCACCCTCCGCGAAGACAAACTCGTCTTCTCCGTCGACACCAAAGCCGGCAAGGTCGCCGTCAAAGGCTGGAAAGAACAGGTCGACCTCACCCCCGAAGAAGCTGTTACCTGGCTCGAAAACGACTGTGCCGCCTTTCTCTACACCCACGTCGACACCGAGGGCACCATGTCCGGCTTTCCCATCCAGGCTGCCGCTATCCTGCGCGCCTGCACCGCCAAACAGCTCATCGTCGCGGGCGGCATCCGCTCGCAAGCCGAAGTCGACGAGCTCGACAGCATGGGCGTCGACGCCGTCGCAGGCATGGCCGTCTATTCCGGTGCCATGAACGCCTGACCGCCAAAGCCCGCCGTAACTACAGGAACAAGTCACCAGGCGTCTCGGCCGGCAGTCTTACCCGAACAAGGGGTTAAACCAATGGCACAGATGGCAGACGTTCCGGTACAGATCGTTCTCCGCCCCTACGCAAGCTCCATCCCCCTCGCGTCCCTTGCCTTTGCTGTCGGTAACGCGCTCTACAGCGCCTACCTGCTGCACTGGATTCCGGCCACCGAAAGCCACGTCGTCGCGCTTATGTTGCTGGCCTTCGTGGCCCCGCTCGAACTCGGCCCCAGCCTCATGGCCTTCCTTGCGCGAGACGCAGGCGGAGCCACAGCCTTCGCCATCTTCGGCGCGGCATGGATTGTGCAGGGTCTCGCACTCCTCGGCGGCCCGCCACCACCCACCAGCCACGCCTCCGGTATTTTCCTGCTCTGCCTCGCCCTTTGCCTCGTTATCCTGGCCATCGTCACCTTCAAGGGTAAGCCGCTGCTCGGCGTCATACTTATCGTCTCTGTTCTGCGCACCTCCGGCGCATCCACCATGGCCCTTACCGGCGCACGGTGGGCCGCGACTGTCACCGCCTGGTGTGGCCTTTTGCTGGCCTTGCTCGCGTTCTATGCCGCCCTTGCCTTTCTTGAAGAAGACGTCACCCAACGCATCTCCCCACTCACCTTCCGCACCGGCGAGGCCCGCTCCGCCATGGAAGGCGAGCTCAAAGACCAGATCTCCACCATCGAAAAAGAAGCCGGCGTCCGCAAGCAGTTGTAAGCACAGGTCAGGCGCGTACACGCAGGTCTCGACGCGTCCGGGTCGTCATCCCTCCGGCAAAGGCCTGTCTACCGCTTCACCATCGCACCTGCGTAGAAACTCGGGCCGCACGCACCAGCCCAAACCACCTATGGCAGCGGACCCGTCGCTACCGGACCTGCCGCCACCGGCGAGCCGAATGCTGGCACCCCATCGCTTGTCCAGGTAAACGGCTGCGCCCTTACCGTGCGATGCGCATACGTGTACTCGCCCGTGTCTTTCGCGTGGTACACAAGCCAGCTCTGCCGTCCGTCAGGCGAGGTGGTAAACGTTCCCCTGCCGGGACCGTACACGCCGTGCGCCTCGCTGTACTGGAACACCGGTCCGCTCTTGCGCCAGTTGTCCGCAAGCGTCGGGTCGCCCGTCCCTCCATAGGTCAGCAGGCCCAGGCAATACACCGGCGTACCGGTATCGCTGCCGGAGTACACAACGAACGTTTTGCCCCCGTGATACAGCGCCGTCGGCCCCTCGGCCACGGGATAGTTCTTGTCCGTACCGCCGCCGCGCTCCCACACCTTGTCCGGAAAGATCAACTGCCGATTGGGCCCGGTCGGTGCGGTGGGCGCCCTCAACGCGGTCATCCACACGGCATTCCACCCGCCCGGGTCCACATCCACGTACATCAGGTAGGGCTTGCCGGCAACCGTCAGGATCGACGGATCGATAGCCTCATGCCCCAGCTCGACCCGGCCACGCAGGGTGTACACGCCCAGCGGGTCAGGTGTATCCGCCTGCAGGGCATATACGGAGTGTTTGCCACTCGGGTACTTCGCCGTAAAGTAAATCCACCATGTGCCGTTCAGCTTCCACAGCGTTGGCGACCACACCTCTGTCATGTCGTCCGCCGGCGTCCACACCACATGCGGATGCGCCCCCAGCCCCGCAATCGTGGCGTCCGCCCACACGGTAATGTTCTTGCCTGTCGTCGCCAGCAGCAGATAGCGGTCCGCGTCGCGCAGAATGAACGGGTCAGCCGCCTTCACCAGGGGATTGACCACCTGCTCCACACCGGGGTCCGATACGCCGGGCGCGTGTTGCGGCAACGCACCAGCCTGACCACCGCACCCACAGGCAGCACAAAGCGCCAGGGCCACCCACCTCAACCGTCCACCCGACTGCATACATTTTCTGTGAGCCACAGCGCACCAACCCACACCACGGTAGCATCGTGCGCCCAACCCGGCAGGATGACGCTCACCCATCAACACCTTCTACTCCAACGCATCTTTTGTCGCGTAATACCCCTTGCGCGCCTGCACCTTTGAGTCCTTGCCACACGTGATATTGATCGTCCGGAATGTGCCATCCAGCTCCGGCTTCTTCGGCACATAGCTCAACAGGTACTGCGTCCGCAATTCATCCGAAATCTGCGCAAACGCATCGTCCAGCTTGCGGCCGTTGTGGCCGATGTTGATTACCCGCCCGCCCGTCTCCCGCGCCAGCCGGTCCATGTCCGCCGCCGGGCTGAAGCCCAGATTGAACCCACCGCCACCGTAAAAACCCTCATCGCTGATCAGAATCACGTAGATGATGGCGTTCGACTTCTGTGCCACCTCGATGGCCTCCTTCAGCTTCACCTGGCTGCCCTGGTCGCCGCCGTCCGTCAGCAGTACCAGCACCTTGCGCCCGGCCTCCTGCCGCAGCTTGTCGTGCGCCGCCAGGTACACGGCGTCGTACAGCAGTGTGCCCTTCGGTGTGCTGTTGCCCGTCACGGACCCGGTACCCGCGCCCGTGTTGATTTCCGCCTTGTCCATGGCGCGCCGCAGCTCACGCGTGCTGCTCGTGTAATCGCTCAGCAGGTCCACGTTGATGTCGAAGCTCAGCAAAAACGCCTCGTCCTTCGACGTGATCATGTCTTTCAAAAACGTCGAGCCGGCGTCCTTCTCCAGCGGCAGCACATTTGTCTGCGAGCCGCTCGTATCCAGCAGGATGCCGATGGTCAGCGGCAGCGTCTTTTCCTGCGTAAAGTTGCGGATCGTTTGCGGGTCCTTGTTCTCGAACACCTGGCAGTCGTCCTTGTGCAACCCGGTCAGATAGCCGCCCTTGTCGCGCACGCTGAAATACGTGTTCACCAGGTTCGCGCGCACGCGTATCGTTTGGTTGCTGTTCAGGATCTTGTCGTCGTCCGCCGGCGGCGGCGCTGTACTTGCGGGCGGCGGTCCGCCGGGCGACGGTGCCTCCTGCGCGTGCAAAACGTGCGGTGCGGCAAACAAAAGGCTGGCAGCAAGGGCAAGGCAGGCTAAACGCATACACCCGTTGGACGAACGAACCCCGCCGGGAGTCTACAGGGCCGCTACCGCCATCCTCCGGCGTCACCATTCCATCTACCTTGGCCGATCCCGGCTGACATCTCCGGTCCGCCATCCGGCCAGACTCCGGCATGCACAACCTGCAACACGCCCGCTTCGGTCCAGGCAGCACGCGTTCACTCACAACGGACCCGCTACCACCTGCGTCCAACCACTATCGCCACTGTTAGTCTGAATCAGCAGCGAGGGAGCACCACAGTGAAGTCAGGTTTGGCAGCAGGAGTTCTGGCCGCAGCAGCGGTTCTTTCACACAGCGGCACGGGCGCGCAAGCCCTGCCAGACAGCCCGCAGGTGCAAACGGCTCAGGCCCAGCAGATTCCCGACAGTCCCCGCCCCCAAACGATTCCAAACGCGGTCGCCATTACCCCAGGCAAGGGTTCCAGCGCCAGCACCGACGTTGCTGCCGACGATCCGAACGCCCCCGGCAGTACTCTAAAATCCCGTCCCAGCACAGTCACGTCTTCGTCTGCAGACAAAGCGGACACAGTTGCACCCGACATCATTCCTGAATTGGGTCCTGGACAACGTGTAGGTCGGCTTAATGTCAGCGTCAACTTCGTCCAAGTACCGTTCACGGTTAAAGACAACAAGGGAAATCTCGTTCCGGCTGTCGATTGGAGAGAAGTGCAGGTGTACGAAAGCGGCGTCCGCCAGCATATGAGCTTCTGGACCAGTGATCCGTTCCCACTTTCCGTGGCCTTTGTCGTCGACCAATCCCTGCCCTATCAGACGATGAATCAGGTCAACACCGCCATGGGCGCAGTGCAAGGCGCGTTTACCCCCTACGACGAAATGGCCGTCTTCACTTACAACAATGGCACCCGTCTGCGCACCGACTACACCGGCGCCCAGAGTCCCCGCCTCACCGCCGTCCTCGAGCAGTCCAAATCAGAAGGCCGCGAAGCCAATTTCGCTGCCTTCGGCCCCGGCCCGCTCGACGAGAATATCGAGTACAACAACCACGCCGCCGATAACATCGCGCCACAAACCGGTCCGAATCACGGCACCGGCGGTCTGCGAAACAACACAGGCAGCCTACCCAAGGAACAGCACCCTCTCAACGACGCCATCTTTGAAGCCGCCAAGACCCTCACCAACCGTCCGGTGGGCCGCCGCCGCATCATCTACGTCGTCAGCGACGGCCGGGAACTGGGGTCGAAGGTCAAGAGCAAGGAACTGATCCGGTTCCTGCAGCAGAACAACATCGCTGTGTATGCAACAGTTGTAGGCGACAGCTCAACCCCCTACATAGGTTTCCTGGACAAATATCACATTCCACTGACCTTAAAAGAAAACGTTCTTCCCCAATACGCCTCCGCCACAGGCGGCCAGGCCATTTCAGAGTTTAGAGTCAAAGGGATAGAGACCTCCTTCCAAAAAATAGCCGAAGAAGTCCGCGTTCAATACACGGCGGGGTACTACTCGACGGAGCCGTTCATCGACGGAAAGTACAGGCCGATCGAGGTGCGGGTGCTGCGGCCAGGGCTGGATGTGATTGCAAAGAAAGGGTACTATCCAAGCGCTTCTGTGATCCGGCCCGCGGGGGCCATTACGGCCCAATAGATATTCCCGTCTGGTGAGTTCCTTTCTGTGACCGCACATGAGCTTGGAACGGAAGATCAATTTGGGCGAGGCCGGACGGAGGAAGCGTACGTTCGCGTGACGTTCTGGACATAGCAGCACATCGGCGGAGAGGACGCGAACAATGACAGAACCTGCCTTCGCCACAATGCTTCCCGGCTTGGCGGTGGCAGGGAATACGGTCTTCGGGCTGCTGGCGGCGGCGCTTTGGGGCGGTGGCGATTTCGGCGGGTCGATGGCAGTAAAACTGCTGCGTGGAACGATACGCGGATCGTTGCAGGTTGTGGTCCTGGGGCACGGCATCAGCTTGGTGTGCTTGAGCCTGGTGGCGTTGGCACTCCATGATGCGCTGCCACATGGTGCGCCGTTGGTGTGGTGCGTATGCGGCGGGGCATTCTCAGGTGTGGCACTGGTGTTCTTCTATCTCGCGCTTGCAGATGGCCATATGGGGTCCGCGGCGGCTGTAAGCGGACTGATCTGTGCGACACTGCCGGCGGTTGTGTCGGCCCAAACCGAAGGTGCACCCGGGTGGAGACGGCTGCTGGGATTCGCTCTTGCCGGTGGGGCCATCTGGCTGATTGCGAGTGCAGGGGGCGGGGCTTCGCGCAAAGCGATGCTGCTGTCGGTGGCTGGCGGGATCGGCTTTGGGGTGTATTTTATTGCGCTGAAACATGGTGGCAGCGCAGGGCTTTTGTGGCCCACTGCTGCGGCGCGCGTCGGCAGCATCGGTACATGTAGTCTGCTGCTGGCAATCGTCACGCTGCGGAGACAGAGGATTGTTGAACCTGCAGAGGCCCCGACGTCGGCCCCGTTGGTCATGACACTCGCGTGGATCGTGGCGGG
>CAXTJO010000068.1:0-9912 GCA_964244665.1 uncultured Terriglobus sp.
AAACCAGGGCACCAGCGCCACCCACGCCAGCGCCGCGCGCCACACCGGCAGCGGCCCCGCCACTGGAAAGATCACCGTCTGCATCAGCGCAGACGCCACCACGGCTCCCGCCACTCCAACCCATGCACGCATCGCCGGTAGCCTAACACCGCCCAGAGCAACAGCACACTGCCCGGAGCACCACCGTCCCGGCGTACACTTAGGCTATGGCACTCGCCGTATTTCTCAATGCGTTTACCCACAGCATGAACCCCGTCATTAACGTGGTCATTCGCGCCCTGTCGCACCTGCTCATCCCCATGTTCACCGTCGGTATGGCAGGCTCCGCATTCGTTGTTCTCATCACCTTCGGCCACGACCTGCTCGACTTCTTCTCTGACGAAGGCACGAACGACATGCCCACCGCCGACAACATGAAGGCCAGCTAGACCGGCTTGCACTTTCCATCAAATGTTTTGCATCCCCCAGCGCGCATTGACCATCCCGCTGCGACGGACTAGACTCATCGCTGAGCGTCATTTTGCTCCGGTGCCGTTTGGCCGTTCTAGGTCGCCACTTACACATGCAGTTCAAGCGTCATTCCACGCCTCCTCCCGCCGCCCGAACCCAATCAAATCGAGTTCGCCTCGTCGTTGCATCCTCCGTGATGCTCACGTTCATCTCTTTCTGGCGTGCCGCCGCCATTGTGCTCAACGACCTGGGTTCTTCAGCGTTTTATGCCGGTGGCATCGCAGAGGCAGCAGTCGGCAAGTCCGCTCCCTGGTTCATCCTCGGCGTCATGCTCTTTGCATACTCCGTTCGGGCAGTCTATGTCGAAAGCTGCTCCATGTTCACCCGCGGCGGCGTCTACCGCATCGTCAAAGAAGCCCTCGGCGGCACCTTTGCCAAGCTTTCCGTCTCAGCGCTCATGTTCGACTATGTGCTCACCGGGCCCATCTCCGGCGTCTCGGCCGGGCAGTACATCATCGGCCTGCTCAACGGCATTCTGCAGCAGGTCGGCATTTCGCCCAAGTACCACCACTTCGCCATCAACGCCGCCGGCCAAACGCGCCAGTTCAACGTCGACCACACTTCTGCCTTTATCGCCATCATCATCACGCTCTACTTCTGGTGGCAGAACATCAAGGGTATTGAGGAGTCCAGCGAAAAAGCCCTCACCATCATGAAGATCACCACCGTCATGGTGGCAATTCTTCTGCTTTGGGGCGGATACACCATCTTCCATATCGGTGCGCACCTGCCGCCGCTGCCTACCCCCGGCAACCTCCACTTCTCCGACGAGTCACTCGGCTTCCTCCGGCATACCAGCTTCGCCCGTAACCTCGGCGTCTTCGGCATCCTCATGGCCTTCGGCCACTCCGTGCTCGCCATGAGCGGCGAAGAATCGCTCGCCCAGGTCAACCGCGAAATCGAGCACCCCAAGCTCAAAAACCTCAAGCGCGCCGCCTTCATCATCGCGATTTACAGCACGGTTTTCACCGGCCTCGGCTCGCTGATGGCCGTCATGATCATCCCGGACAGCGTGCGCGTCAGCCAGTACGGCGACAACCTCATCGCAGGCATGGCCATGTTCATGACCGGCCCGCTCGCCCTGCGCCTAGCCTTTCGCGTCTTCGTCGTGATCGTCGGCTTCCTTATCTTGGGCGGCGCTGTCAACACGGCCATCGTGGGCTCCACCGGCGTGCTCATGCGCGTTGCGGAAGACGGCGTCCTCACCGACTGGTTCCGCAAGCCGCAAAAACGCTACGGCACCAGCTACCGCATCGTAAACCTCGTTGCGATCATGCAACTCTTCGTGATCGTCGTCACACGCGGCAACATCATCGTCATCGGCGAAGCCTATGCTTTCGGCGTTATCTGGAGCTTTACCTTCAATGCCCTCGCCATGCTTGTCCTGCGCTGGAAATATAAGGGCGAGCGCGGCTCCAAAGTTCCCCTCAACCTGAAGATCGCCGGCCAGGAAATTCCCATCGGCCTTTTCTCCGTCTTTCTTGTCCTGCTCACCACAGCCGTCGTCAACCTGTTTACAAAGTCCGTTGCCACTGTAAGTGGCGTCATCTTCGCCGCCGTGTTCTTTGTTGTCTTCAGTTACTCTGAGCGACGGAACAAACGCCGTTACAAAATCACCGAGCGCCAGATGAAAGAGCATTTCCAGCTCGAACACTCTGAGGAAGTCGGCCGCGCCGAACTCGCCATCCGCTCCAACGGTGTGCTCGTCGCTATGCGCGATGCAACGACGCCTCACGCGCTCAAGTGGGCACTCTCCCGTACCGACACCGATCAGCAGGATATCGTCGTCCTCGCCGCCCGCATGATGGGTGCCGGCGGCCCCGAATACGTCGACGCCACCGAGCAACTCTTCAGCGACCACGAGCAGATGCTTTTCACCAAGGCCGTCTCCGTCGCGGAAAGCTTCGGCAAGCACATCTCCCTGCTCGTCGTTCCGGCCGGCGACATCTTTGCCGCCATCGTCCGTACGGCAAACTCGCTCGATGTCGCCGCTGTCGTCAGCGGCCTCTCCACACAACTTACCGCGCAGGAGCAGGCCTTCCACGTCGGCCAGGCGTGGGAAGCCCTGCCCGAGCCGAAGCGCCAGTTCACCTTCTATGTCGTCCCGCCCGGCGCCGAGGCGGAGAGCTTCCACATCGGTCCCCACGCACCCAGCATCCCAGCCAGCGATGTGCAATTGGTTCACCGTCTGTGGCTCAACCTGCGCCGTGACCCACATATGCAGGATCTGCACCATTCCGATGTGGTTACCTTTGCGCTAACTCGTCTTGCCTCGGAGTACTCCACCGACAAGAACGGAATGTTGCAAGAATTACAGCGAAGTATTGAGGATGGGTCACAGCGTCGCAGTCTTGGAACCACCTCCCGCTTTGAAGATATCTCCGACGAAGCGCCAGGGTATTCCCTTACTGAAACCCGAAGTAACTAGTCGATGATTCTCTAACTTGCCGTGGCGAGCGGTACGTGACTAAACTAGTCGAAGATTTTTAACTGCCCAGTAGAACGGCAACAATCATCTGTGCATCCCATTGAGTGTCCCGAATTACCTGGAGGTAAGACCTTGGAAGTTAGCCGCATCATTTCAGAAATCGATGCACAGATCGCGAAGTTACAGCAGGCACGAGCATTGCTTCAGGGCGCGCCTGCAGAAACGCAAAAACCCGGTCGTGGACGCCCTCGTAAAAACCCGCTCGCCTCACCCGCTCCCAAGGCTGCTCCCACCAAGGGCAAGCGTACCCTCAGCCCCGAAGCACGCAAGCGCATTGCCGATGCACAAAAGCGTCGTTGGGCAGAGCGCCGCAAGTCCGCATAAGTCATTGGCGTATCGGATTGGGTCGCATGGTGTGCATCCAAAGTATCGCGTATACGCAGAACTTAGCGGGTAACTAGGATCTCGCGCAAATTATCTTTCGCCAAAAAGAACTTGTACCCGCTAAACTGGCTGAACAGACCTTCAATTTGCCGGTTAGTGTAGATCTGCCGCGGTGGCAGATCTACTAACCCCTGCACGTCTACCGAACTGTCCTCGCGCAGATGGAACCGTCCAAATCCACCCTCACTTTTGATGTGCGAAAACACCAGGCACTTACCGCCCGGCTCCATCGCATCATGTATCCGTGAAACCGTCGCCGTAATAGCTTCCGCCGGCAAAAAGTCCAGGCAGTCCCACAACAACACCACGTCGAACGTCCGCTCGCCAAGCTGCAGTGTCTCGTCCAAAAACGCCTCTGTCCTGAACCGCTTCGTCCCGTCTTCCAGCGTTTCCGTCCACCCCGGCTCCCGTGACTCCGTAACCAGGTCCGCCATGTAAACGCTGTGACCCATGTTCGTCAGCAGGTTGATGTTGGTGGACGAAGTCGGCCCGATGTCCAGCGTTCGAAGCGATTCAATCTCCCGCATGCTCCTGCTCAACGCATCCCAGCCGCTGGAGTGGCGAGCCACCCGCGCCCGCCGCGCCAGCTCGGCCGCACGCTGATCGCCTCCGCCAAACAGCCGCATCGCTCATCCTTTCCGCTTCCGTCGCCGCAACCCACCCGCATACGGCGTACTACTATGCTAGCTCTGCCCGTCGCGTCCTGCCAGCATCACCTTGCCGCGCACCTGCGCGCTCTCCTCGATCGACAGCCGCGCCGCCGTAATGTCCCCCAAAACCTGTGACGCCTGCCGCAGCTCCACCTTGCCGGTCGAGTGCACCGCACCCTCCTGGTAGCCGAACACCACCAGGTCATGCACATGCAGCTCCGCGTGCACCTCTGCATTGGGTCCAATCGTCAGCCGGTTCTCCGTCAGCGTGATCTTGCCCTCTACCTTGCCGTCCAGGTATAGCTCTTCCGACCCGGTAATCTCCCCCCGAATCGTCACGGACTTCCCCACCACGGTCGATCCCTCTGCTGGCTTCATGCGGTCCTGCTCCTGCGCCTTCTGTGCGAATATCTGCGGGGACGACTGCTTTCGATCCCCCGGCGAGTGTACTGGACGCCACCCGCCAGCACAATGCGTCCACCGGTACCCCAACCCACCGCTCACTGCGTCTAAACTCCTCATCAGTGAGAGTTTCCCCCTCCATCCTTACCCTCGCACTCGCCGCCGCCCTGCCCTGCGCGGCACAATCGGCCCTCCTCCCCGACCCCGCCCAGATCACCCAGCTCATGCAGAACCTTGCAGACACCCAGGCCCAATACCTCCAGCGCACCGGCTCCCAGTTCCGCTTTCATCTCCACCGCGTCGACCCCAAGGAGGACACCCTCCGCGACATCGTCGAAACGTCTCAGGGCAACATCACCCGCCTTCTCCAGCACAACGGCCAGGCCCTCACGCAGGACGAGAACGACGGCGACCGCAACCGCCTCGCCCACTACATCTCCTCCGGCGACCTCCGCCGCAAAATCAGGGACGAGCACCACAACCAGGAGTACGGCCTCGACCTCATCCGCGCCATGCCGCAGGCCATGACCTACACCCTCACTCCCGGCCAGCCGCAGCTCCCAACTCTCGATCGCCCGCAATGGGTGCTCGACTTCGCGCCCAACCCACTGTTCCACCCCACCTCCACGGTACAGGCGCTCACCATCGGCCTTGCCGGCCGCCTGTGGGTTGACGCCGCCGACCACCACCTCGTCCGCATGGAAATTCACATCACGCGTAATCTCGACATCGCCCTCGGCCTGCTCGCCCGCGTCTACACCGGCGGCACCATCGAATACGACCAGCACCGCATCACCGAAGGCGTCTACGCCTACACCCACATCCGCCTGCATCTCCGCCTGCGCGAACTCATGGTCCGCACCGTCCCCTACGACTCCGACCTCACCGCCACCGACATCCAGCTACTCCAGCCACCCCTCACCGCCCAGCAGGCCATCGACGCCCTCCTTCAGGACGACGTCAAAACCCGCTAGCGCGTAACCCGCTTACTCGCTTCTGCAACGTGAACCCTCAAGCGACCATCCGCTGCCGCCGCACCGTCAACGCCTCCACCCGGTCCCGCCGCACCTCATACCCACGCCCCACTGCCGTCGGCACCGCGATCTCCCCCGTCGCACTCACCGTCACCTCCGGCTCAATCACATCCTCTGCCCAGTACCGCGCACTCGCTGACACATCCCCCGGCAAACTAAACCCCGGCAAGGACGACAGCGCAATATTCTGCGCCCGCCCAATCCCGCTCTCCAGCATCCCTCCGCACCACACCGGCACCCCATGCCTGTGGGCCACATCGTGTACGGCAAGGGCCTCGCTAAATCCACCCACACGCCCTACTTTAATGTTTAAGATTCGCCCACTCCCCAGCGTAAGTGCCGCCTCCGCATCCCGCCGGTTCCGGATACTCTCATCCAGGCAAATCGCCGTCTTGATCTGCCGCTGTAACACCGCGTGGAAATAAAAATCGTCATGCCACAGCGGCTGCTCGATCATCAGTAGGTTGAACTCATCCCACGTCGCAATGTGCGCCGCATCATCCAGCCGATAGGCGCTGTTGGCGTCACAGCTCATCACAATCTCCGGCCACTTCTTCCGCACCGCCTCGAACATCGCCGTATCCCACCCCGGCTTGCACTTCAGCTTGATGCGCTGATAACCCGCCGCAACCTCCGTCTCCACCTTGGCCAGTTGCTCCTCCATTGTCGGCTGCATGCCGATGGACACCCCGCACGCAATGTGCTCCCGCGTCCCACCCAGCAGCTTTGCCAGCGGCACACCGCGCACCTGCGCCTCCAGGTCCCACACAGCATTTTCGACCGCTGCCTTGGCCATCCTGTGCCCGCGCACCTGCTCCACCAGCGCCGGCACGTCGCCTCCCCGCCGCACCTCCTTGCCCAGCATACGCGGCAGCAACTCACCCTCCATCACCAGCCACGCGGTATCGACCGTCTCGTCCGAAAAATACGGATGCTCCCCCGCCACACACTCCCCCCACGCCCGCATCCCCTCCGCCTCAATCTCCACCAGCAGAATGCGCCGCACCGTCGTCGTCCCAAAACTCGTCACAAACGGGTGCGCCAACGGCATCCGAATCTCCCGTATCACCACCGCATCGATCTTCATCCACTTACCCCCATGCCCTCGCCTTCCAAATACAAGCCGTCACAATACCGCGGGTGGCCCATGTCTCACTTCTGAGACATCGGCCCACTCATTCCCGGCGAAGGACATACCGTCCCGCCCCATCCTCCAACCGCACATACCCCGTCGCCACCAACCCCCGCGCAAACGCCGCTTCCATTTCCTCTCGCACTCGCACCTGCACCGCCGCGGCACGTGCATCGCCCTCCTGCTTCCACCGGTAAATCTCCCCCGGTACCTCCACGGCAAACTCCGGCTTTCCTTCTGCATACGTTCCCGCCAGCACCCGCCGCACCCGCTCACTCGCCACCCACCACTCCGCGTACAGCCGGTCCGTCGGCAATCCACCCTGCAGCGGCGAACTCGACGGCCCATAAAAGTCCCGCACATACCTCCGCGACACTGCCCCCAGCCGCTCCAGGTTGAAAAACGCATTCTTGATCTCCAGCGGGTCATACGTCCACTCGATTAGCGCAATCCCCTGCAGGAGCGCAATGTCCCGCTGCCGCAGCTTTAGCGCCCGCCCCACACCGCTGTTCCGGTACGCCGGCCGCACCGCCAGCATCTGCGAATGCAAATAACTCATCCCCTCCCGATACCCCGGATACGCCACATTGAACGCCACCATCTCGCCATCGCCGCCCGCGTCGTCAAACGCGCCCAGCACATGCCCGCCCAGCTTCTCCGCCAGCAAAAACGCCCGGCGCGGAAACAGCTCTCCCGCCGAGTACTGCCACGTCTCTTCCTGCAGCCGCACGCACGCGTCGAACTCCCCACTCTCCGTCAGCCGCTCGATCCGCAACGCCGCCGTCATCTCGCACTCTCCGTCATCTCGCAACCTCCGCCTGCTTCGCCGCCCGCCAAAGCTCCTCCATCTCCTCCGCAGACCGCCCCTCCAGCCCACCGCCAGCCGCCGTCTCCATCGCCCCAAACCGCCGCCGAAACTTCGCATTGGCCTTCTTCAGCGCACCTTCCGGGTCCACCTCCAATCGTCGCGCCAGGTTCGCCATCGTAAACAGCACATCCCCAAACTCCTCCTCCAACCGTCCGGCGTCCACCGCGGCAACAGCCAACTCCGCCCGCACCTCCGCCATCTCCTCGTCCACCTTGTCGAGCAACCCCGAAGCCTCAGGCCAGTCGAACCCCACCTTCGCCGCCTGCCGCCCCAGCTTCACCGCTTCCACAAATCCCGGCATCGCCCGCGGCACACCCTCCATCAGCCCCGCCGTTGCGCCCGCCTTCTCCTGCCGCTTCACCCGCTCCCACGTCCGCACCACATCGTCCGCCGTCGCCGCAGCCTCCCCACTAAAAATGTGCGGATGCCGCCGCACTAACTTCGCTGTAAGTCCCCGCGCCACATCCTCCATCCCAAAATGCCCCTCGTCCTTCGCAATCTGCGCATAGAACAGCACCTGCAGCAACAAGTCTCCTAACTCATCCTGTAACTCGCCCCACGCCCGCCGATCGATCGCGTCGAACACCTCATACACCTCCTCCAGCGTATGCGGCTTGATTGAGTCCACCGTCTGCTTCAAATCCCACGGGCACCCATCCGGCACTCGCCGCAGCCGCGCCATCACAGCCGCCGCCTCTGCAAACGCACCCGCGGCACCCGCCTGCGCCACCACCATCTCCGCCGAAACAGCCCGCTCATCCATTCCACAATCCTAGCAACGCCCGCTCAGTGCGCCTCGTTGTTCGCCAGCGCGTGCAGCACCTTCGATGTTGTAATCGCCTGGCCCACATGCCGCTGGGTGTGGTCGGCAACGTGGACCATGAGCCCTGCCACCGTTGTCGGCAAGCGCTCCCGCCCGACAAAACGTATCTCGCCCAACTGCATCGTCGTGAAGGCCCGAACACGGTCCACAGACGTCGCCAGCCCTTGCTCAAACTCTCTCCGCAGCTCTGCCGCATCAACGTTGCCGCGCCTCTCGTCCCCGAGCGCTGCCAGCTGGGCCTCTGTTAGCGCGCTGCCCTCCGCATATGTCAGCAGCCTGTCCAGGCTGCGCGTGATGTGGCGCACCTGAAACGCAACACTCGGCAATCCCATAGGCTCTCGCGCCAGCAACCCCGGCGGCAGACGCAGGCACCAACGCTCCACATCCTCCCCCGCCAGCTCCAGCGCATGCACCACCGCCCGCTGCACCGGCGCAATCTCCCCTAACGTCCCCCGCAACCAAGGCTCCACCATCGTCAGACTCCCCACGAGTGCGAAGCTACACCACTGCTAAACTTTAATCCGAGACCCACTTATGTTTGAGAACCTGCAAGACAAGCTCCAGCGCGCCTTCAAAAACCTTCGCGGCCAGGGCACCATCACCGAAGAAAACATCGGCGAGGCCCTCCGCGAAATCCGCCTCGCGCTCCTCGAATCCGACGTGAACCTCACCGTCGTCAAAAGCCTCATCGACCACGTCCGCGAAAAGGCCCTAGGCTCCCAGGTCGCCACCGCCCTCAGCCCCACCGAGCAGGTCATCAAGATCGTCCACGACGAGCTCGTCGACATCCTCGGCAAAGACACCGCCCGCTTCAAGTTCGCCTCCCAGCCGCCCACCGTTATCCTCATGGCCGGCCTGCAGGGTTCAGGTAAAACCACGTCCAGCGGCAAGCTCGCGGCATGGCTCAAAAAAGGCGGTCACCGTCCCCTGCTCGTATCGGTCGACGTCTACCGTCCCGCCGCCCGCGAACAGCTCGCCATCGTCGCCAAAAGCGTCGGCGCACAGATTTACATCGGCAAAATCGCCGAAGGTGAAACCGGCACGCCCGTCGTCGAGCGCCTCGCCAAAGAGGCCTTCCGCGAAGCCAAAAACTTCGGCAACGACGTCCTTATCGTCGACACCGCCGGCCGCCTCGGCATCGACGAGGCCCTCATGGCCGAAATGTCCAGCCTCAAGTCTCTCCTCAACCCGTCCGAAATACTCTTCGTCGCCGACGCCATGACCGGCCAGGACGCCGTCAACTCCGCCGACAGCTTCCACAAACAGCTCGGCATCACCGGCGTCATCCTCACCAAAATGGACGGCGACGCCCGCGGCGGCGCGGCCCTCAGCATCCGCAACGTCACCGGCACACCCGTCAAGTTCCTCGGCACCGGCGAAAAGCCCGACGCCTTCGAAGCCTTCCACCCCGACCGCATCGTCAGCCGCATCATGGGCATGGGCGACATCGCGACCTTGCTCGAACGCGCCGAAGAGAAACTCGACAAGGGCAAGGCCGAAGACTTCGCCAAAAAAGCCCTCTCCGGCGACGGCTTCACCCTCGAAGACTTCCGCGATCAGCTCCGCCAGATCAAAAAGCTCGGCTCCATGCAGTCCATCCTCAAGATGCTCCCCTCCGTTG
>CAXTJO010000069.1:0-7010 GCA_964244665.1 uncultured Terriglobus sp.
TGGGCCGATGGTACTGCACGGGAAGCTGTGTGGGAGATTAGGTGGTCGCCGGCATAAACACAAGCCCACTCTTCGGAGTGGGCTTTTTGCGTCAGTTGCCTTTGACGCAGGTTGATTGTGCGGGTTCAGAAACGACGCTGCGTCGCTCACATGCCGAAGATGCGATGCGTCACTAACTCACCACATAGACATCTGTCATGGTGATGTCTTCGCGGTACACTGGGCCGGAGGTTACAGCCATGCGTGTCACCTATGCTCTCGCTGTTCTGCCGCTCGTTCATGCAGCACTCTTCTTTGCAGAGCGACCCTCGGCATTCACAAACCAATCTAAGCCGAAAACGGCTCACGTCACGATGCTGGCCGTCAGCAGTTCGTCAAGGCAAAGTTTTGCCGGAAACCGGGAAATCTATCTAGCGGACCTGCAGAGCGGCAGGGGAGAGCATCAGTTTGTACGGCTGGTTGACCAGTACCCGGGCTATGGCCTTCCCATTCGCGACACACTCCTGAAAAGCCGCACCCTTTTCTCGATGAAGGTTACTCGCGAACCGGAGTGTGACGTGACCGGCGCGCAGATTCCGTTAGCGTCGAGCGATCGCGTCATCTTTAACGCCGCCGTGCGGGACGCCCTTGCAACTCACCAGTCTGACTTGGTGCCCTGCTACAGGACATTGCATAGCACGATCCGCATTCAGAAGATCAAGTAGCTCCTGCACCTAGGTGCAGGAGCCGCTTAACGACCTGTCAAAACTCCAATCGAAGTGAAAGCTGCCCGGTGCGGTTGCCGCCGAAATCCGATCCTCGTGCCTGCGTAATCTGGCCGAAGTTCGCGAGAGTCACATCCAACACGGGATCCGCGAGGTTCGTGTGATTCAGCACATTCGTGAAGGTGCCCTCGGCGCGCAGCTTAACTCTGTCGAATAAAGCGAACTGCTTGCTGAGCCCGGTCGAGAGAGAAACGGTGCCCGGCCCCTCCAGATCGCCCGTCGATTCCGTGCCGAACCTGCCAATCGGGAGCGACGCAACACCGACCGTGCACGGCGATACCCCATTGACCGGTGCCAGAGACGCGAATCCTGTATTGCCAGGGCAGGCAAACGCACTGGTGTTAAACCATTGGGCGCGGTTATGCCGGTTGGTGTTGCCGTTCGCCATGCGGTCCGGCCGTTGCTGGCGGAAGTACAGCGACCCGGAACCTGTGCCCGACGGATCCGCCGTTCCGCTGGGGATGTAAGCAGTCAGATACGGCCCACTCTGCCACAAAAAGATGCTCGATATCTGCCAACCGCCCACCAACGCATCCGCTGCGCGGTTCAGCCCCGCACCGAACGCTCGTCCCCGACCAACAGGCAATTCATAAATGCCGGTCGTCAGCGAGCGGTTGCGCCGCGTTCCTGTCACATTGCCGTAGTCTTGATGGCGATTGTAGGTGTCCGTGCCGTTGTAGCCACCTTGCTCATCCGCAAACGCACCACTCTGGCCGCTTGATGCGCCGTAGGTGCCCTGATTGTCCGCCAAATTCTTTGCCAGTGTGTAGCTCGAATCCAGGCTGAACCCCTGCGCAAAGCGGTGCGATACCTCCGCCTGGAGCGACCTGTAGTCACTCTGCGCCGCCGTATCACGAGCGCCTATTTGATAGAAATTCGGGAACGGAAAGGCAGATCGCGGCTGATCCGTGGCCCGTAGCGTGCTTGAGGGGTGTAACTGGTTCAGCTCCGGCTGCCACACCAGGTGCCAGGTGTGCAGACCCACATACGACACCCGCGCTCCGAAGCCGTGTCCAAAATCGTGGTCGATAGACAGATCTGTCTGTAGTGAATAGGGGTCGTGCCAGTTCACATCGACTGAGTCATAAAATCCGGTCGAACCGTACGCTGGCTGGAAGTTTCCACTCGCAAAACTGTCCGTTCCTGCCGTGGAGATTTTTGGGAAGACGATGGCCGGCCCCGTCGGTGTCTGCGTGTTGTTGAACGTTTGCACATTGGCCTGCAGTGCGCCGGTCAGCGCGTAGAACAGTGCACCCGTCGTCGTTATATTAAAGTAACCCGCGCCCCCTCGAATGGCCGTGCGATCGTTTCCAAATGGCCGGTAGCTGAACCCAAGCCTTGGCTCAAATCGCAGTGTGGGCGAATGCCGCAACCCTGCTGGGAGCCCTGCCTGCGTATTCGATAGCACCGGTGTGCATGGTGCACCATTCTGTGAGCCACCCGTCGCGTAAGGGTTCGTTACGCCTGCCGTTGGACACGCATTCAGGTTTGCTAACTCCTCGGGAGCCAACCGGTTCGCAAATCCCGCGGGGTACAGCAGCGTGCCCGACTTGGCCACAGTCGAATCGAAGTTGCCGATGTTTCCTCCCGGGTCGCTGAACGCCGGGTGGTACTCGTACCGCACGCCAAATGTCAGGTTCAGGTTCGCCGTCGCCTTCCAGTTATCCTGAGCATAAAAAGCGTACGCATTCGCCGTACCGTCGTTATCCTGGTTTACGTTGTCCACCTGTGTCAGGTACGGTACGCCGATCAGAAAATCCGCAAACTCATTACCCGTGGCGGAGCTTCCATTGGAAAAGAAAAGGTCGCCGTAGTTGTCTGACGGTGTAAAGCTTAAGACCGTATGTGCCTGCAGGTGCCGCAAATCCGCACCAAACCGAAGCGAATGGGTTCCTGCCTGTAGCGTCACATTATCGACATATTGAAAGATCCTCGACCGCTGTGCGCCACCCAGGCGTGAGCCGATGGGGGAAATCTGATCGAATCCCAAGTGCGGTATACCGTCGAAAAACGCGGGCGTATCCAGCCCACTCAGCTTCGTGCTCGCCGTAAACGCCGCCCCGTCGAAGCTGTTTGTGTTGCCGTCCTGCTCCAGCGTAAAGCCGAGCCGGAACTCGTTCACCAGCCTTGGCGTAATCGAGTAATTGAAGCTCGTCGCAAAAATCCGGTACTGCCCAATCGCGTCATAGTTCGGCAGCGTCAGGTCGACATACTGCGACTGATTGATATTTTTTGACGTGTACCGCGCGTTCAGCGTCGCGCGCTGCCCAAAGGTTTGGTCACCGCGCACGTCAAACTGATTGCTGCCAATGTCACTGCGCCGCGTGCTCAGGTAGTTGTACCCTTTGTCCGCCACCGCTGCCTGCACGCTCAGGTCTGCGTCGATGTTCGGATCTGGATAGAACTGCAGAAATGGCGAGGAACTCGGATTAGTCTGGACCTTTTGCCCCGCATACGTACCGCCCGTAAACGGATTCTTCAGCGACGTCGTCTCCTGCGAAAAGTCGCCCTGCTTCTCCCGCACCGTGGGTACAACGCGTTGCAGCACCGTCGCCTGCGGAAAGCGCAGCCCCTCATACGCGCCAAAAAAAAATGTGCGGTTATGGCCGTTGTACAGGTGCGGCAACACCACCGGTCCGCCTGCGCTCACGCCAAAATCGTTGGCTACCTTATGCGGCTTTGTTCCGCCGTACGGTGTCGCGTCCAGGAACTGGTTCTGCAGGTATTCGTACGCCGAACCATGCAGCACGTTTGTGCCACTCTTCGTCACGGTCGTAATCTCGCCGGGCTGCCCATACTCGGCGTTGTTGTTCACGCCGTCCACCCGAATCTCGGCAATCGACTCCGCCGACGGAAACGCGTCGCCCTGGATGTTATTCGTAGTCTGGTTTTGTGCGCTGATGCCATCCACCGTCGTCTCCGACTGCGAGGGCAACCCGCCCTGGATGGAAAACTTGATGCTCGGCTGCGGCGATGCCGACGGACTCGGCGGATACCCACCCGAGTCAGGCTGCACTCCCGGCAGGGTCTGGATCACATTCAGCGGCGAGGTCGACCCCGCACCGCGATAGTTTGCCGGTAGGTCTAACACGTCCCGCGGGCTCAGCGCCGCCGATACCTGCGCATTCTCCGTATCGATCACGCCCACGTCGGTGGACGTCACCTCCACCGTCGCCGCGACGCCCGGAACGTCCAATTGCACATCCAACCGCAGTTGCTGCCGCGCCAGCAATTGCACATTCGCTACCTGTCGCGTGGTAAACCCGTTCGCCTCGGTCCGGATGTCGTAGTGCCCCGGCTCCACGTTCAGCGCGTTGTAGTTCCCCTGCCCATCCGACCGCACCGTCCGGTCGGCGTTCGTCTCTACCCGGTGCAGCACCACTGCCGCATTTGGAATCGTTGCGCCTGTAACATCGTGCACCGTGCCCGATACTGACCCCAACACCGACTGCGCAAATGCCGACACGCCGCCGCCCCACAAAAACAATAAAAACAATAGCGTCCGCACATGGGGCATGGGCAAAGGATGGGCAGAGAACCGGGATGTGCGAGAGTGAATTTCCGTCATATAAATGGCCTCACAAGTTGGATCGATCCGTTTGTGTGCTTTTAAAATCCCCGGGGCGGAAGCATGTCCCGACGATTACAAGCGTTTGTACCGCATAACTTCAACACGTCAGTGCCTTCAGTCCGCCGCAACCAGCGACATCCGTGGCGCGGTCGCCGCCTTCTCCACGCGCCGCATCTTCCACCATCCAAACAGCGCAAGCCCCACGCCCGCGCTCACGGACCCCACGGCGCGCCCTACCCACAACCCGCGCAGCCCCAGCCCGGTGTGGAACGCCAGCACATACGCCAGCGGCATGCCCAGCGCCCAATTCATCGCAAGGCTCGCCACTAGGGGTGACCGCGTGTCGCCCAATCCCGTCAGCGATGCCGCGAAAATCACAAACAGCGCATCTCCCAACTGCAACACGCCGCAGATCAGAAAGATCGGCACAGCCGCCGTCACCACCTTCGGGTCGTTCGTATACAGCCCAGCCCACGTCCGCGCAAAGCCTGTAAACAACAGCGCTGCAACCGTGATAAAGCCCATCCCCACCACCAGGTTTGCCCGCACCGCCCGGCTGACACCGCGCGCGTCATCCCGCCCGGCCGCCTGCCCCACCCGAATCATTGCCGCGTAGCTGAGTCCCGCCGGAACCATGTAGACGAAAGCGTTCAGATCCAATGCCACCTGCTGCGCGGCCAGCAGCGTCGCCCCAAACCGCGCCGCTAAAACCGAGAGGTATGTCGAAATAGCCAGCTCCGTCGAGTACTCCAGCCCCGACGGCCAGCCGATCCGCAACAGCACCCGCAGCCGCGCCCAGTCGGGCCGCACCAGCTCCCACCGCACCCGCTCGCCGGTGGCCCGCAGTGCAAGCATCGTTCCGGCCACCAGCAATCCCAGCATCCACACCCGCACAACGCACGTCGCCCATCCAGACCCGGCAACCCCGCGCGCCGTCAGCCCAAGGTGGCCATACAAGAACGCCCAGTCCCCCACCAGATTCACCACGCCCGCCGTCAACAGCGACGCCGAAATCAAAGCCACCCGGTTCAGGCTTTGCAAATATCGCCGCAGCGACATATAAAGCAGCAGCGGCGCGGTCGACCACACCAGCGCCCACAGGTACCGCCCGGTCTCCGCCACAATGTCTGCCGGCGTACCGAACAGCGGCAGCAGCCGCACCGCCCCCAGTGTCAGCAGCATCGTCAGCGGCGTGCCGCCCAGCACAATCCACATCGACTGCCCCAGCAGCCGCGCGCATTCCCGCGTATCGCCCCGCCCGTACGCCTGCGCAATCAGCGATTCCATCCCGTTCATCAGGTAAATCACAAAAAATACAAGCGCGTAATAGATCGTGTTTCCCAGCGACGACGCCGCAATCGACAGTGCCGAGTGTGGCAGCCGCCCGATCATCAGCGCATCCACGATATATGTGGACATCCAGCCGAGTTCGCCCAGCGCCAGCGGACCGCCCAGCCGCAGCGTCCACCCTAGCTCCCTACGAAACATCCGGGACCGCGGCGCTGGCTCCAGCCCCGCGGCGTGGCTGGACAGTTGCATTTGTTCTCCATCGTCCGTGCTCATTTGGTGTGCTCAGATAGATGCGGTCCCATCGCGTCGCGCGAATAAAATGTGCGTCCAGCCGAATAGACCGTCCCGCACTGCCCGCTGGATGAAAGCGAGATGAGTCCGGTAGGCTCCCACCCACAGGCTGCCTACTTCGCCGGCCACCGCAGCATCATCGGCGGCACCGCACCCGCCATCGCCGCATATCCCGCGTCCGATGGGTGCAGATGGTCGCCCCGGTCGAACTTCGCCAGCAGCTGCCCCGGGTGATCCGGGTCCCGCACTGCCTTATCAAAGTCGATGGCACCGTCGAACACCGTGTTTGCAAGCACAAACGCGTTCACCTGTTGCCGCACCTGGTCGCCCGCCTCGGTGTAATAGCCTGCACCCTCAAACGGCAGCAGCGTTCCGGCATAAATCCGCAGCCCTGCCGCATGCGCCCGCGCTGCTAGTGCCGTCATCGCCTCAATCAACTCCTGCGCCGTCACCGCCCCGCGGCTCTGCCCGATGTCGTTGATTCCCTCCAGCAGAATCACCGTCCGCACCCCCGGCTGCGTCAGCACGTCCCGCTCCAGCCGTGCCGACGCTGCAGGCCCCGTGCCGTCCCGCAGCAGCCGGTTGCCCCCAATCCCCGCATTCAGCGTCGACACGTACATCGTCTTCGTCAGCTGCGCAATCAGCCCCTCCAGTACATCCGGATACCGCCGGTTCGTCTCCGTCGTCGAACCCGTCCCATCCGTAATCGAATCGCCCAGGCACACCAGCGCGCTCGACTTCTTCTCCGCGTCCACCTCTACATCCTTCAGGAAGAACCACGATCCCACCTGCACCAGCAGCGGCGACCCTGTCTGGACACCGTCGGTTCGTATTGCCTTTGGCGCTCCCTCTGGCGTTCTTAGGATGTCCCGGTCACCCAGCGGTGAATTTACCGCCGCCACAAATCCCGGTGCACTCAACCCCGGCGGCCGCAGATAGGGCGAAGACAACTCCGCCGTCGCTGTCTGATTGCCCGCCGCCACAAACGCCGTCTGCCACGCTTCCCCGTGATACGTCACCACCGGCAGAGCCTGCGCCGGCACCGCCATTGAAATCACCAGGTCCGAGAAGATCGGCACCCGCTCCACCACGGC
>CAXTJO010000069.1:7020-9807 GCA_964244665.1 uncultured Terriglobus sp.
CCCCCCCGCCGGAATCGTCACCGACGCCTGCCCACCAAATAGCAGCGGCCTGTCCGTCCCCGGCAGCACCGCAGACCCGCTCTGCAGAAATCCCACATGCACCGGACCGACCAGCAGTGGCGTCGTCCCAAACTCATTGCTCAGCCGTACGCGCAGCATCCGTCCACCCTGGCTCAGGTGCACCACCTGCCGCAGTGTCACGGTTTCCGCGCCCAGGCGTCCGTTCCGCTTCAGTGCGGCCGCACGATCTTCCGGCATGGCCATGTTCGCCGTCGTCCACGTCCCAAGCCAGCCATGCTTCTGCGCACCCGCAGCAGGGCACGCACACCAAACAATACCCACCAACATCACGGCAGCAAAACAACGCACGCGCATGCAAGCGAGTGTACCGCGCCACGCATACAAGCCGAAGCAGGGAACTACCGGTGCACCCCCTGCGTATTGCCTCCCATGGGCACGATGCACATCACGCTCGCCGACTTCCCGACCATGCCCACCCCCGCATGGCTTCCGCTCCCCCAGGCTGCGCCGTGCCGCCGCGAGCACACCCCGCGCCGTGAGCACACCCTGCTCCGTGAGCACACCCTGCGCCCCGGCGAACCCACCGCCGCCCGCGATACACTGCCTCTACTCCAGGCAAAGGACAAACCTCTGCGCATCGTGGACGACCCCGCCTCGCGCACCTTCAGCGACAGCAACGCGAAACCCGCGGCAACCGCCTTCGACCCCGCCCGCGCCGCCGAGCAGGAGGGGATGAAGCGTCTTGTGCTGCTCTGCCTTTCCGGCGACACCGGCGCCTGGCAAGAGCTCGTCCACACCCAGCACCGCCGCATCTACGGCATCTGCTACCGCTTTACCGGCTCGCAGACCGATGCGGAAGACCTCACCCAGGACGTCTTCCTCAAGCTCTACCGCAGCCTCTCCAGCTTCGATCCCGGCAAGGGTGCCTTCAGCACCTGGCTCACCACCCTTACCCGCAACCTGCTCGTCGACCACTTTCGCCGCACCCGCCAGGACCGTTCCACCGACTCGCTCGACATCTCTCTCGGCCACGACGACGGCGATGGTCCCACCCGTGCCGAGCAGCTTCCCGACACCCGCCGCACCCAGCACGACCAGCTTGCCGGTGCCCAGCTCCGTGCCCACATCCAGCACGCCCTCCGCCAGCTCTCGCCCGAGCTGCGCGAAGCCGTCATCCTCCGCGACCTGCAGGACCTCGACTATAAAGAGATTGCCGCCATCCTCCGCGTTCCCGAAGGCACCGTAAAGAGCCGCATCAGCCGCGGCCGTGGCGAGCTCGCCCGCATCCTTGGCCGCGACGGCCTCCACGCCGCCGGCGATGTTCGCAGCCCCGCCCGCAACCTGGCCCAGGGAGGTACCCGCGCATGAACGACGACATACTCCAGTCCTCCGCCACCCGCCGCGCCGCCGGCAGCCGCCTCACCTGCGCCCAGTGTGAACGCATGCTCCTCGACGCGCTCGACGAAACCCTACTCCTCGAAGACGAATCCCAGTTCGACCTCCACATCGCCGGCTGCGAGAACTGCAGCCGTCAGCTCGCCGACGCCCGGCGCGGCCATGCCTGGCTCGGCATGCTCCACGCCGTACCGCCGGAACCGCCCGCTGAACTCATGCAGCGCATCCTCGCCCGCACCTCGGGCGATCCCGTCATCGCCATCCCGCTCCGCCCGCGCAACGAGCCCATCCTCTCCTACGCCGGCGGCGGTTACAGCATCGGCACCGACAGCACTTTCCGCAATGTCGCCTTCGGTCCGGTCAAGCGCATCGGCTGGTTTGCCCGCCTCGCCGCCTCCGTCTCGCAGCCCCGTTTCGCCATGACGGCGGCCATGGCCTTCTTTTCCATCGCCCTCACGCTCAACCTTACCGGCGTCAGCCTGCGCGACCTGCGCGCCAGCAGCTTCCGCCCGGCAAACATCCGTCACAGCTTTTGGGCCACCAACGCCCGCGTCTTCCGCTACTACGACAACCTTCGCGTCGTCTACGAGCTCGAATCCCGCGTCCACGAAGTGCAGCGCGACACCGACGACGACACCCCGCGTCCCGCACCCGCGCCGCCGCCCGCCATCAAGCAGCCCCCGGCAAAGGGAACACCGCCCTCCGGCAGCCCGCGCAGCAGCCTGCCCGCATCACGCGACCATCGCTCTCACGCCACGTTCGACGTCTCTCTCTACACGCTGCCCAATACCGGCAGCCTCACGGCATCCGCAGCCCACACCCGCGGAGAAGGAGCAAGCGCATGAGCGGTTTTGACGCATCCCCCAACGAGCCCACCGGCCACATTCCCGGTCCAGCCTCCACGGCACCCACCGACGCCTACACCGGCAGCGCGCCCTCCGACCCGCATGGCTACACGGCACCCGGCTACGCACCGCCTGGCTACACCGCTCCGCCCACGCCCGGCTACGTGCCACCGCCCGCACCCGGCCTGCCCAACCCCGGCCTCGCCACACTCCTCGGCTTCATCCCCGGCGTCGGCGCCATGTACAACGGCCAGTTCGCCAAAGGTATTGCCCACGTCGTCATCTTCGCCATCCTGGTCTCACTTTCCGATCATGTGAACGGCATCTTCGGCCTGCTCGTCGCCGGCTGGATCTTCTACATGGTCTTCGACGCCTACCAGACCGCCCGCGCCCGCCGCGACGGCCTCGTTGCTCCCGACCCCTTCGGCCTCAACAACATCGGTGAAAAAATGGGCGTCGGCGGCGGCCCCAACTGGAGCGACTTCACCGCCCGCCCCGCAACCGGCACCACTCCGCCGCCCGCACC
>CAXTJO010000070.1:0-9296 GCA_964244665.1 uncultured Terriglobus sp.
GCAGGCGGAGATCGAGCTGCAGCAGCAGCGCAAGCAGATTCGCATTGAGGTGAGGAATGCGCAGTATGCGCTGCAGCAGAGCCAGGCACGGATCGGGGCGGCGATGAAGGCGCGCGATCTGGCGGCGAAGACGTTCGACATTACGGGCAAGGAGCAGTTGCTGGGCGCGGGCAGTGCGCTGGAGACGCTGGCGGCGCGGCAGGCGCTGGCAACGGCGGATAGTGCGCTGGTGGCGGCGCGGACGGCGTACCAGAAGTCGCGGGTGGAGTTGCAGCGGGCGGTGGGGACGACGCTCGACGCCAACGGGATTTCGATAGAATCAGCGCGTACCGGAGCGCAGACGGCGCAGGCGACGAATGCTGCGCCATAGCCGGGCTGAGAGCCGGGACGGGCGCGAGACGATGGCGGTGCGAATGGAGACGGAATTGCCGGCGATGCCTGGGACGACGGCGGGGACGACGCCCGCGACGGCGGTGGGGGTGCGGCGGTGCCGGCTGCTGCTGGCGGACGATCAGCCTTTCATTCTGGAGGCATTGAGCCTGCTGTTGCGGCCGGAGGGGTATGCGGTGGAGACGGCGCGGTCGCCCGCGGCGGTGCTGGAGTGCCTGGAGAACGGGGAGTACGACGCGTTACTGATCGACCTGAACTACACGCGCGACACGACGAGCGGGACGGAGGGATTGCAGCTGCTGGACACGGTGCGGCAGCGGTTTGGGCAGTTGCCGGTGGTGGTGATGACGGCGTGGGCGAACGTGGACCTGGCAGTGGAGGTGATGCGGCGCGGCGCAAGCGATTTTGTGCAAAAGCCGTGGGAGAACGCGCGGCTGCTGCAGGTGGTGCGCACGCAGATCGAGCTGTACCACGCGCACCGGCGGACGCAGTTTCTGGAGGCGGAGAACCGGCTGTTGCGGGCGGAGAACACAGGTGTGACGTTTATTGCGACTGCGCCGGCGATGCGGCCGGTGATCGAGTTGATCGAGCGGATTGGGCCGTCGGATGCGAACGTGCTGGTGACGGGCGAGCATGGGACGGGCAAGGAGGTGGTGGCGCAGACGCTGCACCGGCTGAGCCATCGTGCGGGACGGGCGCTGGTGGCGGTGAACACGGGGGCGCTGCCGGAGGGGACGTTTGAGAGCGAGCTGTTTGGGCATGTGAAGGGCGCGTTTACAGATGCGCGCGCGGACAGGATTGGGCGGTTCGAACTGGCGACGGGCGGCACGCTGTTTCTGGACGAGATCGCGAACATTCCGCTGCGGCAGCAGAGCAAGCTGCTGCGGGTGCTGGAGACGGGGGAGATGGAGCGGGTGGGGTCGAGCGCGACGCGCAGGGTGGATGTGCGGATGATCAGCGCGACGAATGCGAATTTGCGGGAGGAGTGTGCGGCGGGGCGGTTTCGGGAGGATTTGTTTTTCCGGTTGAATACGGTGGAGATCCGGCTGCCGGCGCTGCGGGAGCGGCGTGACGATATTCCGGCGCTGGCGGCGCATTTTCTGTCGCAGTACAGCCTGCGGTACCGGCGGCCAATCGACGGGTTTGAGACGGCGGCGCTGCAGCAGATGCTGGGCCATGCGTGGCCGGGAAACGTGCGGGAGCTGGACCACACGATGGAGCGCGCGGTGCTGATGGCGCGGGGGAACCGCATTGCGGCGGTGGATTTAGGGCTGCAGCCGGTGCGTGCCGGCGCGGCGATGACGCTGGACGATATGAGCCTGGAGGCGGTAGAGGCGGTGCTGGTGCGGAAGGCGCTGGCGCGGACAGGCGGCAACGTGAGCCATGCGGCGGAGGCGCTGGGGCTGAGCCGCGGTGCGCTGTACCGGCGCATGGAGAAGCATGGCCTTTAGCGAGGGGCCGGCAGGGGACGAGGCGGTGCCGGTGGTGCGGCAGCGGCTGTCGCTGGGACGGACGCGGCGGCGGCTGAGCTTCGAGAGGCGGCTGCGGCTGTGGCTTGCGGCGGCGGCGGTTCCCTTTTTCGCGGTGCTGCTGTGGGTGTGCAGGCTGGAGGGATGGACGCTGTTGAGCACGGCGTTGCTGGTTGGCGGTTGCGCGGTGGGGTGGCTGCTGGCGGCGTCGTACTTTTTCGAGAGCGTGATCCGGCCGCTGCAGACGTTGTCGAACATTATTGCGGCGCTGCGGGAGAATGACTTCAGCTTTCGGGCGCGGGGGGCGCGGCGGGGGGATGCGCTGGGCGACCTGGCGCTGGAGATCAATGCGCTGGCAAGCACGCTGCAACAGCAGAGGAGCGCGGCGCTGGATGCGCTGGCGCTGGCGGACCGGGTGATGACGTCGATGCAGTCGCCGGTGGTGGCGTTTGACGAGGACAGCCGGCTGCGGCTGCTGAATGCGGCGGCGGAGCGGGCGTTCGGTTTGCAGCGGGGGCAGGCACTGCGGCGGACTGCGGCGGAGGTGGGGCTGAACTCGCTGCTGGCGCAGAGGGATGAATCGCTGTACTCGCAGGGCGATGGGGCGGAGGCGCAGCCGCGCTGGTCGGTGCGGCGGGCGGGATTTCGGCTGTATGGCGTGCCGCACACGCTGTTTGTGCTGAGTGACGTGGCGGCGGCGCTGCAGGAGGAGGAGCGGATTGCGTGGCAGCGGCTGATCCGGGTGCTGGGGCACGAGATCAACAATTCGCTGACGCCGATCAAATCGATTGCGAGCATGTTGCGGGGGCGTCCACTGCACCTGGACCGGGAGCACCATACGTCGCAGGATTTGAACGACATGCGGCGGGGCCTGTCGCTGATCGAGGACCGGGCGGATTCGCTGAACCGGTTTTTGCAGGCGTATCAGCAGCTTTCGCGGCTGCCGTCGCCCAGCATGCGGCCGCTGACACTGCGCGCGCTGGTGGACCGGACGGTGCCGCTGGAGCGGAGGCTGGCGGTGCAGGTGCTGCGGGCGGCGGATGTGGAGCTGCTGGCCGATCCGGACCAGATGCAGCAGTTGCTGATCAACCTGTTCAAGAACGCGGCGGATGCGGCGCTGGATCCGGAGGCGGAAAACGCCGCGCCATGGGTGACAGTGCACTGGACGGTGGCAGCGTCGCAACTGACGATCCAGATTGCGGATAACGGGCCGGGGCTGGCGAACCCGGCGAACCTGTTTGTGCCGTTTTATACGACCAAGCCGGGAGGTGCGGGGATCGGGCTTACGCTGTCGCGGCAGATTGCGGCGGCGCATCGGGGGTCGCTGCACCTGCGGAACCGGGTGGAGGGCGCGGGGTGTGTGGCGGAGATTGTGTTGCCGCTGGCGGCTTGAGTGCGGTGGGACGTTGAAGCTGGTGGAACGGGTGCATTGTTCTTGACGATTCGATGGAATCGGGTGGACACTTTAGCTAACCAGCTTTCGAGGTGATGTTTGCTGGCCCTGGCCGATAGACAAAAGGTGGCCCCCGGTTCTTGTGGAACCGGAGGCTGTTACGCCCGAAACAATCGCGAGTTTCGAGCGGGTCAAGGTTGTACTTCCTGGTTTACTTGAAGAACTTGTCGTACAGGGTGAAGACCTGTCCGGCAAGGGCGACAAGACGGCCAAGAAGGGTGAGAACGCGCTTTGCGTTCTCCATCCAGTTGGGTGCGCTCATTTCGCATCCTCCTTTGGAGAATCACGACGACGCCCGCCCGCGATTGGCGGGCGTTTGTCGTTCACGGACTCTGCCGCTTGCCTTTCAGCGTCGCACAGGTCGCCCTTGAGCCGGAGCCGGCGCACACCGCTGGTAAACTTGGCTGTAGCCCATGAGCACAGCCATTGCAGCCGCACCGCCCGTTCCCATGCTGGATTTGCAGCGGCAGTATGAGGCCGTGGGGGCGGAGATTGAGGCGGCGGTGCTGGAGGTGTGCCGGGCCGGGCGGTTTGTGCTGGGGCGCGAGGTAGGGGAGTTTGAGCGGGCCGTGGAGCAACGGTACGGCGTGGGCGCGGCGGTGGGATGCGCGAGCGGCACGGATGCGTTGTGGCTGGCGATGGCGGCGGTCGGTATCGGGGCCGGGCACGCGGTGGTGACGACGCCGTTTTCATTTTTTGCGACGGCGAGCAGCATTTTGCGGGCGGGGGCGATGCCGGTGTTTGCGGACATCGATCCGGTGACGTTCAACCTGAGCGCGGACGCGGTTGAAGAGGCGATTGCGGAGCGCGGGCAGAAGGATGTGCGGGCGGCGCTGCCGGTGCACCTGTACGGGCAGTGCGCGGACTGGGATGCGTTCGGTGCACTGGCGGGGCGGCATGACCTGCTGCTGGTGGAGGATGCGGCGCAGGCGTTTGGCGCGGCGTGGGACGGTGTGCCTGCCGGTGCGCTGGGGGACAGTGCGGCGTTCTCGTTTTACCCGACGAAAAACCTGAGCGCGTGGGGCGATGCGGGGCTGACGACGACGCGGTCCGCCGAGGCTGGAGAGTTGGCGCGGGCGCTGCGGGCGCATGGCATGCGGCGGCGATACTTTCACGACGAGGTGGGTTGGAACAGCCGGTTGGACACGATGCAGGCGGCGGTGCTGCTGGTGAAGATGCGGTACATCGAGGAGTGGAACCGCAGCCGGCAACGGGTTGCGGCGCGCTATACCGAGCTGCTAAAGGATGCGGGGCTGGCCGTGGCCGACGGGAGTACGGTGCCCACGGGGGATGCGCTGGTTTTGCCGACGGCGAACCCGCGGGGGACGCATGTGTGGCACCAGTACGCGGTGCGGGCAGAGCGCCGGGATGCGCTGCGGGCGCACCTGGCGGCGGAGGGGATCGGGTCGGAGATTTACTATCCGGTGCCGCTGCACATGCAGGAGGCACTGCGCGGACTGGGGTACCGGGAGGGGCAGTTTCCGGAAAGTGAGCGGGCGGCGCGCGAGGTGCTGGCGCTGCCAATTTACCCGGAGCTGAAGGGCGAGGAGCAGGTGCGGGTGGTGGAGGCTGTGGCAGCGTTTCTGGTGTAGCGGAGTTGCACGGAAAGCAGATCCCTTCGCTTCACTACGGGATAACAAAGGTAATGTCTGGTGAATCGGCTCGGGCTATATGGATGCAAAGGCGAACTTCAGGGGCTAAAGCCCCTCTATTTTGAGCGTTATGGCACGGCTAAAGCCGTGCCCCTCCGAAGAACGCGGCCTGCTGGATACGTCAGACACTATCCAAGGAGGGCCGCGTGCCCTGAGAAGACGTGCGCGGTAGCATGGAGGACGATGCCTGACCTGACCGAATCTATGACGAGCCTTGCGGCATCTACGACGAGCTTTGCGGTGCGAACGGTGCGAGCGGGGAACGTGTCGCTCTCAAACGTGTTGCCGCTGACGCTGATTGCCGGGCCGTGCCAGATGGAGAGCCGGGCACATGCGTTGGAGACGGCGCAGGCGCTGAAGGAAATTGCTGCCGCCGTGGGGATCGGACTGGTGTACAAGAGCAGCTTCGACAAGGCGAACCGGACGAGCGGTGGAGCGCAACGGGGCGTGGGGCTGGAGCTGTCGCTGCCGGTGTTTGCGGAGATCCGGGAGAGCCTGGGGCTGCCGGTGCTGACGGATGTGCATGAGAGCTGGCAGTGCGCACGGGTGGCGGAGGTGGTGGACGTGCTGCAGATTCCAGCGTTTTTGTGCCGGCAGACCGACCTGCTGCTGGCGGCGACGGAGACGGGGCGGGCCGTGAATGTGAAGAAGGGGCAGTTCCTGTCGCCGCTGGACATGCGGAACGTGGCGGAGAAGGTGGCGGGAGCGGCGGGAGGCGTGCTGCTGACGGAGCGTGGCACGAGCTTTGGGTACAACACGCTGATCTCGGATATGCGGGCGTTGCCGATTTTGGCGGGGACCGGGTACCCGGTGATCTTCGACGCGACCCACAGCGTGCAGCAGCCGGGCGGGCTGGGGGGAGCGAGCGGCGGGCAACGGGAGTTTGTACCGGTGCTGGCACGGGCAGCGGTGAGTGTGGGCGTGGCCGGGGTGTTTCTCGAGACGCATCCCGACCCGGACCGGGCGCCGAGCGACGGGCCGAACATGCTGCCGCTGCGGAGCATGGAGGCGCTGCTGCGGGAGTTGATGGAGTTCGACCGGCTGGCGAAGCGGTATGCGGTGCCGCAGGTTGCGGCGTGAGCACGGTTCCGCGGGACGAGGGGGCAGATGCGGCGCATGATGTTGCGTCAGCTGTGAGTACGGTGGTGTGCGAGCTGCGGGGGCTTGAGTCGTTGCGCGACGCGCTTGCCGGGACAATGGGCGGTGCGTTCAGCCGGGCGGTGAGTGTGCTGGACGGTGCGGCGGGGCGGGTGATTGTGACCGGCGTGGGGAAGAGCGGGCACATTGCGCGGAAGATCGCGGCGACGCTGGCGTCCACGGGCAAGCCAGCGCATTTTGTGCACCCGAGCGATGCGAGCCATGGCGACCTGGGGATGGTTCGGCCGGAAGATGCGGTGCTGGCGCTGAGCTGGAGTGGCGAGACGGCGGAGCTGGCGGACCTGATCGCGTATACGCGGCGGTTTGATGTGCCGCTGATTGCGAGCACATCGCGCGGGGAAAGCACGCTGGCGCGGGCGGCGGATGTGGCGCTGGTGCTGCCGCCGGTTGCCGAGGCGTGCCCGGACTCGCTTGCACCGACGACGAGCACGACGATGCAGCTGGCGCTGGGCGATGCGCTGGCCGTGGCGCTGCTGGCGCGGCGGGGATTTTCAACCGACGACTTTCGCGATCTGCACCCGGGAGGGCGGCTGGGCGCGCGGCTGCAGCGGGTGGAAGACCTGATGCATCGGGGGGACGAAGTACCGATCGTGGGAGAAGACGCCACGCTGGCCGAGGCGATTGTGCGGATGACGAGCGGACGGTTTGGGATTACGGGCGTGGTGGACGCGGCGGGCTGCCTGGTGGGCGTGATTACGGATGGCGATCTGCGGCGGGCGTTTGCCAGCGGCTTTGCCGAAAGGCTGGAGCGGCGGCTGGCACGGGAGACGATGGGCCGGTCGCCACGGACAATTGCGCCAAAAGAGCTGGCGACGGTGGCGCTTGCGCGGATGCATGGGGAGCGGATTACGTCGTTATTTGCCGTGGAAGGCGGGCGGGCGGTGGGGATCGTGCATATTCACGATTTGTTGCGGGCGGGGCTGGTTTAGGTAGTTGTGCGGGATTGTTCGAGGGTTCGTTAGAGCAGCGCAAGGGAATTCATCCACCGTTATGTCTGCGCTCCGAATCAGGCTGCGGAGCGTTCCAACCGAGAGTTCTCGGTGCTGCGGGACGGAGAGGTTTGCCCGGTGTCCGGTTCTGGTGAGGACGAGATGGCTGCCAACCTGGCCGATCACCTTCCAACCCAAGCGCTGAAAAGCCTTTGCAGCTTCCTTTCCGGAAATGTTGGCCAAGATGCCCAACTAGACCGCGACCATGACCGGCGAGCCGTGTACGTTTTGGATGGCTTTCTGGTCTTCGGCCCAGAGCCATGCAGTAATGGCTTCACGGATGTTGTCCAGAGCTTCTTTCTCGTCGCGCCCTTGAGAGACACACCCCGGGAGGGCGGGACACTCGACAACAACCCAGCCATCTTCCGCGGTTTCCATTGTTACGTGCATCATCATAGCGATAGTCCAGTCGATGTTCGGTGGTTAGGTTCAGCTGATCCTGTAGAGATTTTCGCAGAGAAGACGACTATGCGCGGGCGAGGGTGACGGCCTGTTCCCAGCGGCCCTGGGCTTTGAGGATGAGCTCGACGACTTCGCGGGCGGTGCCTTTGCCGCCGAGGCCGGTGGTGATGTAGTGGGCGACGGCTTTGAGCTCGTCGCAGCCGTCGGCGACGGAGATGGCAAGGCCGGCACGGCGGGCGACGGGGATGTCGGGGAGGTCGTCGCCCATGTAGGCGGTTTCATCTTCGGAGACGCCGGCGGCGAGCAGGCAGGCGGTGAAGGCGGCGTCTTTTTCTTTCTGGCCGAGGTGGACGTAGTCGACGTGAAGCTCGTGCGCGCGCTGCGTGACGGCGGGAGAGTTACGGCCGGTGATCCAGCCGGTCTTGATGCCCATGGTGTGCGCGAGCGAGAGGCCGGGGCCGTCTTTGGCGCTGAAGGTTTTGAGTTCCGTTACGGTGTCTTCCGTACCGGCGCGCAAGCCGGCGATGAGGCCGATGCCGCCGTCGGTCAGGGTGCCGTCGACGTCCATGAGGAAAAGCTTGATGCGGCGGGCGCGGGTGAGGAGGGCGGCTTGGGGGATGGTGGCGGGCATGGGTGGTTGGATGCCGTAGAACCCCTGCAGTGCTTCGCTTCAGGGGCGGACCGTCGTCGTGGCCAGCCTACAGCGCTGCCGCGCAATGAGGCGGGAGGGCCCGGCAGTGTCTGACGAATCGCTCTGGCTCCCTTGAGGAGGCAAAAGGGGAGGCAAAAAGCTGACCTCATGGGCTAAAGCCCGCCATTTTGTGTGTATTATGGCACGGCTAAAGCCCTGCCCCTCCGAAGAACCGGCCCATGAGATTGCCAGACACTGGCTAGATGGCTCTCATGGGGAAGGCGCCCGGCAGGGTGGTGCGGAAACCGCCGGGCAGGACGAGTTTGGTGGCGGCTTCGCCCGGGGTTCGGGTGTAGACGCGGTCGGTGAGGACGAGGCGGTCGCCGACGAAGATTTCGATGAGCGAGTGGTCGAGGAAAACGCGGATGGCGAGTTCGTCGGGCAACGGCTGGTCGAGCGGAACCTCTTTGCCGTTGAACAGAATGGACACGCGCGAAGGATCGGAGCTGAGTTCCACGAATGGCTGGCCGTTGCTGCCGATGCGGGCCGGGGAAAGGGCTGCGGTGGCCCTGTGCAGGTGCCAGACGGTTTCGCTTTGTTGCTCGACCGCGCCGGGGAGGCCAGCCTTGATAGCGTCTTCGATCGATGCGTACCGCAAGAGGTCGACCTGGGGGGCGGGGGTAAAGCGGGCTTCGCCGTTTTCGAGGGTCATGATGCGCGGGAGGCTCATGCAGCCGGCCCAGCCGGCTTTGCCGAAGACGGTGTCGGGGCGGTCTTCGGGGATCCAGGCCCAGAGGATGCGGTTGCCATCGGCGTCGAGTTGGGATTTGGGGGCGTAGTAGGGGCCGTGGTTGAGGACGCCTTCTTTTTCGGGGGTCCACTTCATAGTCTTCCTGTCGAGCGTGCCGGATTGCCAGATGGTTTGGCGGCCTTCAGGCGTGCCTGCCGAGTGGATGAGGACGTGCTTGCCGCCGAGCGGGAAGAAATCGGGGCATTCCCAGGTTTCGCCGCTGTCGACGGTGTCGTCGGTCTGCTTGCCGGTGGCTTTGCCCTGGGCGAAGATGCCCCGGTATTGCCAAGATTTCAGGTCAGCGGATTGATAGAGGAGGACGTCGCCGCCGATGCCCTTCTGGCCGCTGGCAAGGAGCATGT
>CAXTJO010000071.1:0-9117 GCA_964244665.1 uncultured Terriglobus sp.
GTTACCCGCAAAATCGTCATTCGATTGGACTTGCGCTGCGTGTGAATCGGGCCTGGGTTGATAGGTCGCGTGTGGTTTTCTGCCATTTGTGTTGCTGTTTCTATTGTAGAAGGTGGGGCATATATACTCTGCCAACTTTATCTTGAGTGGAATGTATGACTTAGGCGGGTAGGGGGCTTGACAGGATTTCTCAGGATGCAGAAAGGGCGAGCTGGTGAGCTCGCCCTTTCTGCATCCTGGGTGACTGGTTAGAAGTGGATCTTGCCGGAGAGCTGCAGCAGGCGGGGATTGTTGCTGAAAATTTGTTCCGGGTGGTTGAAGGTCGAAGAGCTGACGGTGGTGTAATTGAGGCCGGTGTAAGAGACTGCAGCGACATCATTGACTGAGCCAGGGACGTACTGGGCGTGGTTGAGAACATTGAAGGCCTGTACGCCGAGTTCTAAGGTGTAATGGTCGCGGAAGGTGATGCGCTTGTAAGCTGCCGCATCCATGTTGTCGATAGGACGGCCGGCAAGCGTGTTACGGCTGGCATTGGGCATGGCACCCGGAGCAGCCTGAATGTAGTACGCGTTGGGATTTACGGCCGTGTAAGCGACTGTGGCGCCGGCAGCATTTGCGACGGCGGTAACAGCAGAGCCGGTGCCTGGGATACCGCGCGGATTGATGATAGTGCGACCGACGTAGGCGCCGTCACCTGTGATCAGGCCGTTGCTGCCACCGAGGACTGTGGCATATTCCGGCGATTCGTAGGTAAAGATAGGCGAGACGTCCCAGTTGCCGACAACGTTGCGTAGGGCCCAGTTCGTACCCTGGTTGAAGGGCTGGAAGAGGTAGTCGGCTTCGAGCGTCAAGCGATGGCGGTGATCAAGGGCCGACTTGCTGTACTCCGACGTGAGATCACGCGGGTTTTGCGGGCGGCGAGGCGTGAGCGTAGTGGAGAAGACTTCTGCGGTTGCGTTGTCGAGAGCCTTGGAGAAGGTGTAGGCGACGTTGGTCTGAACACCGTGGACGCGGCCCTGAAGGTCGAGGATGAGGCCGTTGTAGTTCGAGGAAGAGTAAGGTGCGAATGACACCACGTTATTGGTGAAGCCTGCGGCGGCATAGGCTGCGATGATGCTTGAATTGGCATTGATCGCGTTGAGAGTCGTGGCGCTGGTTCCCTGGCCATTGATCGCTACACCGTTGACGAGCGTCGGAAGGTAGTTGGCGGCGGTGGTTTTGGGCTGAACGTTGATGCGGTTTTGGGTAGGCAGCTCAATGCCACGGGTGCCGATGTAGCCGATCTCTGCTTGCAGGCCCTTTGCGATCTCCCGCTGGATAGTGAGCGTGTAGTTCTCGGAGTAGGGCAGGGTCTGGTTGGGTACGTACGCCGAGGTTGCGGCAATGGCATCTGCGCGGGAGAGTACGGCTGTGCCGGACCCGGTACCCGGTTTGAGACCGCCGTTTGCGAGGAAGTTGGGCGTGGAGTAATCGGGAGCGGTGCCGAAGCCGACGTCTTGGGTAGTGGAGTACTGCGGCGGGAAGGAAAGTGTCCCGTAGTTGTCAACCAGCACGTCGTAGGCCAAGCCAAAGCCAGCGCGAATGGAGGTCTTGCTGTCGGGAGCGAAGACGAACCCGATGCGAGGCGCAATGCCCTTGTAGCTCGGCTGGGGAACGCCAAAGGTAATAAGGCCCGGTGTATTGGCTACGGCGTTAAGATTCTGAGACCGTTCGCCGACCGGAACAGAGGTGAACTCGTACCGTGCACCCGCGTTGACGGTGAGATTAGGCCGTAGCTTGTAGGTGTCGTTGATGTAGCCGTAGAGTGCGGTTTGGTCGCCGTAATAGGTATGGTTGCCAGAGGATCGCTCAGCCGAGGCGGCATCTGCATCGGGAGCGTAGTCATGCAGGAAGTCGGACGCGTAATCCCACTGATAGTCGCCGCGTGCGCGTTGAGTAAATCCCTGGGGGGAGATGTACTTGCGTCCATCGAAGCCGATCTTGATGGTGTGACGGCCCTTAACATAGCTGACGTCATCGGTGAACTGGTAAAGGTTCTGAATGGTGAACTGGGGAGCATTGCCGTCGGGACCGATATTGATGGAACCCTGCTCAAGGAAGGTCAGATTTGGGAAGCTGTCAAGACCGGGATAGCTGAAGTTGCCAGAAACGATGTTGTCTTCATGCCGGTTGAAGCCGACGCGAATTTCGTTGGTGAGGTTGGAGGTGAAGCTATGGAACTCCGACAGCGCGAAGAGGTGAAACTTGATGGGGCGTACGACCCAGAACTCAGGCAAATTGGCGGAGATATCTTCGGTGCCGATCTTGTTGTAGACGTAACGGCCGCGAAAGGAGTCTTTAGGAGAAAGGGTGAAGTCCATGCCACTAACAAGGGCGTCCTGATTGGTGAAATTAGACGCGTTGACTTGGTAGCTGCCCAGTGCGACTGTGCCCTGCAAGGTACCAGTCTGGTTGCCGCTGCCGTCGTTCGGGCCGCTGTAGAGATTGAGGGCGGTCTGGCCGCATGCAGTGTTGTCGGCCGATGTGGCATTGGGGACGTACTGAAGATATTGTGCGACGTTGTTGCTGGAGTAGCCTGTGGCAGTCTGCTTGGACGCGATGACGGCGCGCCCGTCAGCAGTGGGAACGCACTGATTAATGGGGGTCGCAACGCCGGTGGTGTGGTGTTCGTAGCCACCGAAAAAGAAGAGCTTATCCTTCTTGATTGGCCCGCCGATAAAACCGCCGTAGCGGTTGTCGTCATAGCGTGAGTTTGGGAATTTGGTGCCAGAAAGTACCTGAGCGGCATCGAGATTCTTGTTCTTAAAGTACTCGTAGACCGTGCCGTGAAAGGTATTCGTGCCGCTGACGATGTTGGTATTGAACTGGCCACCGGAACTATGGCCGAACTCCGGCGAGAACTGAGTGGTGATGAGGGTAAATTCACCCACGGAATCGTTAGGGATGTAGACGAGCGGACCCGCGACGGCCTTGTCGTTGTTGTCGATACCTTCGATGGTGAAGTTGTTGTTACGCGGGCGCTGGCCGGCAATGGATGGGCCGGCACCGATGCCGATACCGCCAGTCGAGCCGACACCAGGCGCGAGCAACGAAAGATTTAGGACGCCTGAGCCGGTGGAGGCGACCGGAAGGTTGGCGATCTCCTGCATCTCGAACGTCTGGGTTAGATTCTGAGTAGTGGTGTCGAGGACGAGGCCGGCTTCGCCGGAAGTGACCTCAACGGTGGTGCCGGCAGAACCGACGGCTAGGCTGACATCAGAGGTGGCGGTTGAGTTAAGTTGAACCGCGACATTGGTAACAGTGGTGGTGGAGAAGCCACTGGCCGTGACTTCAACTGCGTAGGTGCCGGGCAGGAGGCTGCTGGCGCGGTACTCGCCCTGGCCGTTGGTGCGAACGGTGACGGAAACATTGGTAGCCATGTTGCGGATGGCAACGGCGGCGTTGGGGACGGCAGCACCGGAGCTGTCGTGAACGACGCCAACGAGATTGCCGCTGGTGACCTGGGCATAAAGAGCGCTGGGGACCAGGGCGCAGGTGGCGGCGGCAAGTGCCAAGGTCAATTTGGGCAGGGCGGCGTGGAACGGGGAAAAGCTACGCGTCACAGGGGGTCCTCAGTTTGGGTTGATCTGAACGTAACCTAATGCACGTTGGTGTCCAAACCGGTCGCAGACGATATTGCGTGACTTTTCCGCATTAAATCGTTTAATGTTGCAAGTTCTGCTTTGCGGAGTCGGCAAATGCTACGTTTTTTCATAGAACGGCGGCAAAATGCGACAAAATTTTAGCAATCCCATTACTTAGTTTGTTATCGCGCCATCACGGCCTGCCGTTTGAAGGAGGAGGTACCAGCCGGTTGGCGAGACAGGACTGAGACCCGTCCTTTGGAGCGTTTCTGGAGAACTAGCACTTTAGGTAGTGCCTGACGAACGGCTCTGGCTTTCTGCGGAGGCAAGAACTGACCTTTGGGCCAGGTAGTGGTCGACGAATCGAAAGCCCCGGCGATGGCGAGCGAAGCTGACCTCAGGGGCTAAATCCCCCTGTTTTAACAAGGTTTATGGCACGGCTGAAGCCGTGCCCTTCCGAAGAATCGGGCCATTGGGTTCAGCGAACAGTACCTAACGCCCTGCCGTCAGACGAAGAGGCCGAATCAGCCGGTCAGGAGCCCGCTGCTTCCAGGGTTAGGGCTGGGGATGCGGGCGAGGGCGGACTCGATGTGGCGGGAGACGTCGGCTTCGGCGAATTGGGTGGCGACGCGGATGGCGTTGTAGACGGCGTTTTCGTTGGAGGAGCCGTGGCCGATGATGACGGCGCCGCGGACGCCGAGAAGGGGGGCGCCGCCGTATTCGGAATAGTCGAGGCGTTTTTTAAAGTTTTTAAAAGCTTTTTGGCTGAGCAGGGCGCCGACCTGGGCGGTGATGGTGGATTTGAGGGTCTGGCGGAGGGAGTCGGAGACGAGGCGGCCGAGGCCTTCGATGGCCTTGAGGGCGACGTTGCCGACGAAACCATCGCAGACGACGACGTCGGCCCGGCCATTGGTGAGGTCGCGGCCTTCGACATTGCCGAGGAAATTGTAGAGGAGGTCGGGCGGGAGGGCGCGGAGGAGCGGGAGGGTTTCGCGGGAGAGGGCGTTGCCTTTGCCGTCTTCTTCGCCAATGGAGAGGAGGCCGACGCGGGGCTTGGCGATGCCGAGGACGTTGCGGGCGTAGATTTGGCCCATGAGGGCGAACTGAACGAGGTTTACCGGGTCGGAATCGACGTTGGCACCGGCGTCGAGCAGGGTGCAGGGGGTGCCGGCGGCGGAGGGGAGAATGGCCGCGAGGGCGGGGCGGTCGACGCCAGGGATGGTGCCGAGGACCATTTTGGCCGTAGCCATGGCGGCACCGGTGTTGCCGGCGGTGACGAAGCCGCGGGCTCGACCCTCGCGGATAAGCTTGAGGCCGACACGCATGGTAGAGTCTTTTTTGCTGCGGACGGCAGCTGCGGCTTTCTCGTCCATGCCAATGATTTCAGAGGCGTGGACGACGCAGATGGGGAGGTTTTCGCCCTTGAGATGGGCGTGGAGGGCCGGTTCGAGGCGGTCTGACGGTCCGACGAGGTGGATGCGCACCGGGAAAGCCCGGCAGGCCTGGACCGCGCCGCGAATTTCCGGGTCGGGGGCCTTGTCGGAACCCATGGCGTCGAGGACGATGTCGGTTAGCATGGTGCGGATTCGGTCATCGTGCCTGGCGCGGGTCGGTCTGTCGGGCTGGGTCCAAAACCCATGTCCGAAGATCCGGACATGGGGCACACGACGATGGTGCCGACACTCTTAGATTTCTGCTTTGGCGGGGGTGACGGCGCGGCCTTTATACTCGCCGCATTTGGGGCAGGCGTGGTGGGAGAGTTTGCGCTCCTGGCAGTTGGGACAGACCTGCGAGTTGGGCAGGGTGAGGAAGTCGTGCGAGCGGCGTTTGGCGGTGCGCTGCTTGGAGTGGCGGCGCTTGGGATTCGGCATGGTGGTACCCTTTCGCGCGAACACTTCCGCTGGGCCGGTGAGGCTGCGGAAGGTGCGTGTAGTCTCTGGACGTTCGTGGCCGCGCTCAGGATGGGATGCCGTCTGTTCGGAGGCCGGCGAGGGCTGCCCAGCGCGGGTCGGATTGTTTCGACTCGCAGGAGCAGGATGTCTCGTTCCGGTTCTCGCCGCAGTGGGGGCAGAGTCCCTTGCAGTCCGGCTGGCAGAGCGAACGATCGGGCAGGGAGAGGAGCACCTGCTCGCGCACGACATCTTCCAGGCGAAGGCCTTGAGGTTCATAATACCCGATTTCCGTTTCGGCTTCACTGATGGAGCGTTCGCCCTGTTCGGCATCGACGCCGGAGGGACGAAAGATGAGGTCGAAGCTTTCGCGGGTGTGGTGGGGGATGGGGGTGAGGCAGCGGGCGCAGAGGAGCTCGAGGTGGCCGTCGACGTGGGCGCGGAGGCGGATGTCGTCGACGATATCGCGGGGGCCGCGGTGCTCCTCGATGCGGTCTGCGGAGCCGGTGATGTGGAGGGGGCCGGTTTGGCGGACGTCGGGGGCGTAGTCGATGGCGGCCGGGGGGACGAACTGGTCGATGTGGAGGGCGTCGGGGATGAGGTCTGCGGGGGTAATAAGCATTGCACTACCAGTATCGCTCAGGTGGGCTATGGGATTCCATAGGGGGTAGGGCGGGGAAGGTTTCAGAATATGGATGAGACCGCGGGCGTGGTGTGCCGGAATGCGGAATTGTGGGGAATTTGGCTGGTTGCGGGTTTGGCACGCTGAATGCTTGATGTGAGTGCGGGAAGAATGTGCGGATAGGTGCTGCGGACGGAATGCAGAACCAATGCACGGTGCAGCAGAGGTTGTTCGAGTAGGACAGGATTCAGCAATACCGGCAGGGCGCGATCCACCGAGGCCGCGGCCGCCACTGAATGCAAGCCCATTTTGGAGGCCGTGACAGGCCATTGGCACAAGCCACCCCATGCCGGGTGGCTTGTGCACGTTCAGGACGGGTTAGGATAGGTGGCAGAACGATACTGTGGCGCGTGCGACAGACGGCTTGCGCAGTTGATTGCGGTTGACATACTATTAGCTAGCCTGAGGCAGGCGGCTGAGCACGGCCCGGCGAGGACCGGGTGATCGCTCGCCGATACGCCAAGCAGGTTTCCGTAGGACGGGCCGGGTAGGACGGCCTTGATGGAAGCTTCAAACGCAAACGAGTTTGAAGGATGCAGGTGATGTGCCGTGGCCGGATGTGATTTTGGCCGTTGGTGGATGGATGAGACCACGTTGGCGTCGCACGTGTCGTCTGTCGGGGCGAAATACAAGAGCGAAGCGCGACAAACAGGGGCTGTCGGGAACTGTCAGTAAACAGCGGCTTGGGAGACAAGGGCCAGACTGGTTGAATTTGGTCGGCTCGCACCGTGAAAGGCCTGAGGTGGTTGTTGCGGGAGAGCGCCAGGCCATTTCAGGAAGTAGCGGGAATGGGCGGAGAGCAATCACGACCGAACCAGATCATCTGAGGATTGCGGGAGAGGCAGCGTGAATCTTTTGCCGCCCGTAGCAAACGATTGAAGTGTAGAAGCAGTACCGCGCCGGCGCGGAATCGTATACAGGTGGCTTAGATAGCCCGGGGTACGAAGACCGGATGGGCATGTATGCAGCCGGTGTGCACGTGGCGCGCCGCCGTACAGCGAACAAGGACGACCAGAAAGAAGAAGCATGAGCGAAGAGCAGAACCTGTTTGATGCAGTTGCAGTAGCAGCACCGCCGCGCGCCAAGACCCGAGCAAAGCGCGCAGTACCAGAGCAAAACGTCAGCAGCAGCGAAGCCCGAGGCGATGGCGGTGGCGAAAGCGGCAGCAGCGATGGCGGTGGGGCGATGAGTAGTGGTGGGGCGCTGAATGGCGGTGGGGAATCAGGGGGTGCCGGCGAGATGAGCGGTGCCGGGGAGCCGGGCAGCGTGGCAGACGGCCAGGGTGGATCCGCATCGAGCAAAAGCCGGCGGCGGCGGCGCAAGCGGAAGAACCGCTCGGCGCAGGCTGGGCAGGGTAGCGGGGTACAGGGCGGAAGTTCACAGGCTGGCGGATCGCAGGGCAGCGGACCACAGGACGGACAGGCGGTGGGGTCGATCGAAGCGGCGGCGGGAGATGCCGCAACGGATGGCCCGCGCGAAGTGCGGCAGGTTTCCGGCCAGGCTGGTTCCGGTCATGCAGTGATCGGGCAGGGTTTCCAGAGCGGTGGGTCGCAAAACAATGGTGGCGGGCAACATAACGGCGGCGGACAGAACAGCCAGGGCCAGCATGCGGGTGGTGCCGGAAGTTCACGGCGCAAGAAGAAGAAGTTTCGGCGCGCAGGTGAGGGCGGTGAGAGTGGCGGCGGCGCGGGCCAGAACGGGTTTCAGGGCGGGTTTCAGGGTGGAGGACAGAACGGCTACGTGCGTCCACCACGGCCGGAGCCGGGCAACAGCCTGCACGGCAGCACAAGCGGCATGGGCCAGCGGCGAAACCGCAAGCAGCAGGGCGGTGGCGGGCAGAGCCGTGGGCCGCGGCAGTTTGTGGGGCCGATGGACCATAGCTATCGCGAAGTGAACGGGAATTTTGCCGATGTGCCGGCGTCGACGATTCAGACGAGTCAAACGCGGCACCGGAACGCGGGTCATCGCCACTTTAACGAGGACCGGATGCCGCCGGAGTTGCTGCACAACAACCGGCCGGTTGCGATTCCTGAGGACGCGCCGACACACATTTACTTCTTTATCGAGGACCTGTTCTTTACCGCCAAGATTCAGGAGGTGGCGAAGCAGCAGGGAGTGAAGGTTGCGTTTATGAAGCCGGACAAGGACGTGGTGGCGCACCTGTCGGAGTTGCACGACCATGAGCATCCGTCGCTGATTGTGTTCGATCTGAACAACGCCGCGGCCAAGCCGTTGACGCTGATTCCGAAGCTGAAAGCCAAGCTGAAGAAGGGCACGTCCATTCTTGGATTTCTGTCGCATTTGCAGGGAGATTTGAAGCAGAAGGCGGTCGAGGCGGGGTGCCACACGGTGATGCCGCGGAGTGCGTTCAGCCAGAACCTGCCGAACCTGCTGCGGCGGTATGGTGTGGAAGACGAACACGAGCCGAATTTCAATCAGTAGAGCAGCGAGTTAGCGAGTTAGCGAGTCAGCGAGTCAGCGAGTCAGCGAGTCAGCAAGTCAGCGAGTCAGCGAGTCAGCAGGTCAGCAAGTCAGCGAGTCAGCAGGTCAGCAGTGCTGCGGAGGGCTGAATTCGCAGAGGAGCGGGCGAGTTGCCGGTGAAAGAGTGGGTCGCCGGATGATGGAGTTGGGGTTTGCGGCACGACTTCTAAACCGGTCGAGGCAAGATGGGCGGACGCTTCGGCGTCCGCCTTTGTTGTTGTGGCGGGAGATGGGTGGTGGTGGATGATTGTGAGGGTATGCCGGGGGTGCTAGGCTGGGGGCGTGCCGGACAGGATGGGCAGGGCGCGCGGGTGCTGGTGGCAGGAAGAGGGTGTGGCATGATCGTTCGTCGTTGTGCGCGAGTGTGGATGGGCGTGGCTGCGGTATGTGGGTTGGTGGCTGCGGGGCAAGGGGCGGGGCAGGCGGGTGCGGGGGCGAGCCG
>CAXTJO010000072.1:0-9054 GCA_964244665.1 uncultured Terriglobus sp.
AGGTGCTGACGGTGAGCGAGGCGGAGATGCAGCGGCTGGGCAACTATGCGGGACCGCAGGGTGCGCGGCGTCCGCTGCCGGCGTATGGGGCGGGTGGGTATCCGCCGCCTCCGGGGTATTACGGCCGACCGTACCGCGGGTATTACGGGTACTAGACGCTGGGCCCATGCTGTTGCGTGCGATCAACCGCTCTCCTGATTTGGAGGGCGGTTGTGTTTTGCGGGCAGGGGACGTGTGCCGGCGGCGCGCATCCTACTGCGGAATGAGCAAGCACGCGGTGAAGCAGGTGGTGGACCGGCCGTTGCCGGAGAGTGTGGATGTGCACGTAGCGCCAGAGGAATCGGCGAAGGCGGCGGGGCTGCGGTATGTGTCGGATGCGAAGCCGGGGATTAAGCGGGAGACGTTCAAGGACGAGTTCCGGTATAGGAAGCCGGATAGCAGCGTTGTGACGGAGGACGAGGTGCTGGGGCGGATCAAGGCGCTGGTGATTCCGCCGGCGTGGACGAAGGTGTGGATCAGCACGCATGCGAATGGGCACTTGCAGGCGACGGGGCGGGATGCGCGCGGGCGTAAGCAGAGCCGGTACCACTCAAAGTGGCGCGAGGTGCGGGACGAGAACAAGTACGAGCGGATGACGCACTTTGCGGAGGCGCTGCCGCTGATCCGGGCACGGGTAAAGCATGACCTGGGGCTGCATGGGCTGCCGCGCGAGAAGGTGCTGGCGACCATCGTGAGCCTGATGGAGACGACGCACATTCGCGTGGGGAACGCGGAGTACGCGAAGGAGAACCACAGCTACGGCCTGACGACGATGCAGGACAAGCATGTGGATGTGCAGGGAGCGGAGATCAAGTTTCACTTTCAGGGCAAGAGCCGGGTGGAGCACACGATCAGCCTGCACGACAAGCGGCTGGCGCGGATCATCCGGCAGTGCGAGGAGTTGCCGGGGCATGAGCTGTTTCAGTTCCTGGATCACGAGGGGAACCACCATGTGATCGATTCGCAGGCGGTGAACGACTACCTGCGAGAGGTGACGGGGCAGCACTTTACGGCGAAGGACTTCAGGACGTGGGCGGGGACGGTGCTGGCGGCGCAGCTGCTGCAGGGGTTCGATCCGTTTACGTCGGCGTCGCAGGCGAAGAAGAACATCGTGGATGCGATCAAGCAGGTGGCGTCGCAACTGGGGAACACGCCGTCAGTGTGCCGGAAGTGCTACGTGCATCCGGCGGTGCTGGAGGCGTATATGGGTGGGACGTCGGTGAAGGAGGCCAAGCGCGAGGTCGACCGAGAGATTGCGAAGCATGAGCATGCGCTGCGTGACGAGGAGCAGTCGCTGATGAATTTGCTGGCGGAGCGGCTGGTGCTGGAGGTGGCGATGTAAGGGTGCGGTCTGCCGTGCGGAACGGATTTAGAACTTGTGGAACATGAAGAAAGCGCCAGCGCTGAGGCAGCCGAAGGACACGAAGTGATTCCAGTGGAGGCGTTCACCGAAGTAGAAGATGCTGAAGACGCCGAAGACGGCGAGAGTAATGACCTCTTGCATGACCTTGAGCTGGTCGGGGGAGAAGGTGCGGCTGCCGAGGCGGTTGGCGGGCACCTGCAGGCAGTATTCGAAGAAAGCGATAGACCAACTGACGACGATCACCTTCCAGAGCGGAACGTCGCGGTATTTGAGGTGGCCGTACCAGGCAAAGGTCATGAAGATGTTGGAACCGATGAGTAAGAGGACTGTCCACATCGTGGCTTAGATGCCGCCGGCCGCAGCAGAACATTGCGTGCCGGAGGCCGGGCTCGATGAAGATGCGGTGTGCGCCGGTTGCTCCTCTATACTGATGGCAGCGTTTTGCGACGGAGTACCGAGATTTGTGTGGCCTACATGCCACAGGGTCCGAGTGCAGGGCGCGCCATCTTTGAAGGGTAGTTCGGTCCATCACAATCCATGATTCGTTTTTTGCAGAGTGAAAATCCGCTGACCAAGGCTGTGATCGCGACCGGCATCGGTGTTGCCATTGTCGCCATGGTGGTGTCGTTCGTTCCGGGGATCTATGACGGGTTGGCCGGCACGCCGCAGGGGGTATATGCGGTGGTGCGGCAGCCGTCGCTGTGGGGGCGGGTATTTGGCGAGTCGCAGTCGATTCAGACGACCGAGGTGAACAACCTGGCGAGCAGCCTGGCGCAGCGGCAGGGCTACCCGGCGCAGTTTGTGCAGTTCCTGGCACCGCAGGCGCAACAGATTTTGCTGGCCGGTGCGATTGAGCAGCAGGAGGCGGAGAGGCTAGGACTGACGGCCACGGATGCCGACGTAAAGTGGGAGCTGCAGCACGGGCAGTTGGGGCAGTTGTTCTTTCCGAATGGGCAGTTCATTGGGCAGGACAAGTACCAGGATTTCGTGCAGAAGCAGATTGGGTACGACACTACGGAGCAGTTCGAGAGCAAGCTGCGGGACGACCTGACGCAGCGGCGGCTGGTGGAGTTTGTGACCGCCGACGCGAACGTGAGCGATAACGCGGTGCGGGAGCAGATTCGGCAGACCGGGCTGAAGGTAAAGTTCGACTACGCGGTGATTAGTTCTGCCGATGTGGCGAAGGCGATCAACCCGATCGACAGCGACCTGGAGAGGTTTTTCAGCACGAACAAGGCGCGCTACGCGAATGCGATTCCGGAGATGCGGAAGATTGCGTACGTGACGATCGATGCGGCGAACCTGCCGGGCGGACGTCCGCAGGTGACGGATGCGGATTTGCAGACGTACTATAACGCGCACAAGGCCGATTACCACGTTGACCAGCAAGTGAAGATCCGGCACATCCTGATCAAGAGCGCACAGGGTGCGGATGCGAAGACGGACGCGGCGGCGAAGGCCAAGGCGCAGGGCCTGTTGGACCAGATTCGCAAGGGTGGGGATTTTGCGGCGCTGGCAAAGGCGAACTCTGACGATCCGGGGTCAAAGGACAGCGGTGGCGAGCTGGGATATGTGAAGGCGAACGGGCAGATGGTGAAGCCGTTTCAGGACGCGGCGATGGGCTTGAGGGCGGGGCAGACGTCGGACCTGGTGCGGACGAACTTTGGCTGGCACATTTTGCAGGCAGAGGCGCGGGACGATGCGCACGACAAGCCGCTGAGCGAGGTCGGGGCGGAGATCCGGCCGATTCTTGAGCAGCAGAAGGCGTCGGCGGCGCTGACGGGTTTTGCGCAAAGTGTGACGGCGGAAGCGGGGAAAGTCGGGCTGGACAAGGCAGCGGCGGCGCATGGGTTGCATGTAACGACGACGGAGCCGGTGAGTTCTGCTGGGCCGATAGCCGGGTTGCCGGATGGGTCGCAGGTATTGCAGGGAGCATTTGGGCAGAAGCCGGGCGCGGTGCCGCAGATGACGGCGGCAGGGCAGGGTGCGTCGGTGATTTTCCAAACGGTAGACGCGCAGCCTGCGCATGCGCCGACGTTTGCCGATTGGAAGAGCCATGTGCTGGACGACTACCGCGCGGAGCAGGTGCCGCAGTTGCTGCAGGGCCGGTTGAACAAGCTGGCCGAGCGGGCGAAGGCGCTGGGCGATTTGCACAAGGCGGCGACGGAGCTGAATGTGCCGGTGCTGACGTCGGACCTGGTGGGGCGTGAGGCGAATGTACCGCAGGTGGGCGCGATGAGTGGGCCGGCGAGTGCCGCATTCGATCTGCCGAAGGGCGGCATTACCGGTGGACTGAACAGCGGGCAGGCCGGGACCGTGCTGCAGGTGGTGGACAAGCAGGAGCCTGGGCCGGAGGAGATTGCGAAAGGCTTTGCGCCGCTGCGCGACCAGCTTGTGGAGAAGAAGAAGTCGGAGTTGTTTGGGGTGTACATGGGTACGCTGCTGGACCAGTACAAGAAGAAGGGCATTATCCGGGTGTACGAGAAGCCGAAGACGCCGGGGCTGCCTGTGGGTCTGTAGCGGGGCCGCTGTTTTTGTAAGTGTGAAGGCCGGCAGGTTGCCGGCCTTTGCCGTGTGCGTGGTTTGTGCGGCGCGGTGCCCGAAAGCTGACTTCCTGGATTCTTCTAGGGTTTGTGTGGTTGCGCCGTGCGCGGTTTATGCGTCTCATGACTACTTATGGTTTCCGAGCGGCTTTCCGGTGTTTTGCTTCATGTGACGTCTTTGCCTTCGTATGGTGGTGTAGGGGATTTCGGTCCGGCAGCGTATGCGATGGTCGACTGGCTGGTGGCGGCGGAGCAGCGGATATGGCAGGTGTTGCCGCTGAATCCGACTGGGTATGGGAACTCACCGTACTCGGCGATTTCGGCGTTTGCGGGGAGCCCGCTGCTGATCTCGCTGGAGTTCCTGGTGCGGGACGGATGGCTGAAGGGCGAGGAGATCGCGGGTCTGGCGAGTGCGGACGGGAATGTGGACTTTGGCCGGGCGACAGCGGAAAAGCTGCCGCTGGTGGAGCGTGCGGCGGCTGGATTTCTGGCGGGCGCAGAGGGCGATGCGCGGACGCGGTATGAGGAATTTCTGGCGGCGGAGGGCTGCTGGCTGACGGACTACGCGCGGTATGCCGTGCTGCGCAAGGAGAACGGGTACAAGCACTGGAGCGAGTGGCCGGAGGGTGTTGCGAACCACGAGGAGGCGGCGCTGGCGGTGTGGGACGAGGCGCACGCGGAGCAGCTTGCGGTGGAGTACGCGGTGCAGTTCCTGTTTCAGCAGCAGTGGACGGAGTTGCGCGGCTATTGCACGCAGAACGATGTGCGCGTGATGGGGGACATGGCGATCTTTGTAAGTTATGACTCGGCGGATGTGTGGGCGAACCGTGACCTTTTCGAGCTGGACGAGACGGGGCAGCCGACGGCGGTGAGCGGTGTGCCTCCGGATTATTTTTCAGCTACGGGGCAACGGTGGGGGAACCCGCTATACAGATGGCGGTACATGGAGCAGCACGGGTTCGACTGGTGGGTGCAGCGGGTCAAGCGTCAACTGCAGTTGTACGATCTGCTGCGGCTGGACCATTTTCGCGGGTTTGAGGCGTACTGGAGGATTCCGGCGACGGAAGAGACGGCGTTGAACGGAGAGTGGATCGAGGCGCCGGGGCATGCGCTGTTCGACAGGTTGAAGTCGGCGCTGGGCGGGTCCTTGCCGTTTATTGCGGAGGACCTGGGCGTGATTACGGACAAGGTGGAGAAGCTGCGGACGGACTTCGACATGCCGGGCATGCGGGTGTTGCAGTTTGGTTTTGCGGGGCGAGGAGCGCACCTGCACCTGCCGCACAAGTACGTGACGAACATGGTGGTGTACACGGGGACGCACGACAACAATACGACGCTGGGCTGGTGGCGCGATGCGCCGCAGGTGGACCGGAACAATCTGCTGACGTACCTGGGACCGCTGGCGCATGAGAGCGATGTGGTGTGGGCGATGATCCGGGCGGCGGAGCATTCGGTGGCGTCGATTTGCCTGCTGCCGATCCAGGACCTGCTGCACCTGGGGGCGGAGGGCCGGATGAATACGCCGTCTGTGCCGGAGAACAACTGGACGTGGCGGTATGCCGCGGACGCGCTGCATCCGGACATCGCGCTGCAGTTGCGGCACCTGACGGAGCAGTGCGACAGAGACGCATATGTGCCGGAGCCGATCGAGGAGGCACTGGTACCGAAGCCCGCGGAGGCGATGGAGAGCCAGCCGGCCGAGGCGAATGCGCCGGTCGTTGTGGCGTGACGACGCGACATTGCCATCCGCTACACTGAGACGAGGAGCTTTTGACGACGATGCCGCTATCTGGTGAAGCAATCCGCACGATGAATTACGTTGACGATATTTCGGTGACTCTGCGCCGCATTCTGGCGACGCTGCCGGAGCTGACACAGGATGAACGGGACCGCGTGGCCGCGCATGTGCGGCAGGCCGACCCGAGCTACAGTTCCGTGCTGCAGGCGCTGGAAAAGACGGTCGAGACAGCGGCGTAAGTGGCAGCGGAAACGGAGCCCACTGGAGTGCCTGGCCCGCTTGTTCTTGCCCTGATCGGGGCGGGGAAGGCGGGCCGCCTGCTTGCGGGCGCGGCGGTGCGGGCGGGGCATACGGTGGTGCTGGAGGATGTGCTGCCGTCGAATCTGCGGGCGGCGCTGGAGGAGATTGAGACGGCGGGGTTGACGGGAACGCTGCGGGTGGCGACGACGGTGGAAGACGCGGTGCGGGAGGCGGATCTGGCCATCGATTTTGTGCCGGACGAGCTGGAATCGAAGCTGGAAATCCTGTCGATGATCGACCGGATGGCTCCGCCGAAGACGGTGTTGTGTGTGCCGACAGAGGCGTTGAGTTTGAACGACCTGGCATCGTGCACGTACCGGGCGGACCGGTGTGTGGCGGTGGAACTGGCTAGGGATTTGGCGAGCGCGATCGTTGTTGCCGGCGAGAAAAGCTCGGCGGAGAGCGTGGCGCTGGTGGAGGCGTTCTGGCGGTCGGTGGGCGCAGAGGTTTCGGCGCGGGTGGATGCGGCGGCGTGTCCGTAGGTCCCGGCGGTTAGTGGTCGGTGCCGGTGAAGGCGATTTGCAGTGGGACGAGTTCGGGCTGGCGGATTTTTTGGGGGCCGAGGACGGCGACGCGAGGGACCGGACCGCGGATCATGGCGACTTCGTCGCAGGCGTGGAGGCGCGGGCACTTCTGGCAGTCCTTGTAGATTTTGTCGGGGAGTGCGGTACGGTCCATGGTGATGCGGTAGCCGTAGTGGAAAAAGAAGTCGGGGATGCGGGTGAAGAGGCAGACGGTCTGGACGCCGTGAAGCTCGGCTTCGGCGTGGAGGGCTTTGAGCAGGCCTCCGCCGGCACCCTGTCCCTTGGCTTCGGGGGTGACGACGATCGAGCGGATTTCGGCGAGGTGGGGGCCGTAGAGGTGGAGCGCGCCGCAGCCGAGAAAGATGCCGCCTTCCGAGAGGGCGACGTGGAAGTCGCGGACGTTTTCGCAGATTTCGGCGTATTGGCGGCGCAGGAGCGTGCCGTCGCCGGAGAGGGAGTTGACGAGCTCGAAGATGTTGGCGGCGTCCTGGAGGGTGGCTTTGCGGATGTCAGCGCGAGGCATGGGTCTCCTCGGCTTCGGCGGTGTCTTCGGTGGTGTTGCCGTCGCCGATGGCGTCGAGCAGGGCGGCGATGCGGGTGCGGGCTTCGTCGAGCGCGGCATGGACGCGAGCGGTAGCGGTGCCGCCGAGGACGTCGTGGCAGTCGAGGGTGGCGCGGAGGGTGATGCTGTCGAAGAAGTCGGGGGCGAAGTCGGGGCTGAGAGAGCGGAGTTCGTCGAGGGTGAGGTCGTTGAGTTCGCGGCCGGTTTCGAGGCCGAGGCGGACGGCTTTGCCGATGATTTCGTGCGCGGTACGGAAGGGGACGCCGTGGTGGGTGAGGTAGGTGGCACCCGCCATGGCGTTGAGGTAGCCGTGCGAGGCGGCGTGACGCATGCGGTCGAAGTTGAAGCGAAGGGCGGCGGTGAACGGCGCGAGGAGGGGGAGCATGCCCTCGAGGGTTTCCGCGGTGTCGAAGACGGCCTCCTGCGACTCCTGCATGTCTTTGTTGTAGGCGAGCGGCAGGCCTTTGAGGAGGGTGGCGAGGGTGGTGGACCCGCCAAGGAGGCGACCGGATTTGCCGCGGAGGAGCTCGGTGAGGTCGGGGTTCTTCTTTTGCGGCATGGCGGAGGAGCCGGTGGAGAAGGCTTCCGGCAGGTCAATGAAGCCGAACTCGGCAGTGGCGTGGAGCGTGATTTCTTCGGCGAAGCGGGAGAGGTGCAAGCCGAGGATGGCGGCGGCCTGAGCGAATTCGAGGGCGAAGTCGCGGTCGCTGGTGCTGTCCATGCTGTTGCCGGTGGGGGCGTCGAAGTTGAGCTCGCGGGCGGCGATGGTGCGGTCGAGCGCGAGGGTTGCGCCGGCGATGGCACCGGAGCCGAGCGGGCAGAGATTGAGGCGGCGGCGCGCGTCGGCGAGGCGGGAGCAGTCGCGCAGGACCATTTCGACGTAGGCGAGCAGCCAGTGGGCGACGAGGACGGGCTCGGCGCGCTGCAGGTGGGTGTAGCTGGGCATGACGGCGTCGCCGGAGGATTCAGCGAGGGTGACGAGGGCGTCGGCCCAGGCGGCGAGGTCTGTGAGGGCGCGGTCGATCGCGTCGCGGACGTAGAGACGGAGGTCGGTGGCGATCTGCTCGTTGCGGGAGCGCCCGGTGTGGAGCTTGAGGGCGAGCGTGCCGATTTGCTGGGTGAGGGCGAGTTCGACGAAGTGGTGGATGTCCTCGGCCTGGGGATTGAGGGCGACGAGGGCCGCGCCGAACTTGGCGTCGTCGATCTTGATGTCGGGGCCGAGGGCGGCAGTCCAGAAGGTGGAGGTGTTGTCCTGCGCGGCGCGGCCTACGGCGATGAGGCCGTCGAGGATAGTTTGCAGTTCCGCGGGTGTGAGGATGCCGGCGGCCGCGATGGTGCGGGCATGGGCGGAGCTGGCGGTGAGTTCCTGCGGGAGCAGACGCCAGTCGAAAGGAAAGGAGCGCTGCCACTGTTCGAAGTCGTGGTGAAGCGGTTCGCGGAAGCGGCCCGACCACATCTTTTGCGGTTCGTTCGGCATGGCTAGTCCGAGCCTTTCAGTTGGGGCAGGTCGGAGCCCTGGCTGAGGTTGATGAGGCCGCTGGCGGCGTAGGTTTGCAGCTTGGCGCGGGTGTCGGCGATGTCGAGGTTGCGCAGGGTGAGCTGGCCGATGCGGTCGCGTGGGGAGAAGGTGGACTCGGTTTTTTCCATCGAGAGGCGCTCGGGGGAGAAGGTGAGGTTGGGGCTGTCGGTATTGAGGATGGTGTAGTCGTTGCCGCGGCGGAGCTCGACGGTGACGGTGCCGGTGATGGGGCGGGCGACCCAGCGCTGGGCGGCCTCGCGCAGCATGATGCTTTGGGGGTCGAACCAGCGGCCCTGGTAGAGCAGGCGACCGAGCTTGCGGCCATTGTCGCGGTACTGCTCGATGGTGTCTTCGTTGTGGATGCCGGTGAGCAGGCGCTCGTAGGCGAGGAAGAGGAGCGCGAGGCCGGGAGCTTCGTAGATGCCGCGGCTCTTGGCTTCGATGATGCGGTTCTCGATCTGGTCGC
>CAXTJO010000073.1:0-9004 GCA_964244665.1 uncultured Terriglobus sp.
TTACAAATCAGATGCTCTACCAGCTGAGCTACGCCAGCCCAATAAAGCAGGCTCATTGCCAGCCCAAAACACATGCCCTACACAGCAAACAACGCTGCCATTGAAGCGCAGCGCCGTCTCTGACTGTAGCACAGGGCAGGAAGGGAAAGCGATTTCGCCACACAGCTATGCGCCCAGGATATTGCGGGTGAGAAATGCATTCTGGAACTTGGCTTGTGGATCCATCTCGCGGGCAAGGGTGCGGAAAGCCTCAATGCGCGGATAGCGGGTCTCGAGGACCGATTTGTCCATCAGGAAGATTTTGCCCCAGTGGGGCCGTGCGCTGAACGGCGCGAGCTTGGCCTCAACGTCTGGCAGAATGCTACGGATCACCGCTTCCTCGGGCTTCCAGGTGAAATGGATGGCAAGTGAATCCTGCTTGTAGGCCATGCTCATGGGCAGGTCGTCCGCCTTGACGGTGCGCAGTTCGGTGATGAACAGGTGTGGCGTGATCCGGTCGCGAAGCGTTTCAACGGCGCGGATAGCGTGATATGCGTGCTCGCGCGGCACAAAGTACTCGGTTTGAAGTTCTTCGCCGTTCGACGGGGTGAACTCCATCTTGAAATGTGGCAGCCGAGCGTACCAGGGGCCGACCGAGCCCATCTGGTCGGTGCTGTTTTCCGACGGCATCCGCAGCAGGGGATGCATTTTGCGGGTCTGGAGCGTGGCTCCGTAAAACTCTTTCGGTAGGCTGTCATACGATACAGCAGGCTCGCCAAGCTCCACTTTGCGCTTGAGCCAGACCTGGGTGGCCTTATTGCCCTGCCAGTCTGTAAACAGCGAAACGGAGTATGCCGCGCCCATGATGGAGTCGAGGTTATGCTCAAGCTGGTCGAAGGAAAGGTCGAGGTACACGGTCTGCGCGACATCGAAGCGGGGCACGATGTCGATCGTGACAGCAGTAACGATGCCGAGAGCGCCGATGTGGACCACGGCGGTCTTAAACGTGTCGCCATCGCGATCGCGGGTAAGGTGCAGAACGGAGCCGTCGGCCCTGATAAATTCGAGCGCGCGAACCTGGGTGCTGAGGTTTTGGTTGCCGACTCCAGAGCCGTGCGTAGCCGTCGCAATGGTTCCGCCAACAGAAATGTGCGGCAGCGAGGCCAGGTTGTGAAGCGCAAAACCCGCTCTGTCCAGCGCGGGAGCGAGTTCGCCATAAGCAATGCCTGCGCCGACCGTGACAGTGCGGGCCCTTGGATCAATCTCGATGGACTTTACGGAGCGCATGCTGATCTGGGCGTATTTGCTGTCCGCCGCGCCGTTGAAGGAATGACGGGAACCAACGCCCTTAAGCCTGGCATTTGCCCGGACGATGCTTTGCACCTCATCCCTCGTCGTCGGCGCGTACACCTTGTCGGTGCTGAAACGGAAGTTCTTAGACCAGTTGGTGCGGGGGACGGGGGCGCGATCGCTCAAAACGGACTCCTGCCCTGATGCTAGCCGGGACAAGGCTGTGCCGGCGAGAACCGCGGCAGAGGTGTGCAGCAGAATGCGTCGATTCATGCCGATCCTATGCAGAGTCACAGGTGAACAACGAGAGGCAGCGGCTTTGAAGGCGGTACACTCTTGGCGACGGGCTCCGTCCAACTTGCAGATGCCGTTGCGTCGGATCGCTTAGAACCCCTGTGGAGATTGTGTGACTACCCGTACCTTTCGAACAGACGCCCGACCGTTGCTTGCACTCGCATTACTGGCAGGCGGGCTGCGGCTCCATGCGCAGGACACGCAAGAGGGTCCGTTGCCGGCGCTGAATCGCACACCCCCGCAGGCTAGTAGTGCAGCGCAGGTTGATAGTTCGCCGGCACAGGCTTCGCGCCAGATGGATAACGACGCCGTCGTACGGATGACCAAGGCAGATGTAGGCGATGCAATCATCCTGCAGGCGGTGCGAACGCAGCCGGGCGCGTATCGCACCGGGCCGGACGATCTGATTGCGCTGAAGAGTGCGGGCGTATCGGAAAGTGTAATTAGCGCAATGCTAGCCCGAACGAGCGGCATGTCGCAGCGCCAGGACGCGAGTAGACCGAGATTGGTGGAGGTGACGCCGCTGTCACCGGAGGTCGACGACCCAGGCGTGTACTGGAAAAACCAGCAGGGGCAGTGGGAGCCTGTTTCCGCGGAGTTGGTGACCTATCGGTCTGGCGGTGCGGCGAAAAGCGTGCTGACGCGCGGCATAGTGCGCCCTGATAGAAACGGCAAGGTCGCGGGGCCGAAATCATCGCTTACGCTCGAGCCGGGAACAGAGATGATGATCCTGGCACCACGGCAGGCCGACCCGGTGGAGTTCGTCATCCTGCGATTTCGGCAGAAAAGCGACCGACGCGAATTTCGAGTGGAATCAGGCAGTTTCTTCCGTACCGAGACAGGATCGGAACGGGATCAGTTAGAGATCTCCGTACGGAAGCTGAACTCGCGGGTTTTTGCGTTTACCGTGCCTGCCGATCTGAAGAAGGGCGAGTACGGCGTATTGCCGCCGGGCAGTGCGAATACGTCCGGCATCAGTTTTGCGGGAAAGATGTATACGTTCGCCGTCAAGAATTAGAGCGAGCCTGAACTGCCTGTAGAGTGTAGCGAAGTGCTTCCGCTATGCTTTACCGGAGACGATGGCCCGATTCTCTCGACGAACGCTTTATTCTGTGCTGACCGCCGGCGCCCTGCTTGTTGCTCTGGGAGTGCTGGTATTTTTACGATTCCACGCACCGCCAGAGGTGGCACGCCTGCTGCCCGAGAGCGACGCAATCGTCTACGCAAATTTGAAGCCCGTACGGGCAGCAACGCACTTTGACGAGCAGCCGGTGACTCCGGCTACGGAGTATCAGCAATTTCTGAACGCCACAGGATTCCGCTGGGAGCGGGACCTGGACCGAATTGCCGTGTCACTGCACCGCATGCCGGATCCGAAAGGGCCGAATGGGCCGGTGGCCTACACCGCCGTAGCAGAAGGCCGTTTCGATGCGCCGCGACTTACGGCGTGGTTGCAGGCGAACAGCACGGCGCAGGAAGGCTACGCGGGTCACGTGGTATTTACAATTCCGGCGCAGGAAGGGCGTGTGTTGCGCGTGGCGCCTCTAGGTTTCGACCTGTTAGCAGCGTCAAACATGCCTACAACGGAGCAGATTCATTCGGTACTCGACCGTCATACTGCGGGGGCGTCCCCGTTCAGCGGGTCAAGCGTGTTGGCTGCACACTACGGCGATGTGCCGTATTTTTCGCTGGCGTGGGGCATTGGGCACATTGGGCTGCCATTTGGTGAAAACGGACGCGTACAGGTGTTTGGCGTGCAATTACCGCTGGCAGAGGATACGAACTTTGTTGCAAGCGTGGCGTATCGAGGTTCGATTCGGCTCAGGGTCGACGACTTAACACCGAGCGCGGAGGATGCGGCGCGGACGACGACGAATTTGGTGACGATCGTGAACCTGATCCGGGCATTTCTGCCGCAGGGCGGAACCGCAAACGACCAGGCACTCCGGCAGGCGGCTCAATCAGTGGTAGTCATGCAGCACGCGACGCGGGTGGAGCTGACGGCAACCATCCCAACCGAGTTGCTGCGCGCAAATGCGGCGTCCAAGTAGCCTGTGGCGATGACAGGTGAGGATGTGTGCGAGCGGTTGTGCCGACTGGGGCAGCCGGGCGTACACGCGCCAAAGCTGCTGGTGATACTTGCGCACCCGGATGATGAGGTGCTGGCGCTGGGTGGCCGGCTGGAATGGCTGGGCGAGTCGCTGTTCGTGACGGTAACCGATGGCGTTCCGCTGGACGGGCATGACGCACGAAATCACGGGTTTGCGACGCTGCAGGATTACAGGGCAGCGCGGCGGGCAGAACTAGCGGAGGCTCTGCGAAAGGCAGGCCTGGACGAGACGCGTGCGCGCACACTGCGGCTGCAGGATGGGCGTTTGATTTCAGACCAGCTAGCGGCATTGTCACTGGTTGCGCTAACCCAGTTACTTCTGCGCACCTTGGGGCAGTTTGAGCCGGATGCGGTGCTGACACATCCATACGAGGGTGGGCATCCGGACCACGATGCCTGCGCCTTCGCTGTGCATCTTGCAGTGCGCTGCGCAGGGGAAACGGTACCGATCATCGAAGCGCCGTTCTACCATGCAACGGCGGGGGGCATGGAAACCGGAGTGTTTCCGGGTGGGGGCGGATACGCAGTGCGGCTGCTGCCGGAGCAGAAGGCCAACAAGCGGGCGCTGCTGGCGTGTTTTGCATCACAGGCGGACACGCTGCAGGCGTTTGGGATCGACGTGGAGCGCTTTCGCACGGCACCGGCGTATGACTTTGCACGACCGCCGCACGAGGGCACGCTGCACTATGAGAGTTACCCGTGGGGGATGGACGGCAATCGATTCTGCGCGCTGGCAACCGGAGCTTTGCGCGAGCTTGGCTGCTGATGCACAGACTCGCGGGCAGAACCATACTGAGCGTGGCGTATCCGTTTGCCGCCGTGGGTCCGGCTGCGGCGGGTGGCGCGGAACAGGTATTGCGAACCGTGGAAGCAGCGCTGGTGCGCGAAGGATTGCACTCAGTGGTCGTGGCGCATGAGGAATCGCTAATAGCGGGGCGGCTGGAGAGGGTCGCCGTTCCGGCCGGCCTTCTGACACCTGCGGTGCGGGCAGAGGTGGAACGCTCCACGCAGGCTGCGATCAATCGAGCGTTCGATCGCAGGAGAATCGACCTTGTCCACATGCATGGGATCGACTTCCACCGATATGCGTTGCCCGACGCCGTGCCGGTGGTAACGACACTCCATCTGCCACCGGCGTGGTATCCGGAAAACGTGTGGGCGCTTTCGCCGCGGTACCGTTTGCACTGTGTGTCCAGCAGCCAGCGCGCGGCGTGCCCGGCGAGTGTCCAGAAGCGGATTACGATCGTGGAGAATGGGGTGGAACTGCCGCCATTGCATGCACCCCGGCGCGGCAGGTACGCGCTGTTATTGTCACGCATTTGCCCCGAGAAAAATCTGCATACGGCCATGGATGCGGCGCGGGCTGCCGGCATGGCGGTGCTGGTAGCAGGCCGGGTGTACCCCTACCCGGAACACCTAGAGTATTTCGAACGGGAGATCAAGCCACGGCTCGGATGCTATTCGCGTTTTCTGGGTGCGGTGGGAGGCGCGGCAAAGCAAAGATTGCTGGAGCGGGCGCAATGCCTGTTGATGCCGTCGCTCGCGGAGGAGACGAGTTCGTTGGTAGCAATGGAGGCGATGGCCGCTGGAACACCGGTCGTGGCGTTCCGGTCAGGCGCGTTACCCGAGATTGTGGAGGATGGCAAGACGGGATTTTTGGTGAATGACGCTGCATCGATGGCACAGGCACTGTCGCGGCTGCATGAATTGGATCGTAACGCGTGCAGGCGCGCCGCCGAAGAACGGTTCAGTGCCGAGGTGATGGTCGGGCGCTATCTCGATCTGTACGCGGAGTGCCTGGCATGAGCGCGGGACCAGGCGTGCGATGGACAGTTGGAGACGTGTCCGCGCGAGGATGGGAGGCGCTGCGGCTGTCGGTTCATTGTGCGGTTCGGCTGTTTGGAGGGGATGCAGAGTACGCGGTGTGCGTGAACTCTGTGCCGTTGGAGCGCGCGCAAGGATTGACGGGCGGGTTGCCGGACTCTGTGAGATGGGTTGAGGTGACTGCAGCCGATGTGCCTGATTTCTTGCGACCGCATCTGGATGGGCCGATGGCAGAGGGCGTGGCGTGGAAGCTGCTGCCGCCAAGGCTCTTTCCGGAAAAGCACGAACTGTCGCTCGACAACGACTGCATTTTGTGGAGCCAGCCTGAAGCGATGCGGGCGTGGCTCGCTTCGACCGACCAAACGCTGTTAGCGGCAGACATGGAGCGCTGCCTGGGCGTTTTTCAGAACGCGGCAGAGATACCGGCACCGATCAACTCCGGCATTCGAGGGTTGCCACCGCACTTTGACCTGGCAAGCGCGCTGAATTCTACGCTGGCGCGGAAAGCGGAGGAGACCGGTGCGGCAGTGTTGCTCACGTCGGAGTTGGACGAGCAGGGGCTGCAGGCGGCAGCACTTCATCGAGCAGCGCCGGCGCTGCTCGTGACGACGCGAGAGGTGTCGATCTGCTCGCCGTTCTGGCCACGCGATCCAGAGATGGGGACGTGCGGTGCGCACTTTGTGGGGCTGAACAGCAGGCACATTCCATGGAACTATTTCGACCGGCCGGGAGACGAGGTGCGACGGGAGCATTTCGACCGGCATCGCGCGGATCTATATCGGAGGGCCGGCCTTCCGTTTGTGCCGCCATTGCCGATGCTGGAACCGGGGTAGGCAGCGGTTGGTGTTGCAATGCTCAGCAGCGTCCGCCAAGAGCAACGCGCGCAAAGCTGGCACTGTTAGTTGGGGTTTCCTCCACGTGCCAGAACTTTTTGTAGGTCTCATCCCCTCGCAGCATATCGAGGACAAGCGCTCCTTCCGCCGCCGCGTGTTCCGATGCCATGGCGCTGAGCAGAGTGCCGGGTCTTAATGCGGCGTGCGAAGGGGAATAACCAATCAGATAAAAGTACACAGTCCGGCCGGCGCGTTCGGGTGGGTCGATAAGGGCGTAGAGGGCGGCAATAGGTGCCTGGTCCAGTTGCAAGACATAAAGGCGCAAGCACCCGGCTGCGAGCAGTTGTGGCAACGCTTCCTGATGCCATTGAAGGACTGCGGGGTCTGCAAGAACGCCAGCTTGTCCGTTTGCCTGCCACCGCGTGGTGTGCAAGTGGACCAATGCATCCCAAAATGCGGGCCAGGTGTCTGCGTCTGCCACATGCAGGGTCAGCTTGCCGCGAGCAACCGCCGCATTGCGGAAGTAGCGCACCTCGGACCGTACCTTCTTTGGCAGGTCCGCTATGAAGAGTGCCGGGCAGCGGGAGGTGGGCTCCCCCACGTAGCGGCGCAGACCCTGCGGCACTCCGTGTGCAAGCGCCGGCAGCAGAGGGGAGTGTAGCGGCAACTGCGCAAGGTGAGCCACGTCCCATGTTGGCTCACCTGCAAGGGACGAGAGAGCCGCAGCAATGGCTGTTGTGGTGCACTGAGGCGCAAAAACACCGTCGAGGTAGTCCGATGTGCCTGCACCGATGAGCAGAAGCTGGCGCTCACCGCGCACGGAATCGGCGTAGACGTAAAACGGCAGAAGACCGACGAGCACTCCTGCCTGCCGCACGCACACGACATAGAGGTCGGGTTGGCTGAAGTGGTGCCACCATGGCAGCAGCCACTCCGGGCGTTGAAAGGGTGTGGCATGCGGGTCGCTTTGCCAAAGAGTGCGCCATTCTGGAGCGAGAGCGTTGAATTCGCTTGTGGTGCGCAGAATGTGGAGGGTAAATGGATCTGGCATGATCGACGTCACGGGAGATTGTACCGGGTGCTTGCGTCCGGTGAATCGCCGCACGCCCTCGGGAGACAGACGCGCTTGACGCCAACCCTGGGGCGAAGCGTAGCATCGTCACATGATGCTTTCTACGTATCGCGCCGCTGTTACTGTCCTGTCTTTTGCCGCCACCGCGTCGCTCGCCTGCGCGCAAGGGAGCGTACTGACCGGCCAGTCCGCATTCGAAGATGCGCTGCAGCAGCGGCCAGGCAATCAGATCCACATTACGACTGCGGACCTGCCTGCCCCGGCGCCAGAACAATCGGTAGACAATGGCCCGCACCTGGTACCGCGACCTGCCGGTGCCATACCGGTAGCACCTGCCGGATACAAGGTGGAGTTATATGCGGAAGGGGATTTCCGCGAGCCGCGACTGATTCGGACGGCACCCAATGGCGACCTTTTCCTCGCGGATTCGCACGGAGATAAAATCTGGGTGCTGCGTGGTGTGGGGCCGGACGGCAAGGCACAGCAGAAAGAGGTGTATGCCGACATTACGAGTTTCGAGTCGGAGAACGGCAAGGCTCTTCCCTTCGGTATTGCGTTTTATCCGGCTGTGAATCCAAAGTGGGTGTACGTGGCGAACACGATCAACGTGATTCGTTACCCGTACAAGGCGGGCGATCTGCATGCGACGGCCGCGCCGGAGGTGGTGGTTAAGGAACTGCCAGGATTTGCGCAGCTGCGGGGCGGCGGGCACTGGACGCGCGATGTGGTGTTCAGCAAGGATGGCACGCGGATGTTTGTGTCGGTCGGATCCCGGTCGAATGTGGACGATACGGACAACAATCCGACGGAGTTCCACCGCGCGGATGTGCTGGAGTACACGCCAGACGGGCAATTTGTGAAGGTATACGCGAGCGGTATACGTAACTGCGTGGGGGAGGCAATCAACCCGGTCACGGGGCAGTTGTGGTGCTCGACCAACGAGCGCGACCTGCTGGGCAATCATCTTGTGCCGGATTACATCACGCATGTGGAAGAGGACGGATTTTATGGGTGGCCGTGGTACTACATGGGCAACAAGCAGGATCCGCGCCACGTGGGCAAGCACCCCGAGTTACAGGGGAAGGTCATTACGCCGGATGTACTGATGCAGCCGCACATGGCATCGCTGGAGATGGCTTTCTATCCTCTGACACAGAAGAGCGCAGGTGCGTTTCCGGCGGCGGTCGACGGGGACATTTTTGCCGCGGAGCATGGGTCATGGAACCGGCAGAGTCGCGCCGGGTATGAGGTGGTGCACGCTTTTGTCAAGAATGGCCAGGCCACGGGAACATACGAGGACTTCCTGACCGGGTTTGTGACGCCGCAGGGTGAGGTATGGGGGCGGCCTGTGGGTGTGACGGTGGCAAAGGACGGCGCGCTGATTGTGGTGGAAGATGGCGCCAAGACAATCTGGCGCGTGACGTATACCGGCACAGGAAAGCAGACTGCCAGCAAGTAATCCGACCGAGTGAGAAAAAGGGAGAACCTTCGGGTTCTCCCTTTTTCTCGTCTGCGTCGATGTTTTACGCGGCAGTGTGGCGGGCGATAGGGTGGGGTACCCCCCTCCCCCTCTTTTTGCGTAAAGTCTTCCATCGATTGGAG
>CAXTJO010000074.1:0-8941 GCA_964244665.1 uncultured Terriglobus sp.
TGGCCATCTCCGTCGATCTCGGCCTCGCCATCGCCGCCGGCACCCTCCTCTGGTTCGCCCTTCTCCGCTGGAAGCACCATTTCCTCACCGGCCCCCTCCTCCTCACCGTGTCGGGCGTCGCCGCCATCCTCCTCGCCGGCAAACAGCAGGGCTGGTTCATTGCCGCTTCCATGTTCGGCGTCGGAGCCTACAACCTCCCCCTCCTTCCCACCGTTCACATCGCCCTTACCCTTTTCGTTTACATCGCCGCCGCCTGCGCCGCCGTCCTCACCTGGCGCAAACACCAGTGGCACTCCGCTGCCCTCCCCATGGCGTTCATCGGCCTCGCCGGTCTCCCCGGCGCCTTTGGCCGCGCCGACGAAGTCCACCTTCGCATGTCCTCCGCCGCTTTCCTTCTCGGCCTCGCTTACATCCAGCAGCAAACCCTCACTCGCCGCCTCTTCACCGCCATCGCCACAGTCTCCTATCTCCTGCCCGTCACCCTGTCCCTCCTGCAGCAGAGCCGCCATCAGGCCAGCTTCGCCCTCCGCACTCTCGCCCACCCCCACATCCACCACACCTACGCCATCCCCATGCAAGGCGAGCCCAGCATGGACGGCCTGGCCAACCTGCACCACTGGCCACTCTTCAACGCGCCAAACAGCCTCGCCCAGCTCCGCCCACCCTGCCCGCAGATCTACTTCGCCCCTACCCTCACCCCACCCCGCGGCATCTCGCCCGCACAGGTCTGCCTCGACACCGGCCAATTCAAAACCGCCGGCAATCTCTTCACCTCGCACGCCATCCAGCTCAAAGTCGACGAACTCCTCCTCAATCGCCGCCCCCTCCTTCTGCTCGACACCACCCTCGCCGACCAGCTCCCCACCATCGAAGACGACCCCGCCATCCTTCCCCGCGTCCAGGGCTGGAGCCCTCTCCACCCCGCCGTCAAACGCGCCCCCCTCACCTATCAGCCCATTCTCGACGCCATCCAGCGCAACTACACCCCCAGCCCCCAGGCCGAAAACGGCTTCCGCGTCTGGCACCCCAAAAACCGGCCTTTAAGCAGCCTCCACGACTCGAGATGAGCCTCACTTCTCGCAGGTGCACGGCTTGAGCGCTGCTATGAACGCTCGCAGTTTTGGGGGTTTAAGTAGTGTCTATCGAAACTGACGGAACGGGTTCTTCGGAGGGGCACGGCTTCAGCCGTGCCATTTACCCTCAAGAGCGGTGGGGCTTAGCCCCTGAGGTCAGCTTTTTTCCTCCACAAACAGCCAGAGCCGATTCGGCTGGCACTGCCTAGCCTCTAAGGTCAGCTTTGTTTGCCGTGGCCAAGGCTTTCTCGAATCCCCAAACCCTGCCTTATCCTGCGGCAAGCTCCACCCAATCCCAACATCACCTCAAACCGCACACTCTGGCCATCCATCTCCCACACACAGCAGACAGGCCGACTCCACCCCGCATCGAACCCACCATGCGCGCCGAAGCCCTCCAACTCACGGACACCTTCTCCTTCGTCGCCGCGCACCTCGCTCCCGCCATCCGTGCCACCTTTCCCTTTCACGCGGCGAAAGACGCCCTTCGCACCCTCGATTCCGCCACCCACTTCGGCAAGATCGTCATCACCCTCCACGACGCATCGAACTGACCATGCGCGTTCTGCGTATCCTTGCCATGCTCGCTCCCCTGGCCGCCGCGTTCTCCTATGCCCGGCAGCCCACCGCATCGTTGCTCGATCCCATGCGCGACCGCGACCGCCCCATCCTTCTCTTCGCCGGCGACCACGATCCCCGCGTCGTTCAGCAATACCGCGAACTCATCGCCCACCCCGCCGATATCGCCGACCGGCAAATCGCCCTCGTCCTCGTCACCCGCACACCTGTCCCGCCCGCACCCGCGCCACCCACCGGAACCGTCGCCGCCACATCGCAGCAGCAGGCGGCCCTCCGCACCACCTTTCACATCGCACCCGGTGCTTTTGCCGTCATTCTTCTCGGAAAGGACGGTGGCGAAAAGTTCCGCTCCACCTCTGTCGTCCCGTTTCAAACGTTCGCTGCCCTCATCGACGGCATGCCCATGCGCCAGCAGGAACTCCGCTCCCGCTAACCCGCGCAGCCTCCGCCACTGCCGTATCAGCCTCCCATGTACCATCCACAAAAGGACATCGATGGCCACTCTCACCCTTCCCGTAGTCCGCCCTGAAAGCATGGAGCTCCTCACCAACTTGCAGCCTGCGGAACCGTCGCCACTCAACGTTCTCGTCGATGCCCTCGGGGAGCTCGGCCAGTTCGCCGGTCTCACCCCCGCCGACCTCACCTGGCTCGCGACCCATGGCACCGAACACCGCTTCCCCGATGGCACACCCGTCTTCCGCACCGGCGAACCCGCCCGCCTCATGACCATTCTCCTCAAGGGCGAAATTCACGTCCGCCGTCACCAGTCCGGTCCCGTGCAATACTTCATCGGCCGCTCCGGCCAGCTCACCGGCAAGCTCCCCTACAGCCGCATGAGCACCTACGGTGGCGATGGCTATGCCGCGGGCGATGTCTGGACCCTCGACTTCGACGAAAGCTGCTTCCCCAGCATGCTCGCCGCCATCCCCGGCATCGGCCAGCGCTGCGTCTCCGTCCTGCTCGACCGCGTCCGCGAAGTCACCCGCATGGAACAGCAGTCTGAAAAACTCAGCGCCCTCGGCAAGCTCGCCGCTAATCTCTCCCACGAGCTCAATAACCCCGCCTCCGCCGCCCGCTCCGCCGCGAACAATCTCTGGACGGAGCTCCGCACCTACGGCGACCAGAAATACCGCCTCGGCTCGCTCTGCTTCGACGAAACCGTCAAGCAGCAGTACGGTGAGTGGGTCACCTCCATCCGCGCACAACTCCCCCTTGGCGAAGCCGCCGAAGTCTGTGACGCCCTTACCCTCAACGGGCGCGAAGATCGGTTCCGCACCTGGCTCGACGCGCACAACGTTCCCGATAGCTGGAAGATCGCGCCCACCCTCGCCGAAACCCGCATGGAGCTGCCCCAACTCGAATCCCTCGGCACCATCATGCAGCCGGACGCCCTGCCCATCGCCATCTCCGCCTTCGCCTCCGCCCTCAAGGCCGAGCGCATGACCGACGCCGTCATCGACGCCACCCGCCGCATCTTCGAGCTCATTACCGCCATCAAGGACTACTCCTACATGGACCAGGCGCCCATTCAGGAGATCGACCTTCCGCAGGCCCTCGACAGCACCCTCGCCATGTCCAACTCCCGCCTCGGCAACGTCGACGTTCAGCGCGAGTACGACCCGGCCACGCCGCCCGTCTTCGCCTACGGCAGCGAACTCAACCAGGTCTGGACCGCCATCATCGAAAATGCTCTCGACGCCATGGACCTCCTGTCGCCAGACATGCCCCGCACCCTGCGCCTCCGCACCGCGCTCTCCGGCACCACCGTCATCGTCGAAGTCTGGGACAACGGCCCCGGCATCGACGCGGAAATCCAGTCCCGCATCTTCGAGCCCTTCTTCACCACCAAATCCGTCGGCTCCGGCCTCGGTCTCGGCCTCGATATCGCCAACCGCGTCGTCCTCAAACATCGCGGCCAACTCTCCGTCAGCTCCAAACCCTATGAAACCTGCATCCAGGTCCGCCTGCCCATCGAACAAACCGGTGCCTACTAACCAGGACTTCACCCAGCCCCTGCCACATCCAACACCCGCCCGCATCTCACACCCATGCCCTCCACCGCCGTCAGCGCCGGCCTGCTCATGTTTCGCAAGCGCGACCACGGGCTTGAGTTCTTCCTCGTTCACCCCGGTGGCCCATTCTTCGCCGGCAAGGAAGCGGGCTTCTGGACCGTGCCCAAGGGACTCGTCGAGGCAGGCGAAAACCTCCTTGCAACAGCACAACGCGAATTCACGGAGGAAACCGGTTTCACGCCCGCGCCGCCCTTCTTCGAACTCGGTGCCGTACGGCAAAAAAGCGGCAAAACAACACACGTCTGGGCGTTTCAAGGCGACTGCGATCCATCCGCTATGGTGAGCAACTCCTGTCAGATCGCCTGGCCTCCCAACTCCGGCCGCACGCTCACCATTCCTGAAGTCGACCGCGGCGGCTGGTTCAATGCGGAGCAGGCACGCGGGCTCATTCGCCGGGAACAGTGCGCTCTGCTCGACCGTCTACCGGGGGCACTCCAACCCTGAGCGCGATATCGCCTTTTGCTCATCTCATCTGCAGTAGCGGGGTTCCTATGGCACGCATCTTCATCACAGGCTCATCGGACGGCCTCGGACTCATGGCAGCCCAACTCCTGCTGCAGCAGGGCCATACGGTGGTCACCCACGCCCGCAACCAGGAGCGCGCGGAGCACACCCGCCGTCTGCTCCCCCACGCGGAATCGGTGCTCGTGGGCGATCTCACCAGCCTCGAGCAAACCCACGCCCTCGCCGAAGCCGCCAACCGGCTCGGCACCTTCGACGCCGTCATCCACAACGCCGCCATCGGCTACAAAGAGCGCCAGCGCAAGCTCACCCACGACGGCCTGCCCGAAGTTCTTCAGGTCAACACCCTCGCCCCCTACATGCTCACCGCCCTCATGCACCGGCCGCGGCGGCTCGTTTACGTCAGCTCCGAGCTGCACCGGCGAGCACAGCAGAACCTGAACGACCTCATCTGGGAGCACCGTTCGTGGAATGGCACAAAGGCCTATTCCGACACCAAGTTCCACGACGTGCTGCTCGCCTTTGCCTTCGCCCGCCTCTGGCCGCAGGTGCTGTCGAACGCCCTGGAGCCTGGGTGGGTTCCCACCAAAATGGGTGGGCCGAACGCAACCGGAGACCTCGACCAGGGCTGCCAAACGCAAGTCTGGCTCGCCGTAAGCGACGATCCTGAAGCAACGGTCAGCGCCGGCTACTTCTACCATCTCCAGCCGCGCAAAGCCTCCGCCGCAACCCACGATCTACACCTGCAGAACGACCTGCTATCCGAGTGCGCACGCTTATCGGGCGTCCCGCTTCAAACAACACCTGTCTAACGAACCGACAGGCAGACCGCCTCACCCCAAAACGCAGCAAAGCCCCAGCCAAAGCCGGGGCTCTCCTGCAACTCCCACAAACCTACTTCAGGATCTCTACCCCACGCCAGAACGCCATGTGGTGCTTCACACTCCGCGCCGCAGGCTTCGGGTCTGGGTAGTACCATGCCGCGTCCGGGTTTTCCTGCCCATCCACCAGCAGGCTAAAGTACCGCGCCTGCCCCTTCCACGGGCACGACGACGTTGTCGAGCTTGGCCGCAAAAACTCGCGCTTCACCGAGTCTTCCGGAAAATAAACGTTCCCCTCGATCGTCTCGAAACTCTCGCTCTCAGCCACGGTGTGGCCGTTCCACATTGCCTTTGCCATGCTGCAACTCACTCCTGGAATTTGAACCATCAAGCCGCGGCAAAACCGCTCGACCAGCACCGAAAAGGTACCAAACGACGCAAACATGCGCCGCCGACGGTTCATCTTCACACTATTAGAGCAAAGTTCATGCTAAAAGGTGCCAAAAATCGTCAATAGCCCTTCTTTGCCGATACATTCCTCATGCCGCTGCCATCGGCCGCGTCGCCTCCGGGTCCGGAATCACCAGCACCGGCACCTCTACCGGCACCACCACCTCCGGCACCCTGTCCGTCCGCTCGTCCCAGTCGCAGCTCACGGGGTCCACCACCTCCACGGCCCCCTTCTTCGCCCGCCGCTTCGGCATCGCGTCATGGTTGTGCGGACACACTTCATGGATCACCCCGTCTGCCTTGTCGAACACCTCCACCAGGTACGGGCTGTTTCCCCGTGGGCACGGCTTCGCAATCAGCTTCTGGTTGCTCGTAAAGTCGCACTTCGGATAGTTCGTGCACCCGTAGAAATAGTTTCCCGTCCGCGCCTTCCGCTCCGCCAGCGCGCCCTTGCACTTCGGGCAAGGCACATCCAGCAGCACCTGCTTCACATACTTGCACTTCGGGTAGCCACTGCACGACGTGAACTCACCGTACGTCCCCGTCCGCTTCACCAGCTCCATCCCGCACTCCGGGCACGGCTCCCCTGTCGGCTCCGGCGGTTTGGACTGTACTTTTTGACTCAGCCGCCGCACCGTCTTGCACGGCGGATCCGCGTTGTAGTCCGGGCAGCTCATAAACGGCCCAAATGGCCCATTCTTCAGCACCATCAGCTTGCCGCAGTTTTCGCAGAACTCCTCTTCCTCGGTATCTCCCTGCTCCATCGCCGCCAGATCCGGCTTGTCCGCAAAATTCTCCTTCGTAAAGTCGCAGCTCACCGGGTCCACCAAAATGCTCTTGCCCCGCGACGCCGCCACCTTCAGCGCTGCCAGCAGATCCTTGTCGCTGTGCACCTCGTCGTTGCTGGCCTCGGCATCGTCGATCATGCCCTTCACCTGGAACGGGTAGTCCACCGCGTCCTTGATCCGCTTCACCACCGCCTTTGGGTCCTTCTTGAACGACGCCACCGCAATCGTCTTCGGCTTCGTCTTCGTGTAATTGCTGCACGAGTAAAACGACCCGAACTTGCCCCACTTCATCACCAGCGCGCTGCCACACTTCTCGCAGATCTCGTCCGTCGGCTCCTCGCGCCGCTTGATGTCCTCCATCGACATCTCGGCCACCTTGATCTCCTTCGTCAGGTGGTCATAGAAGCCGTCCAGCAGGTCGGTCCACTTCTCCTCGCCATCCTCCACGCGGTCCAGCTCTTCCTCCAGCTTCCGCGTGTACGCCATGTCGAAGATGTACGGAAAATTCTTCACCAGCAGCGTCGTCACCACCATGCCGATCTCCGTTGGCACAAACTTCCGCGCCAGCTTCTTCACATAGTCGCGATCCTGAATCGTGTTGATGATCGACGCATACGTCGATGGCCGGCCGATCCCCTGCTCTTCCAGCTCCTTCACCAGCGACGCCTCGTTGAACCGCGGCGGCGGCTCCGTAAACTTCTGCTCCGTCAGCACCGCAACCAGGTCCAGCCCTTGCCCCTGCGCCAGCGCCGGCAGCGACACATCCTCATCCTCTTCCGTCGAGCCCTCGGCAGCCTTTGCCTCCGCAGCTTTTGCCTCGACAGCAGCGGCCACCTTGCCCGCCCTCGGGTCCGCCACCTTCAAAAATCCTTCGAACTTCAACACCGACCCCGACACCCGCACACCATACGCGCGGTCGCCCCTTCCGGTAATCTCCACCACCGTCTGGTCGTACACCGCCGCGGTCATCTGGCTCGCCACAAACCGCCGCCAGATCAGGTCATACAGCCGGAACTGCTCCTCGCTTAGGTTCTTCCGGATGCTCTCCGGTGTGTACGCCACGTGCGTCGGCCGAATCGCCTCATGCGCGTCCTGCGCATCCTTCTTGCCCTTGAACTCGTTCGCCTTCGTCGGCAGAAACTTCGCGCCCAGCGTCCCGATATACTCCCGCGCCTCTTCGATCGCACTCGGCGAAACCCGCGTCGAATCCGTACGCATATACGTAATCAGACCCACCGTCCCCTCCGATCCGATCTCCACGCCCTCGTACAGCCTCTGCGCCACGCCCATCGTGCGCTTCACGTTAAACCCCAGCCGGTTCGAAGCCTGCTGCTGCAGTTGCGACGTCGAGAACGGTGCCGGTGCATTCCGCCTGCGCTCCTTCGCCTCCACGCTCGTCACGGCCCACTTCGCCGCTTCCATGCCGCGCTTCGCCTCACCGGCAGCATCGCCGTCCGGCAACGCGGGCGCACCCACCGTCTCCACGGATACCCGCTGGCCGTCGATCGTGTGCAGCCGCGCCGTAAACTCCTGCTTCAACCCCGCAGGCTTCAGCCGCGCATCCACCGGCCAGTACTCCACCGGCTGAAACGCCTTGATCTCGTTCTCCCGGTCCACGATCAGCCGCAGCGCCACCGTCTGCACCCGCCCCGCGCTCAGCCCACGCCGTACCTTGTCCCATAGCAGCGGCGAAATCTCGTACCCCACCAGCCGGTCCAGCACGCGCCGCGTCTGCTGCGCATTCACCAGGTTCTCGTCCACCTGTCGGGCCCGTGTAAACGCCTCCACCACGGCCTTCTTCGTAATTTCGTTAAACGTCACCCGCTGGATCGTCGCCTTGCCCTTCAACGCCGGCTCCAACTGCATCTGCAGGTGGTGCGCAATCGCCTCGCCTTCCCGGTCCGGGTCAGGCGCCAGGAACACGGCGTCCGCCTTGCTCGCCAGCTTCTTCAGCCGGTCCACCAGCTTTTCTTTCCCCGGCGACACGATCAGGTGCGGCTCAAACGTCCGCTTCTTCAACTCCACGCCGATATCGTTCTTCGGCAGGTCCATAATGTGCCCGATGGACGCCTCGACCGTGTAGTCGCTGCCCAGGTACTTATTGATCGTCTTCGCCTTCGCCGGCGACTCCACAATCACGAGATTTTTTGCCATACCGCACTTCCTGTTTTCTGCCCCGTCCCGGCGGCTTCCGGCTTCCCGGACCCTGCTCCAAATTCGTCCCGCCGCTCACACCGTCCCGCACACGGACCCGGCCATACACTTCGCTCTACTGTCTCGGTAGGACGCTACCACGAACGTTTCGCTACGTCACGCGCCTTCGATTCCCCGCTCTGGCCGAAAATCACCAACTCTGCACAACATCGCGTGCCCGTATCCGGATCTTCAGCCACGGGTCTCAACCGTCGTGTGCCCCATGTCCGGATTCTCGGACATGGGTTTTAACCAGCAGTGAAACCGAAATCTCAAAACGTCCGCACGTAATTTTTCCCCGGCATCTGCCGCACCCGCCCTGCCAGCTCCAGCTCGAACAGCGCCGTAAACACCTCAGCCGACGGCAGCTGCCCTTCCAGCACGTCCATCAACTCATCCAGCTGAACGGCTTCATCGGCCCGCAGGTGCTCGTACACCAGCCGCTCCGTTGGCGGCAACTCCTGTTCCGCGAATAAGGATGCGGCTCCCCCGCCTTTCGATGC
>CAXTJO010000075.1:0-8475 GCA_964244665.1 uncultured Terriglobus sp.
ATACGGCGACCCCGGTAATCTCGGTGCTGGCCACTCCTTGCATAACGAGAAGGCCGTGCAGGGTAATGCGGAGTTCGTCCGGGGTTTGCTGGGACGGTGTGGCAAGTCGCCAACTGTGAAGCAGATCAGCGGGTTGTTGCGGGGTCGCGAGCCGGTACAGGCCCAAAACCATGTTGGTGTTGCCTACTTCGATCGCCAGCAGCATTGGCTTCCTCTCTGCTTGTCGTCTGTTGTGGTTGGGCTAAGGGGCTTCACGAACACCGCCGTGGCGAACGATGCGGGTCTCGCCGGAGTCAGTGTGCACGCGCAGGAGGCCGTCTTCGGTCAGGCCGGCGGTGAGGCCAGTATAGCCTGTGGCTTCGGCGACGAGAACGCGTTTGCCCACAACCCAGGTGCTGGCGGCGGCAAAACGGGTGACGATCTGCTGCGTGGATTGGCTGAGCAGTTCCAGTTCGCGGTGAAGGTGCTGGAGAAGCGCGATTGCCACGCCGGCCCGGTGGATAGGGTGGCCTGCAGCGAGGCGGACGGAGGTTGCGATGGTGCGGAGATCGTCGGGAAAGGCAGTCTGGTTCAGGTTAATGCCGATGCCGATGGCGGCATGGCGCAGCGTGCCGTCTGGGGCGGAGGCGCTTTCGGTGAGGATGCCGCCAAGCTTGCGGCTGCACGCACTGAGCGCGGGAAGGACAAGATCGTTGGGCCAGCGGAGATCGACGGCAACGCCGGCCGTTTGCTGGAGGGCGGCTTGCGCGGCGAGGGCAGCGGCAAGGGAGAGTTTTAGGGCGTCGCTGCTTTGTAGTTGTGGGCGGACGAGGACGGTAAGGTAGAGGCCGCGGTCAGGCTCGGAGTGCCAGGCGTGACCGCCGCGGCCGCGGCCGGCGGTTTGCTCGTCGGCGATATAGACCTGGCCCGAAGCGATGCCGGCTGCGGCGTCGGCAAGGGCACGTGTCTGGGTGGAATCGATGGTGGGGAAGTGGTGGAGCCTGCCGTGGAAGGCGGTGCCGTTAAGGGCCGTATCGATGGCGGCCAGGTCGAGCGGGGCTGCGCGCTCGCCGCCGTTCTCAGTAGACATCGGCGGTGATACGCATGCTGAGGTCGACAGCCATGGCGGAGCGGGTAAGACTGCCGACGGAGAGAAAGTCGACGCCGGTTTCGGCGTATTCGCGTACATTTTCAAGGCTGAGGTGGTCGGCGACTTCGAGCAGAACGTGAGGCATGTCGGCGCGGATCTGCTCGACGGCAAGGGCGACGTCGCGCGGACTCATTTTCACAAAAAGGAGGACGTCGGCACCCGCTGCCGTGGCTGTTTCCGCCTGCCCCAGGTCGGTCACTTCGACCTCGACTTTCTGGCCGGATTTGCGGCCCGCCACGGCTTTGCGGACGGCGGAGTCGAGACCTCCGGCGAGGGCGAGGTGGCTCTGCTTGAGCATAACGCCGTCCTGCAGGTCGATGCGATGGTTCTGGCCGCCGCCGCAGCAGACGGCGTATTTGTCGAGCAGACGCAGGCCGGGCATGGTCTTTCGGGTATCGAGCACGCGGGCGCGGGTGCCTGCCGTTTCGGCGACGAATTCGCGCGTAAGAGTGGCGATGCCGCTCATGCGCTGCAACAGGTTCAGGATGACGCGCTCGCAGGAAAGGATCGTGGCCGCATTGTGGCGGATCACGGCAACGGTCTGGCCTTTGCGCACGCGGACGCCGTCAAAGATCTCCGGGTGGCTGACGACCTCGAAGCGACCGCGCGATTTCTTCCCGGCGCGGGTGCTCATGGCGTTGAAGGCGTCGAAGACTGCGGCGATCGAGCCGAGGCCGGCAATGGTGCAGTCCTGCCGGACGAGAACAGTGGCGGAGGCGCGCAGGTCGGGGTCTATGGCGAGGGCCGTCGTGATATCGCTGGTGGCTTTGTCCTCGGCCAGGGCAGCTTCCAGAATCGCGGCGACTTTTCTGCTTTTCCAATCCATGCGGTTGACGACCTTTGCGGCACCGACGCATCCTGTGCGTGCCACGCGCATCCTACGGGAAACTGGTGGGGCACGGCAACCCGTACGTTGGGCCCTGCGGACTGGGAGATGCCATGGTTCCGTTTCGGGTGGCGGAAACGCTGAGTCATCAGGTGGGCTTGTTGCTGCTGCTGGCGTTGCCGATCGGGTGCATGAGCTGGACGGTGACACACGAGGAAGTCTTCCGCGAGCCGCGGGAGTTTTGCAAGCGCAAAAGCCAGGATTGCCGGTCGGTTTCACAGCGCAAATTTTTCTATTTGTTTACATGTGAATACTGCTTCAGCCACTATGTGACGGCGGTGGTACTGGTGTTTGCGCGGTTTCAGTTGTTGTACGACGGGTGGCGGGGCTATGTGCTGGCGGAGTTTGCGCTGGTGTTCCTGGCAAACATGTACATGAGCCTGTACAACCGGTTGCGGCTCGACATCAAGCACGAGAACGTGGCGATAGCGGTGGAGCAGAAGCAGGTACCGACGGTTTAGTCGCGATGCCGTTGCATGTTGGCAGCGATGTGTGTAGTGTGATAGTTGATCGTAGAACTCCGATCTGGTTCGACTTGCTTGCCTGGCTGTCCGCACTCGCAAACCCCTACCAATTTGCGTTCGGCGGTACATCGCGCCTCCTCTTAGAGGGGCAACAAGGAATTAAGACAATGGAAACAGGGACAGTGAAGTGGTTCAACGATGCCAAGGGTTTCGGTTTTTTGAGCCGTCAGAACGGTGAAGATGTTTTCGTGCATCACACCGCGATTCAGAGCAACGGATTTCGTTCGCTCCAGGAAGGCCAAACCGTGACGTTCAATGTCGTCAAGGGGCCAAAGGGCTTTCAGGCCGAGAACGTTCAGGCCGCGTAGTTTTCGCCTTCGGGCGAGTGCATCAAGGGCGGCCTATGGCCGCCCTTGATGCGTTGGGTGGTACCCCCTCCCCCCCCCCCGCGCTAAATTCCTCATTCGGTTGGGGTTACGGGTAAATTAGTCATTCCGTTGGGCTTAGGCGTAAATTCGTCAAACGAAAGAAGTTATGGGTCGATGCACGGGTTCCAGGGCAGCCATTTATTTTGTCTGGGCATGTGTGGGATGCCGAGACTTGTCAAGAGCTAGTGTCAGAGGCTGAAGCCGCCATCCATGAAGGCGGGTAGTGGCAGTGGGAGTGAGGGTGATGATGGTGCGACGTGAGGGTGAGATGGCAGAGGGTGTGCAGGGCGGGGCGTTGGCGGACCTGGTAGGGCGGCTGGTGGAGCGGGCGGTGCGAGCGGGGGCGACGGACGCTGAAGCGACGGTGCTGGAGGGTGATGAATTTTTTGTGAAGGTACGGCTGGGGCATGTGGATGTGCTGACAGAGTCGGTGTCGCGGGCGGTGGGATTGCGGGTGTTCAACGGCAGGCGGACGGCGAGCACAAGCACGAACGACCTGAGCGAGGCGTCGCTGGAGCGGCTGGTAAGCGGCGCGGTGGAACTGGCGAAGCTGACGGAGGAAGATCCGTATGCGGGGCTGGCGGACGCGGCGGAGTTCAGCACGAAGCGGGATGCGGAGGGGATGGGTCTGTATTTCGAGGATGTGTACTCGCTGCCGGCAGCGGAGCGGATCGAGATGGCGCGGGCGGTGGAGGCGGCGGCGATGGCGGCGGACACACGCATACAGAATTCCGATGGGGGAAACTTTTCCGCGGCGACGAGCCATCGGGTGATTGCGAACTCGCGGGGTTTCACGGGCGGGTACCGGAAGAGCTCCGTATCGCTGGGAACGACGCCGATTGCGCAGGACGCGAGCGGAATGCAGAGGGACGGTTGGTCGCACAGCGCGCGGACGCTGGGAAGGCTGGAGACGCCGGAGGAGATTGGGCAGGAAGCGGCGAAGCGTGCCGTGCGCCGGCTGGGAGCGCGGCGGGTACCGACGCAGCGGGCGACGATGGTGTTCGACCGGCAGGTGGCGCTGGGGATCATGGGCGACATCTTCGATGCGGTAAACGGGGAGGCGGTGTACCGGCACTCCACCATGTTCGAGGACATGCTGGGCAAAAAGGTGGCGAACGAACTGGTGACGGTGGTGGACGACGGCACGATGATGCTGGCGCCGGGGCTGGCGGGTTTTGGAACACTGCCGTTCGATGGAGACGGTTTACCGATGCAGCGGAAGGTGATTGTAGAGAAGGGCGTGCTGCAGACGTGGGTGTGCAACACGTACACGGGGCGCAAGCTGGGGATGAAAAGCACAGGGAACGCGTCGCGGGGGTTGAGTGGTGCGCCAGGGATTGGGAGCGGGAACTTTTACCTGGAGCCGGGAACGCAGACGCTGCGGGAGTTGATCGGCGAGGTGCAGAACGGGCTGTATGTGACGGAGACGCTGGGCAGCGGCGTGAACCTGGTGACGGGCGACTATTCGCAGGGGGCGAGCGGCATTTGGATCGAGAACGGTCAATTTACCGGGGCAGTGGAGGAGATTACGATTGCCGGGAATTTGAAGGAGATGTACAAGAACATCGTGGCGGTGGCGAGTGATCTGGTGTGGCGCGGGTCGGCGGCGAGCCCGGCGATACGTGTGGAGGGGATGACGATCGCAGGGAGTTAGCAGCCTGTCGTCCTTTCACGCTGGTGCAGTGCGCCTACGCCGGTGCGATCGTTAGAAAGCCGGTTCATGCCTGCTTCCGTTTTGCTGTGGAGTGCCGTCTCAGGCTCAGTCCACCAATTTTGCCGCAGGTGAGTTCTCCTCCTATGCGCCTTGTTTTGTGTTCTGCCACGTTTGCGATGTGCGGTTTGGGTGTTGGTTTGGGAGCGCAGCAACCGGTCGCCTCGCCCGGTGTGTCTGTGCTGGTGACGGACCCGAGCGGCGCAGCGATCATCCATGCGCCCGTTCGCATTTTTCCAGGGGCAGACACGACCGACGGTCAGCCGCTGCGCGACGTGACGACCGACGGCTCCGGCCGCGTTGTGATTGAGTTGCCCGCCGGCAGCTACGTGCTGCAGGCAGAGGCGCCGGGATTCAACACCGTGCAGCAGTCGCTGACGCTGGCCGACGGCAGCCCGCGGCTGAGCCTGGTGTTGAAGCTGACAGTGGCGGTAGAAACAGAGCAGGTACAGGTGCAGGCGGAGGATGGGGAGGGCGCTGGTGCAGGCGGCGACACGCTTGTGTTGAAGGGCAATACTTTACGCACGCTGTCGCAGAACACATCGACGCTGCAGCAGCAGTTGCAGGCGCTGGTGGGAGGGTCAGAGGACGGGCAGCCTCCGGAATTCCGCGTCGATGGCTTTAGCGGAGGACGCTTTCCGCCCAAGGACAGCATTCGGGAAGTTCGGATCAACCAGAACGGTTATTCGGCGCAGTTCGACCACCGCGGCAACAGCATTATCGATATTTTTACCAAGCCCGGTGCGGACAAGCTGCACGGGTATCTGTTTGCCAACGGCAACTCCGACAGCTTCAACGCGCGAGACCCCTTCATCACGGCGCAGCCGGCGTACCACACTACCTTTATCGACGGAAACCTGAACGGCCCGTTGGGCAAGAAGACCAGCTTTTTTGTGGGTGGCAATCGCAGCGACATGGAGAACAATGCCGCAGTAAACGCGGTGGTGCTTGATGCCGGCCTGAACTCTGCGCCTTTGTCGCAGGCGGTGCCGAACCCGTCAGTGACGAATTCAGTCAACCTGCGGATCGACCGGCAGCTTTCGACCAACAACACCTTTACAGGCCGTTATGAGTTTGCGGACAGCCGCCAGAGCAATAGCGGCGTGGGGCAACTTGTACTGTCGTCGCAGGGCGTGGCTGTCGACACAAAGACCAACACGCTGCAGATGGGAAACACGACGATTGTGAGTACGAAGGCAGTTGTGGAATCGCGCTTTCAATATTTGCGAACGCGCACGCAACAGACGCCGGTAAGTACCGCACCGACGCTGATCGTGCAGGGCTCGTTTAACGGTGGCGGCAGCCCGAGCCAGGGTTCGGAGGACAAGCAGGACAACTACGAGTTCCAGGAGTACATGAGTTTTGATCGCGGCAAGCACTTTATCCGCGCGGGTGCGCGCTACCGGCTGACGCGCGACAGCAACTCGTCCACGGCGAACTATAACGGGCAGTACATTTTTCCGACCCTGGCCGCCTACCAGATCACCCTGAGTGGACAGGCAGCGGGGCAGACCGATGCGCAGATTCGCGCGGCCGGCGGCGGTGCGACGCAGTTTACGCTGACGGCGGGCTCACCCTCTGCCGCGATTGTGACGGGAGACCTTGGTGCTTACATCGAGGACGAGTGGAAGATCGGACCGCACTTAAGCCTGACGCCGGGCCTGCGTTACGAGATGCAGACCGCCGTGCCGGACCACAATGACCCGGCGCCGCGGCTGGGGTTCCACTGGGAGGTAATCACGGGCAAGCGCAAGTCGCCGTGGGTTACGCTGCGCGGCGGCACGGGCTTGTTCTATGAACGGTTTGCTGCCGGAAACATTTTGAACAGCACGCGTCAGAACGGTGTGACGCAGCGGTCGTACTTTGTGCAGAACCCGGAGTTTTATCCGGCGATACCCGCGCCCGCCAACCTGAGCAGCGTGCAGCCGACGGTGTATCGCCTGCAACCGAATTTGCGGTCGGCGTACTACGTAAGCGAGGGCCTGACAGGAAGCCGGTCCCTGGGCAAACATGGCAACGTGAGCGCCACCTTTAACAACATTCATGGGGTGCACCTGTACATGTCGCGCAATGTAAACGCGCCCCTGGATGGTGTGCGGCCGCTGGGCGGAACGCAGAATGTGTACCAGTATTCGTCAGAGGGCACGTTGAATGCGCATTCGTTGTGGGTCAATTACAACTTAGAATTCGGCAGGCATGCGGGTGTGTGGGGAAGCTACAGCGTGCAGTCGCGCATGAGCAACACGGGCGGTGCGGGCAATTTTGTGTCGAACTCCTATGACATTCACGCGGACTACGGCAGGCCGATGAACTTTGCGCGGCAACGGCTGTATACCGGCGGATGGTGGGAGATCGGGCGCGGGTTTTCCGGGTCGATGTTTCTGGCGGCGCACAGCGCGACGCGGTTTAACATTACGACCGGCAGCGACAACAACGGCGACAGCATTTACAACGACCGGCCAGCGTTTGCCACCGATCTTTCGCGTGCGTCGGTTGTGCGGACGGCGTTTGGCACGTTCGATACGGCGCCGGTTGCCGGGCAGCAGATTGTCCCGGTGAATTACGGCCGGGCACCCGGTTTTTTTGCACTGCAGATGCAGTTTGGCAAGGGGTTCAGCTTTGGTCCGCTGCCGAAGCCGGCACCGCCCGCGCCGGATGCCAAGCCGGGCGACCGCCCGGAGAAGCCGCAGCGGCCCTACCAGCTTTACTTCTCGGTGGAGTCGCAGAATGTGTTGAACAATGTGAATCCGGGCACACCCGTGGGCCAGTTAAGCTCGCCCTATTTCGGCCGCAGCCTGACGTTGAATACAGAGGGGAGCGGCAGCACCGCCGCCAACCGGCAGGTGACGTTTTTTGGGCAGTTCCGGTTCTGAAGCGGCGGCGGCCAAGCGGAGGTGAAGCGCAAGCCGGTACGATGCTGGAGTGATGCAGACGCCGGTGTTTACGGAGGAGAGAAGCTTTGCGCCGGAGACGGCGGTGGAGGTGTTGCGGGCGGTGCCGGCGGGGGCGGGGATTGTGTGTCTGTTTGGGCATAGCGCGACGGACCGGCCGTTTTTGATGCAGAGCGCGAACCTGCGGCGGCGGTTGCAGCGGTTGTTGTTGCCGGCGGAAGGGCAGACGAAGCGGCTGAATCTGCGGGACCGGATTGCGAGGGTGGCGTGGCGGGAGACGCACAGCTCGCTGGAGAGCACCCTGCTGCTGCACCGGGCGATGGCTGTGGCGTTTGGGGCGGAGGAGGCGCGGCGGAAGATGCGGCTGAGCGCGCCGTTCACGGTGCGGTACGCGGTGGAGAACCGGTTTCCACGGGTGTACGTGACGAATCATTTGCGGCGGCGGAGCCTGCACACGACGTTTGGGCCGTTTGCCTCGCGGCTGGACGCGGAACGGTACCGGGAGGCGGTGGAGGATTTGTTTTTGGTGCGGCGGTGTTTTCTGGAGCTCTATCCGTCGCCGGAGGACCCAGGGTGCATTTATGGGGAGATGCACAAGTGCCTGGCGCCGTGCCAGGCGAGGGTGACGGAGGAGGCGTACCGGGCGGAGGCGGAGCGGGTGCTGCAGTTTTTGCGGACGGGCGGGCAGTCGCTTGTAGGGGAGCTGGAGGCGGAGCGGGAGCGGGCGAGCGTCGAGATGCTGTTTGAGGAAGCGGCGGCGGTGCATGCGCGGCTGGTAAAGGTAGAGGCGGTGGCGGGTATGCCGGACCGTTTGATTGGGGCGCTGGATGGGCTGCGGGCGTTGCTGGTGGTTCCGCTGAAGGATGGAGATGAGCCGCGAGTGCAGGTGTTTTTGTTTGCGGATGGATGCCTGCGCGGGCCGGAGGTGGTGAGCCTGCTGGGGGTGCGGCTGGCGCGGGAGCAGGC
>CAXTJO010000076.1:0-8204 GCA_964244665.1 uncultured Terriglobus sp.
TCCGACCTATTGGTTCGTAGCCAATTGCTCTATCCAGCTGAGCTACGGGTGCACACGATTCAGCGGCAAATGCTGCCTGCTGCAACTTGACCAAGATACCAACTTACACCGTCCGGAGCAAGTGCGCGCTCAGGCCGCCGGCACCTGCGCCGGGCTCACTTCATCGGGCACCACGGCATTCGGCACCTCACCCAGTTCCAGCCCCGTGCGACGTAGCAGCTGCCGCAGAATCTGGTCCGACAGCCGCGTCGCATCGTATTCGATATGGATCAGCCGCGCCCGCTCGTCCACGCGCATCTGGCGAATTCCGTACACCTCGCGCAGGCTCGCCAACGCCAGCACCGACGCCTCGCGCGGCGGCGCAACAAAGTGGTACGTCACATCAACGGTCGTCATAGCGCGAGCATACCAGTTGTGCGGCCCACGTCAGCGCTGTCCCCATTTCAGCTTCGACCGCAACACCTTGAACAACCCATGCTGCCCCAGCCGCACCAGGTTTACCGTGTACGGCGAACGCTGGCATAGCACCTGGTCGCCCTGCTTCAACTCCACCGCCTCCTGCCCGTCGATCGTCAGATACGTCTGCTCCGCCAGGCCTTCCACATGCAGCTTGATCTCCGAATCTCCCGGCACCACAATCGGCCGGATCGTGAGCAGATGCGGGCAGATCGGCGTCACAATCGTGGCGTTCACGCTGGGCATCACAATGGGGCCGTTCGCCGCCAGGTTATAGGCCGTCGACCCCGTTGGCGTCGACACGATCACGCCATCGGCACGAAACCGGGCCACCATCTCACCATCCAGTTCCACCACGTATTCCCCAATGCGCGCAATCGTTCCCTTCGACAGCACCACATCGTTCAGCACATCCCATTGCTGCTCCACACCGCCACCGCGCAACAGGCTCACGCGCAGCATGCCGCGCGCATCCAGGTCGCAGCAGCCCTCACACCAGCCCTCTAGCGTGCGATATAGCTCCGCCAGCGGCACCTCGGTCAAAAAGCCCAGCGACCCCAGATTCACGCTCAGGATCGGCACACCCGTCTTTGCAAACGCGCGCGATGCCGACAGCAGCGTGCCATCCCCGCCCAGCACGATCACCAGGTTCGGATCGGTCCCGGCCATCGCCGCACGCTCGGTAAACGCCGGCTGCCGCACATATGCCGCGCTTGTCTTGTCGAGGACGACCTCATAGCCATGCGTCCCTGACCACTCCAGCAGCTCGCGAAGAATGCCTTCCAGCTCCGGCTTTTGCGGCTTCGAAACAACAGCGATGCGAGGCATGGCCCTAGTCTACTTGTGGTTTGTCCGTGCTGTACCGGTCTTTACGGCTATCGGCGCAACGGACAATCACATCGCTTCAGCCGATCCATCAAAAAACGCGTGCAGCAGGAACTCCCGGTTCCCCTCCGTCCCGGTGATCGGCGACTCCGCCACGTCCACAGCCGCGCCGCCCAGCGCCTCCACCGCTGCACGCACACGCGCAACGCTCAACGCGTGCGCCTCCGGATCGCGCACAATGCCACCCTTGCCGATCCACTCACGCCCCGCCTCGAACTGCGGCTTCACCAGCACCACCGCCTCCCCGCGCCACGCCTCGCCTGCTGCGGACATCGCCGCCAGCACCGCCGGCAGCAGCAGCGTCGCCGAAATGAACGAAACATCCATGCACAGGAACGATACCGGTGCAGCAGCCCCGCTTCCCTGCAGCCCACGCATGCTCGTCAGCAGTGCGCCCGCCTCCAGGTGCCGCGCATTGCAGCGCTCCAGCAGCACCAGCCGCGCATCGTCGCGCAACGGCACCGCCATCTGGCCATAGCCTGTGTCCACGGCCACCACACCCGCCGCCCCGCACTGCAGCATGCAATCGGTAAAGCCCCCGGTGGACGCGCCCACATCCACGCACCACCGCCCCGCCAACTCGATTTTCCAGCGGTCCATCGCGCCCTGCAGCTTCAACCCGCCACGGCTCACAAACGGCAAATCGTTGCCCAGCAGCCGCAACGCCGCATCGTCCGCGACCGCTGCTCCGGCCTTCGTCACCTTTTGCTCGTTTACCAGAACCCGCCCAGCCAGGATCATGCCCTGCGCGCGTTCCCGCGACGAGACCAGCGCGCGCTCCACCAGCAATTTGTCCAGCCGTGTCGGCATGAAAGTCGCTCCCTCTTTATCGTCGCATCCAACGCACCCGGCGCAGCCCGCACCGAAGCGGTACACTGCTCACACATCGGGCAGCGGCGGCTTTCTCCTCCCAGACCAGGTTGTACGTTTCAATGGTGTCAAACAGCATGGAAGAAGCGGACATCTCATTTCGCCAAAACGACCCGCGGACCCATCCGGCCCAATCCCCCGTGCGTTCCTCTTCCAGTACCGGCCCGTCTGCCGCAGCTACCGCCATGCAAAACACTGAAGACGGTGTACTGCTGGCGTTGGTCGGCCAGGGTGACGAGGGTGCCATGGCGGCGCTCTTCGACCGGTATTCGCGTGTCGTATACTCCGTCGCCCTCAGGGTGTTGCGGGATCCGGCCGCGGCGGAGGATGTGTTGCAAGAAGTCTTCATGCAGGTCTGGCGAAAACCCGACGCTCTGGTCACCAATCGCGGTGCCGTGGGCGCGTGGCTGGCCGTCGTCTCCCGCAATCGCTCCATCGACCTTTTGCGTCGCCGCAAGCCATCCGATTCCGTCGAAGACGTCGTCCTCGCCTCCTCCACCGATCTCGCGCTTGAGTCGGAACGCAATTTCATGATCGAACGCGCGCGTGCCGTCATGGTGTCTTTGCCGATCGAACAACGCAAAACACTGGAGATGGCCTTCTTCGACGGCCTAACGCACTCGGAGATTGCAGAGACCACCGGTGACCCGCTGGGCACCGTGAAAACCCGCATACGGACGGCGCTGCTGGTGCTGAGAAAGGCGATGAAAGCATGATCGAGCCGGCCATCACCGCAGAAGATCTCACGCTCTACGCCATGCACCTGCTGGACTCCAGCGCGACCGCGCGTGTCGAATTGCTGCTGCGCTCTTCCACCGAAGCGCGGGACGAACTCTCGTTGATCCGCGGCGACCTTGCCGCCTTTGCGTTCTCTGCCACCCAGCACACGCCACCCGCTCTCAGTCGTCAGCGCCTCCTCAAACAGGTCGCACGCGAACACCGGGCCGTGCCCATTCCCGTCGCCATGTACGAGGCCCGGCCGTTTGCGGTCGATCCTGCACCGGTGATCAGCGATCCTTCGATTTCGACCCAGCGATCCGCCCGCAGCCTCGCGGACGAACGTCGCAGCAAGGTGCGCCTGCCACGTATCGTGGCGGAGCCGGAACCTCTGTTCTCCGCCGAGCATCACGCGTCTCACACCCAGACTGAACCCTCATACACGCCACCGCCACCGGCCCGCAGCATTGCCTCTGTCGATCCGATCCAACAGCGCGTTCTCCCCAATTCTGGCCCGCCCGCAGCACCGGTTCGCACACGCTCCATCGCCGATCCGCCGCCGGCAGCCTACACCATCCCGGAAGATCTGCCGGAGGACACATACCGTCCCTCGACCGCCTCTCTCTTCCGCGCCTCTGCCGAGCCGGAGCGACGCGGCCTTCGTCTCGCAACACTGCTAGCGTGGACAGGCTGGGCCGCCGCCGCTGCCATGGCAGCGGTGGGCGGGGTCCAGTTTCGTAACAACCTGACCTTGCACGACCAGTTACAAACCCAAACTGCGCAGCTCTCCCGCACCTCGGCGCAGGCACAACGCGCGGAGGTCGTGCTGCAAACACTGCAGTCACCCCTGGCACAACGCTTCGTCCTCGCACGGCAAGACACCGCGCCCGTTCCGGCGGCGCGCGTCACCTATCTGGCGGACCACGGCTCACTCGTCTTCCAGGGCACCAACCTGGAACCGTTGCAGCCGTATAAAACCTATGAACTCTGGCTAATTCCCAAAGGCGAAGGTCTGCAACCGATCGCCGCCGGCACCTTCAAGCCCGACACCCGTGGCTACGCCACCCTGGTCCTGCCATCACTGCCAATAGGCACTGTCGCCGGCAACTTTGGCGTCACCATCGAGGACGACGGCGGCAGCACAGCGCCCACGCTGCCCATCCTGCTCATCGGCCAGCAAAGCTAGTCAGGCTGTAAGCAAGGAGGGGGTGCCGAGCACGGCACCCTCTTCGCTCTTTCACGTAAATCTTCATTGCCCTGTAACTTTCACGACCAGCCCAAAGCCCTGCAACGGCAGCGTCGTAATTACCTGGTCCGTATCCGTTCGGATCACCGTCAACACCTGCGTGGTGTTCGCCGTCACATACACCTTGCCGGTGGGCGTACCGCTTGTCGCGGCAATCCAGTTCAGGTGCCCGCCCACATTGATGGTGGTCGTCGCCACCATCCGCTGCAGGTCCACCACCGTCACGGTGCCGTCACCTGCATTGGCCACATAAGCCTTGTTCTGGTCCTGCAGAACCACAACCTGTGTCGGCGCAAGGCCAACCGGAATTGTCGCCAGCACATTCCCAAAACCCACTGCATCTACCGGGTTATTCGCATCGCAGTTCGGGTTCGCCGGTTGCGTTACCGCGGAACATAACGGGATGTATATCACCGAAAGCGACCCCGGCGTCGTGCCGTTTCCCGCATTCAACACCACCATTTCGTTCACCGCCGTATCCACGTCGGCCCACACCGGATTGGGCCCCACAACGATGCGTGGCACCGTATCCAGCAGGTTGGTCTGCTGATTGATGACCGACACCGTGCCGTTCGCGCCGCTCGACAGGTCGCCACCACTATTCACCACAAAGGCCCGGCGCGAATCCCCGTTCACCACCCCATACACCGGGCTGCGACCCACCGTAATCGTGTTTGAAATGGCGTTCGACGTCGAGTTCTCGACCCCCGTCGCCGCCCCCAGCGACGTCCCGGGCACCGCGCCCTGACTCAACACGTACACGCGCTCTGACGCAGGCGAGCCCACCGTATACACCGGGTTCTGGCCGACTGGAAACTCCTGCCGGATCGTCGGAGGCACGCCGGACGTCAACGCGGCAACCCGCGTCGTCCCAGGTTCCGTCACATACACCGCACCCGGCGTGGACACGCCGTTCACCGCTGCTCCGCTCGGGAACCCCACAATCTGTGACTGGCCGGCACCCGTCGGCGTCGTCGATCCAGTCGCGAGCGTTGTCTGCTTCACATTTCGTGTCAGAAAAGCGGACGTCAGCGTGGTCGATTGACTTGCACTGAAGGCTTCGATCAGGCCCGTACTGGCATGCAGCACGTACGCGGAAAAAGAGGTATCCAGGCTCAGATACGTGGGCTGTGGCGCCGTGTTAAGCGTCCCAACCACCGTATCGCCGGAGAAGTCGACCAACGTCGCCACGCCCGGCTGTCCGCCACCCGGATCCGCAATCGCCAGGGCGTATTTGTTTGGCTGTGCCGAAGGCCCTACCGGGTTGATTGCACTCACCACCGGCCGGTAACTATTACCACATCCTGCCCCGCCCAGCAGCAGCGACAACACACACGCCGCGCCCAAGGAGCGAGATCCTGAAACCTTTGCCGCCGCGCGTCTTGCGCCACCTGAACTCCGCTGTACCACCGATTGCAAATGCTGCTCCCTGCGCCCACCTGGACAGACGTTTCTCCATCCATTTGGCTAGCCACGATTGTATAGGACCGACGCCTGTAGAGGGCCGGCGCATCCCACAGGATCCAAGCCTCTGCAAAACAGCACGGCAATCGCCTCCCCGCCACCTACAAATCTTCCTTGCCTTCCATCCACCGGTGCAAAAAACTTAGCTGCAGATTCAGCCGCATCGCTGTGTAGCTGAGCATTTCGTGCCAAACCCTCTCCGTGTTGGCCCACCGCGAAATCGTCCCAAAGCTGCTGCGCGGCGACGTGTACACCGGCAAACCTTCGCCCTCGCACAACGCCGCAATGCGGAACAGGTGCGTCGGATCACTTACCACTACCACTCGCCGAAACCCTCGCTCCCGCGAGATCTGCGCCAGCCGCTCCGCCTGCTGCTCGGTATCCACCGACTCGGTCTCGGCAATGATGTGGTCGAACGGCACACCCTTCGCCAGCAGATAATCCCTGCCAACGCTGCCCTCAGTCGCGCCATACCGGTCATCGCCACTGCCGCCTAGCGTCACCACCACCGGCGCAATCTGCCGCTCAAACAGCGACACCGCGTGATCCAGCCGCGCATGGTAAACCGGCGATGGATGCCCGTTGTACTGCGCCGCCCCAAACACTGCAATCGCATCCGCCGGGTGCGCATCATCGTGGCCGCCCACCGCGCGCATCTGCCGGTATACCCACCCGAACCACAACGCCCCAACCACCAGCATCAGCACCAGCAAGGTTGCAAAGAACCGTCGCACGCCATGGCTCTCCTGCCTGCGTCCGCCCCTCGCTCTCGCCCGTGCACTCATGTGCCGCTCCCTCGTCTATCGCTGCAGCGCCAGCGCAATCTCGTGCGTCGGAATCGCTCCCTCGCGCAGGATCATCCAGGAATTTCCCCCACCACTCAGGTCCACGATCGTCGTTGGCACCGATCGCGCTGTCGGCCCACCGTCCACAATCAGCGGAATCTGCCCGCCCAACTGCTCCCGCACACACCCCGCCCACGTACACTCCGGCAGCCCACGCAGGTTCGCCGATGTCGCCGTAATCGGCAGCCCCAACTCCTTCACCACCGCCCGTGGAATCGCCGCCTCCGGCACCCGCAGTGCCACATTTCCTGTGTGCGCCGTCACCCGCAGCGGCAACCGTGATCCCGCCTTCACAATCACCGTCAGCGGCCCCGGCCAAAACCGCTCCGCCAGCCGGTCGAACGCCATGTCCAGGTCCCGCGCCAGCTCGTACCCATGCTCCACACTGCCAATCAGCAGGCTCAACGGCTTGTGCTTTGCGCGCGTCTTGATCTCGTAAATCTGCTCCACCGCGTGCAGGTTCACCGGGTCCACCGCCAGGCCATAAAACGTGTCGGTCGGCAGCGCCGCCACTCGACCCGCCTGCAGATGTCGCACCACATGGCGCACCAGTTCAGGTTCCGGTTCATCCGGATGAATTCGCAACATTTCGGCAGTCATCGGTTCTCCCAGCAAATGGCATTCGGCCCCACCCCGGCGACCGCACCAAATTCGCAGCCTAGCATACCCGGCCATTACCTCGCAGCCATCCATCCCGCAACGTAAAATCCGCTTGCATGCCCGAAGTCATCACCAGCCGCCAAAACGCGCGCGTCCGCACCCTGCGTGCAGCCCTGCGCGGTGCTGCGCCGCCCGGCACTGCGGCCATCGAGGGCTGGACCATGCTCCAGGAAGCCCTCGCCGCGCAACAGCCCGGCGCACCCGGTCTCGCCATAGAGACCGTCTTCCTCCGCACCGACAAACAACACCTCGCCGCCGAACTCCCCACCTCCCTCGATACCGTTCTGCTCTCACCCGACGTCTTCGCCAGCACCGCCGCCACCGAGCACTCCCAGGGCATTGCCGCCCTCCTCCACAAACCGCAACACATCTACATCCCCGCGCCCGGCGACCTCCTCATCGTCGCCGCCGGTCTCCAGGATCCCGGCAACCTCGGCACGCTCATCCGCTCCGCCGAAGCTTTCGGCGTCGCCGCCGTCCTGCTTGCCGACACCGTCGACCCCTGGAACGGCAAAGCCCTCCGCGCCTCCGCCGGCTCCGTCTTCCGTATGCCCCTGCCCCAATGGACCGACGCTCTCCACACCACCCTCCGCGCCGCCCGCATCCGCCTCCTGGCCGCCGTCCCCGATCCTGCGGCCACGCCCGCCCACCAGGCCGACCTCCGCAACGGATGTGCCCTCCTCATCGGCAACGAAGGCCGCGGCCTCTCCCCCGCCCTGCTCGCCCTCGCCGACGAACACATCACCCTTCCCATGCCCGGCCCTACTGAAAGCCTCAACGCCGCCGTCGCAGCCTCCATCCTGCTGTACGAAGCCTCCCGGCAGCGCCTAATCTAGCAGCGCCTGAGACACTAACCGCATGGGTCTCTTTGCCCCCAACCCGGCAGGCAGCGCCGCAGCCCGCACCATCCCGCTCGCCGAACGCATGCGCCCCCGCACTCTCGCCGGCTATATCGGCCAGCAGCACCTTCTCGCCCCCGGTAAGCCCCTCCGCCTCGCCATCGAGCGCGACGAACCCGGCTCCATGATCTTCTGGGGACCGCCCGGCACCGGCAAAACCAC
>CAXTJO010000077.1:0-7630 GCA_964244665.1 uncultured Terriglobus sp.
GCGGTCGACTGCCCGATCCCGCGCGTCGTCAACTGGTACACCGCCTCATACGTCAGCGTCCCCGACCGCGACACGATCCCGACCGACCCCTCCTTATGAATCCGCCCCGGCATAATCCCTACCTTCGCCTTGCCCGGCGAGATCACCCCCGGACAGTTCGGCCCGATCAGCCGCGACCCCGACCGCCGCACTACCTCCCACGCCTTCACCATGTCCTGCGTCGGAATCCCCTCGGTAATACAAATCACCAGCGGCACCTCTGCGGCCACAGCCTCAAGAATTCCGTCCGCGGCAAACGGCGGCGGCACAAAAATCATGCTAACGTTCGCCCCCGTCTCCTTCACCGCGTCCTCCACCGTGTTGAAGACAGGAAATCCCTCCACCACCGTCCCACCCTTGCCCGGTGTCACCCCACCAACCACCTTCGTCCCATACTCCTGGCACCCCTTGGCATGAAACATCCCCTCCCGCCCGGTAATCCCCTGCACAATGAGGCGCGTGTTTTTATCTACCAGTACCGACATAGTTCTCCTTTTCTAGGCACTCGTTACTAGACGATCTTCGATATCAAGCTGTTCAGCATTCTGCCCAACTCGTCCACTGCGCCAAGGCGGCCTTGATCTCGGCGAGTTCAAAGCGTTCCGCAAGCAGCAACTGCGTCTCGACCTGCATGAGCGATCCGAACGCCATCGTCAGAAAACGGCGATAGTCGCCAGTGTTCATCCGGCCATACCCTTCTGCAATATGGTTCGGAATCGCAACGCTCCCACGACGCAGTTGCGAGGTCAGCCCGAACCGTTCATCCGGCGGAAACTGCCGGGTCAGCGCGTACACCGCGGCGCACAGGTCCATACTTCGCTGCCACACGAACAGGTCACGGTAGGACTTGATCTCACTCACGGCCGGTGCCCAGTGCCTGCTGTTCGGCAAATCCCTTGAACAATGCACTAATCTGCTCACCCGCATCCGGCGCATAAAACATCTCGGTATTTGTCATCGTCTCGTCCGTCACATCCCGCATCCGCGCAAACATCTCCGCCTCATACGCCGCAACCGCTGTCCGCGTGTCCGGCTTCGACTGGAGCTCCCGCGACAGCACCAGCGCATCCAGCATCGCCATGTTCACACCCTCGCCCGCGTATGGAGGCATCACATGCGCCGCGTCGCCGATCAGCGTTACATTGGCCTGCGCCTCCCAGTGCTGATCGCTGGGGCAGACCAGCAGCGGACGCAGCACCAGGCCCTCCGCCCACGCAAACAGCGGCGTCCAGAAATCGCTCCACCCCGCGAAGTACCGCGCAAACCAGGCCAACCGCGCCTCCGCCGTCATGGCAGCCTTCAACGCCTCGCGCGCCTCCTCGTCTGGGTTCCGCAGCCCCGCATAGAACAGCACCCCGCCATCGGCCTTCATCCCCAGCCCCAGCGTCTTCTCCCCGCCCAGCGCCATCACGGCGGACCCGCCCAGCACCGCGCAAACCTCCGGCACCACCGTCGCCGCGCGCGGCACGTACCCCTCCACCAGCGACACACCCGCATATGCCGGGCGCACCCGTGTCACCAGCGCCCGCAACCGGCTGTTCGCCCCGTCCGCCCCCACCGCCAGGTCCGCCAGCACGCTCTCCCCACCGGCAAACACCAGCCGGACCTGCTCGCCCTCAAGTTCTGCGCGCTCCAGCTTGCGGTCCCACACCACTGTTCCCGGCAGCAGCGAATCCAGCAGCAGGTCCCGCAGCGGTGCTCGCTCGATCTCCGGCCGCGCATCCATGCTGCGGCTGTGGTCGTACAGAACCTTCGCGTCCTGGTCCATCACGCGCAGCCGGTTCAGCTCCGGCCTGTGCCGCGCCCAGGAGCCGTCCATCAGCCCCGCAGCCTCCAGCGCCGCGAGCCCGGACTCCACATGCAGGTCCAGCGCGCTGCCCACCAGCCGCGCCGACCGGCTCGTATCCCGCTCGTACACGGTCACGTCGGCACCTTGCATTTGCAGCAGCCTCGCCAGCGTCAGCCCGCCCGGACCGCCACCCACCACGGCAATCGTCTTCCCCTGCAGGGCTCCCATGTCAGGCCGCAGCCGCTTCCACCGCCAGCTTCGCGGCCTCCGCCATCGTCTCGCCGACCGCATACTTGATGCCGGACTCCGCCAGGATTTTCCGCCCTTCTTCCACGTTCGTCCCTTCCAGGCGCAGCACCAGCGGCAGCGTGACGTTTAAGTTGCGTGCCGCGGCCACAACCGCCGTCGCCAGCACATCCACCCGCAAAATCCCACCAAAAATATTGATAAAAATGCACTTCACGTTAGGGTCCGCCAGCAGAATCGCAAACGCCGCCTCAATCTGCTGCTGGTTCGCACCGCCGCCCACATCCAGAAAGTTCGCCGGCGACCCGCCCGCGTAGTGGATGATGTCCATCGTCGCCATCGCCAGTCCGGCCCCGTTCACCATGCACGCAATCGACCCATCCAGCTTGATGTAATTCAGGCTGTCCTTTGAAGCCGCAACCTCGAGCGGGTCTTCCTCCGCCACATCCCGCAACTCCTTCAAATCCTTGTGCCGGAACATCGCGTTGTCGTCGAAATCGATCTTGCAATCCAGCGCCAGCAGCTTGCCGTCTTTCGTCGTCACCAGCGGATTGATCTCCATCAGCGAGCAATCCGTCTCTGTAAACGCCTTGTACAACCCCGCCATGAACCCGACCGCCTGGTTCACCAGCGGCCCTGCCAGCCCCAGCTTGAACGCCAGATTCCGCGCCTGCCACGGCTGCAGCCCAACCGCCGGCTCAATTGGTTCCTTGAAGATTGCCTCCGGCGTCTTCGCCGCAACCTCTTCAATCTCCATGCCGCCCGCCTGCGACGCCATCATCGTCAGCTTGCCCGTCGCCCGGTCCAACACGATGCCCAGGTACAGCTCCCGCTCAATCGCCGACCCCTGTTCGATCAACAGCCGCTGCACCTTCTGCCCCGCCGGCCCGGTCTGGTGCGTCACCAGTTGCATGCCCAAAATCGCCTTGGCTGCCGCATCCGCCGCCTCCAGGTCCTTCACCACCTTCACGCCGCCGCCCTTGCCGCGTCCGCCCGCATGGATCTGCGCCTTCACCACCACCACCGGATTCCCGGCAGAAAACAGCTTCTTTGCCTCGGTATCGGCCTGTTCCAGCGTCGTTACCATCTCGCCTTCCGGCACCGGCACGCCATACTTTCGCAAAATTTCCTTCGCCTGGTACTCATGAATCTTCATCGCAGCATCGCTCCGGGGCGCACAATCGCCAAACCCCGTCATGCTACCAAACCGAACGCACGATGTGCCCCATGTCCGGATTTCCAGACATGGGGCTCCGGCTCCCCAGGGATGAAACAATCCATCCAGATGTCTCCTGAACTCCGCATCCTTCTCCAAGGCACCACACTCACCCAATCCCAGGCCACAACCCTCATGTCCGCCATCCTCCACGGCGACATCGGCGAGCCAGGCCTCGAAGCCCTCCTCACCACCCTTCATCACCGCCCCGTCGCCGCGCAGGAACTCGCAGGCTTCGCCGCCGCCATGCAATCGGCCGCCACGCCCCTTCCGCTCACCTCCGCAGAGCGCGATACCCTCGTCGACACCTGCGGCACCGGCGGCGACGGTAGCCACACCTTCAACATCTCCACCGCCGCCGCCCTCCTCGCCGCCGCCGCCGGCGTCCCCGTCGCCAAGCACGGCAACCGCAAAGTCACCTCCCGCTGCGGCTCCGCAGACATCCTGGAACGCCTCGGCGTCCCCATCGGCCACTCCCCCCAGCAAGCCGCCGCAGCCCTCCGCGCCTATAACTTCACCTTTCTCCTCGCCACCGGCCATCACCCCGGCATGCGCGCCGTCGCCCCCGTGCGCCGCCGCCTGCCCTTCCGCACCGTCTTCAACCTGCTCGGCCCCATGTCCAACCCCGCCGGAGCCCGCCGCCAGCTCCTCGGCGTGTATTCACCGCAAGCCGTCACCCAGGTTGCGGAAGCCCTCGCCACCCGCGGCACCATGCTTCACGCCCTTGTCGTCCACGGCGCAGCGCCGCAAGGCAACAGCACAGCGCCCGGCAACGGCCTCGACGAATTCTCCCTCAGCGGCCCCACCCTCGCCGCCGTGGTGCAGGGAACCACCGTCACCCACTTCAGCCTCACGCCCGAAGACGCCGGCCTCTCCCGCAGCGACGCCCCCCTCCCCGGCGGCGGCCCCGAAGAAAACGAGGCCATCCTCCGCGCGGTCTTCGCCGGAAACCCCGGTCCAGCCCGCGACATCGTCCTTCTCAACGCCGCCGCCGTCTTCCTCGTCGCCGGCCGCGTCCCCACCCTCCGCAAAGGTGCCCAACTCGCCGCCCACACCATAGACTCCGGCGCCGTCGCCGCCCTCCTCACCTGCCTGAGCGCCACCGACCCGCTAAGTCACTGACTTATTGCATCTAACCAGACTTGCTCGCTCGCCACACCTGAGCGATACTCCACCTGACTCCCATGACTCCCAAGCTCCAACGGCGTTTTGACTCCCTCGAACGCAGCAAATCCGCCATCCTCCAAACCGTGTCCACCTGGACACCGGAGCAACTCGCCTTCCGGCCCGCCGCCGGCACTTGGTCCGCCGCGGAAATCCTGGACCACATCGCCCGCACCGAAGGCGGCATCGTCCTCTCCGTCCGCGGCAACATCGCCGCACCCCAGCCCCTCGGCAAAAAAGACCGCCTCACCAGCTTCGTCGTCCGCTGCATCATGCGCTCCCCTCTCAAGGTCAAGGTCCCGGCAGACGTCCCCGCCATCCTCCCCAGCGAAACCGTTACCGCGCCCCAGGCCATCGCCGCCTGGGACAAAGCCCGCCTTCGCCTTTGCCAGGTCGTCACCGCCGCAACCCCCAGGCAAATAGACGGTGGCGTCTTCAGCCACCCCCGCGGCGGCTGGATGTCACTCGCCGACACCCTCCTCTTCCTCCGCCTCCACCACGAGCACCACCTCGCCCAACTCGCCCGCCTGCAAAAATCCCTCCCTGCATAAATCTGCTGCATACTGGACCCTGCCTTCCTGCGAGAGCTGACCGCTCAGGGTAGCCGCCACGAGACAAGTTTCGCCCTGAAAAGCGAAACACTCCGGGGTTGCAGCCCCGGAGTGATCTCGTAGTGAAGGAGGTGGTACTGTGAGTCCGTTCAGGATTCGCTACCGCAGTTTCGTGTTGCAGGTACCCGGGGAAGTTATCCTCGCCCTGCTCGCGAAACTTGCCCTTCTGCTTGCTTTGCTGAAGTAGAAAGACATGTTACCAACCCCCGTCGCTTGGTCAGCAAGCGGCGGGACCTCTACAGCTTAGAACTCACCGTCCATCTGCGCCACCAAAATCTCACCACATCCGGATGCCCACGTGAACCCGCAGCACACCCTCACGCCTCCACCAATTCCCCTTCCTCCTCCGCAATCTCCTCCACATCCTCCGCCGCATCCTCCTTCGTCACCCCATACCGCGCCGCCAGCTCCGGCGCAAATTTCGCCAAATCGTTCCGCAACCGGATCAGCGACAAATCCTTCGCCTTCGACTCCAGCATCACGTCCGTCTCCAAATGCTGGATCGACCGCAAAAAAGTGATCGTCTCAAATGGATTATTGAAATCCGCATGGCCCGTCCAGATCGGCGGCATCAGCACATCCTCCAGCAGCCCTGTCTTCCGGTTCCGACGCTTCATCTCCCGCATTTCCGTCCGCGCACAGCTAAAGTGCATCTTCGGCCGTACCCCAGCGGGCCACGTCTTCAGAAACCGCGACACCGTTTCCACCATGCCCAACCCCTCCGGGTTAAAGCACCAGTGGTGCTGGTAGTCGAATACGCATTTCACCCCCGTCCGCTCGTGTACACTCAGTACGTCCGCCGCGCTAAACCGGATGTCGTCGTTCTCCAGCACCAGCCGCCGCTGCACCCTCTCGCTCAGCCGCGGCCACGTCTTCACCCAGTTGGCCGTGCCCAGCTCGCGATTGCCGTACGCCCCGCCCACATGCACCACCATGATCGCTTCCGGCCCAAGTTCCATGTAGTCCAGCATCGTCGCCTGCGATTCCAGGTCCGCAATGCTTTTCCGTGTCAAGGTCTCGTTGTCGCTGTTCAGCACAATGTACTGCGACGGATGAAAGCTCAACCGCAGCCCCTGCGCCCGCGCCAGCTTGCCCACATGCGCTAGCTCCTCCCGGCTCTCCTCTACCATCCTGTGGAACTGCGGCATGTCCGGGTGCGTGTGGTACGGCGCCAGATCGCTGCTCATCCGGTACATCCGGATATCGTGCGCCCGCAGGTACGCAAAAATATCGCACAGGTAGCCAAGAGAAACCCGCAGGTGCGGATTCAGCTTCCATCCCCGTGTGTCGTTGCTCTTCAGCTCCGGCGCACCCATCACCTTTACCGGAAAGCCCAGCCGCATGCACTCGGCAGGAAACGGCGGCATCGTCAGCCCATCCTCATCCTGCTCCGGCATCGTGCACGTACTCATCGGCACCAGCAGCCGCCGCTCCGCCAGCGCCGCCGCCTCGTCCTTTTGCTTTTCCCGCGCCGCCTTCACCCGCGCCTTCTTCTTCGCGACTTTCTCCTTCGCCTTGCGCTTCTCCTCCCGCTCCACCTGCGCCGGTGTCAATGCCTTCACCACTTCTGCCTTTTTAACCACTGCCTTTTTCGCCATAAGTCTTTACGATGCGGCGGATGCCGGGTCAGGAAACCATCCCGTAAAATATGGGTATGGCGGCACCTCCGACGGCAGAAGAATTGAAAGTGCTGGCGGCCAACCGACTTGCAGAGGCGAAAGCCCTCTTGCAGTTGGAGCACTATGCGGGTGCATGGTACCTTGCAGGTTATGCCGTCGAGTTGGCGCTCAAGGCTGTCGTCTGCCGCACCTTGGGCCTGCCGGAATATCCGGACAGCGCCTTTCGTGGCAGTCTGAAAAGCCATTACTTTCGCGATCTTGTCATCCTCGCGGGCTTGACGCGCGACTTTGATGTGCGATCTCGTAACCATAGATTTGTGGCATTCTGGGATCTGGTCACAACCTGGGATGTGCAGGATCGTTATAAAGTCGATCGCACCGAGCAGCAGGTACGCGAGTTCGTGAACGCGATCGACGACGTTCAGGATGGAGTGTTGATATGGCTCTCAAATCGGTGGTAGTCGACACATTCTTCGATGACGTCACAGAGGTGCTCCGTCGCTACGAAGCGTCGCACGGGCGGCTCAATCTTGCATTGCTCACGCCTTCCAGATTTCACCGGCTCCATTGGGATCTCGTCATCGCTGCGCAGTGGACCGACCGGATGTCGCCACTGCAGGCTATTGGTGAATTGCACCAGTTCATGCGGGCAGAGTTGGCGAACGAGTCCAGGCTCGACGGAGCCACCGTCCGCAGCACCACCGACTGGCTTGTCCGAGAAGTACTCTCCTGTGTCGACATTCCCTCGCTCGGTACGGCTTACCACGTCATTGGCCTGGAACTGGGAGACCGCTCCTCCGATGAGGTTGTGTGCCTCGTCGCCAGGCCGATCTTCGATCAACACGACACACAGAAAGCTGCCTAAAACACATGATCCAAGTCAGCAATGTCACCATGCGCTACGGCTCGAAGATCCTCTTCGAAGACGTCTCGACGCAATTTATCT
>CAXTJO010000078.1:0-6768 GCA_964244665.1 uncultured Terriglobus sp.
GGGGTTCTTGCCATGAGGTGATGGTAGCGGGTGGTGGCTGGGCGGCGGGGGCCTGAAGCCCCATGTCCGAAAATCCGGACATGGGGCACGGGATGTTTTGCGAGGAGCACAGTATTGGGTGGGGCGGATGGTGGAGAGCGACGGTGGAAGATGCGGGGCGACGGGAGGCCGGAGCCCCATGTCCGAAAATCCGGACATGGGGCACGGGATGCTTTGCGAGGAGCACAGTGTTGGGTGGGGCGGATGGTGGAGAGCGACGGTGGAAGATGCGGCGCGACGGGGGGCCGGAGCCCATGTCCGAAAATCCGGACATGGGGCACAGAGTTTTTGCCAGGGGGAGAGGTTGGAGTGGTAGCGTTGGCGGATGGCGGAGATGCGGGGAGCGACGGTGGAGGATGCGGGGCTGATTGCGGGGCATCGGCACCGGATGTTTGCGGACAATGGGTTTGCGATGCCGGAGCGGCTTTGCGCGCTGGACGTGGCGTTTGAGGCGTGGGTGCGGGAGCGGATCGCGGATGGGCGGTACGTGGGGTTGTTGCTGGAGGAGAATGGGGCGGCGCGGTTGTGAAGGGCATCGCGACGCAGGAATAGCAGAGTATGGAGCGGGCCTTCAGCCCTTGGATTCGTGCGGAACAAGAAACCCAGGGCGTTGCCCTGGGCTGGTATAGCGTCGGGCCTTTGGCCCTTTGGTTCGTGCGGAACAAGAAACCCAGGGCGTTGCCCTGGGCTGGTGTAGCGTCGGGCCTTTGGCCCTTTGGACGGGAGCAATATCGAAGGCTCACTCGATAGAAGCCGTCGAGTACATCAAATCTGCCAGCACGGCGGATGCTGGAGTACATAGAGACTACCGGCTTACTTGGCGAGTTCTGCTTTGAGGAGGGTGGAGACGGTCTTGTTGTCGGCGTGGAGGCCGTCGGCGAGGATGCGCTGCTGGACGATGCGCATGGCGGGGCCGATGTCCTTGGGGCCGGGTTTGCCGCCGTCCTTGGCCATGTGGACGAGGGCGCCGTGGATGACGCGGAGGACGTCTTCGTCGGATGCGGTTTGGGGGAGGTAGGCGGAGAGGATGGAGAACTCCTCGAGCTCCTTGGCGGCGAGTTCGGGACGGTCGCCGGCGGTGAACTGCTCGGCGGCGTCTTTGCGCTGCTTGAGCATGGTTTGGAGGGCGGCGATCTCTTCGGCTTCGGTGAGGGATTCGCGCTTTTCGATTTCGCGGCCCTTGAGGTTGGATTTGGCCATGCGGAGGGTTTCGAGGCGCAGGGTTTCGCGGGCCTTCATGGCGGTGATGATGTCGGTTTCGATCTGCTGCAGGATGGCCATGGTGCGTGTCCTTTGAACGTGTTTTGAGTTTAGCGCGGCAGGGGCATGCTGTGAGGGTGGGCTATGCGCCGCGCCTTCAGCGCTTGTAGGTTGGCCGCACTGGGTACCTGGGCCTTCGGCCCAGGCTGTTATGCCGTCGGGCCGTTGGCCCTTAGTTTTGTGTTTTGTGCGGTTTGTATGGCGTTGGGTCGTTGGCGCTGATTTGTGCTGCATGAATGGCGTTGGGGCTTGATTGTGCTGCATGTATGGCGTTGGGGCGTTGGCGCTTAATTGTGCTGCATGTATGGCGTTGGGGCGTTGGCGCTTAGTTTTGTGCTGCATGTATGGCGTTGGCGCTTGATTGTGCTGCATGTGTGGCGTTGGGTCGTTGGCGCTCATTTGTGCCTTATGTATGGCGTTGGGTCGTTGGCGCTGATTTGTGCTGCATGCAGGAAGTATGTGGTGGTGGGAGGGGACGGACAGGCTGAGGGTATTGGGTAGACTAGGGGCATGATTCGGAAAATTCGTTTTTTTACGCCGGGGCCGACGCCTCTTTTGCCTGCTGCGCAGTTTGCCATGGCCGCCGCCGATATGCACCACCGGACGCCGGAGTTTCGGGCGCTGTTTTTGAAGGTGCTGGCGCAGTTGAAGGAGTTTGTGGGGACGAAGAGCGATGTAGTCGTGCTGTCCTCGTCTGGAACCGGCGCGATGGAGGCGGCGGTGACGAACCTGACGTCGCCGGGGGACCGGGTGCTGGTGCTCTCTGCCGGCAAGTTTGGCGAGCGGTGGACGGCGCTGGCGAAGAACTTCAACTGCGCGGTGGACGTGGTGGAGGCGCCGTATGGGGAGACGTTTTCCATCGAGGCGGTGAAGGCGGGGCTGAGACTGGAGACGCGTGCCGTGTTTATGCAGGCGACGGAGACGAGCACGGGGGTGCGGCACTGTGTGCCTGCGGTTGCGAAGCTGCTGAAGGACACGGGCAGCGAGGCGATGCTGGTGGTGGACGCGATTACGGGGCTGGGAACGACGCACCTGGACATGGACGGGTGGGGCGTGGATGTGATGATCGGCGGGTCGCAGAAGGCGGTGATGATGTCGCCCGGGCTGGCGTACCTGGCCGTGAGCGAACGGGCGTGGGACCGGATGGAAGCGACTTATAATCCGCGGTACTACTTCGACCTGCGCAAGGAGCGGAAGAACGCGGTAAAGGGGGAGAGTGCGTATACGCCCGCCGTCTCGCTGATAGCCGCGCTGGGTGCGGCGCTGGATTACATTGCGGCGCAGGCGGCGACGGCGGATGCGCCTGCCGGCAGCGTGGCCGAGGGGCGGAAGAAGCTGGTGGAGAATGCCGAGACGATTTCGGCGATGACGCGGGCGGCTTGCGTGGCGCTGGGTTTCAAGCTGTTTGCGCCGGATGCGCCGAGTGCTGCGGCGACGGCGGTGCTGGCTCCTGAGGGTGTGGATAGCGGGATCATCTGCAAGGAGTTGAAGAGCCGGTTTGGGGCGACGATTACGAACGGGCAGGGCGAGATGCAGGGCAAGCTGTTCCGGATTGCGCACCTTGGGTATTTCGACTACATGGACACGATGGCGCTGATTGCGGCGCTGGAGCAGGTGGTGGCTTCCAAATTGCAATTGCCGGGGTTTGCGTGGGGTAAGGGGCTGGTGGCGGCGCAGGAGTTGTTTGCGTCGCGGGCGCTGGATGCGGCGGCTACGCGGACCTGCTTTTGTGGGCGGGTGGATGCGTGCTGTTCGCTGCAGCATCCGGAGTATGGGGTGATGGATGTGAAGCCGGTGCACTAGAGCAGGCGTGTGCGGTTACTTTTTGGCTTCGATCTGTTTGACGGTCTGGTCGGACTCGACGTTGAAGAGATGGCAGGCGAGGACGTCGGAGCGGAAGTTGGCGTAGGGGTGGAAGAAGAGGCCGACGCGGGCATCGCCGCTGCCGTAGAGGTTTTTGATGAGCCAGACGCCATCGTTTTGCGGTGCGAGCACGGCATGGAAGAGAAAGCCCTTGTGAATGTTGGCGAGGAGGCCGCCGGCGATTTTGACGTCGCGTACGCCGGTGACGTTGATGTCCTGCACGTGGCCGGTGTCTTCGTCGATGCTGAGGGTGCCGCGCATGCTGGCGATGATTTTGGCGGGGATGTCTGAGGTTTTGCGGTTTGGGTCGTCGAGGATATCGAAGACGATGGTGGGGCGGCCGGAGACGGCGACGCGGCGCGGATGGGCGAGGGTGGTGAGGCGGAGGAAGTTGCCGGAGGAGAAGGTGTCCTTATCGCGGTTCTGTTTTTTTGCGGCCTTTTCGGCGTCGGCGATCTCTTTACGGACGCGGTCGTCCTGCTTTTTGGCGTCGCCGGGAGCGATGGGCTTGCCGTCGTGGAGAATTTCGCGCAGGATGGGGCGGCCGTTGTAGAAGAAGAAATCCTGCTCGACGGTGGTGGTTTTTTTGACGCGGCCGTTTTTGTCGAGGTCGTTCTGAACCTGGCGCTCGCGGCACTCGTACTTTTCACGCTGGTCGGCGGTGCTGGTGTAGGTGGCGAGGGCGCGCTGGCGAAGCTGCTCCGGATTGGGGATGGGTTTGGCGGGATCGGCCTGGGCGCATGCCGCTGCGGCGAGCAGAAAAGAGGCCGCGCCGGCAAGCAGGGACGATCGGGGGATGTACCGCATGTTGGGTCATGGTCGCACAGTGCAGGAGCGGATGCCAGGGGGTTCGTGACGGGATGAACGCCGATATGGGCCGGTCGTTATACTGGAGAAACTGACATGAAGATTGTGCTTGCAGAGAAAGTATCGCCCGCGACACTTGCCGTATTTCAACAAGAGCCGGAGTGGACGGTGGTGACACCGGACGCGATCAAAAACGGGCTGGAAGCGGAGCTGGCGGATGCGGATGCGCTGGTGGTGCGGAGTGCGGTGCAGGTGACGGCGGCGTTGCTGGAGCACGCGCCGAAGCTGCGTGTGATTGGGCGTGCGGGCGTGGGCGTGGACAACATCGACGCACCGGCAGCGACACACCGGGGCATTGTGGTGATGAATACGCCGGGGGCGAACGCGGTGGCGGTGGCGGAGTTGACGCTGGGGTTGATGATTACGATGGCGCGGGGTATTCCACGGGCGACGGCGACGATGCACGCGGGCAAGTGGGAGAAGAAGTCGCTCCAAGGGACCGAGTTGCGGGGCAAGACGCTGGGCATTGTGGGCCTGGGGCGGATCGGCATCGAAGTGGCGCGGCGGGCGCGGGCGTTTGGGATGGAGCTGCTGGCGTTCGACCCGTTTGTGGCACCGGTGATTGCGCGGGAAAACGGCGTGACGCTGGTGAGCATCGACCAGATTTTCTCGGAGTCGGATTTTCTGAGCCTGCACGTGGGGCTGACGCCGCAGACGGAAGGTTTCATCAACCAGCACTCGATCGGGATCATGAAAAAGGGGATCCGGATTGTGAACTGCGCGCGGGGGGAGTTGATCAACGACGCGGCGCTGCTGGAAGGGCTGAAGAGCGGCAAGGTGGGCGGGGCGGCGCTGGATGTGTTTACCGTGGAGCCGCTGAAGGACTCGCCGTACTACGGTGTGGAGAATGTGATTCTGACGCCGCACCTGGGTGGGTCGACCGATGAGGCGCAGGAGGCGATCGGGATTCAACTGGCGCAGCAGGTGAGCGCGTACCTGAAGAGCGGCGTGGTGCAGAACGCGGTGAATGTGCCGTCGCTGAGCCGGGAAGAGTATGTGGAGGTGCAGCCGTTTGTGGATCTGGCGGAGCGGCTGGGGACGTTTCTTTCGCATGCGACACCGGGAAACCTGGAGAACGTGGAGATTGCGTATGCAGGGCGGTTGGCGGCTTCGAAAACGGAACTGATTCGGAATGCGCTCTTGGCGGGTGTGCTGAAGGATACGGAGCAGGTAAACCACATCAATGCGGCGGCGATTGCGCAGGAGCGCGGCATCCGGGTGCAGGAGGACCGTAAGGAATTTGCGAGCGGCGGCGCGGGCAGTGTGTTGAAGCTGGTCCTGCACAGTGCGGAGGGCGATGCACGGGCGAGTGCGACGGTGCTGCATGGCAACAGCCCACGGCTGCTGAGCCTGGATGGGATCGATATCGAGGCTCCGCTAACGGGGACGCTGATTGTGTTGCGGAACCACGATGTGCCGGGCGTGGTGGGGCGTGTAGGCACGGTGCTGGGGGAGCATGGAATCAACATTGCGAACTTTGCACTGGGGCGGAGTACGCGGTCGCAGCGGGTGCCGCAAGGGCAGGCGCTGGCGGTGTTGCAGGTGGATGCGCGGACGCCCGCGGCTGCGGTGAACGCGGCGGTGGAGGCGTTGCGCAGGGTGGAGGCGATTGCGAGTGTGCGGCTGGTGGAGTTGAGCCGGACGGATGCGCAGGCGCAGGCGTAGATGGGCAGCCAAAGAAGCTGAAACGCTGAGTTGTTGTGATTGAGAGAGTGTTATGCCGCTATATGAGTATCGCTGTATCGCGTGCGACCGGTTGACGGAAAAGCGGCAGAAGTTTTCAGACCCGGAGATTACCGATTGCCCGTATTGCGGGGGCAAGCTGGAGCGCACGATTACGGCGCCGGCTGTGCAGTTCAAGGGCGGCGGGTGGTACGCGGACGGGTACGGGAACAAGAAGCCGGCGGCGGCGAGTGGCGGGGATGGAGCGGCGGCTGCCGGTGGAGAGACGAAGGGGGCGGGTGGTGGAGAGACGGCGGCGGCGGGTGAGAGCAAGGGAGAGACGAAGGCGAGTGCTCCTGCCGCTGCAGCTCCCGCGCCGGCTGCACCCAGCAGTACACCTTCGAAGTAGGCTGGTTCGTTGCTGCGCCTATCGGCGGGAGCGCTGGATTGGTTAGTGTCTGGTGATTCGGTTCTGGCTCTTTGCGGAGGCAAAAAGCTAACCCTCAGTGGCTAAAGCCCGCGCTACAGATGTGACTTATGGCACGGCTAAAGCCGTGCCCCTCCGAAGGACCCGGTCCATTTGGATCCGTCGGACGCTGCCTGAAGCACCGGCGTTTGGAGGAGTTTATGGCATGGCCGAAGCTGTGCCAGTCCCAAGAACCCGCTCCATCGGATCGTAAGACATGGTCTAAGGCTTGAGGGCGTTGGGGTTGGGTGGGACCTTTTTGCCGGCGCGGCGGGCCTGGGCGAGGCCGATGGCGATGGCCTGTTTGGGGTTGGTGACGAGCTTGTCGCTGGTGCCGATGTGGAGTTGGCCTTTGTGCATTTCGTGGAGGTCTTCCGCGACCTGAGCGCTGGCGGCGGGGGAGTACTTGCGGGTAGGTTTGGTGGCGGCGGATTTCGTTGCCGGGGACTTTTTCGCGACTGATTTTTTGGAGGCCGTTTTCTTCGTCATCACCGTGTTCCTTGTTGCGGTTCGATGCCGCGTGGGACGGGCCAGGATGCCGGGGTCTTATATAACGTGATCTGATTCATGCTGACCTTAGGACGTGGTTGTGCCTGAGATTGCGAGGAGTG
>CAXTJO010000079.1:0-6380 GCA_964244665.1 uncultured Terriglobus sp.
GGAAGACTTGAAAAGCTGGGTGAAGAACTTCGTCGATGCCGCGACGCCGCTCTGGAACCAGTTCTCCGAGACGATGAAGGGCGGGTGGGAGGACGCCGCGGGTGTATAACTCGGCGGCGCTGTTTGTGCCGGGCGGTGGGTTGGCGGGGATGTACCGGAAGATACATCTGGTACCGTTTGGGGAGTTTACCCCGTATGCGGAGTTGTTCTCGTTTGCGAGCGGGTTGACGCAGGCGGTGGGGAACTTTGACCGGGGAACGAGCCGTATGCCGCTGGCGGCGGCGGGGCATACGTATGGCGTTTTCATTTGCTATGAGTCGATTTTTGGGGATGAGGTGCGGCAGCTTGTGCGGGGCGGGGCGGATGTGCTGGTGAACTTATCGGACGACGGCTGGTATGGGGACACAAGCGCGCCGTTTCAGCACATCAACATGGCGCGCATGCGAGCGATGGAGAACCGGCGATGGGTGCTGCGGGACACGAATACGGGGATCACGGCGAGTATCGATCCGTATGGGACGGTACGGGCGGTGGCGCAGAGGCATGTGCGGACGGCGGCGGTGATGCCGTTTGGGTATGCGACGGAGCTGACGTTTTATACGCGACACGGGGACTGGTTTGCGTACCTGTGTGCGGCGGGGGCGAGTGGTTTGGTGTTGAGTGGGTTGGCGAAGAGGTACGCGGGACGATGAACCCATGTCCGAAGATCCGGACATGGGGCACACGCATCCGGCTTATGAATATGTAGGTGTGTTGGACGACCAGGTTCCAGATGCGCGAGAAGGGCACACGTTCTGCTGTTTTGTCGCCGCGATAAACTTGGAGGCAGTTCCCAGAGATTTGGGCGAGGAGTTTCGTCATGCTGACAGATTTGGATTACTCGTACTCCCCGGTTCGCGAGCGTGTGCGCGAACTGCGGGAGTATCTTTGACGCGGCGCGGATCAGGAAAGAACTGACGGCGGTGGAGGCGGAGATCGCGGACCCGGCGGTGTGGGCGGATGCGGCGCGGTCGCAGCCGCTGATGCGCGAGCGAAAGCGGCTGGAGGGTTTGCTGGCCGATGATGCCGAGCTGGAGCGGCATGCGAGCGATGTGGAGGCGTATTTCGACCTGGCGCGCGAGGGCGAGGCGGTAGAGCCGGAGCTTGCAGCGGAGATCGCAAAGACCGAGGCGCTGGCCGAGCAGCTGGAGACCAAGACGATGCTGAGCGGGGAGAGCGATGCGCTGAATGCCATCGTGACGGTGCATCCGGGTGCGGGTGGGACGGAGAGCCAGGACTGGGCCGAGATGCTGATGCGGATGTATCTGCGTTGGGCGGAGCGGGAGAAGTTCAAGGTCGAAATCAACGAGATCCAGGATGGGGACGAGGCGGGGATCAAATCCGCGACGTTTACGATCACGGGGGAGAATGCGTTCGGCCAACTGACGGGGGAGACGGGGGTGCACCGGCTGGTACGAATTTCTCCGTTCGATTCGGCCAAGCGCAGGCACACGTCGTTCTCGTCGGTGTTTGTGTCGCCGGAGATCGACGATTCAATCGTGATCGACATCAAGCCGGACGATCTGCGCATCGACACCTACCGGAGTGGCGGCAAGGGTGGGCAGCACGTGAATACGACCGATTCCGCCGTGCGGATTACGCATTTGCCGACGGGCATCGTGGCGGGTTGCCAGAACGAGCGATCGCAGCACAAGAACAAAGAGAAGGCGATGAAGATGCTGCGGTCGCGGCTGTACGAGTTCGAGCTGGACAAGAAAAAGGCGGCGTCGAAGAAGATGGAAGATTCGAAGCTGGACAATACGTTTGGGTCGCAGATCCGGTCGTATGTGCTGCAGCCGTATCGCATGGCCAAGGACCTGCGCACGCGAGTGGAGGTGGGGGACGTGGACAAGGTGCTGGATGGAGCGCTGGAGCCGTTTATCCGGGGGTATCTGCGGTTGCGGCGCGAGGGTGGTGTGCCGGCACCGATGGTGGATGTGGAGGAATAGTGCGGGCTTTGTGCTGGATGCATCTGATGGTGCATGAGTGACGGGGAACTACGGCCGGAGTTGGTGAAGCAGTTGGAGGCGCTGTTGCAGGGTGGGCAGGCGCATGCCGGGTTCGATAAGGCAGTGGAGGAGATGCCGCTGGAGGCGCAGGGTACGGTGCCGGCGCATGTGCCGTACTCTGCGTGGCAGCTTTTGGAGCATCTGCGGATTGCGCAGCGGGACATTGTGGATTTCTCGACGAACGCGGACGGCGAGGGATACACGCACAAGGAATGGCCAGCGGCGTATTGGCCGAAAGATGTTGCGCCGCCGGATGCGGAGGCATGGGACAGGTGCGTGGCGGCTATCCGGGCGGATCGGGAGAAGTTTGTGGGGCTGCTGCGGGAGGGCGATTTGACGACGCCGTTTGTGTGGGGTGATGGGCAGAACCTGTTGCGGGAGGCGCTGCTGATTGCGGACCACAGTGCGTACCATGTGGGCGAGCTGGTTTTGCTGCGGCGTGTGCTGGGCGTGTGGCAGGCGGGATGAACGAGCCGGCTGTTATTGCGCGGATGCTGGAGGCGAAGACGATTGCCGTCGTGGGCCTGTCGGATGACCCGATGAAGCCGAGCCACTTTGTGTCGAAGTACATGCAGGCAAGCGGAGTGCGGATTGTGCCGGTAAACCCGGCGGTGGAGACGGTGCTGGGCGAACGGGCGTATGCGTCGCTGCGGGATGTGCCGGTGCGGCCGGATGTGGTGAATGTGTTCCGGCTGCCGCGGGCTGTGCCGGCGATTGTGGACGAGATGATCGCGCTTGGGCTTACGCAGATGTGGGTGCAGCAGGGAATCGTGAACGAGGCCGCGGCGGCGAAGGCGGAGGCGCATGGGATTGCGGTGGTGATGGACCGGTGCCTGATGGTGGAGCATCGGTTCGGCGGTGCGAGAGCGGTTGGGAAATGATCGCAGGGGTTACGGCGGGGGTCATCGCGACGGTCACCGCCGTGGTCACTTATGGGGTGGCCTATCATCGAAAGGACATGCGGTCTTTTACGTGCGCGATTCGGCGGTTGGGTTTTCTTTTTCTGATGGTGGTGTCGGTGTGCCTGCCTGTGGTGGCGCAGAAGGAGGCCGTGGGCAACGGGGGGCCGGGTCCGGTCAAGGGTGAGCACCTTACGGTGGAATTGATCAGCGCGGGGCCGCAGATTGCGGCGGGCGGAACGCAGACGATCGGCTTTGTGTTCACGCTGGAAGACAAGTGGCACATTTACTGGAAGAATGCGGGGTTTGCGGGACTGCCGCCGAGCGTGCAATGGACGCTGCCGAAGGGTGTGCGGGCGGGCGATCTTGAGTTTCCAGCGCCGCTGCGGCTGCCGTTTCAGGGTGCGGTGGATTATGGGTACGAGGACAACGTGACGTACCCGGTGGTGCTGACGGCGGACGCAGGTGCGGTCAAAGACGGCACGGTGCATGTGGCGGCCAAGGTGAAGTGGCTGGTGTGCGAAAGAGTGTGCGTGCCGGGCAGCGCGAACCTGGGGCTGGATTTGAAGGTGGCACCTGCGGGGACCGTCGTTGCAAGCGAGGGTACGAAGGTGGGCCCGATAGCGAACGCGCTGACGCACCTGCCGAAGCCGATGCCGGCGGAGTTTGCGGCGCATGCGGTGGTGCATGGGGATGCGCTTGCATTGAGTTTGAAGACGGGCACGCAGGAGACGGATGGAGACTTCTATCCGCTGGACGGCGGTGTGCTTGCCGACAACGTGGACCAGACGGCGGTGTCGCAGCCGCAGGGTATCCGGGTTTACATGACGCTGTTACCGAACACGCCTGCGCCGACGACGCTGCATGGTGTGATGGAGGTAAGCGACAGCGAGGCGTACGACGTGAGCGCCGACGTGAAGGCAGGGACCGCAGCGGAGGTGACGCCGCCGGGCGGTGGAGCGAAGGCGAGCGGTGCGGGCGGGAATGCGACGGAGAAGGTGACGGTGGTGTCTGCGGTGCTGCTGGCGCTGCTTGGCGGGTTGGTGCTGAACCTGATGCCGTGTGTGTTTCCGGTGCTGTTTCTGAAGGCGCTGTCGCTGGTGCAGTCGAGCGGGGAGGAGCGGGGCAGGCTGCGGTCGCATGGGCTGGTGTACACGACGGGGATCGTGGCGTCGTTCTGGGTCATTGTGGCGGTGCTGTTGCTGCTGCGCAGCGGGGGTAACCGGTTTGGATGGGGGTTCCAGTTGCAGTCGCCAGGGTTTGTGGCGGTGCTCGCGCTGGGATTGTTCTTTTTTGCGTTGTCGCTGGCGGGGGTGTTTGAGCTGGGGCTGTCGGCGACGAGCGCAGGCGATTCGCTGACGCGCAAGCAGGGCTTTGCGGGGAGCTTCTTTACGGGTGTGCTGGCGACGGTGGTGGCGACGCCGTGCGTGGGGCCGTTTATGGGTGTTGCGATCGGGTTTGCGCTGTCGCAGCCGGCGATTGTGACCTTCGGGGTGTTTACGGCGCTGGGGATCGGGTTGGCGCTGCCGTACCTGCTGATCAGTTATTTTCCGGCGTTGATCAAGTGGCTGCCGAAGCCGGGTGCGTGGATGGAGTTGCTGAAGCAGGTGACGGCGCTGCCGCTGCTGGCAACGGTGATTTGGCTGGTGTACATCTACGGGCGACTGTTTACAGGGAGTGAGCCGGGACTGGGCGTGTACGAATCGGCGATGCTGTTGACTGGGTTGCTGGTGGTGGGTGTGGGTGCATGGGTGCTGGGGCGCTGGCCGGCGGCGCGGGTGGCAACGGTGGTTGCCGTGTTGCTGGTGATGGCGGGTGTAGTAACGCCGTTTGCCGCGCGACCGGGGAAGGCCGAGGCTGCATCGGCAGCGGCGTGGCAGCCGTTTTCGCAGGCGTCGCTGGATGCGGCCCGGGCAAGTGGCAAGGCAGTGTTTGTGGATTACACCGCGGCGTGGTGCCTGAGTTGCCAGGTGAATGAAAAGCTTGTGTTGAATGCAGCTGACGTGCAGGCGGCCCTGCGCAAGGGCGACCTTGTGCTGATGCGGGCGGATTGGACGCAGTACGACTCGGCGATTACGGCGGCGCTTACATCGGTGGGACGGAGTGGCGTGCCGACCTATGTAATCTATCCGGGGAAGCCTGCGGCGGCACCGGATGTGCTGCCGGAGTTGCTGACGAAGGATGCGGTATTAAGTGCGATTGTGAAGGACTCGAAGTAAGTCGAAACCTGTTACTTACCGGTAGTTATGTTGGGACTTCGCCGGTCGCCTGCGCTGTGGGCGAGCGCTGGAAGCGGCGCACTTCTTCGTGACGTTGGGCGAGTTGTTTTTCACGGCCCTGGTCGGTGGGGTGGTAGTAGGTGCGGTCGGCGAGGGAATCGGGCAGGCATTGCATGGCGGCAACCTTGGTAGCGAGGTCGTGGGCGTATTGGTAGTCTTTGCCGTAATCGAGCGCTTTCATAAGCTTTGTGGGGGCGTTGCGCAGGTGGAGCGGGACAGGCTGGGCTGCGGTGGCTTCAACGTCTGCGGCGACGGCGGACCAGGCGGCGTAGACGGCGTTGGATTTGGGTGCAAGGGCGAGGTAGACAGTGGCCTGGGCGAGGGCGAGATCGCCTTCCGGTGAGCCGAGCAGGTGCATGGCCTGTTGCGCGGAGAGGCAAAGATTGAGAGCTTCGGGGGCGGCGAGACCGATGTCTTCGACGGCCATGCGGATGAGGCGGCGGGCAATGTAGTTGGCATCTTCGCCGGCGGCAATCATGCGGCGCAGCCAGTACAGGGACGCGTCGGCATCGGAGTTGCGGACGGATTTGTGCAGGGCGCTGATGAGGTCGTAATGCTGCTCGCCGTTTTTGTCGTAGAGCAGGACGCGTTGCTGGAGAGCTTCGGCGGCGAGGGCGTGGGTGAGGTGAGTCCCGTCGAGGCCGGCAAGAAGGTTGGCGGCGGATTCGAGGGCGTTGAGGGCATAGCGGGCATCGCCGCTGGAGAAGCTGGCCATGGTGGTGAGGGCGTCTTCGTCGGCGGTGAGGTTGGACGCGCCGAGGCCGTGACTGGAGTCCGTCAAGGCGGTTCGCAGAAGGGCGACGATCTGCGGTTCGGTGAGGGGCTGGAGAACGTAGACGCGGCAGCGGCTGAGGAGGGCGGCGTTGATCTCGAAGGACGGGTTCTCTGTTGTGGCGCCGATGAGGCGGAGGGCGCCGCGTTCGACGTAGGGCAGGAAGGCGTCCTGCTGGGCGCGGTTGAAGCGATGAATTTCGTCGATGAAGAGGATGGTGCGGGAGCCCATGGAGGCGGCGCGTTCGGCGTCGGCCATGACCTGCTTGATCTCCTTGATGCCGCTGGTGACGGCGGAGAACTCGATAAAGGTGGCGTGGGTTGTGGCGGCAATGATCTTGGCGAGGGTGGTTTTGCCGGTGCCGGGCGGGCCCCAGAAGATC
>CAXTJO010000080.1:0-6296 GCA_964244665.1 uncultured Terriglobus sp.
CACTCGCAGTCCGGCGAATCCATCTTCACCCACACCCCCGGCCTCCGCGTCGTCATGCCCTCGAACGCGCTAGACGCCGCCGGCCTCCTTCGCACCGCCATCCGCTGCGACGACCCCGTCCTCTTCCTAGAGCACAAGCGCCTCTACCGCGAAGCCTTTGGCCGCGCACCCTACCCCGGCCCCGAATACAGCATCCCGTTCGGTAAAGCCAAAACTCTCAAGCAGGGAACCGACCTGACCCTCGTCACCTACGGTGCCGTCGTGCCCCGCGCCCTGCAGGCGGTGCAGCGCCTTGAACGCGAGCGCCACATCAGCGTGGAGGTGATCGACCTTCGCTCCCTCAGCCCCTACGACTGGGAAGCTATCTCTGAATCCACGCGCCGCACCCACCGCATCCTGATCGCGCACGAAGACATGCGCTCCTGGGGTTTCGGCGCAGAGCTGGCCGCCCGCGTCGCGGATGAACTCTTCCATGATCTTGACGCACCCGTCCGCCGCATCGGCGCCCTCGACACCTTCGTCGCCTACCAACCCATCCTCGAAGACGCCATCCTGCCGCAAGCGGAAGACCTATACCAGGCATGCGCCGAACTAGCCGCTTTTTGACGCTCCATTTTCTGATGTTCCAAGTGATGGTGGATAAGGGCGGTTTACGTCACCCCTCGATACTCCGCTTCACCTGCTGCGATTGCGACTCGAAGATTCGCCGAAGCTCTCAATGTTGGCCCCGGCGGCGTCGTGACTCGGACGGTTCTTACCTCGCTGCACACGGAGTGGTTGAGAACAGCTTGCATCGCAGCCGCAACGATTTGGGCTAAGCCGGGTCAGCTTTACCGACCATCATTCTGCGCCTCACGGAGCCCCATCATGCGCCAAAGTACACCAGGCAAAGCGGCCATCCTCGCGCTCACCGCTACCCTGGTCGTTGGTGTTCTGCCGGTTCAGGCAGCCAAGCCGAGGCCAGTCGCCGGGCCACCCGTAGACCACGCAGGCCTCCTCGTCTCCCGCTTCACCTTCGGCCCCCGCCCCGGCGAGGTCGACTCCGTCCGCGTCCTCGGTCCGGATAAGTGGTTTGAGCAGCAGCTCAACCCCGAACGCATTCCCGACACTGCGCTCGATGTCCGCCTTGCCCAATACCCCGCGCTACAGATGTCGCAGGAAGAGCGCATCGAGCGCTATCCCACGCCCAACCAGATTCGGCAGTTTGCCAAAACCGGTGCACTCCCGCAAAACTCCGAACTCCGCACCATCGTCGCCGACCAGGTCGAGTTCTACCAGGAGCGTCAAAAGACCAAAGCCGGCACGGCCGCAATTGCGCCGATGCCGATCGGCAAGCCAACTCCGGCCAGTGTCCGTCGCGGGCAGACCGCACTCTTCGATGACACAGGTTCGGCGAGCGTCAACATGCATTCGCCCGCCGCGGGAGCACCCGCACCCGTCGTCCGTCAGGATAAAAACGGCGTGCAAACCCCAGTAACCGCCGCCGCGGCAGCCCAGCCAGAGCAACCGTCCTTCGAGCAGTCCATCCAGCCCCTGCCGCAAAGCCAAATCGACGGCCTGCTCGCGACCCCGCCCAACCAGCGTTACGCCGAAATTTTGCGCATGCCCGTCGATCAACTCATCGCGCTCCGCAAAGGCATGCGCGGCCAGGACGTCAAACTAGGGGATGGCATGACCCCGCTGCAAAAAGAAATCCTCATCTCCCTTGCCGGGACCAACCGCATGATCTCCGCCGAGATTGTCGGCTCCCGCCTGCTTACAGACATTTACAGCACGCACGAGCTTCAAGCCGTTATGACCGACTTCTGGCTCAACCACTTCAACGTCTACATCAAGAAAGACGGCCAGATGCCGTCGCTGCTGCCCCTGTACCAGCAAACCGTGCAGGCCCATGCCCTTGGCCGCTTTGAAGATCTGCTCGTCGCCACCGCTCGCTCGCCCGCCATGCTTCTGTACCTCGACAACGCGCAAAGCGCCGGGCCCAACAGCTCTGCCGCCAGCACCAACCCCAACAATCCCAATGCAAAAAAGAAGAAAGATGTGGGCCTGAATGAAAATTACGCCCGCGAACTGATGGAGCTTCACACCCTCGGCGTCGGCGGCGGCTATACCCAGCAGGATGTGACCGAAGTCGCCAAGGTCTTCACAGGCTGGACCACCGACAAACCCGCCGACGGCGGCCAGTTCACCTACAACGACCGCCGCCACGAGCCCGGCGATAAATCAGTTCTCGGCAAAACGATCCATGATAACGGCGAAAAGGAGGGTGAACAGGTTCTCCACATGCTCGCGACCAGCCCGGCAACTGCCCGCTTCGTCTCATTCGAGATTGCCGAACGTTTTGTCGCGGACACGCCGCCGCCCGCCCTCGTCGACCGTATGGCGCAAAGCTTCCTCCACTCACAGGGCGACATTAAGGCTGTGCTGCGTACTATGGTCCATTCGCCCGAGTTCTTCACCGCCGCTACTGCTCACGCCAAACTCAAAACGCCGCTGGAGTACGTCGTCTCTGCAGCCCGCGTCACCGGCGCGAACGTCCAGAACCCGCAGCCGCTCGTTCAGTCGCTGGAGCGCCTCGGCATGCCGCTTTACGGCTGCCAACCGCCTACCGGCTACAAGTGGGATTCGGAGACCTGGCTCAGTTCCTCTGCCCTGGTCAACCGCCTCAACTTTGCGCTGCTCCTTAGCAGCAATCGCATCGGCGGGACCACCATCGTGCTGTCCGATCTGCTGCAGAACGGCAAACCCGCCACACGCGATCCCACCGACCCCGCACAAAAGGAGCAGGCCCTCGAAACCGCTATCCTGACCACGCCGGCCAGTGCCCAGACCCGCGCCGCCGTCCTCAGCCAATCCACCGGCGACGCCGTTCCGCAGGCTGCTCGCGACTTCAACGCCGTCCCTGACAACGGGAAGCAGCGCGGCACAAGAGCCATCGTTCAGGTTCGCTCCGAGGCCCCCGTGTCCGTTGCGCCCAAACCGGGTGCGCCTCCGGCAGACAGGCAGGGAGGCGTTATGCTCGGACTGCTGCTGGGCTCGCCCGAGTTTCAACGCCGCTAACGCCCGTGTCTCAAGGACGGGTGACCGGCATGTCATCCCAATCTGGGCTGAGTAAAATTTGTCCCGTCCTTCGCTGACGCCATCGCCGTCAGCTAAGGTGGGTCAAAACAACGCAACATCCAGCCGCACTTCGGTTCCATACTCGCGAAGGCAATCGCACCCAAGGGACAGCAGACATGCCGACAACGCGCCGCGGTTTTATGAAGGGTTCAGCACTGGCACTTGTCGGTACATCGACAATCCCTCGTTTCCTTGTCCACTCCGTGATGGCTGAGGCAGCCGTGGCGCAGTCCAACGGCAAAAAGCTTGTCGTCGTTTTTCAGCGCGGTGCCGCGGACGGCCTCAACATCGTCGTCCCCTACACCGAGCCCAACTATTACGCGCTCCGACCCACCATCGCTATTCCGCAAAAGCAAGTGCTCGATCTGGACGGCCGTTTCGGCCTGCACCCCGCGCTCAGGGCCTTCCAGCCGCTTTACCAGCAGGGCCACCTTGCCATCGTCCATGCCGTGGGTTCACCCGACAACACGCGCTCCCACTTTGACGCGCAGGACTACATGGAATCCGGCACCCCCGGTGTCAAAGCCACCCAGGACGGCTGGCTTAATCGCGCCTTGCAAGACGAACGCCTGGCGACAGCCCCTATGACCTTCCGCGCCGTGTCCATGGGCACCGACGTAGCCCGCACGCTGCAGGGCAAAGTTCCCGCTGTCGCGATGACGAACGTGCAGGACTTCAACGTCGGTGGCCGAGTCCCTGCGCCATCCACCACCTCGAACGCGTTTGAGGCCATGTATGGCAACTCGGCCGATCGTGCGTTGAGCACGCAGGGCACCGAAACTTTCGAAGCCATGCGCCTGCTCAAGGCCACCGATCCCGCGAACTACAAACCGGCCGGCGGTGTGACGTACCCCAACTCGCCTTTTGCCAATAGCATGAAGCAGGTCGCTCAGTTGATCAAGGCAAAGCTCGGCGTCGAAGCCGCTTTTGCCGACATAGGCGACTGGGATACACACGTAAATCAGGGCAGCGTAAACGGCCGGCTCAACAACCGCCTCGGAGAGTTCTCTGGGGCCATCGCCGCCTTCTGGGACGATATGGGCCAAGACGCGGAACACATCACGCTCGTCACCATGTCGGAGTTTGGCCGCACCGCGAAGCAAAATGGAACGGGTGGCACCGATCATGGCCACGGTAACGTAATGTTTGTGTTGGGCGGCGGTGTGCGCGGCGGTAAAGTCTACGGCAGGTGGCCTGGGCTGGCATCCGATCAGCTGAACGAGGGCCTCGATCTTGCCGTTACAACCGATTTCCGTCAGGTCTTGGGGGAGCTCACGCAGCGCACCCTGGGCACCCGCGATCTTGACAAAGTCTTTCCCGGAGCTGCACTCTCTCCGGGGCAATTTCTTCGCATGGTTTGAGTCGCCAGATTCAAGCTCCCGAAGAATCCGCCGAAGTACTCGAACATGACTGAAAGTTCACGCCACGCTCACACAGGAAGCGCAACCTTTCTTTCATGACCGCGTCTTAACGGATGTAGTCCAGCAGTACCGCCGGGGTTACCCTTCTTCGATCCCGGCATCACCTATCCGCACCACCACTTCCCACCTCTATGTAAGGCCTCCGGAACATCGGAGGCCTTCACTTCGTGCATGTGACATTCATCTACCGATTCGACAGAGCCCGCGCAGGGACATTTGGAAGGTGCCGAGGTTGTCTGCGTTTCGAAGTAGCAGCACGAAGGATCAAACGCTATTTGGCTACTTCAAGGCAGGCGCCAGAGGTGGTGGCGGCAGCGGCACCCTGTCGTCCAAAAACCGCTTCAGTGCCTCACGCTCCGTCTCAGCGTTATCGCGCGGCACTTCAACCGTGATCTTTGGGTCTGCCGCGGCACGGTATGCCGCACTCCGTGCCTTCTCCTCGGTGCCCACGTCCGCCGGCCCAACGTCCAGCAGTAGCTTGGGTATTCTGATGCCGTTCAGCGCCGTCACGGGAAAGCGGTCGTGGAACAGGAGCCGCACCGGAAAGAACCGGCTACGCCTGTCCCGCAGCACGGTGCCCAGCACGTCCGCGTTAGCATTACGCACGATCAGCGCTGCTGCCTCAGGGTGCTGTGCCGCCAGTTGCACGGCCAACGATCCCCCCACGCCCGCGCCGTAGATCACCAGGTGCTGCGCGGACACCCCACGCAACCCCCGCAGGTAGTCCCACGCGCTCTCGGTATCCTGCATCATGCGAGCTTCGTCTGGATGTGGCTTTACGCCGGAAACGCCGTAGCCGCGGTAATCGAACGCAAACACATTCAGCCCGAGATCATGCAACATGGCGAGCAGGGGCGCATCTGCAAACCCAAGCTGGCCGTCGCCACCCCGCAGATACAACACCGCCATATAGTCCCGGGCGGCTGTATCCTGCGGCGCGAACGCTGCCGGCAAAAATCGGCCAACTACCTGCGGCACACCGCCCGCATCAGGCCCGAATCGCACCATCTGCGCCCCGGGCAACGCCGTCCCGCTCCCAGCATTTTGCGTGGGATGCAGCACCAGCTGCCACGACCCCAATCCAAACAACGTACACATCGCCAGGTACGAGCACACAAATGCTGCCAGGATCGTGGCAGCCAAAACCTTTACCAGCCAGCGTGGGTCCACGACCTGGTAATTTGGGTAGTTGCGGTTGTACGTGACCTGCCGCGCCCCCTCCCGTGCTCGTTGCGAACCCTGCTGCGCCCTGCGTGGTGTTGCCATGGCCTCACCGTAGCACGCACGCCATCGTGCACACTAGGAACAGCAGGAGGAGAGACCACTATGTCGCAATGGATCAAGCTATGCGCCGCCTCAGAGGTGCCGGCACCCGGCGCTGTCGGTGAATACGGCACGGCCGGCGTGGACATCTGCCTTGCCAACGACGGTGGCAAACTCAGCGCGCTCGACAACTGGTGTCCGCACCGCCGTGGACCTCTTGGCCAGGGCTGGCTCGAAGACGGTAAGGTCGTCTGCCCGTGGCACGCTTGGGCCTTTGACCTTGCTACCGGTGAGTGCCCTGAAGAGCACAGTCAGATTGCCACCTTTGCCCTCAAACTCGAAGGCGGCGACGTCCTTATCGACATCGCCTAGGCTCTCAGCCCCACCCTGCTAAAATCGATTGAATCCACTCCATTGGAGAGGCAATGCAAGCCATTCTGGCGCTCGAAGACGGGCGCATCTTTCGCGGTAAAGGGTTCGGCGCGCCCGCCG
>CAXTJO010000081.1:0-6082 GCA_964244665.1 uncultured Terriglobus sp.
AAGGTGGGAATCATGCCGGGACGCATCCACAAGGAGGGATCGGTGGGGATCGTTTCGCGGTCGGGGACGCTGACGTATGAGGCGGTGTACCAGTTGACGACGCGGGGGATCGGGCAGTCGACGGCGATCGGCATCGGGGGCGACCCGATTATTGGGACAAACCACGTAGCGGCGCTGAAGCTGTTGAATGAGGACCCGGAAACCGAGGCAATCATCATGATCGGCGAGATTGGCGGCACGGCAGAAGAAGCTGCTGCAGCTTACATCAAGGAATTTGTGACGAAGCCGGTGGTCGGGTTTATTGCCGGGCAGACGGCGCCGCCGGGGCGGCGGATGGGACATGCGGGCGCGATCATCAGCGGTGGTGAGGGAACGGCGGAGAGCAAGATGGCGGCGATGGCGGAGGCGGGAATCCACGTGGTGAAGAGCCCGGCGGAGATTGGGGAGACGATGGCGCGGGTGTTGGGTCGAGGCTGAAGGTTGTATGCGGAAGCGCCGATGCGCGACGGCTTACGGCGAAGTTTTTGACCTGTTTGACGACATAGTGTTCCGAGTCGTGCGTCATGAATGCCGCGTAAATTCTTTGAAGCTTGCCTGGCACATGACTGTCGGCTGACATCCACCCCGCGAGAGTAGGTGTGCATCCCACTGACAAAAGGGACCTGGAGCAGTGCGCTCGAGATCGGTGCGATGAACGGTCAGGATGTAACGACGAAAAGCCGGGACACTGTGATCCGCTCGCGTGGGGATTCCCTGCTGGACCAGATCGATGTGGCACTGTATGCCGTGGACGCGGCTGGGCTGTGTGTGCGGATGAACGTACCGGCACAGCGATTGCTGGGGTACACCCAGGATGAAGCGCTGGGCCGTGACATGCATGCGTTGGTGCACTCCAGGTATCCGGATGGGAGCATATATCCGGTGGAGGCGTGTCCGCTGCTGCGGGCACGGTCGTTGCGGTATCCGCTGCGCGGGCTGGAAGAGGTGATGTGGCATAAGAGCGGCGTGCCGCTGCCGGTGGAGTGTTCCGCTTCGCCTGCGTTGATGGAAGACGGCAGTGTGGGCGCGGTGGTAACGCTGAAAGATTTACGCGACCAGAAGGATGCCAAGGCCAGACAAAAAGCAGCGGAGGTGGAGCAGGTCGAAACGCTGCGGCAGCGGGATGCGATGGCGCGGGTGGAGCGCGAGGCGGCAGCGGCGGAGGTGGAGCGGCAGCGCGAGGTGCAGAACGAAGTGGAGCGCGTGGCGACGGCGCAACTGCGGGAGCAGCAGGAGTTGCTGGGCAGGGTGGCGGAGACAGCACCCGTAGGCATTGCGGTGCTGGACGCGGAGGCGCGGTACCGCTGGACGAATGCGTCGTACCAGCGGTCAATGGACCCAGCGTATCGGGAGATGCGGTTGCCGGGGATGAGCCTGTTCGACGTGGTAGCGCCGGGGAACCTGGAGGAGATGCGCGCGATTGTGCGGGGAGTACAGGAAACAGGCAGGGCATTCAGCGCGGAGGCGTATCCGCTGGAGGGTGTGGCGCGTGGAAGGACGTACTGGCGATGGTCGCTGAGCCGGCTGGAGAACGGGGATTTGATGTCGACCGGGCTGGACGTGACGGAGGCGGTGCGGGCGCGGGGCGAGGTGGAGGCGGTGTACGCGAACGCGCCTACGGCGCTGTCGCTGATCGATGCAAGGACGATGCGGTACCTGCGGGTGAATCTGCAATATGCGGAGATGATGGGCGTGCCGAGGGAGAGCATGCTGGGATCGCCGGCGGGGAGCTACACGGAGGGTGATGGCGGGTGGGTGTTGCAGCAGGCGCTGGCGGGCGAGACGGTGCGGAACGAGTTTCGACAGTTGAAAATTTTGAGCGATCCAACGGTGGAGCGGTATTTTCTGCTGAATGCGACGCCGAACCGGGATGCACAGGGTGAGGTGGAGACGATCAGCCTGGCAATTGTGGAGGTGACGGCGCAAAAGCGGGCGGAGAACGCGCTGGTGCAGGCGGACAAGCTGGCGGCGGTGGGGCGGCTGGCGGCATCTATTTCGCACGAGATCAACAACCCGCTGGAGGCGGTGACAAACCTGTTGTACCTGGTGCACCAGGACCCGGCGTTGTCCGAGGAGAGCGGCGAATACGTAAAGATGGCGGAGTCGGAATTGGCGCGGGTGTCGCAGATTGCGTCGCAGACGCTGCGATTCCACCGGCACGCGGTACGGCCGGTGGAGTTGACGCCGGAGCAGGTGGTGAGCCCGGTGATGGCGCTGTACCAGGGGCGGCTGAAGAACAGCCAGGTGACGGTGGACGTGGAGCACCGGGGCGAGGGTACCAGGATGGTGGTGCATGAAGGAGATGTGCGGCAGATTCTGAATAATTTGGTGGGCAATGCAATCGATGCGATGCCGCAGGGTGGCAAGGTGAAGATACGGACAAGGCCGGCGCGCTGCGTACATACGCGGCGACGGGGTACACGGATTTCTGTGACGGATTCTGGTGTGGGGATGAGCGCGGAGACGGCGGCGCATATCTTTGAGCCATTTTTCACGACAAAGGGGTCCAGTGGATCGGGGCTGGGGCTATGGATTTCGCATACGCTGGCACGGCGGCATGGGGGCGAGTTGCGGGTGCGGTCGAGGCGAGCGGCGGATAGCAGGACGGGCAGAAGCGGGACGGTGTTCACGCTGTTTTTGCCGGACATGGACGTGCAGCAGGAGACGTAGAAGCCGGGCGCGGGCGTGTAGCGGGACATGGGCCGGTACAATAGAACGGGTTTCTTTTCCAAGTCCCGCTCAGGAGTGTTATGTTGCAGCGCACGTTCAGTATTGTGAAGCCGGATGCGGTCCGGAACGGATACACCGCGGGAATTCTTGCCGAGATCGAGAAGGCAGGGTTCAAGATTGTGAGTATCAAGCGGATGTCGCTGACAGAGGAGCAGGCACAGGGCTTTTATGCGGTGCATGCGGCGCGGCCGTTTTTCGGTGCGCTGACGAAGTTCATGGCGTCGGGTGCGATCTTTCCGATGGTGCTGGAGAAGGAAAACGCGATTGCCGACCTGCGCAAGCTGATGGGCGCGACGAATCCGGCGAACGCGGAAGAGGGGACGATCCGCAAGAAGTTCGCGGAGTCGATCGAGGCGAACGCGATCCATGGGTCGGACGCGGAGGAGACGGCGGCGTTCGAGATCGGGTACTTTTTCGCGGGATATGAGTTGAAGTAGGGAATGTCTGGCAGAAGGTGAAGGCCGCCCTGAGAGGCGGCCTTCGCTGTGTGCGGGATGTGCGGGTCAATTGTTGGGATGCGACTGCTGCTGAGCCTGGCGGCGGGCTTCTTCGGCCTGGCGGAGGGCGTCGCGGCGGGCCTGGTCGGCCTGCTGCTGGGCCTGGCGGCTGATTTCTTCTGCTTCGCGCAAAGCCTCCGCGGCTTGCTGCTGAGCCTGGCGACGAGCTTCCTCAGCCTGCTGCAAGCCTTGGCGGCGGGCTTCGCCGGTTTCACGCAGTGCCTCCTGACGGGATTGTTCCGCCTCGCGAAGGGCCTCGGTCAGTTCCTGCTGGGCGTCGCGGCGGGACTGCTCCGCTTCACGCAGGGCTTCACGGCGGGCCTGGTCGGCCTCACGGCGACCTTCCGCGGTTTGCTGGGTGGCATCGCGCAGGGCCTGCTTGACCTGCTGCTGGGAATCGAGGACTTGCTGGCGGGCGTTGGCGATGGCCTGTGCTGCCTCAGGCGGCAGCGCGCCGGGCGGTGGAGGCGGCGGCGGGACAGTGCCGAAGCCGAGTTTGAGGGTGGGTCTGGGGCGGGGTGGCGTGGGGGTGCTGTCGCCGGTGTGGTCGACGGAAATGTCGCCGTGCGTGGTGGTGAGGTGGACGGGAGTGGTGCCGCCGCCGACGGAGCCGTTGAGGATGCCGCGGCCGCCGCCTGCGCTGCCGAGGCCGAAGTTGTTGGTGACATCGCCGTCGCTGGTTTCAGCGGCGAGGGTGAACTTTGCCTGTTGAGGGAGTGAGAGGCGGATGTCGCCGTCGTGGTTGGCGACGGTGATGGTGCCGCCGGTGGACTGGAGTTCGACCTTGCCGTGGCTGTTGGTGATGTCGACGTTGCCGGCGATGTGGTTGAGGGTGAGATCGCGGCTGCGGGTCTTGAGGGTGAAGGGGCCGGCGGCATCGTCGGCGGAGAACTCGTCCTTGTCGTCGAAGGAGACTTCGCCGTCGAGCCGGGCGAGGTTGAAGGAGATGCGGGTGGTGTTGTAACGGATGGGGCCGGTGATGTGGAGGAGACGGCCACCGCCGAAGAAGTCACCATCGACGGTGACGGGGCCGTCGACGTCGGAGAGGTTGAGTTCGTCGCCGGTACCCTGCACGTTGACCGGGCCGCTGATGCTGTGAGCGGTCACGGATTTGCCGCGCGAGTTGACGTGGACGGTGACAGGGCCGGTGATGGCGGCGACATCGACGTCGCCGTGGTTGGCGGTGAGGCTGGTGGGGGTCTTGAGATTATTGGCTTTCACGTCGCCATGGTTGGCGTTGATGCTGACGCGGACGGTGGGCGGGACGAGGAGGGTGAGGTCGGTTTCGCCGGTGTCGGCGGCGTTGACGTGGAGGGTGAGGTTGTCGTTGGAGCCGGAGAACTGGGGCTCGAGCGAGGCAAGGCGGTCGCGGGCCTGGTCGTCGGAGTTGGTGTAGACCTCTTTGTGGGTGGAGAGGTGGAGCAGGCCGTCGTCGGAGATGCCGCTGACGGTAACGTCGCCGTGGGGATTGTCGATGATGAGTGCGCCGTTGGCGGCGATAGTGTGGCTGGCGGCGGGTGTGTCCTGCTCGTGCTTGCTGCCGACCCACTGCTTCCAGTCGTCGCTGTTGAAGCCGAAGTTCCAGTTGTTGCCGTTGTGGTGAAGGCCGCCCTGGGCGGAGATGCCGAAGAGAACGATGAAGATCGTTAGGGTGACGACGCCACCGCCGAGGGTATAGCGGACGGGCGCGGTGGTATCGCGGCGGGTGTAGTGGTCGACGGCCCATTCAAGCAAGCGGACGACGCCGATGCCGATGAGAATGGCGGGCCACCAGCGGGCGTACCAGGTGAGCAGCCCGGGGAGGGAGATGCGGCCGTTGTGGACGAGCAGGGCGGCGACGGCGATGGCGATGAGCACGAGCGGGCCGATGAGCGACGGCGCCGAGGCACGGCGAACGGCGCGGCGGTTGTCGCGGACCTGGCGGGCGTAGGCACGGGCGGCGTCGCGTTGCTGCCGGGCGGCGTATTTCTGCTGCTCCTGCCAGGCTTTTGCCTGTGCGCGGGTGCTGGCGGCGTAGGCCCGCTGCCAGTTGGGGTCGGTGCTGCGGGGGTCGCGGCGGGGGTCATAACGCGGGTCGTTGCGGTTGGTCGGATCGAACGGCGGCGGGTTTGGGGGTGTGGTGGCCATGGCTACCGTCCTTCCTGATCGCGAGGGATGTTGGGGACGAAGGAGCCGGTAGCGGGCTCGGCGGGAAAGGGCTGGGCGGGGAAAGGCCCGGCGGCGAGCACGCGGTTGTGGATGGCACGCTCGACGAGGAGGAAGGCGCCGAGCAGGATGAGGAGGTAGGGCCAGAGGTATTCCCAGGTGAGGACACCGGCGTGGTCGAGCGAAAGGGCGACGCCGATGGCGAGCAGGATGAGGCCGACGCGGCTGCTGCGGACGATGTACCACGTGGCTGCCGCGGAGCCTGCGGGGTAAACGCCGCGAGCGCGGAGCGTGCGGGTAATGAGGAGGGTGATGCCGACGATGCCGACAATGATGCCGTCAAGGTAGCGGCCGGACCAGTAGAAGCGATGGCTGAGCGTGCCTAGAAGGGCGAGCAGGCCGAAGGCGATAAGGATAATGGCGCCGGTGGGGACGTTGCTGCCGGGGACGAGGGGCGGCAGGGGCGGTGCGTAGGAGGAGGCGTACGACGGTTGGTATGGCGGCTGGGGCACCGGCGGGGTGAAGGGCGGCGGCGTGGGAATACCGGTGGTGTAGGTGCCGGCGGGGTCGGAGTAGATGGAACTGCCTGGACCGGAGGGGTAGTAGCCGGCGTTGTCCTGGTAGGTGGTGCTGGCGGGGCCTGCGGTGACGTCGCGGTACTCGGCGGTGGG
>CAXTJO010000082.1:0-5771 GCA_964244665.1 uncultured Terriglobus sp.
CACACTTTGTGGGCCACGCTTTTCATTCAAGTGCAGGGTCGATGTCGCCACGTTCCAGCCGGAGAGTTGGATCGCACCAAGCCCGCCCACGCCTTCGGTGAGCAGCGGGGTTGCTGTCACCACTCGCCGTTCACCCGGCAACAGTGCAACGTAATTGTCGCTCCACAGCAGGGAGTCGTACGGTGTGCCGTCCGCGCGCTGGCTTTCGAGTGCAATCTGGAACGCGATCGCGTTTGAAGTATTGCGAAGCTCCAGCCGCACAGGCTCCTGTGCTGTAGGCGCCAGCAAACGCGCGGAAACATGCGCAAGGGTAAGCTGTCGCAGGCCGACGAGCTTCTCAAACACGGTCGGCTCGGTGTGAGTGTAGTCCGTCTTCGGCCAATCGAACTCGGTCTGCGTCCCAGAGACCCAGTAGTCGTTGGTGCTCAGCGTGCGGCCGCCGCTGTCCTGCAAGCGTACGCGCACAAACACAAGCGCCTCCGGCTGCAGCAGTGCTGCCGGCACTGTAAGCACTCTCGCGACCGAGTCCTCCGCGACATCCGTGGGTGCGGCCTGGTGCCACAGCAGCGTCGCGTGCGGATCGAAGACTTCCGCACTTACAATCAAACCGCGGACCGGGACAAACAGGCTATTTACCACCGCGATGCTGCGGTCGTCATAGCCGTACTGCGCGTGCACGGTCTCGTTGGCTTTCTTGGCCCCGTAATAGCCCGCGCCCGGCTGCAGGTAGTAGTCGTACAAATGCCAGATCAGCGACGGCCACGCATTGTTCAGCATCCACTGCACCACGCCCGTGCTGACGTATTTGTTGCGGCCGTACGACTCGAACATCGCGCGCTCCGCGTCAAACTGCATCGCATCGGCGGTGCGTGTGTAATCGTCAAGGCCGCCCGGCGAGCCGTAGATGTTTGCCATGGCGCGATTGATCACGGCGAGGCTTTTGTATTTGCCGCCACCGGTATGGTAGTCCCATGTCGGGTTGATCGGCCAAAGCTTGTCCGCCGGCAGAAATCGTTTTAGCTCCGCAACGTCTGGAATGGCCGGACCCGGGCTGGTTTCGGTGTTAAAGCCGTATGCTCCGCCGGCCTTTACCTTGTCGCGCAACCAATACGAGGGAACCACGTAGTCATAGGGGCCGAGCATCTTGACGCCGCTGTTGCCGGTCACCGTTGTCGGCGTGGCTGACGCCGACGAAAGCAGCGCGTTCGGCCATCGGGTTTCGCGCTCCACCTGCAGGTACGCTTTCTCTACATTTTCCGGCGGCGGGCCGTCGCTGCCGTTCAGCCACACGAGCATGCTGGCGTGGCTCCGCAGGCGCAGCAACTGGTCGCGCAGGCTCAGCGTTGCGATCGACAGGTCGGTCGGCGTCCAGTCCTTCCAGTGTTCCCAATGGTCACAGCAGCACCAGCCCGCCATCACCAGTACGCCCTGTTCGTCTGCTAGGTCAAAGAACTGCTCGGTCTCGAGCTTGCCCTCCAGCCGCAGCGTATTCAGGTGTAGGTCGCGAACCATCTTGAACTGCGCGCGCATGCGATCCGGCGATTCGCGCAGCAGCATGTCCGGTGACCAGCCACCACCGCGAATCAGGATGGGGTGACGGTTGATACGAAAGAGCCGGTGGCCCTGCGCATCGAGCTCGCTTGATGTTTCGCGAATGCCGAACCGCGCGGAGGCAGCGTCTGTCATCGCAGGCCCCGTTGCTCCATCCGCGGTAAAGGTCAGCTCGACGCGATCCAGGTGTTGGCTGCCCAGCTCATACGGCCACCACACCTCAGGGTCCGCAACACGCAGCTGCGGCACATCTTTCGGGGTAAGCAGCAACTCTTTCTGCTCCCCGGCTCCAAGTACAACAGGTACAGTAAAAGCGATCGGTGTCCGCAGACCCGTCAGTCTGCCGTCCACGCGTCCACTCACCGCGGTGCCGCTGTGGTTGGCAAGCAGCGCCGTTACCGTGAGCTCCGCCGTGGAGAGTGTGCGGTCCACAAAGTGTGTTGCTACGGCCGGCGCTCGCAGGGTGACGGCCCTGCTGGTCAGCAGGGAAACTTCTCCCCACAACCCCATGTCCTTGTCCGCCGGGCACGGATTCCAGTCCACCCAGTTGATGCCGAGATCCTTCGCGTCCGGCGCGAACGTTTCCACCACAACGACGTTATCGTCACCGGGATGAACATACTCTGTAACATCGAATTCGTATCTGCGGTACGCACCGGCGATCGCAGCACGGCCGGCAATCATGCGTCCGTTCACCCATAACTCGCCGCTGTAGTTGATGCCCTCGAACCTTAAAGAGGTGCGCTCCCCATTTCCCGGCTTCACAGTAAACGACCTGCGGTAAAACCAACCACACGCATATGGGCTAGCGGGTGGAATGGGCTGGTTGGAGTAGAACGTGCCGATCGGATAATCCGTGCCGGGCACACGACGGAGATTGGTTCCAAAGTAGGGATCGAAGTGTTCGCCGTGCGGGGCGTCTCCTGCCTTGTCGAAGGCACCGGCCGCTAGCTGGGCCGCCATAACCGTGGAGGGTACCTTCGTTGTGATCCAGGCTTTAGACGCAAAGCCGGACGACGAGATCATCTCCAATGGAGATTTCTCCTCGCAGGCGGACGCGAGCTGCCACTTATCAGAAAGCACCGTCCGCCCGCTGGCAGTGTAGCGCTGCGCATTGCAAAGAAGCGGCGCCAAGAACATGCAAAGATAGAGACACAACCACTGCGGTTTAAACAACACATCCACCTTTTGCCTCATGGTACTCCCGGATGAGCGGTGTCTCTAAAGCTTGTTGCTCTGCCATGCCGACATATGCGGAGTGTGAGGCGCAGACCTAACGCCACGAGGCAGACAAATAGCGGGTCACCTTGTGGGCGGATCCCCTATGTATCGCGTCCTGTGGCCGCTTCTGAAACGTGGCAGCTTCCCGCTTCTGGAACGACAATTCTGGTACGCGCTAGTTCTCATGCGCGAGCGCGCGATCCGGCCCTGGTGCGCTGAAGTGATGTGGCGTGCGACAGGGTTGCGATCCAGAGTGCCGCTACTCCGCTGGAAGCCAGCGTCGCACCTGAGCCAGATTAGTCAAAGTCGAGCGCCGGTTAAGTCAACCTGCGGTGTTCTAAAAGTTGACCTCAGGATTCAACTGCATGCGACGCGCGGGTCGAGTAGCGACCGGCCGCTCTAAAAGAGCGGTGAGCTAGCCACGCCTACATAGCTCACATGGTTCACACGGTCGTTTAAAATTGAAGGAGCTGAGCGAGATCGACGCGACGCGAAATCTGCGGCCACCGGTCAGCGGAACTCATGGGCGATATTCATGTCAAGGTTTGGGTACCTGGGCCGTGAGCGAATTGCGCAAAACGCTAGCGGGACGGTTCAATATCGGACTGTCTTCGTTTTCATCATCGCCGATCATTACGTTACTGGAGCGCCGGAGAAAGCGGATGAGCCGACACCCTAGTGAACCAGTCCTTTACCAAACGTGCCAGGTAGGTTGCAGAAAATTGCGCGGATCGTTGTCGGAACGAGATAACTCCGCCTTAGGCGCAAAGCTGCTTGCCGGAAAAATAGAATGCCGCTCGTGAAGTTGAATGTCTTACCCAGGGTGTATTGCCCCTATCCCGTGAACCACGACTTAGGCTTGCTGCGGAGGTAAGCTCGATTGAGTGCTAACAAGCCCGCCCGCGGATTTGATGTGGCGCATATGTCTACGTGCCGGCATTCGGACGCGCAGCGAAAGGCGGCAAGGGCGCATTCGTGTCCACAGACTGAGAGAGATTGATGCGGACGTCCCGAGATAATCCAAAGCAACGGAGCTCTTCTCCGTGAGCTAGTGCTCCATACCACTCTACACTGTGCTATAGGCTGAACTTTATCACGAGCTCAAGCGTGACTACGCTGTTGGCGTCGTGGCGACTTGCGCCGGCACAGCAGGACACGTGAGAGTCAGCAGGAGATTGCGCCGCCGCATACCACTGAAGTGCAGCAGATCTGCAATCGGCGACGACCCTGTGCTCTCGAAGAGCACCCACATGCCGCTGCGAATGGCGACAACTTACGTCCGCCCGCTAACGAAGGTGCTGTATACGGAAGCATGTAGCTGCTAAGTAGAAGTGTCACCTCTCTGCCCAAATGACCGGGTGTGAGTACTAGCGCCGGTGTGCAAAGAGGAAATGCCATGAAGGATCCAACGCCGACCAGCGTTGTGCGCTGAACCAGCTTGTGGCGTGCGCTGGCACGTGCATAAGGCCGTGGCCACTCTCGCAGACGAGCTCCGTTCCGCTCCAAGATAGAAAACTTCTTGACGGTTCGCCTACTTGAACCGCATTTGTGAGTCTCTTTAAGCAGGCCGGACACCGTCTACGTTGATCGTGGATCGACCACCGAAAACCCAGAAGTGCCGCAGTGAACGTGACGAGAACCTGGACGACGACAGCGAGGCGCCAAGCCTCACGCGAACACATAGCCGCAGCAATTAGGCCTGCGACCGACGCTAACTCTGCCCAGAAGAGGCATTTCACGCACATAAATAACCCGCGCCGTACGGCATGCCATGCTGAAGTGTGATCGATGTTCCGCACCTTTTCGCCCAAGCCGAGTGGCGTCGTAGCCGGTAGAGCGAGCAAACTGAGCGCCAGACTCAGAGCCAACGTCCACCACGGGTTTGGTTTTCGTTCAGAAACAGCCAAAGCTAGGCCGGATACTTCAGCATCTTTGGCCTCATAAACCGAAAAATGCTGAAAACCAAAGTATGGATTGGTTTCGGTTCCCGCCTTGAATCGGCCCAAGACGTAGCCAGACTTGCCTGCCTCGAACGGCTCGTCATCGAACAACCACGCGTCGTAAGCACCGGGCAAACCGGCATCTTCCACGTCGGTGACGCGGGAAATTCTTAACGGTCGTCCGTGGATGCTGAGTGACATGCCGTCGATAAAGCTGTCCGAGTGAAACGCTTGCCGCCAAGTGCGCCTGGATAGAACCAGCCCGCGAGAGTTTACATCTTGGTGACTTTCGAAAGAATCGCTTTCACCGACCAAGGATCCCAGGTTGCTGGTCCCGTGTGCAATCCGTAGCCGGATAGATGCACCTTGGACGCGAACATCCCGGTCTTCTACCTGGTAGAAACCGATCGCCTGGAGATAATGTGCCCGCTCTTTCCAGAGTTCGAATCGTTCCGGCGTAATGGTCGGTGCTGCCTCGTTACTCGCGTTCGGCAGGAACAAAATCGAGACGCCCTCCGGCGAACGCCAGTTCAACTGCCGGAACTCTGCTCGAAAGCGCGGACTTGAAAAGGCAGTAACCGTAGAAAGTGCTGCAAGAGCCGCTAAAGCCAGAATGCATTGCGAAGCTGGAACCGCTCGAAGACCGGGCTCTTCCCGAAATTGAGTGCGCAAACCAAGCGCATCTGGCAAAGCGCCTGCAACAAAGCCGAGGCGGGCTTTGCACGACCATCCCGCGTCGCGAGCCTGCCACAATTCCCCGCTCCACTCTCTTCGCCAATCGCTCCGGCGGCCCGCGGGAACAACGAAAGAAAAGAGCTGAAGCAGGTAGGAAGCTACAAGATATGCGGCTGAGTCTGTAGGTTTGGGCTTGCTCACACAATTTCCTTTGAACGGAACATGCCTTCGAGTAAGGGATAACGTGAAAGCGAAGCTTTCAAGGCCGCCCGGCCGGTACTTGTGACCTTGTAATACCTGCGCGCCGGCCGCTGCTCTACATCTGCAATCGCTGGATCCTCCCAGGCAGCCCGGATGAGCTCATCCCGTTCCATCCTGCGCATC
>CAXTJO010000083.1:0-5721 GCA_964244665.1 uncultured Terriglobus sp.
AGCAATTGGCTACGAACCAATAGGTCGGAGGTTCGAATCCTTCCGGGTGCACCACCGCTTTCCGCCGGTTCTGGCGATGACGGTACAGGGTTCTGTGACATGCGCTCGTAGCTCAGCTGGATAGAGCAACTGGCTTCGAACCAGTAGGTCGGAGGTTCAAATCCTTCCGGGCGCACCATCTTGCCACGCAGCGCAGCAACAGCTCATGGCGTTGAAATTAGTTACGTTATTAGTATCCAGGAAAGCAAAAGGGGAGACGCCGGAGCGTCTCCCCCTCTTGCTTTGCGAATGGCGTTAGTTCGCTGCCGGTACGGCTGTGTTGGCGGCAGTCGTGGCCGGCGGTGCGGTGCGTGCTTTGGTGATGTCGTCCAGGTAATCGGTGACGCCGTCCCCACGCTTCAGCATGGGGTAGCGTTCGCCGTCGTGATAGTCGATGCTCACAGTCAGGATGCTGTCCTGCTGCTGCACGATGAGCTGGATGGGGTTTGTGGAGCCCTTCGCCTTTACGATGGCGGCGCGCATTGCGTCCGCGGAGAAGACCGTGCCGTTGACGGCCAGAATCTTCTCTGACGGTGCGAGCTTCGCCTTGTCGGACGGGCCGCCGTAGCGCACATCGCTGATGGTGCCTTCAGCGCCGATGCGTACCCCGAGCGAGTACCACGTGTTCAGGCTGCTGCCGCGGCGGCTGTTGGCCGCGCCCAAGGTTTTCTCGGACGCGCTTGGCTTTTCGCCGTAGACGAGTTGGTACCCGCCCTGCGTGATGCCGGCGAGGTCGGCATGCGCGTTCACCTTGCGAATCCGGTCGGTTAAGAACGTGGCCCAGTCGTACTTGACGACCTGGTTCAGGTCCGCGACAAGCTCCGGGAACTCGTAGCCGACGATGAGCGGGCCGGTGTTGCCGCCCTTGCCCAGGAAGATGGCCACAAAATCGTCGAGCGACTTCTTGTTGTCGGTCAGCTTGCGGATTGTGGTGTCAGCGTCGAGCCAGACCAGCTCGCCTTCCTGGTAGTAGTCCTGCCCGCGACGCCAGTTGACCCAGTCGTTGTTGCCACCGCGGATCAGACTGCCGGCAACGGCGGTATCTTCGGTGGGCCGCCATTCACGGCCGCTCTTGTAGTCGAGCTGCGCGGCGGAAAGGGCGAGCAGGTCGCGGTATTGCGCGGGAGACTTAAGGCCGGCGCGGGTGGCGAGGACGTTGCCCCAGTACTGCGTCATGCCTTCGTAGACCCACATCAGGTCGCCCTGCTGCGGTGTGGCGAAGTCGGGCTGGTAGAGCCGTGCCGGGCGGCGATATTTGCCATTCCAGGAGTGGGTGAACTCGTGCGCGAGCAGATCGGATTCGCCGAGCTGGTGCATGTCGTCGGCAAAGCCTTTTTCGCCGACGCCGTTGTCGGACGACTGTCCGTGCTCGAGGCCCTGGCCGCCGGCGACGTCGGAGAGCGTGAGCAGGAAATGATAGTCGTTGTAGTGGTGCGAGGCGTAGTTCTTGTCGGCTTCGCGGACGAGGTTTGCGACCTCGGCGAGGACCTGCGGCCGCATCTGCGCGTCTTCGGGATCGTCGGCGGCAACGTCGAGAAAGTGGGCCGGCTTAATTTCGGGGGCGAGTACGTACTCGTGGAAGTACCTGCCGGTGAGAATGGGAGAATCTTCAAGCTGTTCAACGTCCGTGACGGCGTATTTTGTGGTGACGGCGTCGGCGGGCGGATGGTGCGCGTCTTCATCCACACCGGTGACGGCGGGCGTGGGTACGGTGCCGACGGGCTTGAGCGCAGTGCCTGTGCCCCAGCCGGCAGGGACGGTGACGGACGGCTGAATGGGGATGTTTTTCGCCGGCACGTTTGCCGGGTACATCATGAGCTGCTCCCATTCCAGCACGGAGATGTTTGTGGTGACACGATGCGACTGGATGCTGTCGAGGTGGACGTGAAGCGTGGTGACGCCGGCGGGGACGGTGACGTGGAACTCCGCCAGCTGTACGTCGTCACGGCGCCAGGGGATGACCTGGCCGTTGGCCGTGAAAACGACGCCGGTGATGTCGGCGAGCGGGCCGCCCGGGGCGTGGGTACCGGGAATCCAGCGTGGTGTGATGAAGGATGCCGGGCCGGGCTTTACTGGGAAGTCAATCTCCGCGTGGTAGAGGTGGCGTGCGCCTTCGGTGAGGTCCGCGGTGATCTGGATTGGCGTCTTCTGCGCGTGGGCACAGGACAGGGCGGCTGCGCAGAGCGTGGCAGCGGCGAAGGAACGGAGGGGCGTAAACGGCATCAGCAGAGAACCCTTCAGGAAGCAGGAGTGATGGTGAGACGTGTGCGGACAGTGAAATAGTTTCGTCCAGTATCGCCCATGCGCGGCGTTACGCGCTTCGCACTCAGAAGGGCGAGACTTTCACTCAGTCGGAGGGAGGCTGCCGGGAACGAACTGTAAGCGGCAAAGAGCAGAGAGGCGCCTGCCGCTCACGGTACCAGGACGCGATAGAGCAGCAGGCAAAACGCAATGCCGAGAGAGGCAAGGACGAGCCCGGAGCTGCGGCGCTTGTAAACAAACCAGAGCAGCAACAAGCCGGTGAGGGAGACGAGCGTGAGCAGGATTGCGCAGGCGTCGATGAGCAAGCTCCATGCATGGCCAGCGTCGTGGCCCCTGTGCAGATCGTTCATCACGGCCGCGAAGCCGTTGCGCACCTCAGTGACGGTGTAGGTTCCGGCGGGGCGGTCCACTGTCACGTCGGCGCTGTAGCCGGGAGCTTTGAAGGTAAAACTTACACCGCTGTCGTCGATGCGCGGTTCGTCGACGGTACCGTGGAGATGTTCACGCAGGCGCAGTGTACGGATGATCGCCGAGGAATCGGCGTGCAGCAGAGCAGGGTTAAGCTGGCCATGCATCTGCCGCGTTTTCATGGCGGAGGCGAACCAGTCCGAGTGGTTGAGCGTGAGACCCGTGACGGCGAAAAACAGGATGATGCCAAAGCTGACCATGGACAGGTAGAGGTGGAGCCAGCGTGCACTCCTGGCGGTAAACTGCCGCAGGCGCACGCGGCGGCTGATGTTCGTTCTGCCGCTCACGCCCTGTTTTTGGTGCGGTACCTCTTCATCGCTTGCGATAGTCAAGTGCGACAGCTCCTAGTTCCTTGCTGCCGGCCAGCGTTGCCTGCTGCGGCACGCCGTTTATGTCCAGCTCGTGACGTTGCACGTCGTACCCGCCGTGCTCGCGTGAAGCCTCCACACAGACCGTGTATTTGCCGGTTTTTACGGGTTTCCCCTCGTTGTCCTTGCCGTCCCACTTTAACGTGTAGCGGCCGGGCGGGCGCGTGGCAGAGGTGAGCGTGCGCGAGATGTCTGTGGTTTCCGCCAAGCGGCGAACCTGGTCGTCGCGGTACCACTGCTTGAGTTCCGGCAGCCAGCGGGGATTCTGCGTCCACAGGGCAAGCGTTCGCACCGGGAAGTGATCGGCGTCCTCGACCCATACGGCGACGTAAGGGCGGCGGTAACGTGCATCCTCAATGCGCGGCAGGTCGAGGTTGACACTGAGCTCGAACGCGGGATTCCATAGGCCGGGGAGGGTCGGGACGGCGTAGGCAACATCTTGCAGTAAGGCGGGTGCCGGGAACTGCTGGCTGCGGATCTGCTCGCCGCCAGGTAGCACGAGCAGATAGTCGACATGCATCTGTGCCGCGAGCGTGCGGCTTTCTGCCACTGGCAGGATGGAGAATGCGGTGGCCAGCGCGCCGGCCGTCATGGCGTCCTGTGCGACCACGGTTGAGGACAGAACGTGCGATGTGGGCTGCGCTGTGCGCGGGTCAATTATGTGCGAGAAGGCGGGAGGAGTGTGCGAAAACGCGGGGAGCGTTGCAGGGCCGCCCGCAAGCTGGAATCCGCGCCGGTATGCGCCGCTGGTCGCTAGGGCGGCATTGTGGACGGTGACGTGAACGAGCGCGCGGTCGTTCTCGGCAGCGGCCTGCGGATCGGCAACCGCAACCAGCTGCGTGATGTTACCGCGTACGATAACGTCGCCGCCGACGTTCAGCATGATGCCGGAAGCGCCTGCCTTCAGCGCGGCCTCCGCGGCACGCTGTGTGATGTAGTTCTTGGTAAACGTAGCCAGCGCGAGAGGGATGTCAGTCAGCCGGGTCGCGGTGCGGTGCGCCTTGTCCAGACTCCAGTGCGGCTGCGCCATGGCTTCAGTGACCACGGCAATTTCCTGCGCGGTGGGCGTTCTCCCTTCGGCTGTTGTTGTTTGCCACAGGCGCGTCGCTGCTTCGACGGACGCGTCGAGGGCACCTCCGGTTCGGTCGCGCCACAGGTCGAAGGCGGCCAGTACTTCGAAAAGTTCCGGCGACACGGCCACAGGTTGGAAGCGAGTCGCTGCCCAGCGTGAGACTTCACTGTCGGCGCGCCATGTGCTCAGGCGTGCTTCGTCGGCGTCCATCGAGCGCAGCACCGCAGCTTCCGCGGTCTCGGCCTGTTGCGCGGAGGCGGCGCGCACCGAAATCTCCAATGACGTGCCCAGCACGTGTTCATGGTGGGTGGTCCAACGGCTGTCGTGGACGCCGGCGATTGACGAAGCGGCTGCGGGCGACTGAGCGGCTGTGGGTGACTGGGCGGCTGCGGCGGCCAACGGTAAGGCGGCAAGTGCAAAGTAACGCGAGGTGGGGGAAAACATCAGTTTTGCGGTCCTTTCGGGGCGGCGGGAGCGGCGGCAGACCCCGGGCCGCCGGGCTGCGGCGTGGCGGTAAACATGCGGGTGAGTTCGGCGGCGTCAAGGTATCCATCGCCGTTGGTATCGGCCTCGGCGAAGCGCGGACGCAGGCCGTCAGGCACCTCGTCGCGGCTCAGCTTGCCGTCCTTGTTCGTATCCCACTCGTCCAGGATGTGTTCGGTGCGTTCCGCAGGCGTCTGCTGGCGCACGCGCATCTCGCTGACCTCCAGCGTGCCGTCATGGTTTGCATCCAGCGTTAACAGCATGGGAGCGGCGTTGGCCATTTCCGCCGCAGACAGTACACCGTCGTGGTCTGCGTCGAGTGCGTTCAGCACCGGGTCGAGCCGCATGTTGCCGGATGCTTTACCCGGTTCCGCACGGCGGCCGGTGGCGCTGCCGGTGTGCTGGGCCATGGTACGAATCTCGTCCGGCGTCAGCCTGCCGTCGTGATTGGTGTCGCCGCGCGTGAACACCGGCTGCATGCGGGCGGGTAGTTCGTCCGGTGTCAGCACGCCATCGCCGTTGCGGTCGAAGCTCATCAACTGCTTGACCATGGCATCGGCGCTTGCACCGACCTCCGCGCGTGGCGGTTCCATTTCGTCGAAGGTCAGTTCGCCGTCACCGTTGCGATCCAGCGCACGCAGGGAAGCGGGGGCGGCCTGGATCTCTGCGGCCGACAACGTGCCATCGTGGTCCAGATCGAGCGCCAACAGCACGGGGCGTGGGCGCTCGCGGCGCTCCTGTGCCGGGGGTGTGCCGCACACCAGCAGAAGGGGCACAATTACGGGGTAGAACGAACGCTGCAACGACCTGTCCTCCATCTCGGACTGCTTCAGTCGCAGTTTACATGGCTTTACGCTTATGCCTATCGGAGCAGGCGAGCGCGTTGCAGGCACAACGCAAACAGCGCACCCGAAGATGCGCTGCGTGAAAATGTGGTGGTGGAGGCGGTGGGAGTCGAACCCACGTCCGAAACGACTGTAAACAGAGAGCGTTCATGCTTTTCCCAATGTTCAATTTGTCTCGTACCGC
>CAXTJO010000084.1:0-5326 GCA_964244665.1 uncultured Terriglobus sp.
AGCCGAGCCGGTTTGGCGAGCGCAGCCGGGATGGGCGCGGAGGCCGTGGGCGGGACAGCCGTGGCGGGCGCGGACGGAACGAGCGCGGCGGGCGGGAAGATCGCGGACGCGGGCCGCGACGGGATGGTGCTTCGGAATACGGGACGCAGGATGCGGGAACCGGCTCTGTCGAGGTCTATTCTGCCGGCCAGAACGCGTTGAGCACGGACGAGGTCGAGGCGGTGCCGGAGGTTGAGGCGGTCGTACTGCCGGGTGAGCGGATCCGGAAGTACCGTGATCCGGCGGAGGTAGCCGCGGAGGACGCGGTCCGGCGGCAGACGATGCCGGTATTCGAGACTGCGGCGGCGAGTGTGCCGGCAGTGGAGATTGTGGGCTGGGACGGCGGCGCGGTGTTGCCGGGCGAGACGCTGTCGCGGCATCGCGGACGGGAGGCGGGAGCGCAGGAAAGCCGGCGCGATGGTGGCCGGAGTGCCAGTGCCGCCGATGGCCGGCGGGATGGAGGCCGGAATGCCAGTGCAACCGATGGCCAGCGCGATGGTGGCCGGGGACGTCGCGGGGATTCACGGTCGGCTTCGCTGCAGCCGATGGATTTGAAGGTGTATGCGACGGGTGCGGCGCTGACGCCGGTGGTGGTTCAGGAACTGGCGGGGGTGGACGAGAATGTTGCGCCGACGCCGATCCCGGATGTGGAAGAGATTGCGGCGGCAGCGGTGCCAGAAGAAACGGGTGGGCTGACGCAGCACCCAGCGCATGCGGATGAGGGTGCGGCGGTGGGGCCGGTGGTGGAGATGAGTGCTGCCGGTGCGGCGGAACCGGAGATTGCGGCGGCGTCTGCTGTTGCCGCAGAGTCTGTCGTTGCTACGAAGCCCGTCGTTTCCGCAGTGCCGGCTGAGTATGAGCCCGCGGAGGGGGATGCGGCGTCGCTGGGCGATGCGGGGCGGCGGGAGTATCGGCGGCTGGAGCGGAAGCCGGAGGAGGTTGCGCCCGCGGCCGATACGGAGACGCTGGCTGCGGAGCCGGACGCGACGACGTACGATTTACAGTCGCGCGGCGCCGAAGTGCAGGGGTCGACGGTGCTGCCGGATGAAACGTTTCCGAACGCGGTGCCGCTGGATCTGGGGACGGAGCCGGCGACGCTGGAGGCTGAACGTGCCGCCGGAGATGCGTCAGAGTTCGCAGTGGAGGGCGAGGCCGGGCATGAGTTCACGGTGGTTTCCGGTGACGGCGCGATGGTCTCGGAGACGGTGTTGGTGAACGACGAGGTCCATTTGCCGGCTGCGCAGGACGCGGACGAGCCTGTGGATGTGGAGATAGAACCTGTGGCTGCGGAAGCGGCGATGCAGTCGGGGGTGCTGCTGGAGCATCACGAGGTACGGCCGATCCGGTTCGATGCAGGCTTTGATGCGGGGTTAGAGGAGCCGAAGGATGTGCTGACGCCGGAGGACGAGGAGCCGATGCACGACGGCGCGCTGGTAGCTGAGCCGTTCGCCGGGCCGCTCGCCGGGCCGCTCCCCGAAACGGGGGAGACGCCGGTGCCGCAGGTGCATGCGTATGGCGATGGCGACCTGGAGGAGGAAGAGGTCGACGGGGATGAGTTTGAGTTTGACCTTGCCGTGGCGTCGGTGGAAGAGGATGAGTTCGAGGACTACGAAGAGGAGACGCTGGACGGCACGGACGGGCTCGACGCGGTGATGGAGGAGATGTCGCTGGAGAACGACGGCGGCGAGGACGGAGAGGAAGAGGCCGGCGAGGCCTTTGAGGAGGAGCCGGCGTACCAGGCGGAATCGGCTGCGGGTGGGTTTACCGTGGAGGATTTCGGCGGGGAGCCGGCGGAGGTTGCGGAATCGACCGCAGGTACGGGTGAGCGGCGACCGCGGCGCGAGGGTGGCCGGGATGGGCGGCGCGGCGGGCGCGACCGGGAACGGCGGCCGGGTGGTGGTTTCCGGGGTGGCGCGAGTGCGGCTGCGTCTGGCGATCGCGACCGGGGGCGTGGGCGCGGGCGGCAGAGTGTGCAGACGATGGACCTGCCGGCGATCAACGAGCTGCTGAAGCCGGGGCAGGAGGTGTTGCTGCAGATTGCAAAGGAGCCGATCGCGAAGAAGGGTGCGCGGGTGACGTCGCACATTGCGCTGCCGGGGCGGTTCCTGGTGTTTATGCCGACTGTGAACCATACGGGTGTGTCGCGGAAGATTTCTTCGGATGAGGAGCGTCGGCGGTTGAAGACGATCCTGCTGTCGGAGAAGGGGGATGCGCAGGGTGGATTCATTGTGCGGACGGCCGCGGACGGGGCGAGCGAGGAGGAGTTGCGGAATGACCTGCGATTCCTGATCCAGTTGTGGCAGGACATCAAGGCGCGGTCGGAATCGTCGAAGGCGCCGGCACTGATCTATCACGATTTGAGCTTGATCGAGCGGATTCTGCGGGACCAGGTGACGGACAACTTTTCGGCGATCTGGGTGGATACGGAAGCGGAATACGAGCGGGTGCTGCGGTTCCTGCAGCGGTTCCAGCCGTCGCTGGTGCGCCGGGTGAAGCTGTACACGAAAGAGACGCCGCTGTTCGAGCATTTTGGCGTGACGCCGGAGATCGATAAAGCGCTGAAGAGTAAGGTGTGGCTGAAGTCCGGTGGGTCCATCGTGATCGACCAGACGGAGGCGCTGGTGGCGATCGACATCAACACGGGCAAGTACGTGGGGAAGACGGCGCGGCTGGAAGACACGATTTTGAAGACGAACCTGGATGCGATTCCGGAGATTGTGCGGCAGATCCGGCTGCGGGACCTGGGCGGAATCATCGTGATCGACTTTATCGATATGGATGACCGGCGCAACCGGGCGAGGGTGATGCAGGTGCTGGAAGAGGAGCTGAAGAGCGACCGGGCTCCGTCGAAGGTGCTGCCGTTCAACGATTTTGGGCTGGTAATTATGACGCGGAAGCGGGTGAAGCAGAGCCTGGAGCGGACGTTGTGTATTCCCGATCCGATTACCGATGGAACGGGGATGATCAAGTCGCCGATTACGGTGGCGAACGAGATCTACATCGAGATGCGGAAGATGCAGCGGCATTTTGAGAAGCCGGATGTGTTGCTGCGCGTGAACCCCGAGGTGGTGAAGACGCTGAAGGCGAATGGCGGCAAGCGGCTGCAGGAGCTGGAAGAGATGACGCGGAAGACGATCCTGGTGAAGAGCGATCCGGCGATCAGTCCGGAGCAGTTCGACATCCACTAGGAATTGTGGACGGCAGCTGCAGATCGTGCGGCTGCCTTTCAGCAACGAAATTTCGCGCCCGATGCCGTTGGGTGTCGTCTGAAATGGCGCGGCACTCGTCCCACAACTTAGAACGGCGGGTGGGGTCTGCAACGATAACGCACGCCGCTGTTGTGATGAGGTTTGTTTCTGATGAAGGTTTCGACTTTGTTTTCGTTTTCTCGTGCCGTGTGGAGCGGCGTTGCTTTGGCTGCGCTGGGAGTTGCGGCGCCGTTGCTGCATGCGGCGATGCCTGCAGAGCCTGATGCGTTTGCGAGCTCGCCGTTCCGGCTGGATACGGCTGCGGTATCGACGGATGCGTTCCGGTACCAGACGGTGGGTGTGAGCAGCAGCGCGGACGATGCGATTGCGGACGAGCGGGAGGCGCTGAGTGGCGAGGGGGCAGGCGCGGGTGCAGGAACTGCGCCGTCGGGCCGGAGGCGGAGTTATGGTCGGTCGCGGTATGAGGACCGGCTGCATAACTCGGATGGTTCGACGCGGTATGCCTTTGTGGCGGGCGCGGGATTGAATACACCGGTGGCAAATACGGGCAAGTTTTACACGCCGAGTTATGACGTAATTGCGGGTGGCGGCTATAACTTCAACAAGATGTTCGGTGTGCTTGCTGAGTTCCATTACGACCACCTGGGAGTTACTGGTGGTGCGATCAATGCCGAGTACAACAACCTGCTGGCACTGGGAGCGACAACCGACGATCTGGCGGGATTCGATGCGAACGCACATATTTACGCGATCACGGTGAACCCGGTGGTGACGTACACCGGGGATCGCAGCCGGTTTGGAGCCTATGCAACGGCGGGTGTGGGGTATTACCATAAGTCGACGAATTTTACTTTGCCGAGTTATGGCACGGTGTGTGACTACTTCTGCTACACCTATGCGAGTAACTACAATGTCGACAGCGCGTCGGCGGGCGGGTTCGGTGTAAATGGCGGATTGGGGTTGACCTACAAGGTATCTGAATTTTCAAGCGAGCGGCTGTTTGTGGAAGCACGGTATAACTGGATCAGTATCAGCAATTCAAATAACCAGGATGTGTTTCAGTACAACCGGAGAAATACGGAGTACATTCCGATTGTGGCGGGCATCCGGTTTTAATCAGGGCAGCTTTGTGGCAGGGCGCACCTTTCGCGGGTGCGCCTTTTTGCGTTTTGGAGAGGGTTCCGTGTGTGGTTCCGGAGGCGCCGGGAGTGCGATGTTTGCCGTAGGTTAGAGGCTGGTGCGCTGCATGGACGGCGTTCCTTTCAGGTGGTGCGACGTTGTGTGTGTGGCGGGTTGCTGGATCGATCGCTGTGGTTGCGTGCGGGATCGGCTTTGTAGCGACGGGGTGTGCCCAGACGGCGCACGCTGCTGAGCCGCCGTTGGCGTCTGCCGATGCGGCGGCGGAGCAGATGTTCCAGCGGACGGGATCGACCGGGCTGGTGATGGTGGTGGTGCGGGGCGACGAGGTGTGGATGGGGAGCTATGGGCAGACTGCGCCGGGATCTGGGCAGAAGCCGGCGGCGAACTCACTGGTGCGATTGTGCAGCCTGTCGAAGATTCTGGCGACGGATTTGCTGGTGAAGCTGGCGGTGGACCATGCCGTGAGCTTTACGGACCCGTTGCAGAAGTTTGCGCCGGTGGGGCCGAATGGAGAGCCGGTGAAGGTGCCGGTGTTGACGATTCGGGGACCGGCGGAGCGGGCGGTGACGCTGGGCGACCTGGCGACGCATACGGCGGGGCTGCCCCGGGAAATTGCGTATCCGCCGATGGGGATGGCGCATTTCACATTTCCGGATGAGGCGTTCCGGTGGCAGTGGCTGCCGAAGTTTCGGCTGCGGACATCGCCGGGGATGGCGGCGCACTACTCGAACGTGGGATTCGACCTGCTGGGAGATGCGATGAGCGGGGTGAGCGGAAAATCGTACGCACAGCTTTTCCGGGAGCGGACGGCGGTGCCGCTGGGGCTGGTGGATACGACGCTGACGCCGACGGCGGGGCAGTGTGAGCGGCTGATGGGCGGGGCGCGGGAGCCGCTGCAGTGTACGGACACGCAGGCGGCGGCGGGGTCGGGCGGGATG
>CAXTJO010000084.1:5336-5700 GCA_964244665.1 uncultured Terriglobus sp.
GGGATGTATTCAACGCCGGAGGACATGGCGAAGCTGCTGAAGTACTTTTTGGGGCTGCCGCCAGTGGCGCAGAACGGGGCGGCGCGAGCGATGTATCTGAAGCCGGAGCGGTTGCGCAGTGTGCAGGGACTGGGGCTTGCGGGGGTGCCGACAGGGCTGGGGCTGGGATGGATCGAGATCAATGGGAACGATGGCGCTGCGCGGATTGTGCAGAAGACGGGTGGCGGGGCGGGGTTTGAGACGTATGTGGCGCTGAACCCGGCGAGGCACATGGGAGTGTTTGTGGCGGCGACGCAGGGGCGGGGGCGGAGCGGGGCAAATCTGTTCCGGGAGACAGAAATGGATTGAGGAATCAGAAGCGGAG
>CAXTJO010000085.1:0-5688 GCA_964244665.1 uncultured Terriglobus sp.
AGTGCATGCCGAGCGAGATGCCGACGGTGAGGAAGAGCCAGGTGACGAGGGTCCAGCGGCGGGTGATGCGAATCCATTTTTCGCCGGGGTAGCGCATCATGAGTGCGCCAAGGGCGAAGGCGAAGGGGACGGAGAAGCCGACGTAGCCGAGGTAGAGCATCGGCGGATGGATCACCATCTCGGGGTATTGCAGCAGCGGGTTGAGGCCGAAGCCGTCGGGCTGGGGATCGCCGGTCCAGAGGGCGAAGGGTGGGGCGGCGAAGTTGAGCAGGGCGAGAAAGAAGACCTGGACGGCCGCAAGGATGGTGGAGGCGTAGGCGAAGAGGCGAACGTCTTTTTTGTACTGGAGGCGCAGCGCGAAGCCGTAGGCGGTGAGGAGAAAGGCCCAGAGGAGAAGCGAACCTTCCTGGCCGGACCAGAGGGCGGAAAATTTGTACGCAGGATTGAGGGCGCGGTTGGTGTGGTGCAGGATGTACGCGACGGAGAAGTCGTTGGTGAAAGAGGCCCAGACGAGGGCGATGGCGGCGCAGAGGACGGCGAGGAAGGACGCGATGCCGGAGCGGCGGGCGGTTTCGACAAGGCGGTCCGGGGAGACGCGGGAGGGCTTGTTGTACGCAAGCTGATAGAGGCCGATGGAGCCTGCGACCAGCGTGTACGCGGAAAGCATGAGTGCCAGGATCAGGGAGAAGCTGCCGAACTGTGGCATGGGATGCATAGGCAACTTTAATTTTCGCAGGGTGGGAGGGGTGCCGCAAATGAATTAGCGCGATATTCGTGAGGAAGTTTGCGCGTTCGGCTGGAGGACGTAGGGAAGGGTCCGTCGATCGATGGAGGATGGAAGTGTAACGCTCGAAGACCGTGCAAAAGACTTGCGGATGGACACAAACCGGTTTGTAGGTGAAGTCCGGGTAAGCCCTATCGCGGGTGCTCTCTGGGGCCTGGGCTGCCTTGTAGGTGGCTAAGCGGCGGGAGCGAGGGCGAGCATGCCATGGACGGTCGAGAGAAGGTCCTCGGGCATGACGGGTTTGAGGCGGAAGATGACGTTGAGGGTGGTGTAGTGTTCCTCGGCTTCGTCCAAGCCGCTGATGACGAGGATGGGGAGGGCCGTGTGGGTTTTGCGGAGCTCGGTGACGAACTGGGAGCCGGACATGCCGGGCATGATGTGGTCGGTGATGACGAGATCGATGGGGGCGGGGAACTCGTTCGCCTGGAACTGCTCAAGGGCACGCTGCGGGTTGAGCACAGGGATGACGAAGTAGCCGGCGCGCTTGAGGATGGTTTGGCGTGTGGCGGCCTGGATGGCGTTGTCGTCGATCAACAGGACAGTGTGCGGCATGCCGGGTGGGGATTCCCTTCGTCTGGATTTCTACTTCGGATGCAGAAGTACTCGCGGGTGGCGGTACAACGTGGCGATTTGGCGGAAGCGGGGTGGATGTGTGCTGTTCCCGAATCGACAGGGCGCGATGCGCGTTGCCTGCAGGGCAGGGCGTGAACGAGCGGGGCGTGAATGAGAGAATCGAGCTATGAAGCGCCGCGTGATCGAACACTACGAGCTGGTGCGGAAGCTTGGGTCGGGGGGCAGCGGTGTGGTGTGGTTGTCGACCGACACGATGCTGCAAAGGCCGGTGGTGCTGAAGCTGTTGAGCCAGGGAACGCTGACGGCGGAGCAGATGCGAACGACGTATCTGCGCGAGGCGCGGCTGGCGAGTGCGATCGAACACCCGAACGTGTGCGCGATTTACGACGTGGGCGAGGTGGACGACGAGGCGTTCATCGTGATGCAGTATGTGCCGGGAAGACCGCTGGACCGGCTGATTGCGGAGGGGCCGGCGAATGCGGAGCTGGTGATTTCAGCGGGCATCCAGATGGCGGATGGGCTGGCGGCGGCGCATTCGTTGGGGATTTTTCACCGGGATTTGAAGCCGGCGAACGTGATCCTGACGGAGGGCGGGCTGATCAAGATCTTGGATTTCGGGTTGGCGCGGCGGATCAATGTGGACGAGGCGGAATTCGACCCGGCCAAGCCGCTGAACCGGACACCGATGCCGGGAGCGACGTACACGGCGCGGGGCGGGACGATTGCGTACATGGCTCCGGAGCAGTTTGTGACGGGGCAGAGCAGCGTGCAGTCGGATATCTGGGCGCTGGGCGTGGTGCTGTATGAGCTGGTGACGGGGCGGCATCCGTTTCACAAGGCGGAGCTGCCGGACCTGCAGAGTATCCGGGCGATCCAGTTTTTGGACCCGCAGGGGGTGCGGGAAAGTGCGCCGGCGGTGCCGGTGGAGCTGGAGAGCGTGATTTTGCGGTGCCTAGAGAAGCAGCCGAGGGCGCGGTTTGCGAGTGCGAGCGACGTGCGGGAGGCGCTGAAGACGATCCTGAAGGCGACGCAGCTGGAAGGTGTGGTGGTGCCGGGAGATACGCTGGCGAGCATGCCGACGCAGGGGCGGCTGAGTTTGGATTCGCCGGATACGGAGAAGCGGACGACGGGCATCCTGAGCATGCTGGCGGAGCGGTTTCGCGAGAGCGGAGGCAATGAGAAACAGAACACGATTGTGGTGTTGCCATTCTTAAATTTAGGGCCGGCGGACGCGGCGCCGCTGTATGGATATGCGCTGGCGGACGCGATTGCGACACGGCTGGCGCGGGTGCAGAGCCTGGTAGTGCGGCCTTCGAGCGCGCTGATGAATTTGCCGTCGAAGGGGATGGACCCGCTGAGCATTGGGCGGAAGCTGCTGGTGCAGTTTGTGGTGGCGGGCGGTTTTATGCGGAGTGCGAAGGGATTCGACCTGAGCTGGCAGATGCTGGACGTGCCGGCGCAGGCGGTGCGGGCGGGCGGGTCGATCAACGTGGAGAGCTTTGACCTGGTAGCGGTGCAGCGGGAGATTACGGATGAGATTTTCAGCACGCTGCAGGGGTCGGGGACGATCCACGGGCACAACGATGGGGTGCCGTCGCGGCCGGTGACGCAGGCGCTGAGCGAGGAATACCTGCAGGCGAGCGCGCTGCTGAGTTCGTTCCTGTCGCGGACGGGCAGCCGGGACGACCTGGAGCGCGCGCGGACGATGTTTGAGAAGGTGACACAACGGAACACGGGATATGCGCCGGGGTGGACGGGGCTGGGCATTGCGCACCTGCAGTACACGCGGCACGGCTTGGGCGGGCAGATGCACCTGATCGAGGCGCGGCGGGCGTTCGACAAGGCGCTGTCGCTGGACCCGGGGTCGGTGGAAGCGAACCTGTACCGGGTGTATATGCTGCTGTCGCGTGGCGAGAAGGAGAGCGCGCGGCATGGGATAGAGCACCTGCTGCAGACGGCGGGGAACGACTGGAACGTTCACCAGGTGGCGGGGCAGACGCTGCGGCTGGATGGGCTGTATGAGGAGGCGCTGGACCAGTTCAACATGGCGCTGCGGCTGAACCCGTCGAACGCGGCGGTGGTGTACAACCATCGGGCGCGGGTATACCAGTATCAGAACCAGTTGGAGCTTGCGGCGGACGAGATTGAAAAAGGACTGACGCTGGAGCCGAAGCAGCCGTTGTTGCGCATCAGCGAGGGCTACCAGTTTATGCGGACGGGAGAGCTGGAGCGGGCGATTTTTACGCTGGAGGCGGTGACAAAGGAAGACGAGTCGCTGCGGATTGTGTTTCCGACGATTGCCATGTGTTACGCGCAGCTAGGGCAGAGGGAGAAGGCGGCGACGTTTATTGTGGACGAGACGCTGGCGGCGGCGGAGGCGGATAGCGAGATGGCGTACCGGCTGGCGACCTATTTTGCGGTGGAAGGCGACGAGAGTGAGGCGCTGCACTGGTTGCGGCGGGCAATCTATCTAGGGAACGAGAACTATCCGTGGTTCTCAATCAATCCGGCGTGGGCAAAGTTGCGGGGGCACGGGGATTTTGAGCGGATTCTGGAGGATTTGAAGAAGAGCTGGCGGCGGAATACGAAGACGTGGAAGAGGCTGCTGGCGCAGGTGCGGAGTTAGGGTCTGGCTGTTTGGGCGGGCAAAAGCTGACCTCAGGGGTTAGGAAGTGTCTAGACGAATACCTTTGTGAGGATTTGCCAGCGCCGAAGAAGAGCGCCAGGGCTAAAGCCCTTTCGTTTTAGAGGTTATTCAGTGGCCTAAAGGCCACTGCTCCTTCCGGAAAAGCAGAAATTTGGATTCGTCAGGTACTGCCTGCTGCGCTAGTTTGAAGGGACGAAGGAGTCGTTGTATCTGCGGGCGGTGACCGGGGGAGGCGCGACGACTTCGACGGGGGCGGTGACGGTGCGGGGAGACTGGACGAACTCCGGCTCCTGGACGAGGGGCCGGATGGGCATGGGTGTGGTGAGGGACATGACGAGCAGGGTGTCTGCGGGGAGTTGGGTCTGGCGGTCCTGCTTGAGCCACCAGACCGTGCCGACGCCGGCACCGATGCCAGCGCCAACGAGAGCGCCGGGAACGCCGCCGATGACACCGCCCGCGGCTGCGGCGCTGCCAGTGGTGAGGGACAGGGCAGCCAGGGTTTCTTTGGCGTGATCCTTGCGGAGGATGTTGCCCTCTGCATCGACGCGGGTGTTCTGGTACTGGTTTGTGTCGATGACGGCAGCGTTCAGGGCCATGTGGGTGCCGTCGGGAAGGATGATGGACTGGGCCTGGAGGTGGATGAGGGCGGCGCCATGGATACGCTTGCCGCCATGAATTTCTGTGATGCGGCCCTGGAGGACGGCGCCGGCGGGGACGATGATGCGGCCCATGTGCTGGATGGGTTCGGTGAGCTCGGCGGTGAATGGGGTTTCAGGCACGGTGGTTGCGGTTTCGATCGAGCCGCGAAGACGGGCGTGGAGGAGGGTACCTGCGGGCAGCTCGCCGGGACGGATTTCAACGTCTTCGACGATGTGGTCGTCGGGATCGAACTTGGCGAGGTCGCGGCGCTTGAGGGTGACGGCGGGAGAGGTGTCCTGCGTCGGCTCGGTCGCGGGTACCGTGTTTTGAGTGGGTGCGACGGCCTGAGCGGGTGCGACGACGATGGCGGGCGCGGTGACGACGGGAATGGGGCGGTCCTGGGCGGTGGCCTCTTCGACGGTGTCCGCGGTCGCCTCCTGCGGGCGGGAGACACCGGTTTGCTGAGCGAGGAGTGCGGAGTGTGCGAGCAGGGGCGAGGTGGCGAGAAGAAAGGCTGCGGCTGAGAATCGCTTCACGGGGTTGGAACCTCCGGTGGTGTCGCCCAGCAGTGCGAAGCTGCGGGTGTCCTTTAGGCTAGACGTTTCTGCGGGCACGTGCGGTAGGCCGCGGGATGGGTAATCTTGGTTGCCAACAGGTGTGGCGGTGTGTTGTTAGAATCACGATGCGCGTGCTGCCGGCAGGTTTTGGCGCGTGTGTACAGATATGTCTACATTCATCGATACCATTGCGGGCGCGGGTGGGGGGTCCATTGCGGTGGATCGCCGGCCCCGGCTCAACGAACGCCTGAGCCACCGCATTGTTGCGGGGGGCGCGGGAACAGAAGGAACGGCAGGAACCATGACCGAGATCGTATCCATCAAAGCGCGCGAAATTCTGGACAGCCGCGGAAACCCGACCGTAGAGGCCGATGTGGTGTTGAGTGGCCACACGCACGGCCGCCAAGTCGGCACCGGACCGGTGGGCCGACGTCTCTACCCGCACCGCTACCGGCACTACACCCACGGCCACTACGACGTGCAGGGCC
>CAXTJO010000086.1:0-5673 GCA_964244665.1 uncultured Terriglobus sp.
CACCAACAGTCTCTCGTACAAAAGGCAGAATCATGCTTCTACCAGTCTAGCGAAACTACTCCCCGGCTCCCTTCTCCACCGCCGCCTTCTCCGTCCCCGCTCGCTTCAGCACAATCGACCCGTGATCTTTCCGCTCGAACTCCCCATAAAACTTCCGTAGCTCCGGGTACAGTTCCAGCGGGTAGTAGATCTCCCCCAGCATCAGGTCGCGCCACACCGTAATGCTGTCCCCCGTCTGCTTCGATCTCTGCGTGTATGCCGCGCTCTCCTTCAACCGCATGCTGTCGTCTGTCGGCGCGCTCTCCACCGTAAATCCTGCCGGGTACACAATCCGCATGGCATCCTGCACCATCTGCGCATAGTGAAAGTACACCGGCTGGTCCCGCTTTTCATGCGGAAACACCGTCCTCTGGTGCTCCACAAACACATCGCTCGGCAACACCACACGCGACCCTGCAGCCGCTCCCATCTGCCCCGACACGGCGAACACCACCTTCAGCGGCACCGCGTCCGTCGCCACCCCCTCCAGCGACGTAATCTTCGCCTCCGTCCCTCCAGGCAGCACCGATTGCACGTACTTCGTCAGCTCTTCCCGCAGCTCCGTCTCGTCGCTGCGCAGTGCCGTCTGCAGCCACTCCACCGCCGGTGTGCCTTGGAACGTCAGGCGCACCGTCCCCGTCATGTGGCCGCTGTCGTCCAGCTTCAGGTCGGCCACACGTGCCGTACGTGAATCCTTGTACCCCTCCGCCGGTGTCATCTGCAGCGATGTCGCCTTCCCGTCCTGCCGCACGCCGGCGCTCAGCGAGTGATTCCACGCCAGGTGACCAAAACTGCAAAACGGACTTCCGGGGTCCAAAAAGTGATCCTTGCCACCATAATTAACGAGCGCGATCTCGTCGCTCAACTGCCGGTCGAAGTCCATCCAGCTCGCGTTCAGCGTCTGATACGCACGGTCGCTTACCACCATCACCGACGAGTTCAGCCCCGCCGCCCGCGCCAGCCCCACATACGTCCTCGCAATCTGGTCGCTGCTCCCGCGCTTCTTCCGCAGCACGTCCTCCGCGGTCCGTGTCTCCTTTTGCCCTTCGCTCCTGTCTTCCTCTTTCAGGCGCGCCGAGAAAAATCCGTATTCTCAATCGTCTGCGCCAGCGCATACAGCTTCTTCGCTTTCTCCTCGTCGGTCGCGGCACCGGCCGTCGCCGCCGCAGCCGCATCCCGTACATAGCCGCTATTGCCCACGAACTTGTTCGCCTCGCCGCTCCAGTAGCCACCCTCCGTCTTCCAGAACTCCTCGCCACTGTGGTATGGCGAATAGTAAAAGTACACGTGGTACATCGTGCTTCGGATCGGCGGCATGTACTCTTCCATCCCGAACGGCGGCACGTTCTGCACGTTCACCTCCAGCCGCAACCGGCCGTTCGGCAGGTTGATGCGCTGCACATCCACACCCTTCGGCAGCACCGCACTCCACACCAGCACCGACGTCAGGTTCTCGTGGCCGCCCCGCGATGTGTGCAGCAGCGTCTTTTCGGTGGGCTTCCACAAAAAATGCCCTTTGCGCAGGTACAGATCCTCCGACTGAATGTCCCACTCCGGGTTCCAGAACATGTTGTCGTCCCACCGCAGTGTGTAGCGGAACTCCAGAATGCTCCCCACCTGCACCGCGGGCATCGAGAACACCTTGAACGCCTGCTTGTACCCTTTGCCCTGGTCGATCACCTTCTCATACGGCTTACCCGTAAACGGCACAATCGTCCCGTCTGGCTGAATCGTGCGTCCCGCCACTTCGCCCACCTGGTACCCGCTGTTTCCGCTCCTGTGGTCGAACGCAATCCGCACATCCCCAAGATCCTTTCCCGCCTCGGTCAGCACCTTGATCCGGAAGTACCGCGACTTTACATGCAAATCGTCATCCGTCTGCTCATCCCGATACAGCACCACCGCCTTCGCATCCGGCACCTCCGGAATCGACGTCATCTTCAACTCTTCCGGCGTCGGCGCAATCCACTGCTGCGCCCGCACAGCCCCCATTGCAGCCAAACCCATCCCCACGGCAACCACCCGGCAAACCACACGGCACAGCGTCATCTCATCTCTCCCGAAAATTGTTTCAACCCAACTCTCCACCCACTGCAACGCTCTACCGCTGCAGCCGCGCGAACCCACAACCGGTTCGCCTGCTTCTCTACTGCACCCGCTTCAGCACCGCGCTGCTTCCTTCATCGCTCGCAATCACCTTGCTCAGCATCTCCACATCCTTGTAGCGCTCCGCCGGCAGCGTTACCTCCCGCACCGTAAACGTCCGCTCATACCGCATCACGCCTGCATCCGCCGTCACCTTGCTCCGGTACGCCGCAAATCCCATGTCCACCGCAACCGGCGGCGGCAGTTCATCCGCCGTAAACCCCGCCGGCAGCTTGATGTCACACACATCGTGGATTTCGCGCGTCGCACCCAGGTCGATGCCCACCGTCCGCTTCTTGCCACGTTCAGCCCGATCCACCGCAAAACCTTCTGAACCCACCACCCGCGGCCGCACCATCAACAGCGGTCCTGCCTCCTGCGCCACATGCTCCGCCTTCAGCGTGTAGTCGATAGACATGTCCTTGTCCAGGTCGCCCACGTTCGCCGTCTTCAAATTCGCAAGCTGAAAATTCAGCAGATCGCCCGCCATCAGCCTGTCGAAGAACTGCTGCTGCTGCTTCGCATTCTTCTCGCTGAACAGGTAGCGCCGTTCCCGCGCAATATCGCCGCCACGCGTCTCGTGCACCGTGCCGGTCAGGTTGCCGTCCGCCGTCAGCGCAAACATCTCCTGCCGCTCAATGTGGTTCTGCTCCGGCTTCAGCACCGGAATGCGGATTGCCGTCGAGTCCGCGCCATCTACCAGCAGCGCATCGCCGCCCTGCAGCTCCCGCTCAATCTGCCCAAATGGCGTCTTCTCCCACGTTGGGTCGAACAGGAGCCACCGCTTGCTGCCATGCGCCGTCGTCACCACGCTGTACATCGCTTCCGGCTTGTAGTCCGCCGGCAACTGGATTGCCCCGATCATGTGATTGCCGATCACCGACGGCGCACCCCCGTCGATCACCCCGCGATACGTGCTCACCATCACCCATGTGCTGTGCACGCCCACCGCCTGCAGCATCGCGCTCATCAGCGTGGCCTTGTCCTTGCAGTCGCCACTCCGGGTTCTAAAGATGTCCGCTGCCGGGTGCGGCTGGTGTCCACCCACGCCGATCTCGATTGCCACATACCGCACCTGCTGCTGCACAAACGTCGCTATCGCCTCCACCCGCGCGCGAAACTCCGTCTTGCCCTGCACCAGCTCCTGCGCCTTGGCCGTAATCGCCGCATCCGGCACGTTGCGGCCCTGCGCCAGCCACTCGTACCACAGCCCAATGTCCTTCCAGTCCCCGCGCATCGCCGTCTTCGGCACCACCTGCGTCGGCCCGTAATAGAACACGTCCAGCCGCGACGCCAGGCTCAGCCACCCGGGTGCCATCTCCACGTCCTCCAGCTTGTGCGCCGGCAGGTTTTTCACCTCCCACAGCGTCCGTCCGCTTTCCAGGTCCACCGGCGCGGCATCCGTCCGCTTGTCTTTCCACTGCGCTTTGTACGTGTACCCCGGCGGCAGATTCACCTGCAGCCGCTCGGTCGCCACTGGAATCGACTCATCCGGTATCCAGATCACATCGTTCTCATACGGCCGGCCCTGCCGCTCGTACTCCATTGCCGTCACGGCGCCCACGCCCATCGCCGGAATCGGCGCACTGCGCACCCTGTTGTCGTTGTAAAGCTCAAACCCTTCGCCCACGCCGTGGTCGGTCGTCTCGTTATCGCGCACCGCGTACTCATGGCCATCCGCGCCAATGCTCCACAGGTGCATCGACTTCAGCTTTTCCGAGTCGGAAAACTCCGCAACCAACTGCCCATACTCGCGCCCCTGCTGCCGCAGCACCTTCACTACCCGCCGCACATGCTCCGTCTTCCCCCCGTCCGGCGCAATCGTATATGTGTGCTCATCCAGCAGCACCACCGCATCCGTCCGCGCCGGGTACTCCGGCAACGTCTGCGCCGCTGCCTGCCTCACCCAATCCGGCACCTGATCCTTCGCCGCCAGCGCCGTCAGCGGCAACAACGCCAGCGCCGCCACACCGCACACCCACCCGCGCCCACGTTTGGAACCAGCAGCAGCCATCAGAGCACCCCAAGAACCACAACCCCGTCCCCCACTCGCCGTGCTCTAAATAGAAGGGGAGTACAGGTCAAGCCTCAAAACGGATATGCGGAAGAAGTACACCAGAAAGGTCGATCGTTGCAAGTAACCACTTCCAGTTTTCAAGCGCAGGCTCTAAACTTCAGAAAGGTGACACGATGGGCGAAAACAGCATGCAAAAAGTTCGAGTGCCGGCAAACCAGGGAGAGCTCCGCGAGGGGTACAAACCTGCGGCTCCAACAAACTATCAGCGACCTGCCCCCGTCCGCGTTCCGGCCGCGCCTGCGCCTAAACAGTCGGTAAGGTAAGTGCCGCAGGGTTTCCAGGCGCTACTAGCCCTGCTCCTTCTGCTACCCGGGTTCGTAAGCGCCCGTCTTGTGCGCCTAATGAGCGCCCGCGTTGCGCAAAGTGAGCTTGAGCGCATCATCGAAGCTTTGATCTTCAGCTTCTTCACATATGTCGTATACCTGTTCCTCTTCGGTGCACACCTACCCGTAAGTTGGACACTGGCTACCGCGCCTGGCTCTTCATTTACCTTTTCCGTTTCCCGTCTCCGGGTGTGTTTCCTTGTTCTTATCGCGATCGGGTTGGGTCTTGGATGGGGCTATGTCAAGGGCCATGATCTTCACGCCCGACTTCTCCGCAGGTTCGGATGGACAGAGCGCACCAGCCGCGAGTCGGTGTGGACCGACATGTTCGTCAGCCTCAACGGAACGGTTCAGGTTGGCCTTGCCGACGGCAAAAACATCATCGGTTGGCTCCTTCGTTACTCCGACACCTCGGACGAAAAATCCCTCTTCCTCCAGGACGCTGCCTGGGTCGACGAGGCAGGCCAGCTTACTGACATTCCGGGCGCTGGAATCTTGTTAACCGACAAATCCGAAATATGATACGTCATGTTTCTCGACAGGAACGACCAATGAACCCCACCCTCCTCGCCCAGTACCAGCCCGTTATCGGGCTTGAAGTCCACGTCCAGCTCCTCACAAACACCAAGGCCTTCTGCGGCTGCATCAACCGCTACGGCGGCGAGCCCAACACCCACGCCTGCCCCGTCTGCCTCGGTCTCCCCGGTGCTCTCCCCGTGCTCAATCGCCAGGCCGTGGAATTCGCGACGTTAGCCTCGGCAGCCATCAACTGCACCGTCAACACCACCAGCATCTTCGCCCGCAAAAACTACTTCTACCCCGACTCCCCCAAGGGCTACCAGATCTCCCAGTTCGACAGGCCCCTCGCGGAAAACGGCTACCTCGACGTCCCCTCCGACTTCGCCACCGGCGGCGGCATCCGCCGCATCGGCATCACCCGGCTCCACATGGAGGAGGACGCCGGCAAATCCATCCACGACGGCTTCGCCGACTCGAGCACGCGCACCTACATCGACCTCAACCGCTGCGGCACACCCCTCATCGAAATCGTCTCCGAGCCCGACCTCCGCACCGCCGACGAGGCCTACG
>CAXTJO010000087.1:0-5601 GCA_964244665.1 uncultured Terriglobus sp.
CCGCCCGCTCCAGCTGCGGATCGTGCCCATCCCGCACCAGCTTCGGATCGTCCTCCACCTCGATATCCGGCGCCACTCCGATGTTCTCCACCTCGAACTCGCCCTTCAGCCCATAAAGCGCCGTCCGCGGTGCCGTAACGCTGCCGCCATCCAGCAACACCGGGTAGCCCCCGATCCCCACCAGTCCGCCCCACGTCCGCGTACCTACCAGCGGCCCCAGCTTCGCCTGCCGAAACAGCCACGGCATCGCATCCCCGCCCGACCCTGCGTTCTGGTTGATCAGCATCGCCTTCGGCCCAAAAATCGCACCCGTCGGCTCCGTCGTCCGCAAACCCTGGCGCGACTCATAGTTCAGCATCGGCGTCCGCTTCAGCACATCGATCACATAGTCAGCAATGTCTCCGCCCTGGTTATACCGCTCGTCGATCACCACCGCCTTGCGATCCGTCTGCGCAAAGAAGTACCGGTTAAAGCTGTTGAAGCCGCCGCTCGCCGTGTCCGGCAGGTACACATACGCCACCTGCCCATGCGACAGCTCCGTCGTGCGCCGGATGTTGCCCTCGATCCACTCATACGACCGCATCGCCCGCTCGCTCGGCACCGGCACCACCAGCACGTCCCGCGCGCCCTTGCCGTCCGCCGTCGGCCCCACGCGCAGCGTCGTCTGCTTGCCCGCCAGCCCGTCAAACGCCGCGTACAGGTTATCCGTCGCGTGCAACGGCGTCCCGTTCACCGCCAGCAGGTACTCCCCGTCCCGCACATTCACACCCGGCTGCGTCAGCGGCGCATACAGCTGCGGCGTCCAGTTGCCCCCCTGCACCACATGCGCAATGCGGTAGCGGTCCTGGTCGATCACATAGTTGGCCCCCAGCAGCCCCGTCTTCGGCCCATCCTCCCCGCCGTGCGGCCCACTCACAAACATGTGGCCCACCGTGATCTCTCCCAGCATCTCCTCCTGCAAATACGTCAGGTCCGACCGGCAGCTCAGCCCGTCCACATATGGCAGGTACTTCGCCCGGATCTTGTCCAGGTTCAGCCCATGGAACCCCGGATCGTAAAAGAACTCCCGCTCGATCCGCCACGTCTCGTTATAAATCTGCCGCCACTCCGCCCGCGGATCCACCTTCGCCTGCATCGCGTCCACATGCAGCGGCTTGCCCGGCGTGCCGTCCGCCGCGCCCGGATTCAGGTCCGCGCCCGCCGCAATAAAATACCCGTCGCCCTTGCGGTACAGCAGCTTCTCCCCATCCAGCGAAATCGTCATGCTCGACACGTTGTGCAGCACATCCTCGGTCTTGCGGCTTTCCAGCGTAAACCGGTACACCGACCGCAGCACCGACGGCCCGCCCGCCGCAGAGTTCGCCGCCGCGTCACCCTCGCCCAGCAGGATCACGCCCGCTTTTCCCGGCAACAACGCCACATAGTTCCGCGCCGGAACCGGCAGCGCCAGGATCCGCTGCTGGATCCCCGGCAGGTCAATCTTCGTCTCCGTCAGCGTCCCCGCCGCCTTCTTCTCCTTATCGCCCTTCTTGTCGTCGCCCTTTTTGTCTTCGCTCTTTGCCGCGTCCTTCTTTTCGTCGCTCTTACCCGCATCCGTCGCCGCCGGTTGTTTATCCGCATCCGGCTTGTCCTTCTCGTCGTCGCTCTGCGGTGGAATTGGGCTCAGCTCGTCCTTGCTCAGCACCGCCACATACACGCTCGCCGTCGTCGTGCGATTAAAGCTCCCCAGCCCAAACCCGTCGATCGCCGGCCCAATATCCGTGCTCGCCGTAAAGTACACGTATTTCCCGCCCGCATCGAACACCGGGTTCGTCACATTCGACATCCCATCCGTAATCTGCGTCGACTTCCCCGTCGCGATCTCAAACAAAAACGCCGCGTTCTCCAGCGACGGCAGCGACCGCGCATACAGGATCCACTTCGCATCCGGCGAAAAGCTCGCCGCAAATCCCGCCGGCCCAAACCCCTCGTGCAACTCCCGGTCCACCCGCACCGGCCTGGCCGGCCCCAGCGCCGGGTCCAGGTTCACATACCAAAGATTCAGTCGCTTGTCCGAATACAGCAGCCGCTTCGAATCGGGCGACCACGCCGGCGAGTAGTAGTACGTCGGCGGCTGTCCCGGCTCCGCCCCCGCCAGGTCGATCACTCGCGCCGGCGCCAGCCCATCCTGGTCCCGCACATACAGTTGGTACTCCCCGGACGCATCGCTGAAGTACGCCACGTGCTTTCCATCCGCAGACCACGCCGGCTCCCGCTCCGCCGCATCCGACGTCCGCGTCAGGTTCCGCACATCCCCCTTGTCCGCCGGAACCGTAAAAATCTCCCCATGCGCCTCGAACACCGCGCGCACGCCCGTCGGCGAAATCGCCGCATTCCGAATTTCATCCGGCCCCACCTTGGCAATGTGCGGCACCAGCGACGGCAAGTCGCCGTCCAGCGTCACCCGCAGCACCTCGTCCTTGCCCGTCGCCGCATCCAGCAGGTGGATCACGCCAAACTGCTCATACGCCAGCGTGCCGTTGTGCCCTGCCAGCGACCGCATATCCAGGCCCTTGTTCTCCACCACCTGCCGCACCGCACCCGCACCCACACCCGCACCCACGTCATAGCGGAACAGCGACACCGGCCCATTGCGGTCCGACAGAAAGTACACCGCATCCCCCATCCACACCGGGTGCGTGTCGTTTGAATTCTCCCGCGGCACCTTTACGCGGTCCAGCGTCTTCAAATCCACAATCCATATCGGCTCGGTCTGGCCGCCGCGGTACCGCTTCCACGACTCCGCCTGCCACTGCAGCCACGGCGTGTACGCAAACCGCGCACCATCCGGCGACAGCGCCCCGTCACTCGCGCTCGGCACCGGCAGCGCCTCCGGCAAACCCGACCCGTCCGCATGCACCCGGTACATTTTGAAGTAGGTGCGCACCGCATCCTGCATGCTCGTCATCAGCAGGTCGCGCCCATCCGGCGTCCACCCCGCCAGGTAGTTCCCCGCCGGATGAAACGTCACCCGGTGCGGCACACCGCCCGTCGCCGGCACCGTGTACAAATCCTCGTTCCCCGCCACCCGCGCACCGTACGCAATGGTCTTCCCGTCCGGCGAAAAGTACGGCCCGTCCTGCACATTCCCCGTCGACGTCAACCGCCGCGCACTCCCACCACCCCGCGACACCAGCCACACATCGTCCGCATACCGGAACGCCACCTCAGCATCCGACAACGACGGCGCACGCAACAGGTGCGGCGTCTGCGCCACCCCCGCCGTCGTCACCAGCAACAGGGCAGCACAAACAAGCAAACGAAAACGCATGGGCACAATCCTCGAAACCTGGGTTGGCGAGAATTCTACCCGAACCCGCCAACCTCACGCCCCTGAGTCGCTAAACCTGCTAACTCGCTGCACTTACTTAGGCTTCTCCGCATCCTTCGTCGACTCGTCCGTAATGTCCTTCCCATTCACAATGATCCGCGCACTCGACCGGTACTGCTTGTAATCCGTATACTTCACGATCGACCGCACATGCACGTCCTGCCCGCCCGATCCGCCGCCCGGCGCAAAGTGCAGCGTCCCTTCGGCCTTGGTGTACGTCGGGAACCAGTACTTCCCATCCACCTGCTCGTAATAGGTGGTGAACGGCGGCGACAGGTTCTCATGCCCGCTCCGCACATCGTCCGGCACCGACTTCCCGCTCACCAGCACAATCTGCAAATCCTGCTGATCCACCCACACCTTGCCCTTGAAGTACCGCTTCCCCTTCTCCATCACCTTCGGTGCCACGTCGAACGCGTACGTCTCCAGTTCGTCGATCTTCTGCCGCCCCAGGTACGCCACGTCATACAGCGGCAGCTCCGGCGCGGTCAGGATAAACGGCAGCCGGTGCTCGATATCTTCCATGTCCTGCTGTGTCAGGATCACCCGTTCGATCGTGTTTGCCGGCGCAAACACCACGTTCTCCGTCCGCCGCCCGTCCCGCGTAAAGCCGATGTCCGCCACCTGCTGGTACTCCCCATCCGGCCGGTTGTTGTCGTCGTTGATCGTCTGCATCTTCACGCTCTGCCGAAAAATGTAGTTGTCCCGCGCCTTGGCAAACTGGCTCTCCCGCTGACCCATCGCCTGCACAATCGCGTCCGCCGTCTTTCCTGCTGGCTGCGCCGGGTCCAGCTTCCCAAACCCATCCTGCGCCCCCGCCGCACTTATCGACCCGGCCGCACTCATCGCGCCCACCAGCACCGCACCCAGCCAACCCATCTGCCGCATCGCTCTCCCACTCCGGCGCACCGCCGCGCCACCATCTCTCCACGTTAGACGAATCAGCCTGTGCAACGAATACACCCCTGCCCCTCTCCGCAGCGGTACACCCGTGCTCACCTCTGGAATGACACACGCGTGTTCTGCATTCGAGTAATACACATGTGCCCCATGTCCGGATTTTCGGACATGGGTCCAGGCACCGACGCCATGGTCTCAGCGCCAATCGCGCTCGTCGACTCCACCATCCGCGCCCAAAGTGACACAATTTCCGTATGCCCTTTGGCCGCCCCAAGCGCACCCGCCAACCCCTCGACGAAGCCCAACTCCTCGACTACGCCGCCAAGTCCCTCGGCGCCCGCATGCAATCCGAGCGCGACCTCCGCCGCAAGCTCCTCGACCGCGCCGAACCCGGCCCCGCCGGCATCGCCGCCGCGGACGCAGTACTCCTCAAGCTCCGCGAACTCAACTACCTCTCCGACGAGCGCTTCGCCGCCGACTTCACCAAGCTCCGCCAGGAAAACCGCGTCTTTGGCCGCCGCCGTGTCGGGCAAGACCTCCAGCAAAAAGGCGTCGGCTCCGACCTCATCGCCAGCACCCTCGCCACCGCCTACGACGGCCTCGACGAAGCCGCCCTCGTCCGCGAACACATCCGCCGCAAACGCCTCCAGCCTCCCACCGACGACAAGTCCACCGCTCGGTTTCTCCGCCGCCTCACCGCCGCCGGCTTCGGCAGCAAAGCCATCTTCAAGGTCCTCCGCGAGCTCCGCATCGGCGAGGTCGCCGACACCCTCGACACCGCCGAAGCTGCATCCGTCGAAGAGTGACCACCACCATCCCCACCACCCCCATGCCTGACACCGTCATCGCCATCGACTGGTCCGGCCGCGTCGACACCGCCGGCCAGCGCCGCCACATCGTCGCCGCCACCTGGCACAACGGCAAGGTCTGTGTCGAAAACGGCCGCACCCGCGCCGAGGTCGCCGCCTGGCTCATCGATCTGGCCACGCAGGACCCCAGCCTCGTCGTCGGCTTCGACTTCTGCTTCAGTTACCCCGCCTGGTTCGTCCAAGAAACCGGCGCAAACTCGGCCCCGGAGTTCTGGCAAATCGTCGCCGACCAGGGCGAAGCCTGGCTCCACCGCGCCAGCCTCGACCGCCGTTTCTGGGGCAAACCCCACAAGCGCCCCGCCGAATTCTCCGGCGCACACATCCACCGCATGCTCCGCTCCACCGACATCGACTGCAAACTCATCGCCCACATCACGGAAGCAAACCGGGCCGAACGCGTAAAAGGCATCACCCCCAAATCCGTCTTCCAGATTGGCGGCTCTGGCTCTGTCGGCACCGCCA
>CAXTJO010000088.1:0-5384 GCA_964244665.1 uncultured Terriglobus sp.
CGGAAGGCAGGGGGACGAGGATAGTGTCCGGGGCGGTGGCGTCGAGGGTGCGGAGGGCGGCGTAGAGGGTGGCGGCGAGGGCGGGTGCGTCGTCGCTCGAGGCCCACAGATGGAGTGGGCCGGTGTGGGGCGGCGTCGGCCAGTTTGACGGGAGGAGGACTGCGACGTTGCGTTTGGCGGGGTCCTGCAGGTGGTGGGCGAGGTCGGCTGGGGAGTGGACGAGGACGATGCGGGCGCGGGTGGCGTAGTGACGGATGCCGACGCCGGGGGATGGCAGGCTTTCGGGGGCGGTGGGTGTCGGTTCGGGGATGAAGGTGCGGACGGGCAGGCCGGTGGTTTGGGCGATGGCATGGGCTGGGATGCCGCCGGCGCGATAGAGGATGATTTCGGCGGGACGGCACTCGATGACGGTGGATTCGAGACCGATGCCGCAGGGGCCGGCATCGAGGACGGCGTCGATGCAGCCATCGAGGTCGGCGAAGACGTGGGCAGCGGTGGTGGGGCTGACGTGGCCGAAGCGGTTGGCAGACGGTGCGGCGAGCGGCTGACCTGTGGCCGCGATGAGGGCGAGGGCGACGGGATGGGATGGCATGCGGAGACCGACGAGTTCCCTGCCTGCTGTGACCGCTGGAGGCAGGTTGACCTGGCGTGGGAGAAGCAAAGTGAGGGGGCCGGGCCAGAAGGCGTCCATGAGGCGTTGTTCGATTGGGGTGATGTGGGCGGCGACGGTGCGGGCCATGCCGGGACCGTCGATGTGGACGATGAGAGGGTCCCAGTGGGGGCGGGATTTGGCAAGGAAGATGCGTTCGACTGCAGTTGCGCTGAATGCAGCGGCGGCAAGGCCGTAGACGGTTTCAGTGGGCATGGCGACGATGCCGCCTTGTTGGAGGATGGAGGCGGCCCGGGCGATGGAGGCGGGGGAGGCGTCGAGGCGCAGGGTGGGTGCCGGGGTGCCGGGGTCCATGTGCCCATGGTAGTTGGGGTGGAGTTGGTCGTGTGCGTGCCGGTTTGGGCTTCCTGTTTCTGCGCGCTGTGCTGAAGATGGCCTGCTGGCGTGGTGTGGCGTTCCCGAATGCAGACGATTTGGATGGGTGCCTCGCGGTTGGAGCGTGCGGCGGGGTAGGGTGGCCTATACTCCTGTGCATGAGACAGGCGGAGATCGAGCTAAAGTTTTGCGTGCCGGAGTTGGGCGAGTTTCAGCAGAGAGCGCTGCGGTGCGGGTTTTTGCTGGAGACGCCGCGTACGCTGGAGCGCAATGCCCTGTTCGACACGCCGGAGCGGCGGCTGCTGGAGAGCCGGCAGATTCTGCGGATGCGGGAGTACGGCGGGCGGTGGGTGGTGACGCACAAGCGGCCGCCGCACGACAATGACGACTCTGCGCCGTATAAGGAGCGGCTGGAGACGGAGACAAACGTGGAGGATGGCGAGGCGATGGGGGCGGTGTTCGTGGAGCTTGGATACTCCCCGATTTTTCGGTACGAGAAGTACCGGACGGAGTTTAGCGACACGGAGGGCGACGGGCACCTGGTGGTGGATGAGACGCCGATCGGGAACTTTGCGGAGCTGGAGGGCGAGCGGGAGTGGATCGACGGGGCGCTGCAGAGACTGGGGATTGCGCGGGAGTGGTGTTTTACGGATAGCTATGGACGGATGTTTTTGGACTGGAAGGCGCGGACGGGGAGTGAGGCGGCGAATATGACGTTTGAGGAAATCGCGGTGGAAGAGGGCGAGCTGGCGGTGCGGTGAGGGTTGGTGAGGAAAATAGAAAGGCCGCCGGTGATGGCGGCCTTTTCCGTTGGTTGGAAGTCCTAATTAGAAGATCTGGAAGTTGACGGCGACGTCCATGAGGACTGGGACGGGTTTGCCGTCTTTCATGGCGGGTTTGAACCGGTATTGGCTTACGGCTTCTTTGGCTTTTTCATCGAGGCCCATGCCGATGGGGCGGGTCACCGTAACGCGGGTAGGACGGCCGGAGGCGTCGACGACGAGGTGGACGAGGACTTCGCCCTGGAATTTGGCTTTGCGGGCTTCTTCGGAGAATTCCGGCTCGACCTGGTAGATGAGCTTGGGGTAGGAGACGCCGTCAATGCCGGGCGAGCGAGGGCCGCCACCGGTGCCGCCGCCGGAACCCGGACCAAGGCCGTTGCCGGTGCCGCTACCAAGACCGTTTCCACTGCCCGTGCCACCGGAGAAGACTCCGACAATGGGCGAATTGAGCATGCCGACGTTGGGCAGGTTGCTCTTCATCTGATTTGCCTTATCCACGTCGATGGTCGGAGCCACGGCGAGTTTTGGCGGAATTTTTGGTGGCGCTGTGGGCGGGATGATTTGAACGGGTGAGAACTTGGGTGGCGCGCCGTGCGGGACGGGCGCGATGTCGTGCTGGCCACCGCCGCCGTGGACCTGGGGTGCGGGCGGTGTGTGGATGACGGGGGGCGGGGGTGGCACGTCGAAGCTGATGTTTTTGACGTCTTTTTTCGGCAGGATGACGGTCTTGATGGCCTTGGCGCTGATCCAGATGATGAGCAGGAAGGCGAGCGCGTGTACACCGACGGCAACGCCGGTGGAGACGGGGTCGCGCTTGACGGCCATGGGGTCTGCGACGGCAATAGGCTGCGACTCAAGCACGAGCGGCGGCAGCTTTTCGGGGAAGAAGGCGTCGCGGACGTTCTGAACGAGGGACTGGAAGGGGTTGGTGGACTGGAGTGCGGCGGGTTCGCCGAGGTTGGGCGCGGCGTCGGACCGCGAGGCTGTGTGGAGTCCGGTGGAAGCCGAGGTTCGCGTAATGGGTTCGGCGGTGTCCTGGTCGACTTCGGGCGGTGTGATGAGCGTATTCGCCATAGCCTCTGATCTCTCGGCGCCGCACCTGAGATGCGCCGCTGCAACTCTAAGTGGAGTGCGCTGCCTGCGGACTCTGCGGTCCCTGCATCTGGCGAGATGCACATGCATGGCGGCGCGGTGGATACCGTGCGGATCGGCCTACACAGCATTCTATAAACAATGAGCGATCCGTGCCGCGCGGGTACGGATACACCCATACCAAAACGGCTACAGCATTGGACGTAGCACAGAGCTTGTTTGTTACATGGCAATTTGCGGCCGAACACCGGCTGCGGGAGCGTGCGAGGCGCAGCGGCTAGAATAGAGCGTTGGGTGCTGCTGCGTGGTGTGGCCGCGGGGAGCGCCGTTGGAGCCTGGGAGAACGATGAGCGACACGACTGACGCAAATGGCGGGGGCGCGGGCCAACCCGTCCGCAAGCCGTTGAAAGATACGCTGAACCTGCCGAAAACGGCGTTTCCGATGAAGGCCGGGCTGCCGGCAAACGAACCGGCGCGGCTGAAGCAGTGGCAGGACGACGACCTGTACGGGCAGATTCGCGCGGCACGGGTTGGTGCGCCGAAGTACATTCTGCACGATGGGCCGCCATATGCGAACGGGGCCATCCACCTGGGGCATGCGCTGAACAAATGCATCAAGGACTTCATCGTGAAGTCGAAGACGATGGCGGGATTCGACGCGCCGTATGTGCCGGGGTGGGACTGCCACGGGCTGCCTATTGAGATCAAGGTGGACGAGCAGCTTGGGCGCAAGAAGCTGGAGATGGATGCGATCACGGTGCGGCGGCAGTGCCGGGAGTATGCGCAGAAGTATGTGGATCTGCAGCGGTCGCAGTTTGTGCGGATGGGTGTGCTGGGGCGGTGGGACGACCCGTACCTGACGATGAATTTTGCGTATGAGGCCCGGATTCTGGAGCTGTTCTACGACTTTTTCGAGAAGGGTTTCGTGTACAAGGGGCTGCGGCCGGTGTACTGGTGCATGCACGACAAGACGGCGCTGGCGGAGGCGGAGGTGGAGTACGAGATGCACACGTCGCCCAGTGTGTATGTGCGGTATGCGCTGACGAGTGAGGCGGGGACGATTGCGCCGGAGCTGGCGGGGCTGCCGGTGTTCGGGTTGATCTGGACGACGACGCCGTGGACCCTGCCGGCGAGCCTGGCGATTGCATTCCACCCGGAGTTCGACTATGTGGCATTGCGGAATACGGACGGCAATGTGTACGTTGTGGCGCTGGGGTTGGTGGAGAACGTGAGGGCGGCGTGCCACCTGGAAGACGCGGTCGAGATGGCGCGGTTCAAGGGGTCGGTGCTGGAGCGGGCGACGTTTCAACATCCGTTTTTGCCGCGTGAGGTGCTGGGGGTGATGGCGGAGTATGTGACGACGGACGCGGGCACGGGTGGGGTGCACACCGCACCGGCGCACGGGCCGGACGACTTTGCCACAGGGAAAAAGTACGCGCTGAGCCAGGTGTGCGATGTAGACGAGGCGGGGCGGCTGCGGAACGGGCTGCCGGCGTATGACAACCTGAACGTGCACAAGGCCAACGCACCGATCATCGAACTGCTGAAGGAGCGGGGGGCGCTGCTGGCGCAGGCGGACATTCATCACAGCTACCCGCACTGCTGGCGGTGCCACAAGCCGGTGATCTACCGGGCGACGGAGCAATGGTTTATCGGGATGGAGACGCCGGTGGAGGCACCGGGAGGCGGAAAGACGACGTTCCGGCAGCGGGCGCTGGACGAGATTGCGACGGTGCGGTGGGACCCGGGATGGGGGCAGGAGCGGATCAGCAACATGATTGCGACGCGGCCGGACTGGTGCATTAGCCGGCAGCGGATCTGGGGCGTGCCGATTGCGGTGTTCCTGTGCCAGAAGTGCCACACACCGCTGAACGACGCGACGGTGAACCGGAGTGTGGTGGAGCTGTTTGCGAAGGAGAGTGCGGACGCGTGGTACGCGCACAGTGCGGAGGAGTTGCTGCCGTCGGGCACGGCGTGCGGGAGTTGCGGGGCGGTGGACGACTTTCGCAAGGAGATGGACATTCTGGATGTGTGGTTCGAAAGCGGTGCGAGCTGGCATGCGGTGCTGGAGGTGGAGCCGGAGCTGCAGCGGCCCGTGGGGGAGACGCCGGCGGACCTGTATACGGAGGGCGGGGATCAGCACCGGGGGTGGTTCCACAGTTCCTTGCTGAGCTGCGTGGGCGTGCGGGGGTATGCGCCGTACAAATACGTGGCGACGAGCGGATGGACGCTGGATGAGCAGCGGCGCGCGTTTTCAAAGTCGCTGGGCAACGGTGTGGACCCGGTGCTGGTGATGAACGATCTGGGCGCGGACATTGTGCGGCTGTGGGTGGCGTCGGTCGATTTTCGGGAGGACGTGGTTGCGAGCGTGCCGCTGATGCGACGGCTGGCGGAGGAGATCTACCGGAAGCTGCGAAATACGTTTCGGTTTTTGCTGGCGAACCTGGATGGGTTTGTGCCGGCGGAGGATGAGGTCGAGTGGGATCAGATGGAGCCGCTGGACCAGTACATGCTGGCGCGGTGCG
>CAXTJO010000089.1:0-5222 GCA_964244665.1 uncultured Terriglobus sp.
CCATACTGCCCCTTCCACGCCCACACCCGCTCCAAAAACGCATCGCGCCCAACCTGCTTTCGCGAAGACCCCTCCGCCGCAAGCTGCTTCTCCACCATCATCTGCGTCGCAATGCCCGCGTGGTCCGTCCCCGGAACCCACACGCTCTCCTCGCCGCGCATACGGTGCCACCGCGCCAGCACATCCATCTCCGTCTGATTCAGCATGTGCCCCATGTGCAGCCGCCCCGTCACATTCGGCGGCGGCAACAACTGCACAAACGCCTTCGTCGCAGCCTCCGCAACATTGGCATCAAGCGGCACATCAAACAGTTTCTCGGCAACCCAATAGGTCGCCCATTTTTCTTCGATCAGCGCAGGCTCGTAGGCTTTTGAAAGTTCAGTCGGCATCGCCTCCAGAATACCGGAGTGTGCAGCCGTGAAATCCGGACAGTGAAGCTACGGTTCCGGCCACTGCCGAATGATCGCAAGCGCAAGTCCTGCGCCGACAGCGATTGCCGCCCAGCGAATCCACGGTCGCGCTAAAGAATCCCACAGGGTGTTCTTTTCGGGACTTGAGGCGTTAAAACCCAACCTGATGGTAGAACCGAGTTCCTGCGGGCGACTCGGCTCCATAGCTTCCTGCAAACTCCTGCCCATCCACTAAGTAGGTAAAAGCCACTCGATATATTGATGGCACGTAAACATCCGTCAACAAACCTGTCCCAGCTACAAGTTCGCAGGAGGTGATTCTTGCGTCCGCTTCTAACCACGGTTCATTGACTTGCTTTACGGGTCCGCTCGTCATTTAGAGACCTTCTCAATTCGAGCCCTACTTAAACATCAACTGCGAAAACGTCACCAGATTCTGCCGCCACACCAGCCACGTGTGCATCCCCGGCGTCTCGTTCACGCTCACGTTTCCCTTCACGTTTTCCTTCGCCCACGCCCCAAACGCACGGTTCACCGTAATCAGCCCATCTTGCGTCCCGCAACTGATCCAGAACAGCCGCGTCGCCGGTTGCGTCTTCGCCTGCGGCACAATCGTCTCAAACGCCGCCCGATAGATCTCCGGCGTCGCATCCGCCGCCCGCGCCGGCCCGTTCGCCGCCACAATCGCCGAGCTCATCGCCCCCACATACCCAAACACCTCCGGATGGTTCAGCCCCGTCGAGATCGTCTCCCCGCCGCCCATGCTCAACCCCGCAATCGCCCGGTGCCCCGGGTCGCGTGCCACATTAAAGTTCGCCTCCGCATACGGCAAAATCTCCTGCAGCAGCTGGTCCGTCAACAGCCGCTGGTTCGCCAGCGGCGTCGCATACGGCGGCGACCACACATTCCATCCCTCGCTGATCATCCGCATCGTGCCATACGCCCGCGGCATCACGATCACCGTCGGCTGCAGCTTGCCGCTTGCAATCAGCCGGTCGAAAATCCAGTTTGCGTTTCCCACGCTCACCCAACCGATCGCCGAATCGCTATACCCGTGCAGCAGGTACAACACCGGGTACGGCTGCTTCCGCTTTCGGTCGTACCCCACCGGCGTATACACGTACATATCGCGGTCGTGCAGGCCCGGCTCGTCCGCCGCCAGCTTCGACGTGTACTCGTGGTGCGTCACATCGCCGTGCGGAATGTCCGCCAGATCCCACGGCTGCGGCACATCGCCCGTCACATGCACAAAGCTCGAAGGCGCCTGCAGGTTCTGCCGCACGTTCACGTTATGCGGGTCCAGCAGGTGCTGCTCGTCCACAATAAAGTAGTACCCGTAATACTCCGGCTCCAGCGGATCGCTCGTGTAACTCCACATCCCGTCCGCATCGCGCGCCATCGCAAACGGCTCTGCATTGCCCTCCAAAAACACAGACACCGTCTTCGCATCCCGGTTCTGGTAGCGGAACGTCACCGTGCGATCGGCGCCCACCACAGGCGACTTCAGCGCCTGCGATCGCGCAGCCGCCGCTGGATCGATGGCCACAACACGCCGCGGCAGGCTCGCCACCGGCCGTGTAGGCCGCGGCGACGGTACCTGCGCCACAACACCGGTCGTGCCCGCCAGCAGCAGGGCAAAGGAATACAGGGAAACGGAGAACGAGAGACGGCTATAGCTTCGCATCGTGTCGGAGTGTATCAAGCGCGAAGCCACCCTGGCCGCAACACCCCATGAACGCGGGCCCGCAACACCCCACAAACAACAAAAGGAGCAGCCCCTGGCCACCCCGTTTGCCCACAATCGCACCGCCGTTACAGCGGGTTGATCTTGTTGATGCCCTTCTTCTTTTTGTGCTTGCTCGAGCTTTCCTCGCCCTTGTCGTACGACGGCTTCGGGTTATGGATCTTGCCGTTCGCATCGGCCACCGGCGCCAACTGCCCGGCAGGCGTCTTCACGCCCTGCACATCGTTCACCGCATCCGGCGCGGCAGCCGCCTTTTCAATTGGCGGCAGCGCCACGTTGTTGCCCGGCCCCACCACGTTCAATCCGTTATGCGCATCTTTTACTGAGGTCACACCCGGCGTAATAATCTGCACACCCACCGTCGAGTTGCCGCCGCTCGTCAGCGGAGCCACACCGTTCGGCGTGTACGTGAATCCCGAATCGGCTGGTGCTGAACCCGCCGGCGCTTCCCCCACCGGCGGAATTTCCGACAACGCCGGAGCCGCCGGTGCACCCGGAGCCACCGCGTCCGCCGCCGCCGGACTCACAGCCGCGTCGGTCGGCGCAGCCGGCGCAGAACTTGCCCCGCCGCCCCCCGGCATCGGCGTATTCTTTACCGCCGCCGAAAACTCCGCATTGATATTCTTCACCACATTCGGCGCCAGCGTCGCCTTCGGATCCGCCATCGACGGATCACCCACCCGCGCCGCAAGTACCACGTCCGGCTGCAGCTTCAACAGCGTCCGCACCCGGTTGCCCACCGTGTACGACTCCCGGCTGTTTTCCAGCGCCTGGCTCGCCGCCACCTGGTCCGCCGTCGGCTCCGGAATCGGCCGTCCCAGCGCCTCCATCCGGTCGCGCGCATCTTCTACCCGCGGCGATGCCGAGTACACCGTCACCACCCGCCCATACGCCGCCGCCGCCTGGTCCTCGTACACCCGCAGCAACCGCGACCTCTGGTCCTCGTTCAGGTTCCGCATCGTCGGGCTCGTCCGCACAAAGTGCGCCTGCGCCGCATAACTGTCGCCCAGCCCGATCAGCGCCCCGTCGATTTTGCTGTACAGCGGATAGGTGTCCACCACCGTCTGGTAGCGCGCGATCGCCGCGGCATAGTTCTCATGCCCCTCGTAAAAATCGGCAATGCCCGTCTCGCGCGTTGCCAACAATTCCTGCACCTCACGCAGCTTCTGCTTTGCCTGCGGAATCAGCGTGCTGTCCGGGTACTGCGTCAACATCGTCCGGTACTCTTCCTGCGCGTGCACCGCCTTGGTGTAGTCGCGGTCCGGCTTGTCCATCTGCTTGAAGTAAATGTCGCCAATGCGCATCTGCGCCTCGGCCGCCTCCGGCACGTTCGGAAAAAAGATGATGAAGTCGTGGTACTCCGTCTCCGCCTGGGTCAGCGCCGCCGTGCCGCCCTCGCGGTACCAGCTATCCGCAAACGCCAGCTTCGCCCGCATCTGGTACTCCGAATCCGGGTACGTCGCCAGCATGTCCTGCAGCAACAGCCGCGACACGTCGAACTTGCCCTTCTTCAACTGCACCTGCGCCCGGTCGTACAATTGCTTGTCCGGCTGCTTGGAGTCCACGTTCGCCAGCGGATTGTCCTTCAGCCGCTGCTTGGCCTCGCGCTGCGCCTTGACCGTGTCCTTGGTCGCGGTAACCTTTTGGTCCTTCTTCTGCTGCTTGGCCGCATCCTGGTCGTCGGTGCCTTTGCGCGTCTTCTTGCGCGCGCCCCGGTTGCTCAGCACGCCCGTCGGCACGTTGTCCTGCGACGCGCCAGACGTCGTCCCCGCCGGCAAATCGCCCGGCGTGGATGCCGGTGCCTGTTGCTGTGCCGGTGCCTGTTGCTGTGCCGGTGCCTGCTGGTCTGCGGAAGCGGCGGGCGTCTGCTGCGTTGGTGCAGCCTGCGGCTCCTGGGCTACGGCACTCAGGGCCAGCGGCGAAAGCAGCAGCGCTCCCAGCAATGCAACAGACGTATGACGGCGCGGAGAAAACGACGGAAGAAACAAAGCCATGTTCAAAAATCCTCGAAATCCGGTGCGTGGTCGTCCCAGGCCGCACCGCAATTCCCGCTCCATTCTATCGTGCGGGCAGGCATGTGGTTGTCGGACGCTGGTTGGACTGCCCGCACCGCATCTTGTCACCGTCCGGCCCAAAACCGCTCGTGCCTTCCCCGACCTCATTAGCCTTGAGCAGCGCCACCTTTGGCAGCGCCAAATTTGAATCCGCCCGACAAACATACAGAGCGCCCAGATTCGGAGGGGCACAGCTTTAGCCGTGCCATAAACTTCATCAAAACAGCGGGCCTTTAGCCCCTGAGGTCGCTTTCGCTTCCGCAACAGCTACAGTCGATTCCTCACAAACTACCCGCCGCCCGCGCCAGCCGCAGAAACTCCCGCGCATTCCCCTCCGTCTTTCCCGCCTCAAAAATCGCAGACCCCGCCACCAGCAGATCCGCACCTGCCTCCACCACCGTCCTCACCGTCTCCGGCCCAATCCCGCCGTCCACCTCAATGCGAAAGTCCAGCCCCAGTTCCTTCTTCAGCGACGCCAGGTGCCGCACCTTCTCCACGCACTTCGAAATAAAGCTCTGCCCGCCAAACCCCGGATTCACCGTCATCACCAGCACATGGTGCACCATGCCCAGCACCTCGTGCAGCGTCTCCACCGGCGTCGCCGGGTTGATCGCCACCGCCGGCTCCATTCCATGCTCCCGTATCTGCGACAGCGTCCGGTGCAGGTGCCGGCACACCTCCTGGTGCACCAGCACCCAGTTTGCCCCTGCCTTGGCAAAGTCAGGAATGAACCGGTCGGGGTCTTCGATCATCAGGTGGCAATCCAGCGGCAGCTTCGTCACCCGCCGCACCGCCTCCACCACCGGCGGCCCAAACGTAATGTTCGGCACAAAGTGCCCATCCATCACATCCACATGCACCGCCGTACCGCCGCCACGCTCGGCCGTGGCAATCTCCTCGCCCAACCGCGAAAAGTCGGCCGCGAGTATCGAAAACGCTAGGTCAATCACCCCAAGAGTGTACCAAGCCCGCCCGCCCGGCCAACCTCCCGCTATCCTGAACCCATGCCGCCCG
>CAXTJO010000090.1:0-5048 GCA_964244665.1 uncultured Terriglobus sp.
ACCCCACCAAGCATCGGGGCTCTGGAAGCCGGAAGCGGGCTCAATCCGTATAAGGGGGAGCAATAAACGCAGGTGTGGTTGATTCGGGCCGGAACAGGAGACTGTTCCGGCCTTTTTGTTTTGGGCTGAGAGCTGGGATGCTTGATGCTAGTGGGTGGCGAAGGCGGCGGTGTAGGCGGCGGTGGCAATGCGAGCGATGACGGCGTCGCGGGTGGCTTCGGGGGCGCGTGCGTCGGTGACGAAGACGGCGACGGCGAGGTGGCGGCCGTCGGGAAGGGTGATGAGGCCGATGTCGTTGGTGGCTTCGGCTTTGCCGTTGTGCTCGCCGCTGGTACCGGTTTTGTGGGCGAGGGGTGTGCCGGGAGGCAGACCGGCACGGAGGCGGTGCGGCCCGGTTTGAGAGGCCGTGAGGGTTTGAAGGAGGAAGGCGTTGCCGGCGGGTTGGAGGGGCGGGCGGGTGATGAGGAGTTGAAGAAGCTGGGCGGCGGCGGCGGGTTCAATCCAGTTGCCGTACTGGGCCAGCGGATCCTTGTCCATGACTTTTTCTCCGGTCTGGAGCTGGAAGGACTGTGGGCCGAGAAGGGAGCGGATGTAGGCCTGGACGACAGCAGGACCACCGGCAATGCGGAGGAGAACCTCGCTGCCTGCGTTGTCGCTTTGCCCTGCGGTAAGGGTGATGAGCTCGCGGAGGGTGACGTCAACGTCTGCTTCGGGGTAGCGGTCCTGCAAGGGGCTGAAGGTTTTGGGGATACGGTCTTGCGGAAGAAAGCGGATGGGGCGGTCGAGGAGCCGGTCGGTGGATTCGCCGGTGGAATTGGGGAAGAGTTTGCCGGTTTCGGCGAGGTGGAGGACGGTGAGGGTGAGGGGGAACTTGAACATGGACTGCATGGGCGGATGATTGTGCGGGTGGAGATCGCAGTTGAGGGCCGTGCCGGGGAGGAGGCAGGCGACGGAGACGGTGCCATGGGCGTCGGCGGCGATGGCGGCGACCTGCCGCTGGAGGGTGGCCTGGGCGAGTGCGGTGGAGGCTGCAAGGGTCAAAAGGGCGAGGGCGCGCATGGGATGACGGTAGCGAGGGGCGCGGTGGAGGAGAAGTAGCAGGAGATGTTCGGCGGTATGGCAGTGGGTTGGGCGATGGGTGCATCCCATCTGGCACAGGCAGCAGGCATGGAGGGGTAGAACGATGGAGTGGACGCCGGGTGGGATGAGCAGCGATGTGGAGGACCGCCGGGGTAATTCCGGCGGTGGTGGCGGGATGTTGCCGTTCGGTGGCGGCGGGCTGGGCATTGTGGGTGTAATTGTGCTCGTGGTGTTGAGCCTGGTGACGGGGCGCAACTTTCTGGGCGGGCTGGGTGGCGGGTCGTCTGCCGTGGACGATGGGTCGCGGGGCGCGCAGGGCTACCAGGGGCAGCAGGGCGGCGGCGGGCAGGTGCAGGAAAGTACGGCGGAGCACCGGGATGCGCTGCTGGTGAGCTATGTGCTGGACGACGTGCAGAAGATGTGGACAACGGAGTTGCCGGAGCAGACGGAGCATAGCTATCGGCATGCGAAGCTGGTGCTGTTTCGCGGGCAGACGCAGAGCGGGTGCGGTGCGGCGCAGGAGGCGACGGGGCCGTTTTACTGTCCGCAGGACGAGCGGGTGTATATCGACCTGGATTTTTGGGATGAGCTGAAGCGGCTGGGCGGGAACACCGCGGATTTTGCTCAAGGGTACGTGATTGCGCATGAGCTAGGGCACCATGTGCAGAACATTCTGGGAATCGAGCAGAAGGCGACGCAGTTGATGCAGGACCGCAGCCAGCGAAGCCGGGCGAGCGTGGAACTGGAGCTGCAGGCGGACTGCTTTGCAGGGGTTTGGGGCAAGTCGCAGCAGGACCGGCACCTGCTGAATGCGGGGGATGTGAAGAGCGCGCTGGACAATGCCGCGGCGGTGGGGGACGACCACATTCAAAAAATGCAGCGGGGCACGGTGAGTCCGGAGTCGTTTACGCATGGAACGAGCGCGGAGCGGCAGGGGTGGTTCAACCGCGGACTGACAACGGGCGAGGTGAAGAGCTGCAACACGTTCGACGTGGGTCCGGATGGATACGGGGGATAGGGCGTTAGGGCGAGGTTTGGTGTGGTTATTGGCGGTGGTACCGCAGCGTTCTTTACCTGTGCGTGATGCAGGATGAGGACATGAAAAGGGCAGGTGGTGACATGAGTCACCACCTGCCTGAAGGGTGTAGCGTCAAACGACCGACCTAACAATGCCCTAGAACTCTGCCCTGTAAACGCAGGCATGTGACTGGGCAAATTTGCCTAAGCGGCGAGAAGACGACGGCGGATAAAGCCAGCCATACCGACGAGGCCGGTGCCGAGGAGGGCGAGGCTGGAAGGCTCAGGCGTAGCGGCTGCCGGGAGAAGCTGGGAGCTTGCCGTTATGCTGCCGGTATTCGTGAAGTTGAGCTGCAGGAACTGTGTTTCAGAGTAGAGACCATTAGGAGTCAGGCCGGAGGCGAGAGCAGACGTCGTGTATTGAGCCACCGACGCTGACCCGGTAAGAACAAGGTTGGCGAGCAAGGTGTCTGTTGTGCTGTATGCACTATTGTCGGGTCCGATGAAGGAGCTGTAGGCCACAGAGCCGGCAGAACCGCCGGTGAGCGCGTTCAGGGTGTAGCTGACGTGAAACAGCTGTGCAGCCTGTGTTGCGGTAAGACCGACCTGGGTGATTTCGAGCAGCAGTGAAGTTCCTGCCTGTCCTGCGGCATCGATGGTGGTGGTGCTGAGGCCGCCATTCGCGAGCGCAGCTCCGAAGGCACTGAGGGTCACGGCCGAGAAGTCGCCGTTATTACCAAAAGCGAAGATCGAGCTAGGGGTGGAAGGAAATACGGTGAGGGGGATACCTGTTGAGACACCGCCAGTAACATCGAACGCCTGGACGGAGAGGATGGGGTCGGCGTGAGCCGTCAAGCTGCACGCGAGGAGGGCGGCAACCGAGGATAGGGAGAGGAATAGACGCATTGAGGACTCCAGAACTTTCAGTAGTTCGAGAGTACCGACCCATAAGACTTTTGTACTAGGGGTCCAACACGAAAGAAGCAGACGATAGTCACACGAAAGTGAAACTAATTTCCATGAAACAAGGTGACCGCTCAAATGTTACCCGCGACGGCGGTTACCGACAGGGAAATGACTCGTTTTGCTACGGTTACTCCGCATGTCGGTGCCGGGCGACAGCAATTCACGACAAAGAAGTATGCCCGGGTGGTACCCCTTATTTTATGGGTACTCTGGTAACCGCACATGTTACTGAAGGATGCGAAGCGCAGGAGTCGGTGCAGGCGGTGCGGCTTCAGTGTTGAAGTAGCCATGGATGATTCTGGCGGTTTTGGCGGGAACAACGGCGGTGAGGGCGTCGATGGTAGCGGACTGCACGCCGCGGACGGAGCCGAAGTGGGTGATGAGGCGCTTGCGGGTGGTGTCGCCGACGCCGGGGATGCTGAGGAGTTCGGAGTCGCGGTCGCGCATTTCGCGGCGCTTGCGGTGGTAGGTGATGGCGAAGCGGTGGGACTCGTCACGAATGCGTTGGACGAGATGGAGGACCGGGGAGCGGCGGTCGAGGACGACGGGGTCGTCTTCCTGGCCGTGGACGTAGATGACTTCTTCTTTTTTGGCGATGGAGGCGAGGGGTTGGAGGGTGACGCCTATCTCCTCCAGTGCTGCGGCTGCGCTGGCGAGCTGGCCGAGGCCGCCGTCGATGAGAATGAGTGAGGGGAAGGGTATCTTTTCGTTCTGGAGTTTCACGTAGCGGCGGTGGATGATTTCGCGCATGGAGGCGAAGTCGTCGTTGCCGAGGACGGTTTTGATTTTGTATTTGCGGTAGTCGGCTTTTTTCATATCGCCGTGTTCCCAGACGACCATGCTGGCGACGGATTCCGCGCCGGAGATGTGGGAGATGTCGAAGCACTCGATGCGGGTGGGGACTTCCGGCAGGTTCAGGGCGTCCTGGAGTGCGTTGCTGATGGCGTTTTTTGTAGGGGCGAGGGTGCGGAAGCGGGTGTCGTAGGACTGCCGGGCGTTTTGGCCGACGAGGTCGACGAGGGAGCGTTTGTCGCCGCGCTGGGGGGCGAGAATGTCGACTTTGCGCTTGCCCTGGGTGGAGAGAAGGGCGGCGAGGGCGAGGCGGTCGGGGAAGTCCAGCGGGACGTAGATGGTGCGAGGGACGTAGGGCTGGTCGAGGTAGAGCTGCTTGAGGAAGGCGGAGAAGAAGGCTGCGGGGGAGAAGTCCTGCGTGGGCGGGAGGGTGTTGTAGGCGACGGCCTGGGGGGCGTGGAGTTCGGCTTCGCTTTGGGTGGGAACGGGGTCGTAGTTGCGGCTTTCCGAGGTGTCGGCGGGGTTTACGGCAGGTCCCTCAGGGGCTAAAGCCCCGGTTTCTGTACTCGCAACCATGGCACGGCTGAAGCCGTGCCCCTCCGAGGCAACAATGGCACGGCTGAAGCCGTGCCCCTCCGAGGTTGCCTGGGAATACTCCTGCTCAGATTCAGGCTTTTGCCTGACCTCTGGTGTAGGCTCGGCGGGATCGGTGTCGTGGCCGGCTTCGAAGAGGAGGTCGGGGAGGTCTTCCCAGAAGAAGTCGCGTTTGTCGACGATTTTGCCTTCGCGCATGTGGAACTGGTTGACGGCGAGCATTTCCTTGTCGAAGTGGTAGCCGAAGACGTCGGCATCTTCGTTTTCAGCGGAGGCGATGCGCTGCTTTTCCTGGAGTTGGTGGACGGTGACGAGCTGGTCGCGGAGGCGGGCGGCGAGTTCGTACTGCTCGTTCATGGCGGCTTCGGACATGCGGCCGGTGATGCGGGATTCGAGCTGGTCCTGCTTGCCGTCGAGGAAGAGCTGGACGTCGCGGATGGCTTCGCCGTAGCTGCCGGGCGTGGTGAGGTTTTCGACGCAGGGGCCGAGGCAGCGCTTGATGTAGAACTCGAGGCAGGGACGGGGATGGTAGCGGTTGAGGTCGACCTTGCAACTGGGGATGAGGAAGGAGCGGTGGATGAGGTCGACGATGCGGTGGG
>CAXTJO010000091.1:0-4501 GCA_964244665.1 uncultured Terriglobus sp.
GCCTCGAACCCACCCGCGTCGTCCACGCCCTCAACCGCCTCGGCATCCCCGCCCAGCTCCTCGCCGACGCCGACGCCATCGCCGCCACCCTCGCCGAAACCCTGAAGGAAGGCGACGTCATCGCTATCCTCTCCAACGGCGGCTTCGGCGACATCTACACCAAACTTCCCGCCGCCATCCACACCGCGAAAGCCTTATTGTCTTGACATTGTCCATACATCCGGCCATTCTCGACATAGAGGAAGTATGTCCGCCCAACCCACATCTGCCCTGCGCCGCACAGAGAAGCTGGATGTCCGGCTCTCACCCGCAACAAAGTCTAAACTCCAGGCCGCCGCCGCCGCCGCCCATCGCTCTGTGAGCGACTTTGTGCTTGAAAGTGCTCTCACACGCGCGGAGGAATTGCTTGCCGATCAAACGAGATTCGTTCTTGATGACGAGCAGTGGAACGCGTTCCAGGCTCTTCTCGATGCGCCCGTGCGCCCATTGCCAAGGTTGAAAGCCTTGCTTGAGCGCCCTGGTTACTTCGATAAGTGATTGCGCGTAGACAAAGGCAAGGCTAAAGCTCAAAGACTTTGAGCAGCGGATAATCCGACTACTGGCAAAGACTCCGGTACTTAAAATCAGAGGCTACCGTGAGCAAAAACCGTGTCGAGAAGCTAAGTACGACCCATCGCATAGATGCATTTGATTGTGGGCAACCTGACCTGAATGCCTGGTTGGTGAAACACGCTTTGCAGGCGCAACGAGCAAACTCCTCGCAAACATATGTCGGTATGAATCAGGATGAACTCGTTGGGTACTACAGCCTAGCCGTGGGGCACGTGGAGCACGTCGACGCGCCATCTCGCCTCATTAAAGGTCAGGCAAGGCATCCAGTGCCCATTATGTTGCTAGCACGATTGGCCGTAGACGTACGCTTTCAGAAGCAAGGGGCTGGTACGTCACTCTTCGCGGACGCAGTCCGTCGCACCTTGCAAGCGGCGGAAATCGCAGGCATACGCGCTTTGGCTGTTCACGCCAAGGACGATGGGGTGAAGCAGTTCTACTCGCGGTTAGACTTCATGGAATCACCAACGAATCCATTGCACCTCACGGTGCTTCTCAGCGACTTGAGGAGCGCCAGCGAGTAGCCATGCTCGCCACCCTCAAAGCCCTCCTCGTCATCCTCGGCCTCGGCATTCCTGCCGGCCTCGTCCTTGTCCCGTGGACGCTCTTCACCCGCAACATGGGCCCGCTGTACCGCACCGGCCAGTGGATCGCCCATGCCGGCCTACGCGCCGCCGGCATCACCTTCGACGTGCAGGGCCGCGAGAACATCCCCACTGACCGCGCCTGTCTTTACATGCCCAACCACGTCAGCAACCTTGACCCGCCGGCCCTGCTGCCCATGATGCCCGGCATGCCCGTCGTCATGCTCAAGCGTTCGCTCATGCGCATCCCGCTTCTCGGCACCGCCATGCGTCTCGGCCGCTTCATCCCCGTCGACCGCGACGGCAACCGCGAATCCGCCATGCAGTCTGCAAAAGCCGCCGCCGCCGTCCTGCACGATGGCCTGAGTCTCCTCATTTTCATCGAGGGCACCCGCTCCCGCACCGGCCGACTGCTGCCCTTCAAGCGCGGTCCCTTCCACCTCGCCCAGTCCACCGGCGCGCCCATCGTCCCCATCGCGCTTTGGGGAACAGAAACAATGCTGCAAAAGGGAAGCGCTGCCATCCACCCCGGCACCGCCCACATCCGGTTCCTGCCCGCCATCTACCCGGCAGATTTCCCCCGCCGCAACGACCTGCTCACCGCTGTCCGCGCCGCCATGCTTGCCGCCCTGCCACCCCACATGCATCCCGCAGACGCATTTGAGAACGCTCCTGAGCCGGTCACGCACACTGCAATCTAGAGCGTTTTTGATCAGGTATAGCTACGCCTCTACCGAACCCTCCATCTCGACCGGAGCGCCGCCGCCGCGACGACATGCAGCGAATCAGCCGAGCTACAGCACATGGTGAACCGGCCTGCTCTCCCGCTGCTGCCGCCGCAGCGCCAGCGCCTGCCGAAGCGTCTTCACATCGTTGCGCCACACCGGCAGCATGAACGAAAACACCAGCCCCTCCACATCGCTCGCAATCCCCAGCACCATGGCCACAGCCAGCAGCACCGTCGCGCGATCCAGTGCCAGCACCACCATGACTGCGACGGCCATCACTAGACCCCATGCTTTCGCCAGGTACGAGTGATAGCTTGCGGCCTTGCCGAACTTGAGCAGGTCCAGAACGTACCGCACCAACTCCAGTCCCAGCAGCACCGCCAGCAGCGGCCAATACCGTTGCAGCGCGTGTGGCACCCTGATCCAAAGTGCCCACAGCACGCCGAGATAAAACACCGTGTCGACCAGCGAGTCAGCCAGCCGGATAGCGGGTGTGTCGCAGCCCATTCTGCGCGCCAGCACGCCGTCATAAATGTCGGTAAGCAGGGCGACAAAGACGAGCGCCGCCAGCAGGAGCCGGCCAGTGTGGAACGGGCAGCAAGCACAACCACCGGTGCCAGCAGCAGACGAATCACCACCAGCGCCCAAGGTAGACCGCGCATACCTCACCCATGCCTCAAAGCCGGCCCGGCCCGCTTACTTCACGATCGCGTTGTACCCGTCGCCCAACAGCTTCTGCCGCATGGCATCCGCATCTTTCTTGGTTGCAAACGGCCCCACCTGCACGTGAATCAGCTTGTCCGTGTCTCCGGGCCGCTCGAACACGGCATAGCCTCGCCGCTTCAACGCACTCAGCAGAACGTCTGCGTCTTCCTGGTGGCTCACCGCGGCAATCTGAACGTAATTGACCGCTGCACCAGGTGAAACGGGCACCGCCATGGGGATGGCGGCAGGCAGCGCTGGCCGAAGCTCCGGTTTGCGCACCACGGGTGCCGCAGTCGGCTCATTGGCAGCTTCGGCGGCGGCTGGCGTGGGTTTCGTCACCCTTGGCACCGGTGCCTCTGTCACTACCACCGTGGTCTGCGCGGAGGTCGCCGCACCCGGCCGCGCCGTCTGCGCATTCGCATTCCGGTTTGCCGCGTCTGCCTGGCTCGCCGACATGTACCCGGGAATTGCCTGGATCGCCGGCGTCCCCGCAGAAGGCTTTGCTGCGGCCGTCTCCGGCGCTGGGTCCGTTGCTGCCGCGCCGGAGACCGCCGTATCCGCGGCCGAGGCCACACCACTTTTCCGCCCCATCGAGTAGCCGAAGCCGAAGAACACCGCGCACACAAGCGCCAGCGCGAAAAAGATGCCCAGCACCGTTCCCGTGCTCAGCGTGAACTCGCGGTCCTGCTCCGCATGCCCTATCGCTTCATCGCGCATCACCGACCTGCGATCGCTCCCGCGCACCGGCAGGCGTACATCGTCATCCCGGTCGTCCGTCAGGCCGTTCATGCTGTCTCTTGGCGTGGTGCCGCGGTGCGGTTAAAAGTGATAGTAAAACCCGACCGTGGGTTCCGCGGTCGATGTGTATTTCTTCGTCTTCAGGTAATTCTGTCCAAAATCCGGTGCCAGGTAAAAAACCTGCCGAAATCCGACACGGAATCCCACATCTTTCAGAATCGGCGAATCGACGCCCAGCGAGTAGTAGTACGCCGCGCGCGCCTGCACCGGCAGCTCGTCTCCGCCATTCTTCGTCGGCTTGAACTCCAGCGATCCCGCACCGCCGCCCACAAACGGCTGTGCGCCAAAAATAGGGTGCGGCGGCTTCGCCACATAGCCCAGCGTAAACTCGTTCACCGTGCTTTGCGCCTTGAAATCCTGCGGTGCTGTCAGGTTGGTTGGGGAGAACGCGGGCGTAAAGTTGAAGGTATACGCATATTTTTCAAAGGTGTAGTTGAACTCGCCACCGATGTACGGCGACTTTTGGCCACGCAACGTCGCCAGCAGACCCACCGTCGACCCGCCGCTCTGGTTCAGCGAAGGCTGCGGCGACACGCTCGTATTTTCAGTCGTCCCGCTCACACTGCCGTTCAACAATCCCGCGGCAGACAAGCCCAGGTCGAAGTGGTCCAATAACCGCTGCAACGGTGTCTGCGCTACCGTGCCACCCTGCGCCTGCCCAAAGCCGGTGGAAACACCGCCCAAGAGAATAACTGCCATACCCAAAAGCCGAAACCGCATCTGCATCAACCGCGAAACCTCGTGCCGGCACACGTCCGGTCCTGTTCAGTTTACGTTAGCCATCGCCGCCTGGCCTCCAGATGCGACCACCCAGCCCCGGAATCCGGCAACATTCTCCCAAACGTACCTTCCCCGCAATCAAATCCCTTGCAGTCCCGGCAATGGTGCCACCTCCAGCACGGTTCCCAGCGCACGCTCCACCTTTACAGACTCTCCCGCTGCCAAAAACGTACTTCCGCTCAACCGCGCACGCCACAATTCGCCCCGCACCAGAATCTCGCCCTCCGGTTCCAGTGCCGTTTGGGTCACGGCCAGCCATCCCAGCATAGCGTCCGAGCCGGTCCGCACCTTTGCCCG
>CAXTJO010000092.1:0-4497 GCA_964244665.1 uncultured Terriglobus sp.
CACCCGCCACCTCCCCGTCCAGATCCGCGCCAAACTCTTCTGGGGCACCCTGATCTTCCACCTCCAATCCGTCGAAACCCGCTAGGCACCATCTAACGAATCCAAACGGACCGGGCTCTTCGGAGGGGCACGGCTTTAGCCGTGCCATAAACCTCGCTCAAGCACTGGGGGCTTTAGCCCCTGAGGTCCGCTTTTTGCCTTCGCAAAAAGCCAGAACCGATTCACTGCACACTGCCTGCCCGCTCCTTCCAAAAAGCAAAATTAGGGGACGCAGCCAAAGCCACGTCCCCCTGAACCCCACCAGACGAACTACCTACGGCGCCCGGAACAACTCCACCCTCCGGTTATCCGCCTTGCCCGCCGCTGTCGCGTTCGTGTCCACCGGCTTTTCCGCCCCGAACCCCTCACCGGTCAGTTGCTCCTGGTACACACCCTTCGCTCTCAGGTAGTCCACCACTGCCGCCGCGCGCGCACCCGCCAGGTCGTTGTTGTGCGCTACCATCCCGCTCGAGTCGGTATACCCCTCCACCCGCAGATGAATCTTCTTGTCCTGCTTCATCGCGACCGACGCCTGGTCCAGCGTCGCTTTGGCCTCGTCAGACAGATCGCTTTTGTCCGTTGCAAAATGCACCGCCGCCAGCGTCGGCAACTCACCGGTCGGCGCACTCGCCGTCGCCGCCGGCGTCACACTGCCCGCTGCGTTGTCACTCTTGTGCCGCGTTAGAAAATACGCCAGCAATGCCAACAACAGCAGCAGTGGAATCAGCCACGCCCAAATCGGCAAGCCCGCCTTCTTCCCGCCCTCTTCGTACACCTTCACCCGTTCCGTCATCGCACCCTCATCTTCCGTCTGTTGTTCAACCACATCCAACCATCCGCATCCGGCACCCAAGCGTTATATTCTGCCCCAGACCTACGGCGCGCCGATCGTTTCGGAGGGGCACGGCTTCAGCCGTGCCATAAAAACATCCCAAATCCAAGGGGCTTTAGCCCGTGAGGTCAGCTTTCTGCCTCCGCACGAGCTACAGCCTATTCATCAAACATGACCTACTGCTTCGGCGCTGCGGTCCCCGCCACAATCGGCCGCTCCACCGCCTCGCCATCCTCACCCACCAGGTTGTTTTTCCCCGTCAACGGCTCTCCTGCGGCGTCCATCGTCACGCCCCCGGCAATCACCGCTTCGTCGATCTTTGTGGCTGCATGCCGCTGAAAAATCCCCTCCACCCGATCCGTGTAAGCCGACGCAAACGCCACCGCAATTAAAATCCCGCCCTTGCCGATCTCCTCCACCAGGTGGTCGATATCCCGCGCCGGCACCTTCAACTCTTCCAGCGTCGTCCGGTAGTGGCCCGCATCCCCCGTCTCTCCCGCGGGCTTGTCCAGCGTATAAATCACGTCCGCCGGCACACCCGCCGCGATCAGGTCCTTCACCACGCCCTGCGCCTGGTCCTGGTTGTGAAACAGCGAAACAAACGTCGTCGTATCCGGTGCAACAGCCATGGGTCGATCTCCAGCATCACTCAAAATTGGGACTTCATCGGGAACAACGGGTTAGGTGCCGCCCGCCACCTTTACGCTGCCCACGCCCTCAATTTGTTTTTCCCGCCGCGCTGCTCCAACGCGTCCCGCTCGACTCAGTCCCGCAGCCGCTCCTCCTGCCGCTCCAGCGCGGCAGCCTCCGCCGGAAACAGCCCTTCGATTTTTTCCAGCAGCACCGCCGGCGCAAACCCCTCCACATACAACTCTGCCGGTACATCCGCCTCCCGCAGCGTACCCACCAGGATCCGTGCCACCCCGGCATGCCGGCGGCCCACCTCTTCAAAAAACGACCGGCAGCTTTCCCCCGGCATCGCCGCATTCAGCACCACGCCATCCACCCGCGGAAACCGCTCCAGCGTCTCCTCCGCTTCCGCGCAGCTATAGGCCGTAATCACGTTGTGCTTCGCCGTCTCCAGCACCAGCTTCCGCGACGAAATACTCCCCGCATGCTCCGGGTCCACCACCAGAAAACAAAGCCGCGCCATACGCAATCCCCACCGTCATATGAAGTGATCGAACCAGCGCCATTCTACTAAGTCCGCCACCCAACCATCCCCACGCATCCGCGCCCCCGCCGCCGAACACGCCCTTTCCTGCAAACCCAACCGGCAAGCTCCTCCACATTCCACATGCGGCACAGTGCCTCTACTCCCTCCGCGCCACCGCCACCCGCTCCACACCCTGCAAATCCTTCACAAACCGCACATTCTTCCACCCCTGCAATAACCCATCCAGCACCGCCGTCCGTCCCGCCGTTTCCAGCACCATCCACCCGCCCGGCACAAGCCGCTCCCGCGCCTCCGGAACCAGCCGCCGCAGTACATCTTGCCCGTCCTCGCCCCCAAACAGCGCCAGATGCGGCTCGAACTCCCGCACCTGCGGGTGCAATTCAGGCGCGTCCGCCAGCGGCACATACGGCGGGTTCGACACCACCACGTCGAAGCTCTCCCCCCGCACCGCCCCCAGCAGATCCGACTCCACAAACCGCACCCCGCCCGCCAGCATCCGCCGGCCCAGCCCCAGCACCTCCGCGTTGTGCCGCGCCACCACCAGCGCCTCGGGCGAAACATCCAGCCCCACGGCCGTGCTCTGCGCAAACTCCAGCGCCAGCGTCACCGCCAACACCCCGCTTCCCGTTCCCACATCGGCCATCCGCAGCGGCCACGCCCGGTCGGCAAACAGTCCCAGCACCGCCTCCACCACCAGCTCCGTCTCCGGCCGCGGAATCAGCACCGCCGGCGAAACCAAAAACTCCCGCCCATAAAACTCCTGCGATCCCCGCAGGTACTGCACCGGCTCTGCCCGGAGCCGCCGCTCCAGCAACGCGTCGAACCGCTCCATCTCCACCGCCGTCAACACCCGCCCCGGCGCCGCCAGCATCGCCACCCGCCCCAGCCCCGTCGCTAGCTCCAGCACCTGCCGCGCATCCAGCACCGCGTTCTCCCGCAACTCCTCCCGCACGCGTAAACGCTCCGCGCCATCGCGCAGAGCGTCCCGAACCGTGCTGCCCGCCGCCGGTCTCAGGCAGCCACCGCCTCCGCCTTCAACCGCTCCGCCGTATCGTGCGCGATCAGCGCATCCACCACCGGCTGCAGCTTTCCTTCCATTACATACTCCAGCTGGTGCAGCGTCAGCCCAATCCGGTGGTCCGTCAGCCGATTCTGCGGAAAGTTATACGTCCGGATCTTTTCCGACCGGTCGCCCGTTCCCACCTGGCTCTTCCGTGCCGTCGCCTGGATCTGGTGCTGCTTCTCCATTTCCACGTCATACAGGCGCGACCGCAGCACCCGCATCGCCTTTTCGCGATTCTTGATCTGGCTCTTCTCGTCCTGGCAGCTCACCACCGTATTCGTCGGCAGGTGCGTAATCCGGATTGCCGAATACGTTGTATTCACGCTCTGTCCGCCCGGTCCCGACGAGCAGAACGTATCGATGCGCAGGTCCTTCTGCTCCACCTTCACGTCCACCTCCTCCGCCTCCGGCAACACCGCCACCGTGATTGCACTCGTATGCACCCGCCCCTGCGTCTCCGTCGCCGGCACCCGCTGCACACGGTGCACACCGCTCTCGTACTTCAACGACGAATACACCCGGTCGCCCTCGATCAGCGCCGTCACATCCTTCATGCCGCCCACCGTGCTCTCGGTCTCCGACAGAATCTCCACCTTCCACCGGTGCAGTTCCGCATACCGCAGGTACATCCGGAACACCTCCGCCGCAAACAGGCTGGCCTCATCGCCGCCCGTCGCCGCCCGGATCTCCAGCACCACGTTCTTGTCGTCGTTCGGGTCCTTCGGCAGCAGCAGAACCTTCAGTGCCCCCTCGATCTCCGCCATCCGCGGCTCCAGCGCGCTCAATTCCTCCTGCGCCATCGCCCGCATCTCCTCGTCGCTCTCCCCCAGCATTGCCTTCGCGTCCGCCACGCCGTCGCGCACCTGCTTGTACTCACGAAACCGGTCGATCACCGGCTCCATGTCGCGGCGCTGCTTGCCCACCTTCTGCATCCGTGGCTGGTCACTCACGATCGCCGGGTCGCTCATCTCCCGCTCCAGCTCCATGAACCTCTCTTCCAACTGCTCCAAACGATCGAACACGGCACACTCCTCTGCACACGGCAGCTACACCACACAACACACACTCAAACGCACAAGGGGGGCAACGGACCGGCGGGCGCGGCTAGGCAAAGTCACGGCGCGGCGCATACATCCGACCGACAGCCACGCACAACACAGCACTGGACAAAGGTCCATCCATCTCCATTCGATGATACCCCGCCCTCCCGGATGCACCGCCCGCATCCCGCACATCCACCTGCCACTCCGGGAAAAGTGGCTGCCCCAAAACCAGTGCAACTCCCTGTATCCCCAACAGAATGACGATTTTGCGTCTAACCCCTTTCGTTCGAGGATTTTACCTCCAACCCCAATCGAATGACGATTTTAGCGCGGGGGGGGGGGG
>CAXTJO010000093.1:0-4303 GCA_964244665.1 uncultured Terriglobus sp.
TCGAGAACCCATGTCCGAACATCCGGACATGGGGCACGCGGAGTGTGGGGCTGGAACGATGCGATGTTTCCCGTCGCGACGGCAGTGCCGGTGGTGCCGCTGGCGGGGTGGTATGCGTACCACCGGGCGAAGACAGGTTTTACGTTCGGGAACCCGCAGTACCTGCGATATAACGCGACGGCGAACCTGTCGGCGGTGCGGGTGGTGTTGTCGTTGTGGCACCGGCTGATTCACCTGTCGGTGCACATGAACCTGTTTGTGCCGGTGCTGTTGACCGTGGCGGTGATGCTGTTGCCGCCGCTGGAGTTGTCGGGGTCGCCGCTGGAGCTGTCGGGGTTGGCGATGGAGCTGTCAAAACCGCCGATGGCGCGGGGCGCGGCGGGTGCGCTGGTGACGGTGCTTTTGGTGCACTGGGCGGCGTTCAGCGTGCTGGGCGGGGCGTTGCTAACGCGGTACCTGCTGGTGGCGTACCCGGTGGTGCTGTTGCTGTGCGTGGCGGCGTGGCAGCGGCGGACGCAGTGGTGGCCGGTGATGGCGGCGCTGACGCTGCTGGGGTTCGCGGTGGGATGCGAGGTGAACCCGCCATACCCGTTTGCGCCGGAGGACAACCTGGCATACCGGGACATGGCGGTGCTGCACGAGGCGGCGATCCGGCAGGTGCAGGCGCGCTACCCGGCGGCGACCGTGCTGACGGCGTGGCCGGCGGCGGCGGAGTTGCAGCGGCCGGAGCTGGGCTACCTCCAAACGCCGATGAAGACCGTGGAGATCCGGAACTTTACACCGGAAGAGGTGCGGAAGGCGGCGGATGAGCCGGGCGCTTACGACGCGGCACTGGTGTTTTCGACCAAGTACAACCCTCCGCCGGGCGGGCTGAACCTGGCCGGGGCGCATGCGGGCGCGGACGCGCGGTACTTTGACGCGCATCGCGACCTGTTGCCGGCGGAAGTGGCGCGGGCGCTGGGCGGGCGCGTGGTGTGGCAGGCGGAGCGGAAGGGGCAATGGGCGGCAGTGCTGCACTTCGATCGCAGCTACGACGCACGGTTGGGTGTGTCAGCTTGCGGCGTGGCAGGGAGGCGAGGCACGGCCGGGTGTAGCTTCGGAGCCGTATTCGGAGCCAAACTATAATGCGGGGTGTGCGCGTGCTTTCGAAATCGGGCCAGTGGTGGATGTGGGTGGTTGCGCTGTGGCTGTGTGTGCCCGGTGTATGGGCGCAGGCAGACCTGGGCGGACGCGTTCTTCTTGTGCTGCCGTTCGACAACCGGACAGGACAGCCGAACCTGGACTGGGCCGGTGAGTCGTTTGCGGAGACACTGGCCGGGCGGCTGACGTCTGCCGGGTACCTGACGATCAGCCGGGATGACCGGGATTATGCGCTGGATCACCTTGGATTGCCGGCGGGATTTAGACCGTCACGCGCAACGACGATCCGGATTGCGCAGACGCTGGATGCCGAGTACGTGATTGTGGGGCGGTACAGCCTGAGCGGCACGCGGGTTGTGGCGCAGGCGCAGGTGTTGCAGGTAAACCAACTGCGGATGAGCGGGCCGCTGGAGGAATCGAACGATCTGGCACGGTTGCTGGACCTGGAGAATGCGCTGGCGTGGAAGTGTGCGCGAGAGATGGACCCGAAGTTTCCGGTGGCGCTTGGGACGTTTCTGGCGGCATCAAACGGGATCAAGCTGGACGCGTATGAAAGCTATATCCGCGGGATCACAACGCAGAACAACGACGAGCGGATCAAGCGGCTAAAGGCGGCAGTGCTGAGCGACCCGAACTTCGTGGCGGCGGAACTGGCGCTGGGAAAAGCGCAGTACACCGCGCGGGATTTTGACGCGGCGGCGGCGACGCTGGCCAGGGTTCCGATCGCAAGCCCGGCGGCGCTGGAGGCGAATTTTTACCGGGGCATGGCGCGGTTCAACTATGCGAAGTACTCCGAGGCGGAGGGAGCGTTTGCGTTTGTGGCGACCAAGCTGCCGCTGCCGGAGGTGGTGAACGACCAGGGCGTGGCGCAGTCGCGGCAGAAGAAGGACGGGACGGTGCTGTTGCAGCGGGCGGAGGCGGACGATCCGCAGGACGCGGACTACCACTACAACGTGGCCATTGCGCTGCGGCGCAAAGGAAACCTGCCTGCGGCAAAGACGGAAGCCGAACAGGCTGTGAAGCTGCGACCGACCGACGGCGACATAAAGCTGCTGGTGAGTGTATTGAATGGGACGCCGGCACCGGCGGGGTTCGATCCGCAGGAACGGCTGCGGCGCACGTACTCCGAGGCGGGCGTGCGGCAGGCGGCGTTCCAGGTGGACCAGATGCGGCTGGCGAAGACGGGCACGCTGGCGCCGGCGCAACGGGCTGAGGCACTGACGCAGAACGGCCGCGAGTACCTGAATGCGGGGCTGGTACTGGAGGCGGAGCGCGAGTTTCAGGAGGCGATTGCGGCGGACTCGCAGTCGTCCCCAGCACACCTTGGGCTGGCAGAGGTACGCGAGCGGTCGGGCAATGCCGCCGAGGCGCGCACGGAAGCGCAGAGATCGGTGCAGTTGAAGCCGTCGGTAGCGGGGTATCTGCTGCTGGCACGGGTTGACTTGCAGGCGGGCCAGTTGAAAGACAGCGCGGGTGACGTGACACATGCGCTGACGCTGGAGCCGCGCAACACGTCGGCGCTGAATATGCAGAAGACGCTTGCCGCACGTGGGCAAGCCACACCGTGAGTGCTGCCGGGCGCATTGTTAGGCGCGCTACGCGTACGAGGCTGTGGCCGTTGGCGGGATGGGTGTGGCTGGTTATGCTGCTGGCGAGTTGCACCAGGTGCGAGGCACGGAGGACGGCCGCGGTGGCGACTTCTGCGGCCGTGGCTGCGTCACCGGCGTCAACGCGGTCGACGGTAGTTGAGATCCTGCTGCACGACACGCTGCAGGCGGTGAGCGCGGAGTCGTTTCGGGTGTCGTTGCGTGGGGCGAATGCGATGCACCCGACGGCAATTTTGCTGAACCTGAGTACGCCGGGGGGGTTGGCGGGCAGTGCAGCGGAGATGGTCGAGGCGATCCGTGCGTCCCCCGCGCCCGTGATCGTGTTTGTGCGTGAGCCGGGGACGCATGTGAGCGGGCAGGGGATGCGGCTGCTGGAGGCCGGTGATGTGCGGGCAGTGCAACCGGAGACGGTGTTGACGCCGGCTCTTCCGGTGATGCGGACGGGACGGGGGAAACAGACCGGCGAGAATGCGCTGCTTCTGCGACAGCTTGCCGATGACCTGGCGCGGCGCGGGCGGACGGCGAGCGGGCTGGTGGAGATGTTTCAGACCGGGGGCGTTGTGACGTCGGAACAGGCGCTGCGGTCGGGGCTGTCCGATGCGTCGGAGAGTACGGAAGACCGGCTGCTGGCGGCGGTAGACGGCATGACGATTCGGCGAAGCAATGGATCGACGGCGGTGCTGCGGGTGCGGAACGCAGAGGTGGTCGTGGTGCCGATGACCGCGCGGGAGCACATGATGCGGGCGTTGATGAACCCGGACCTGACGGTGCTGCTGCTGGGGCTGGGCGGCCTGCTGATCTACCTGGAGGTAAATACGCCCGGGGGCGTGGTGCCGGGTGCGGCGGGTGTTCTGCTGGTGCTGCTGGCAGTCTATGCACTGCTGCACCTGCCGTTGCGGTGGGAGGCGCTGCTGCTGCTTGCGGGCGCGGGCGTGCTGCTGCTGCTGGAAGCACATTTCGAGCGGGGCATGGTGCTGGCGGTGATCGCCATGGGCATGCTGGTGGTGGGATTGCGTTTGCTGGTAAACGGGCCCATCCCTGAGCTGGAGGTGAACTGGGGTACGGCGGTGGGCGCGGGTGTGGGCTTTGGCGGTGTGACGGCGGGCCTGCTGCTGCTGGGCCTGCGGGCGCGACGGGCAAAGGTGCGGACCGGCTCGGACGCCATGCTGGGATGGCTGGCAGTGGCGCATACGACGCTGGCCCCAGAGGGCCAGGTGCTGGTGCGCGGTGAGTTGTGGCGTGCCCGCCTGACAACCAATGACGGTACTGTCGCCGCCGGCGACCATGTGAAAGTTCTGCGGGCCGACGGGCTGACCCTGGAAGTCACGGCGGTTCCCATGGCGACTTCCAGCTAGACACGGCCTGTCTTCGCGTAAACTGTTCGTGCCGGTACATTCGCTCCGGCGTGAGGTTGTTCAGTTTCATGCTAAAGCGGTTTGCTTCCTTCTTGCTCCTTTCCCTGATTGCTACGCCGGTGCTAAGCCGCGCGCAGGACGCTCAACCCACCGTAAGCCGCGTCGGGCGCTTTTTCTCTCACTTCGATCTGGGCGTTTCCG
>CAXTJO010000094.1:0-4115 GCA_964244665.1 uncultured Terriglobus sp.
AGGTGGGCGTAGCGGCGGGTGACGCCATCGGGATCGCGGCGGACGAGGAGTGCGAGTTTGGCGTGGGTTTTTTTGCCCTGGATGCCGTGGAAGACCTGGACGCCCGCGTCTTCAAGGGTGCGGGCCCAGCGGATGTTCGAGTCTTCGTCGAAGCGGGCCATGAGCTCGACGACAACGGTGACGTCGGTGGTGGGGGCGGCTTCAAGAAGGGCGCGGAAGAGGGGGGAATCGGAGGAGGTGCGGTAGAGGGTCTGCTTGATGCTGACGACGGCGGGGTCGTGGGCGGCGGCTTCCATGAAGTGCTCGACAGCGGTGTAGGCGTCGAAGGGGTGGTGGAGAAGAACGTCGCGCTCGCGGAGGGTGTCGAAGATGGATTGCGGCTTGCCGTTGGCGTCGCGGTCGAGGACGGCTTGGCGACCGGTGAACTTGGGGAACTTGAGGTCTGGCCGGTCGATGCTGTTGTAGAGGTCGGAGGCACGGGCGAGGTTGACCTGGCCGTCGGTGCGGAAGATTTGCCAGCGGTCGAGGTCGAAGTTGATGCGGAGTTGTTCCAGCATGGCTTCGTCTGCGCCGGCTTCGATTTCGAGGCGGACGACGTCGCCTTTGCGCCGGTTGTGGAGCTCTTCGCGGACGGATTCGAGGAGGGAACGGGACTCCTCCTCCTGAAGGTAGAGGTTGCTGTTACGGGTGACGCGGAAGGGTGCGCAGCCGAGCATGCTGTAGCCGGGGAAGAGGCGCTCGGCGTGGACTTCAATCAGTTCCTGCAGGGGCAGGAAGCGGAAGTGGCCGGCGGGCGCGGGGAGGGCGATCCAGCGCTGGAGAGAGCGGGGAACGTTGACGATGCCGAGAACATTGACGTTGCCGCGCTTGCGGCGAAGGAGCAGGGCGAGGCAGAGCGCCTTGTTGAGGACACGGGGAAAGGGGTGGGTGGGATCGATGGTGACGGGGGTGAGCAGGGGGTCGACGTCGCGCTGGAAGAAGGCTTCGGCGAAGGTGCGCGAGGGGGCGTCAAGATCGGGCCAGCGGAGGAGGTGGATGCGCTCGGCGGCGAGGGCGGGCTGGAGTTGGCGGACCCAGCAGTCGTACTGCTCGTGGGAGTAGGCGTGGAGGGCGTTGGCGAGGCGGTCGAGGCGGTCGCGCTCGGAGAGGCCGTCGTCGTCTTCAGTGGGGGCGAAGCCGTCTTCGATGCGCTGGAGGATGGAGGCGACACGGACCTCGGTGAACTCGTCGAGGTTGGAGGCGGTGATGGCGAGGAAGCGGAGGCGTTCGAGCAGGGGATTGGTGGCGTCCTGCGCTTCTTCAAGCACGCGGCCGTTGAATTTGAGCCAGCTTTCGTCGCGGTTGAAGAAGAGGTGCTCGGGTGTGTGCTGTGGTTTTGCAGCGGCCTTGCGCGTTGCCATGGCTTTAAGGGTAGCGCAAGGGGGTGGGCTGGATGATGAATGAGAGGCTGGCCGGGGAAGGTTCCGCCGTTGCGACGGAATGTGCGCGCAACGAGTAACCCGAATGTGGGTTTGCTACTCTAACTGGGCAAGATAACCAGTGAGTCCAAGGGGATGAGTATGAAGAGATTTGCCGCAGGAATGTTTGCCGTGACGTTGGCAGCGAGCACCGCGTTTGCCCAGACGGCGACGCAGGATACGAAGAGTGCCGGCCACGAGACGGCGGCAGCGACGAAGGATGCGGGGCACGCGGTGGAGAAGGGTACCTCCACCACGTACAACAAGAGCAAGCACGGAACGAAAAAGGCGTACCACAAGACCGAGAGCGGCACCAAGACCGTTGCGGGCAAGACCGTGGACGGCACCAAGACGGTGACCAAGGACACAGTGCACGGGACGGAAAAGGCGGCGAGCGTAACGGGGCGCGACACCAAGAAGATCGGCAAGAAGATCATTGGGGATAAGAGCCCGACGACGACGCCGCACGATCCGAAGTAAGTCAGGCCGGTTTTGAGTGGGGGCGTGGCCTTACAGGTCATGCCCTTTTTGTTTTTGGGTAGAGCGGATTGCAGAGTTATACGGCGCGGGGCAACGGGTCAGCAGACGAGATTGAGGAGAAGCGGGTCGCGAGGACGACGAGGGTAATCCAGAAGATGTCGGCGCTGAGGAGGTGGAGGACCTGCAGCCAAATGGGGGCGAGGAGCAGGACGTCTGCGATGCCGATGACGATTTGAAGGGTGATATTAAGGAGGAGCAGGCGCGCGGTGGGTCGCTGGCCGGAGCGGGCGAGCAGGACAACAAGAGCGACGGTGGCGAGGGTGGCGAGGGCGGAGGCAGCAGGGTGCATCCAGCGCATACGGATGAGGAGCGGAGAGGTGGAGGCGAAGTCCGCGGCGAGGGCAGCGCGAAGGTTTGGCGAGGGGAAGAGCGTGTCCGCGAGGGCGGCGAGGGAGCCGGTGGCACCGGTGAGGACGGTGGCGAGCAAGGCAGTGTTGGAGGCGATGCGGGTTTGTGCGCTTGCCGCGATTGGATTGCGTGGACCGAGCAGGACGGCGGTGACGGCGGTGGCGGCGAGCAGGAGCAGGGTGTTGGTGAAGTGGACGGACTGCATGACGACACGGGCGGCGGAGGTGTTGTTTTCAACCAGGTGGCGGAGGACGAGGATGGCGCCGAGAGCGCCTTCGCTGAGGAGCAGGAGGCCGGCAAGGACGGCGGAGCGGCGGGCGGGGTGCCGTGGCGGCGTGCGGAGGAAGGTCCAGCCGATGAGCAGCGCGAACATGGCGGTGCTGATGCCGGTGAGCGAGCGGTGAGTGAACTCGATGATGGTGGCGAGCCGGGGGTGGTGGGGGATGATTTCGTTGTTGCAGAGGGGCCAGTGCGCGCCGCAGCCTGCGCCGGAGGAGGTGGCGCGGACGACTGCGCCTTCAAGAATGACGATGATGAAGAAGGCGAGGGTGAGCCAGGCCCAGCGGTGAGGGCCGGTCAGGCTCTTTGGGGCAACTGCGGGGAGTGCGGTGTGGGTGGCCATCGGCGTTAGATTCGATGGTATGCGCTTTGGTGGGGCGGGGATGGTGTGGTGTGCGGTTTCCGTGTGCGCGTAGGTTGGAGTGAGCAGCTTTCGGTTGGTGACGGAGATCGGGTGAGGGTCACGCAGTGTCTGACGAATCGGCTCTGGGTGGATTGCGGAGGCAAAAGTTAACCTCAGGGGCTAAAGCCCCGCTGTTTTGGGGTGTTTTATGGCACGGCTGAAGCCGTGCCCCTCCGAAGAAGCCGGTCTATTTAAATTCGTCGGACACTGCCCAGCGTGGCGTCGTCAGGCATTGCACGGCGCGGCGTCTCAGCGAAGCATTGCGGTCTGGGTGGGTTCGAGGTCTTTCAACGCGCGGATGAGCGAGGCGGCGCAGACGTCCACGGGGTAGTGGGTGCAGGTCTGGATGAACTGGTGCATCATGACGCCTTCGCGGAGGTAGACGACGGAGAGTGCGACGCGGGTGGTGCCGTCGGCGGAGTCGAGCGGTGTGGAGAGGATGTGGATCTGGATGGCGCCGGTGCCGTAGGCCTCTTCGAGACTCATCTGTTTGTAGTGGGCGTCGCGGGCGAGGAGGTCTTTGACGGCTGCGCCGTAGGCTTTGCCGGTGGTGTCTGCGCAGTCGCAGGAGACCGTGATGCCGACCGGGGCGGGGGCATGCTCCGCGAGGACCATGCGGGTTGACAACAGGCTTGCAGCGATGGATACGAAAAGGAAGGCCAGACGGCGCATGGGGTTCAACTCCTCCATGCAGGACGTATCGGCGGGTTGGTGGCGGCCAGCTATACGTCGAGCGGCTGTGCGACGTACAACTTTGGGTGAGTGTCTGACGAATCGAAAGATGTCGTGGCAGTGGTGAAGAAAGCTGACCTCAGGGGCTAAAGCCCCGCTGGTTTGGTGAGATTTATGGCACGGCTAAAGCCGTGCCCCTCCGAAAACCCGGCCCATTCGGATTCGTCACACTACTAACTTCCGCAAGTTTGTAACGCTTCATTGACAAGGCTAAAGCCGTGCCCGTCCGAAACTCGGTCCATTTGGATTGTCAGACACTATCTAGCCGGCGGCGAGTTCGCGCGCGCGTTGGGTGGCGCGCTTGACGGCCTTGATGAGGGTGACGCGGAGGCCGCCTTCTTCAAGCTCGAGGATGC
>CAXTJO010000095.1:0-3936 GCA_964244665.1 uncultured Terriglobus sp.
AAAATCGTCATTCTGTTGGGGTTGCGGGTAAAATCGTCATTCGAGACGACTTACGTGTAAATTCGTCATTCCAGGAGAGATAGGGCGGGTTGCACAGTTTTTGGGGCAGCCACTTATTTCGATGCGAGGGTGTTACTGACGGGGCTGTGGGCGTTTTTCAGGGATGGCTTCAATTTTGGTTTCGGGATCGACGGCGATCTTTTGGATCTCGGCGTCTTCACGCTGCTCGCTTTTGAGGTCGGCGGCGCTGAGCGGGGGTAGCGCGTAGAGCTCGAGGTCTGTGTCGTGCAGGACGGCAAGGCGGCGTCCGTCCGGGGAGAGGCTGAAGTTTTGGGCGGGCCGTTGCACGGGGCCGACGGGGGCGCGCAGGAGTTCCACGCCGCCGTTGAAGGTGTAGACGCGAATCTGCTGCGCTGTGACCTCAGACGGGCTGACGTGCTCCGTTTCCGCAGAGCCGCCGCTTGTGACGGTGGTGCGGACGGCGAACCTGCCACTGCCCGGTGCGGGATAGAGTGCGGGCCAGACGGGCGAGTTGTCGACGGTGAAGACCCAGTTGGCCTGGGCGGCGAGATCGAAGCCACCGAGGAGGCGACGGTCGACACCGCCACGGCAGCCGGTGGCGATAAAGGTGGCCTCGCTGACGAACTGGGCGTGCGGCTGGCAGGTGCTGGTGAATCCGGCAAGCTCCATGGTTTTGCCGCCAAAGGGATGGAAGTCGAAGCCCCAATGGGACCCGTCCTCCTGCACGGTGCCGAGAAAGCCGCGCGCGGTGAAGGCGGTAACGAAGGGGCGGTCTTCCTGCGCGACGGCGCGAACGTGCAGGGTGGGCGTTTTGCCTTCGCGGATGCTGTAGAAGGTGGCCTCAATTTTGGGGCCCTCAAGGGGAGCGGTAGGGTCGTCGCCGATGTGGTGTTCCGGGCCTGTTTCGACGAGCAGCATGTCGCGTGAAGGGCTGAGTTGGAGAACCTCGATGGGGCGGCTGGACTCGAGCAGGGGTTCACGGTCGAAGCCTTCTTTGCCGCGCAGGGGTGTGACGCGGAAGAGGGTGTTGCGGACGCGAAGGAGGAAGTGGCCATCGCCCATGGGCCAGAGGTACTGGTTGCGATCGTGGGTGCGCCACTCGGTTTCGTGGACGACCTTGCCGTCGGGCAGGTGGAGGACGAGTGCCTTGACGAGGCGGTCCTGATCGCCGTCTTCGCTTTCGGCGAGGCGGGGGATGAGTTTGCGGGCGTTGAAGGTGACGAGGGCATGCTGGTCGTCGATGAGGTCGACGGTGCTCATGGTGTAGCCTTCGCGCTGAATGATTTCGGAGGTGACGGGGCGGAAGCCGACGCGGAGGAGGGAGATGCGATGCTCGGGTACGGCGGGGAGCAGGGGTTTGCCGGCGGCGCGGGCGCTGCCGAGCAGGGATGCGCTAGAAACCAGGAGTGTCGCGATCCGGAGCTGCGTGCGTATCGACGCCATGCGCCCATGCTAAATCGGTCGTGCGTAGGCGTGGAAGCCAAGCTGCGCCAGCGCTGTTGATGCGGCGCAAGAGCGGAGGGTGTGCGAGAGTGGGGGATGCCCCTGCCCAAACGCAGCCTTGGATTTGCAGCCTGTGCGGCGGCCGCGGCGCTGTGGGGGACTGGCTTTTATTTTGGAAAGATTGCCCTGCGCGAGCTTTCCGTGAGCCACATGGTGCTGTACCGGTTCCTGTTTGGGGCGTTGCCGATGGTGGCGGTGGCGGCACGGCGGCGGAGGAGGACGCCGTTCAACCGGAGCGACTGGACGATGCTGCTCCTGGGGGCGTTCTTCGGGATCCCGGTGCAGTTTCTGCTGGAGTTCAAGGGCCTGTCACTGACGACGCTGGCGCATGCGTCGCTGATGGTGGGATCGATGCCGGTGATCGTGGCGGCGGGGGCGGCGGTGTTTTTGCATGAGCGGCTGGACAGGGTGGGGTGGATGTCGCTGCTGGGGTCGGCGGCGGGGGCGGCGCTGATTGCGTTCAGCCATTCGAGTTCGACGGTGGGGGCGGCTAGCCCGGTGGGCGACCTGCTGGTGATCAGTGCGATGCTGCTGGCGCTGGTGTGGATCCTGGCGAGCAAGCGGCTGCTGGAGCGGCACAGCGCGCTTACGGTGAGCAGCGATACGGTGCTGGTGGGCACGGCGATGCTGCTGGTATGGGTGCTGGTGACGGCGGGGCCACCGCCAGTGCGCGGAATTTCTGCGGCAGCATGGCTTTCGCTGGCCGCCGGTGGATTGCTTTGCACCGCATCCACAACCCTGCTGTGGAACTGGAGCCTGACGCAGATTCCCGCATCGGAGGCTGGCGTGTTCCTGAACCTTGAGCCAATCATTGGGTCAGTGCTGAGTGTGTGGCTGTTCAAGGAACGGCTGGGCTGGACGGCATGGATGGGTGGCGCGCTGATTGTGGCGAGTGCCGCCGTGCTGACAACCCAATCGAAGACGAGCGTGCGGAGTGCAGCGGCAGAGGTGCCGGTGCTGGAGTAGGCAACGTGACAAATGGAAGACCAGTGCGGCTGATTGCGACCGACCTGGACGGGACGCTGCTGCATTCGAACGGCGAGGTGACGGGGCGGAACCGGGCGGCACTGCGGGATGCGCGTGCGGCGGGCGTGGAGATTGCGATCAACACGGGTCGCCGGCATAGCTATGCGCTGCGTGCGGTGCGGGATCTGGGGCTGCCGGCGGAGGACGCGATCATCAGCTCAAACGGGGCGGTGGTGCGGACGGTGAGCGGTGACCTGTTGTGGCGCGGGCACCTGGAGTTGCCGCTGGTGCACCGGATGCTGGAGGAACTGCTGCCGTTTCGCAATGCGCTGGTCTTTACGCTGGACCTGGTGGGGCCGGAGGGCGCGGACGTGGCGGGAGCGCTGGTGCTGGAGGAGCTGGACCACCTGCACGGAAGCATAACGCGGTGGATGGATGTGAATGCGGCGAGTATCCGGCGGGTGGTACCGCTGGAGAGTGCGTTTGACGGGGTGGATGCGCCGCGGCCCATCCAGGCGATGCTGTGCGGCAAGATGGACCGGATGCATGCCGCGGAAGCGCTGCTGGCGGAGCGGTTCTTGGACGACGTGGATACATACCGGACGGAGTACCCGGGGCACGACCTGTGCATTCTGGACATTATGCCGAAAGGCCTGTCGAAGGGTGCGGCGCTGCTGCGTTTTGCGGCGCGGCGGGGAATTGCGCCGGAAGAGATCCTGGCCATTGGCGATAACTGGAACGACGTGCCGATGCTGCGGGTGGCGGGGCGTGCAGTGGTGATGCGGAATGCGCCGGAGGATTTGCAGAGGTATGCGCGGGAGCAAGGGTGGAGCCTGGGCGCGGCGGGGGATGAGGACGGCGTGGCGGGGGCGGTGGAGGCGGCGCTGGGGATTGCGGTGTCGTAGGGCGGTGTCGTAGGGCGGTGTGTGATGAACCGGCTCGGGCGCATGAGCCCCGCCATTCCGAGTGTTTTTACGGCACGGCTGAAGCCGTGCCCCTCCGAGTGTGAGTGCCCTGTCGGTTCGTCAGACAAGACCAGAGGTTTTGTTTTTATGTTTTTTATGTTGTGGACCAAGAGGGTTATTCGAAAAGGTGTGGAGTGAATCTATGCGCCGCGCCTTCAGCGCTTGATGGTTCATTTGAATGCCTACCTAGGCCTTCGGCCCAGGCTGTTATGCGACGGGCCTTTGACCCTGAGAAGCCGTGTCATGGCGGTGCGGTCGTGTCCCTTCGAACATGCGGGCGATTTGGATTCGTGAGATAGCGCCTAGCTGAGTCAGCGAGTCACAGGCTGTTCCGAGCGAGGATGTAGCCGTGGGAACTCATGTCCGAGAATCCGGACATGGGGCACATGGTTGGGTTAGGGTCTGACGATTGGCAAGGCTTTGGCCATGGTAGAGAAAGCTGACCCTGAGGGGCTAAAGCGGCGGTGTTGGGCGGTGGGGT
>CAXTJO010000096.1:0-3659 GCA_964244665.1 uncultured Terriglobus sp.
CAAGGGACGGGGGCGGAGTGGACGGCGCGGCGGTGGCGGCGACGGGCGCCTGGGACATGCTGGGTGCGGTAGAGACCGCGCCGTTGGGTGTGGAGGCAGGTGTCTGCGGGGGTGCCTGCTGGGCTGTCTGCTGGGCGGCGGCGGCGGCGGCAAGGAAAAGGATGGCTGCGGCGGCGCGGCGGATGGTGTCGCCGGGCAGGCGGTTCACCGCAGGGGCGTGATGCCGGGGGGCCGGTGTGGGGCGCGGTTGGCCTGGAGAGTTCGAAGAGTCCACAGTGAAAGGATACGTCGGGGTGTTGCTTTGCTGAAGCGGATTGATGGAATGCAGAGAGAACGTGCCGTGCCGGGCAACTTCGGAGTGGGGTATGTGTCTTTCTAAAGAACCGATAGTTTTCAGGCGTAGCCTGCTGTGCCTACGCCGCGCGACCCGCTGGGGCCGCTCGTTGCGGTGGTATGGTATCGGATCCACCGTTGTAGTGAGGGGTTCTGTCTGCGCCATTCCATGGGTCGAACGCGTGTTACCGGCATGGATTGGGTGCGGGTCCGGTGGGCGGAGATGCGGGCGGGGGCACTGTTGCCGCAGGCCGGGTGGGCCTGGTGGATGGCCGGTGCCGTGGCTGTGCTGCTGTTGGTAGGGGCTGGGGTATTTGCGGTGGCAGCGCGGCGGCTGGGGCCGAGTGTGCAGCGGCACATCGTGGCGGCGCTGGAGCAGCAGTTGGGGTCGCCGGTGCGGGTGGGGGCGGTGACGACGCGGTTCGACGGCGGGCTGCGGGTGGATGTGGACGGGGTAGAGGCGCAAAGCGTGGTGCGCGGGCTGCCGGGGACGGCGGCGGACCCGATGCTGCGGGTGGCGCATGTGCGGGTGCACCTGCCTTTGGGCAATGCGCTGCGGGTGTGGATGGCGGCCGATAGCCCGTCGCGGATGGCGGCGGCGCTGCACCTGTCGCACGCGACGCTGGAGGATGCGCATGTGCGGTTTGCGACGGGCGACCCGGCGCGTGCGCCGCTGCAGTTCGATTTGCCACGGGTGGAGATGGCGGGGCTGGACCGGTTGTTTGCGGCGAGGCGTGCGGGGCAGGGCGAGCGGCCGACGTTCGATTACGACGCGCTGGTGAATACGGGCGATGCCGTGGGCGTGATGCGAACACAGGGGACGATGGGGCCGTGGAATGCAGCGGACCCGCGCGGGACACCGCTGGCAGGAACGGTAGAGTTCGACCGGCACCCGGTACGGAATGTGCCGGGGCTGCGCGGGATGCTGAGTTTGCGGGCGCGGTACAGCGGGACGCTGAGCCTGCTGGAGATCGAGGGCGAGACGGACGACCCGGAGTTTGCGTTGGACGTGAGCGCGCACCCGATGCATTTGCACACAACGTTCCGGATGACGACAGATACGGCGCATGGCGTGGTGCAGCTACGGACGATGGATGCGCGGTATCTGCAGACGCACTTTGTGCTGAGCGGCATGGTGACGAAAAGCCCGGCAACGGCAGGGTATGTGCTGGACATGGCGTTGACGGTGCCGGAAGGGCGGGTGGAGGATGCGCTGGCGCTGGCTGCGCCGACTGAGCCGCCACTGCTGCGCGGGATGCTGCGGCTGCAGGGACGGCTGCAGTTGCCGGCGGGTACGGGGGCTGTGTCGAAACGGCTGCGGTTGAGGGACGGGCGGTTTACGCTGGAGCGCGCGCAGTTCGGCAGGCCGTCGGTGCAGGCGGAGGCAGATTCGCTGAGCGAGAAGGCGAGCGGCAGGCCGGAGGAGGCGCATGCGGGCGAGGCAGCTGCGTCTGCGGCAGGTGTGACGGGAGCGGTGGCGCTGGAGGCGGGGATGCTGCAGTTCCGGGAGGTGCGGCTGGTTGCACCGGGGGTGTCGCTGGCGCTGGCGGGAAGTTACGCGCTGGGCGGCAGGGGTTTCAACATGCGCGGGGTGCTGCACACGGAGGCAACGGCGTCGGACATGCAGACGGGCGTGATGAAGATGCTGACGCGGCCGTTCAATGGGTTGTTTAAGCATGGACGGCAGGGGACGACGCTGCCGCTTGAGGTGACGGGGACAGGGAACACGCCACACTTTGAGTTGCTGTTGCCGGGCGGGAAGAAGATGGAGGCGCTGCGGTAGTGCGTGGCAGGTGACCGCGGAAGGCTAGGCGGCTTGTGGTGCCCAGTGGAGAGCGGCGCGGATCTGGTCGGCGAGGGTCATGGGATCGAAGGGTTTGGAGAGGACGGTGACGACGCCGAGGTCGGCGAAGCGTCGCTGGTCGATGCCCTGCACCTTGGCGGTGAGCAGGAGGACGGGGATGTGGGCGATCTCGGGCGTTTGCTGCATGCGACGGAAGGTGGTGGGGCCGTCCATGTCGGGCATCATGACGTCCATGAGGATGGCTTCGGGCTGCTCGCGGATGGCGCGCTGGATGCCTTCGGCGCCGGAGCGGGCGCAGGTGACGTTCCAACCGGCGGTCGCTTCGAGGGTGAGAGAGGCGACTTCGCGGATGTCGTCTTCGTCGTCGATGATGAGGATGCGGCGGGACATGTGGCTAAATGGTATGTCGGCTGTACGGAGAAAGGGGATAGCACGCTTGGGGCAAGGTGGCGCGCCATGGTGGGATACTGTCTGATGAATCGGCTCTGGCTTTGTGGTGAGCAAAAGCAAACCTCAGGGGCTAAAGCCCCGCCATTTTGTGTGTTTTATGGCACGGCTGAAGCCGTGTCCCTCCGAAAAACCCGGCCCATTTGGATTTGTCAGATACTGCCTAGTGCCAGGTGTGTGGCGAACAGAAACGCTCCCCGGTGAGATAGGGAGCGCAGTGAGGTTTGGCGGACCGGTCAGGCGGTGACGGGTTCGAGAACCTGGGCGAAGTGCTTGCCGGTGCGGGCGGCGGCGGCGTGCCGGTGCAGGGCGTAGCCGGCGATGAGGGGGAAGGCGATGGTGGCTTCAGAGAAGACCATCTGCTCCCAGGTGAGGTCGACCTTGCCCCAGGAACTGGCTTCTTTGAGGGTGGAGCCGGAAAGGGCGCCGTCGCGTGCGTCGGCGACGGTGATCTGGATTGCATACTTGTGCATGGAGGCTTCGGCGCCGAGGATATCGGCGGCGACGACGATGTCTTGCGCGAAGTTTTTGGGCACGCCGCCGCCGACCATGAGGAGGCCGGTGGTGGGGTTGGCGATTTTGAGCTGGGTGAGCTCGTAGAAGTCCTTGCCGGAGTCGATGGAGCAGTGGGGCTTGTTCTGGCCACCGCTGAGGCGCGCGTGCTGGTGGGCGACGATGCCGAAGCCGAAGGAGCAGTCGGAGAAGGCGGGGACGAAAATAGGGACGTCGAGCTCGTAGGCGGCGAGGACGATAGAGTCGGGGTTGCCGTTTTCCGGGGTGCGGCCGTTGGTCTTGAGGTATTTCCCCATTTCGCGGATGTATTCGCGCGAGCTATAGGCGGCGGGCTTCATGCCGTTAATGATGTTTTCGGTGGTCTCGTCGCAGATACGGAGTTCTGCTTCGTCGATGAAGGTGTCGTAGATGCGGTCGATCATGAGCTCGCGCAGGGAGGCGTCGGCGGCACCGTACTTGTACTCTTCGCCGGCGATGTAGTGCTTGAAGCCGAGGGCTTCAAAGAAATCCTGGTCGACGATGTTGGCGCCGGTGGAGACGATGGCGTCGACCATGTTGTTGC
>CAXTJO010000097.1:0-2924 GCA_964244665.1 uncultured Terriglobus sp.
TCTAGGGAACATTTGTAGAACTGAGCGAGGAGGCTGGGCAAGTTGTTTTGGCGGTGTTTCGAGAGTGGGCGGATTGTCAGGGGCTTGTGCCGCGCCTTGCTGGCGCGGGACCGATGCGCATACTCTGTGTGCATCCCTGTGAAGGCTGCGAAGATGCGCCGCGCCAACTCCTTGAGCCCGGCAGTGTCAGCCGCGCCGCGACGTGCTGCGATCACGCTTCCCGAGCCGCTTCGGAGAGGGGCGCGTGGGTCGGGTATCAACGTGCCGCTTACGTGCGCGCGGGGCCTGGCTGCCGCGGTAGCCGAGCAGCACTGTGCAGGCTGGCTGGCGGACAATCGCCAGGCGATTGCCGCGTGGAACGCGCATTTCGAGACGCATGGGCTGTCGCTGGCCGCATACCGGCAGTTTTGATGGCGTGCCTCGATCTAACCCATGCCGGACACCGGGCGTTCGGGTTTGTGCGCGATGTTCCGGCCGGTCTTCTGCCCCATCCTGCAACCCGCTGCTGCCGATGACGGACGCGCCGGGCTGAAGCCCGCCCTGCGCTTGCCGATCCGTCCGGTCTGGGTGCCTGGCGTGATCTGGCTGGCTGTTTCGCACGCTGCACTGGCGGACGGGCCGCGGGATTTCGATGCGGACACGCCGGGCAAGAGCTACACGCCGTATACGGTGGCGGAGGGATACTTCCAGATCGAGAGTGACCTGGTCCATGTGACGTCGGCGGCGGGTACGGTGACGGTACAGAGCCTGGACCCGGTGTTCAAATACGGTTTGTCGGATGATGTGGAGATCGAGATGCAGACGGGGGGGTTGGTGAGCCTGTCCGGCGTGGGTGGGAGACGGACCGGCTATGGCGATACCGTGCCGGCGATCAAATGGAATTTGTATGGGAACGACTGGCAGGTGTTCACGGCGGCGGTCAGGTTCGGGGTTAAGCTGCCGACGGCTGCGCGTGGGCTCGGTAACGGGGCGGTGGAGTTTGCGATTACCGCGCCGGTGCAGGTGGGGTTGCCTTACGGGCTTTCGCTCCAGGTGCAGGAGGAGGTGGATCTGCAGAAGAACCAGAACGATACGGGGCGGCATTTCGATTATCAGGAAGATGTTTCTGTGAGCGAGGGTTTTGGCAAGACGACGGTGTCTTTGGAGATGTTTGCGGAGAGTGCCACGGATCCTAACTCGCACGCGCTTTATACTGCGGATGTTGGTGTGGGTTATGCGGTGAGCTCGACGGTGGTGGTGTCGTTTGGGATGTATGTGGGGCTGAACAGGTTCGCGCCGGACATCGAGGGGTATACCGGGTTTGCGTTTCGGTTTTGAGGCGAGTGGGTGGGGTGGTTGGCGATGGGTGGGCGGGTGAGCCATGCCGCGTCGTGGGAAAGAGGGATCTTTGGGCGAGGGCGTTGTTTGGTGCTTGCTGTCCACGGCAACCGCGTTGTTCGGTGGTGGGCTGAAGCCCTCTCTACGCTTGCTGTGTTCAGTGTAGGACAGCGTCCGGTCCAGCACACATGCTCTCCGGCAGCGCTGCTGGGCGCCGGAAGAGGGTCGTGACAGATGGTGGGGTGCGAAGGAGCATCCCATCCTACATCTGCTCAAGGCCAATGACTCGGCCTGACCGGAAAGTCTGCCGTGCAGTATGCCTTTTTCGCCTACCTCGTCATCTCGCCGCTCCTGATCGTAACCGCTCTAATGAAAGTGCTGCGGCCTGGGTCTTAGGTCTGCCGCGCCATCGAAAGTTCGGGTCCACTCGCCATACCTGAGAGGCGCGGTGTCGACCTGCTATTTGCCATGGCCACAGAACCACTCAGTCGCGGCAATGAATGTTTCCGCATCTGCTGAAAAAGCGAAAGGCCCTACCATCCTGCCAGCATGCCGGTTCTCGAATGTCGTCCCCTCAACCCATTCTTCTTCAGAAATGTAGGTCTCGCCATTGGTAAACTCGCGCATTTCGGCGGCACGTTTCCCGTCACGGCTATATAGAATAAACGCGATCCGGTACTCTTGCCCGGTGAGCCGACCCATATTTGTATCATCTCCACTTAGGGTCATTGGGTAGTCGGAGAACGCGGTAGCGCACGAACCGAGCCCGAACGACCCAAGGCCGTCACCGCAGCGAACAGGACAAAAGTTTTTTGCTTCTTTTTTCAAAAAAGAAGGCCTTGCCTGCTTACTTCGGGATGATCTCCTGGAAGAAATACTGCTGCAACAGCACCAGCCCGCCCAGCAGCAGCGTCAGCACGATGCTGTGCTTGAACGTGCGGGCGAACACCACGCCTTCCTGGCCTTTCAGGTCCGTCACCGACACGCCGGTGGCGATGTTCTGCGGCGAGATCATCTTGCCCATCACGCCGCCTGACGAGTTGGTCGCGGCGATCAGCACCGGGTTGAGGCCGAGCTGGTTGGCGGCGACGACCTGCAGGTTGCCGAACAGGGCGTTGCCCGACGTGTCGCTGCCGGACAGGAACACCGCCAGCCAGCCGAGGAAGGGCGAGACGAGCGGGAACAGCGGGCCGGCTTTGGAGACGCCGAGGCCGAGCGTGTAGGTCATGCCCGAGTAGTTCATCAGGTAGGCGAGTGCGATGATCAGCATGACGGTGAGGATGGCGATGCGCGCCTGCCGCCAGGTGGCGACCACGGCGCGTAGGAAGCCGGCCGGGCCCACGCCCACCAGGGAGGCGGTGATGATCGCCGCCAGCAGTATCGCGGTGCCTGAGGCGAGCGGCTCGAACCGGTAGATCGCGGCGTAGGGTTTGTCGTGATACAGCGTGATGGCGACGGCGCGGTCCAGGCCAGGCCAGGCGATCGCCTGCGCGCCGTTGGCCGGCACCTTGAAGTGCGTCCAGACGATGACGACGGCGCTGACCACGACCCACGGCAGCCAGCCCTGCCACGCGGGGACCGCGCGCGCCGCCCGGGCGGCGGCGGCC
>CAXTJO010000098.1:0-2781 GCA_964244665.1 uncultured Terriglobus sp.
CGCGACGTCATCCTCCAGCAGGTCAAAGACTTCTTCGTCCGGTAAAGGTCCTTGCTTCCCATCGGCAGACGTGGGTACTCTTTCGACATGAGAGAACTCGTCTTTGAAGTAGTTCAGGAAGCAGACGGCGGATATTGCGCACATGCGATCGGAGAAGGAATCTTTACGCAGGGAGACACTTGGACCGAATTAAAAGAGATGGTTGTGGACGCCACCAGTGGCTATTTTCAGTCTCCAGAGTTCGCAAATAATTCTGAGCCACCCACATCCATTCGACTCCATGTTCTTGCCTACGACGAGTTACTGGCTGTCGCGTGAAGGTACCTCGTAGCGTGAACGGACGAGACTTCGCAGACCATCTTGTTCGCCGATGGGGTTTTTCCGAATCGAGACAAAGGGCAGTCACATCGTTCTGCACTCTGCCGAACCACGCTTTCAGGTCTCAATTCCTGCACACAGGCCCATGCGCCTTGGCACGTTCAGCGGTATTCTCAATCTGGTTGCGGAGCGCAAGGGAGTTGCCGTTGCCGATATCCTCGCGAAGCTATAAACGCGTCTCGCCACTCTTGCACCTTGGCTTACCCGCATCCAACCCCTATCAGTCCCAAGCCACACAGGAGACCCCGTATGAGTAACACCAGCCCCGAAACCGGCCACACCGTCACCCTTGAAGAAGCCCGCCGCATCCTCGCCGCCGGCCACGCAAAGGCTGACGAAATCGGTCAGCCCATGAACATCGCCGTTGTCTGCGCGGGCGGCCACTTGCTCGCATTTGAGCGCATGCACAACGCCTGGACCGGCTCCGTTGACATCGCCATCAAAAAAGCCTGGACCTCCCGCGCCTTCGACATCGAAACCGGCACCCTGGGCACCCTGTCCCAAAGTGGCGACCAGTTCTTCGGCATCCACGCCTCCAACGACGGTAAAGTCATGATATTCGCCGGCGGCGTTCCTCTCCTTCGCGGCGACAAGATCGTGGGAGCAGTCGGCGTCTCCGGCGGTCTCGGCGCGCAGGACCAGGCTGTCGCAGAAGCTGCCGCAAAGGCCATCACACTCTAAGCTAGAACACGCACTGCATCGATCCGACCACCAATCGCAAAAGCCCCGGCAACCTGCCGGGGCTTTTGGTCAAACATCTCAACCACTATTTCGTAAAAATGTCGCCTTCATTGTGCGCGATACGGTTCATCCCGCGCTTCGCCGAATCCTCAGCAATATGGTCGATATGCGATTGGTGACCCGGCTCGGGCTCCTCCAGCGAATTAATCCCTGGCCGCGCCGGAGTATCCGCCGTATTCACCTTGTCCTTCGCAATACCCTCGCCGTCACCCGCCATCCAGTTACCGGTCATGCTGCTGCTCATATCGATTACCTCGACTCTAATAGACGCGCCTGGCTCAAGCAGGTTTGCCCGCACCCAGCAAGTTTCCCGCGCGGTCGCCCCGCATCCCACCCGCTACCATGGTCCATGCCCGATTGGCTTGCTCAGGCCCGCGAACTCCACCACCAAAGCATCGTCGTCGATGGCCACGCCGACACGCCCCAGCGCTTCGCCGACGAGCTCTGGCATTGGACTTCTCCAACCCTTGACGGCGGCCAACTCTCCGCCACCACCGCCACCCAGGGCGGCCTAGACGCCGAGTTCTTCGCCCTCTGGGCCGAGCCGCACCAATGGGCAGGGCAGGCCCAACAACGCACCCTCCAGCTCCTCACAGCCGTCGAATCCCAAATCGCCCAGCACCCCGCGAACCTCACCCTCTGCACCACTTCTGTCCACGTGCGCGCCAGCAAAGCCGCCGGCAAATTCGCCGCACTCCTCGGCGTCGAGGGCGGCCACAGCATCGGCACCGACCTCGACCTCCTCCGCCACCTTCACACCCGTGGCGTCCGCTACATGACCCTTACCTGGTCCAACACAAACGACTGGTGTGACTCCAGCAACGACACCGCGCTCCACAATGGCCTCACCCCCTTCGGCTGCACTGTTATCCGCGAGATGAATCGCCTGGGCATGCTCGTCGACCTCTCCCACGTTTCTGACGCAGCCTTCTGGCAGGCCCTCGACACCAGCACAAAACCCGTCATCGCCAGCCACTCCTCTGCCCGCGTCCTCACTGCCGCTCCCCGCAACCTTACGGACGACCAGCTTCGCGCCATCGCCGAATCCGGCGGCGTCGTCATGGTGAACTTTTTCGCCGCCTTCCTCTCTGAACCGTTTCGCACCGCCTGGAACCGGCAGCGTCAACAACGCGAAACCGCCATCGCCGCTGCCCGCACCGCGGCCCACACCACCGGCGACCCCTTCCACTTCTCCCACGAACTCGCCCTCGACCGCGCCTTCGCCCTCCAGCTCCCCCGCCCACCGCTCGACACCCTTCTCGCTCACATCGACCACGTCCTCCGCATCTGCGGCCCTGCCCACACCGGCCTCGGTTCCGACTTCGACGGCATTCCCCTCGCCCCCGCCTGCATCGACTCCGCTGCCGACCTGCCCAAAATCACCGCCGGCCTCCTCGCCCGCGGCTGGCGCCCGCATGACCTCACGGGTCTTCTTGGCGAAAACATCCTCCGCACCCTCGACGCAGCCCAGCAATGACAAATGCTGACCCGCTGGTTCGCTGCATTTACCCTGTAAAAGGTATGAACCTCCGATTCCTTCCCCTCCTCGTCACTCTGTTCTGCAGCACGGCCGCCCTCGCCCAGACCACGCCACCGGCTCAACCCGCCCAGCAGACACCCCCCGCCGCGACAAAACCGGCGGACGACCTTCCCGACACTCCC
>CAXTJO010000099.1:0-2425 GCA_964244665.1 uncultured Terriglobus sp.
GCCAAGTTCGACCGAGTGACCGCACCGTTTGCAGAGCCTGAACGGCAAGAGCGAATTGCCGACCTCACTGCGAATTTGGAACAGAATGCTGTCTCGACCCTGATCGGCGAACTCGCGGGCCTCCCGCCGAACGCAGTCTAACTCTTGGCAAACATTGCGCGTCAAACCGGCAGACCATAGCCAGGCGATTCAGTGTGACCATGCCCACCCAGTTCATCGGCTTCGACATCTACGGTACCCTCATCGACGTGCAGGCCATCGCGGCGTCCCTCCTGCCGCTGGTGGGCGAGTCTGCCCGTGCGCAGCGATTCTCCGAGTTGTGGCGCGAGAAGCAGATCGAGTATTCGTTTCGACGCGCGCTGATGCGGCGCTACGAGCCGTTCCCGGTTTGTTCGCAGGAAGCGCTCGACTACACGGCGGCCGCGTTGCGGGTGGAGCTTTCCGGCGGGCAGAAAAAGCAGTTGCTGGAGGATTACCAAAAGCTGCCTGCGTTCCCCGAAGTAGACGACGCGCTGCTCACGCTCGGTGCGCAGAAGCACCGCTTGGCGGCCTTCTCTAACGGACCCGAGAAAAGCCTTCTGCCCCTGCTCAAGCACAACGGATTGCTGGACCGGTTCGATCTGCACGTGAGCGTGGATGACAAGGAGACTTTCAAACCTGATCCGCTCACGTATGCGTACCTGCACGAGCGTTTGGGAGGCGAGTTGGAGCGGACGTGGGTGGTTTCGAGCAATCCGTTCGACGTGCTGGGCGCGAAGCACGCCGGGTTGCGGGCTGCGTGGATCAAACGCAGCGAGGACAAGATTTTCGATCCTTGGCGCGGCTTGGAACCGGATGTTGTGGTCCCGGATCTGGCAGCTTTTGCAGACGAAATGAACCGGTTTGCCGAGCTGGCAGGATGACTGCTAGCCGGCATCCTTGCTAGGCAACATGCCAAACACCGCCCGTGCCTGCCCACAAGGAACAAAATGCCCGATACCAGGCAGATTCAGCGGCGATCACTGCCGGACTTCAACGCCGTTGCGACGTGTAGAACTGGTCTCTAGGTTTCTGCCTTGGCCTGCACCTGTTTTTCGTTGTCGGCGGTGCGTCGCTCTTCTTGCATCTCGCGGGAAAGAAAGTAGTTGAGCGTCGTGCGGATCACGGCGATTGCGCCGAGTTTACCGATCTCGTTCCAAGTCGGTGCCACCGCGGTCGAGAGGATGTCCGCGCCGAGCTAGAACTCCAGGGCCATGGCCAGATAGCGCGCCAGCACCAGGCGGATCGCATTGAAATCCGCCGGTCTGCGCGCCAGCAGTGAGCGGGCAAACGCCACCAGCGCGATGCCCACACCGATGCCGATGACCACGGCCCCCGTACTTTCCACCGTCAGCCGCAGCCAATGGACGGCGTTTTGAACAAAGAGTTCCTCGGCTGAAACCGGATTTTCCATGATGTGTTGCGCTGTGCGCCGGATGTTTACTTAGCACCGTCCCGGAATCGCCGGAAAAGCCGCAGTGAAATGTGTTGAAGCGCCACCAGAAGTACGATTAGCCCCATCGACAAACCGAAAAGCGAAAGACTGCTCGCCGCGCTCGCCCGGAACGCAAAGGTCAGGGATGTGGACACCGCGGGAGGGTGCATGGCATTCGCCGCGATGAGCACGACGATGGTGACGATCATCGCCACCCCGGCGGCAATGTAACCGGCGCCGAGCAGGAAGTCCGCCCCGAAGCCGATCAGAGCCGCACAACCTTGGGCGAGAACGAGCGTGCGCACCCCGTTCATCGGGTGTTCGGGGTCGATGTAGATCAGAAAGGCGCTGGAGGCCAGAGAAGCAAAGAGCAACCGCTGACGGCTAAAGGTCTCCACGCCGCAGAGCATGAGAAGCACCACCGCCGTGGGCAGCAAAGCCAAGGCGAGTTCCTGACGCAGATTCAACCTTCGAGGTGCGGTCATACCAGAGGCCGTCCTCTCCTTGGTTGGCAATAAAGTGAAATGAGCCTTTGTGGATCGTCTTCAGCAGAAATCGCGCGCCGTGAGCCAGTCAGCGATGGCTTGATTGACGGCGGCGGGAGCCTCAAGCATCAGGCCGTGCCCAGCCTCGATGGTGACTTCCGTCAGGTTGAGGCAATCCTCTCGCATCGGGTCGGCCAAGCGGCTGTGCGCGGTGGAACAAATCTGATCCCACGCGGCGTGCAGGAACAACACCGGCAGAGTCAGGCGTCCGAAGTTTGGTGCCTCGTTGGCGTAGGCCAAGTTGTCCAGGTCGTTGAGATACCAGGCCGTTCCTCCGCGTAGACCCGTGGTCCGCAACGCCGCGACGATCGTGTTGTAATCCTCTGGCGAGAGCATGGCGGTGTCGCGTTCTACCTTGGGTCCTTGCGTCTTGGCGCTCAGCCAGCCGCCCTGCGCACGGACTTCCGACGACACGGCACGCCGCTTC
>CAXTJO010000100.1:0-2263 GCA_964244665.1 uncultured Terriglobus sp.
GGTCAAGCTTTGCGCCCAACCCCAGTCCCGTCAGTAACTTAGCTGATCTGCAAAACTTTGTCCCTAGACCCTAGAGATAGCACTTTCTGAACCACGCCGGCGCGGCAGGCCAGATCTGGTCGCCGCTGCCCGTCATTGGCCCGATTGAGGAACTCGGCTCAAAGCCGTCCTTCGCGCGCGTCGATCCTTGTTTCAAGCCGTCCGGCCGCGATCGAAATCGGGAGGCAGGGCACAAAATATAATGCCGCAACTAGTGGATAGACGACCATCGGCTGGAAGGTGACGTTTACCATGAGCTGTCCCGCGTGCGTCAGTTCGACAAAGCCGACGATGGCGGCGACCGACGTGTTCTTGATCAATTGCACTAAAAAGCCCACCGTCGGCGGTATTGCGATCCGTGCGGCTTGCGGCATGATGACCGTTCGCAACGTCGCCGCTCGCCGCAGGCCCAGGGCTGTCGCTGCCGAGAGCATGCAGAGTTATGGGAGGTAATCAGGCTGCGGTTGCTATTGGCCGCCGATCGTCGTTGACGGGTCGAAAGCCTGGGTGTCGGCGGCGGAAGGCATCCTGGAACGTTTCGTTCAACCCAGCGGTGCGCACGTCGGGGAAGGGTTTCATCGTGGTCCTGTTCCAGCGCATCTGCTGAGCTTTGTTCATGCGCCATGCATGATCTCGTCCACCGCGCTTTAGTGTTAGTGCACTTCCAGGTTAATTCATTGGAATAACGCTATTATTTTAGCGCTGTTGAAGAGGTTAACTCTTTGACACCATTAGACTCTCAAGCGCAACTGCACTAATGCCTAAACAGCACGACTCCCAGACCAGTGAGATCACGCCAGTAATCTGGGTAGGTTTTGCTCACACAGCCCGGGTCCAAGATGGTCACGCCCGGCACTCGCAACCCTACCAGGGCCATGCTCATAGCAACGCGATGATCAGAGTAGGTTTGGATTCGGGCCGCACGGAAGCATTCCGGCGACGTTGGGGTCACTATTAAGTCGTCAGCCTCCTCCACCGCCAGGCCAGGCGAAAGGCGGGAGAGCTCGGCGGCCATAGCCGCCACACGATCGCACTCCTTGACCCGCAGGTTCGCGATGCCGACGAAGCGCACCGGTGTAGCGTTGAAGGCGGCCAGCACCGCTAGAGTTGGCACCGCGTCCTGCATCTGCGACCCGTCGATCTCCGCTGGCATGTGGGGGAAACGACGGATCAGGGCGTGAGCGCGGGCATCGGGCTGAGTAAAGCCACTCGGGGCAATGCCAATGTCAATGGCGCCGCCAGTGAGCGCTTCCGCCGCCCAGAGATAGGTGGCGGCCGATGCATCCGGCTCTACACGCAGGTCGGAAGCGTGGTAACCACCAGGCTGCACCATCCAAGCCGCGGTGCCCTGCTGCTCAACGTGTGCGCCAAAACGCCGCATAGCAGCGCAGGTAAGATCGACATAACCACGCGCGCCAATTGCGTCTCCTTCCAGAGCCACCTCTACCGGCCGCTGACCGCAAGCGGCAAGCATCAAGAGCGCCGAGACAAACTGGCTGGACAGCCCGGCATCGACCGTCACCGCATCGCCGTCAAAGCCGCTTCGACCCTGAATGGTGACGGGCGGGCACCCGGTCGGTGCCTCCGCCTCTACTCCCAAGCTCCGTAGTGCGGCTACTAAGGGGGCGATCGGACGCTTTTGCATGTGGGCGTCCCCCGTCACCACCACCGGACCATCCGCGAGGGCGGCGGCTGCGGTCAAGAAGCGCGTGGCAGTGCCGGCATTGCCGAGAAACAGCGGTATCGCCGGCGCGCACAACCGGCCACTGCCAGTGACGACGAAGCCGGTTGCGTCCGGCTCCTCCACAATAACGCCCATGGCGCGCAGGGCATCTGCCATGTAGCGCGTGTCGTCACTCTTAAGCGCGCCGGTCAGCCGGCTAGTGCCACGCGCCAGCGCCGCTAGCAGCAACGTCCTGTTGGTGATGGACTTTGAACCTGGCGGCGATGCCTGCCCTCGCAACGGGTGGCCAGGCGGAACGATGGTGAGAGCGTTCGTCATATGTCGATCAAGGCCCTTTCATCCCGCCACACCGCCTCGGTGGTTGTGCGGCGCCTACGATCGCACAAGTTCGCCGGCCAGTATGCCTGCTGTTGAAATTTTGCTTTGCACCACAAACGATCAAAATGTCGGCGTGGTTCAGATTCAGGTTAGGGCCTGTAAAAAATCAACAGAATTGGTTTGATACCCGGGATACCCGTGCGTGGCGTGATGCCATAGTTT
>CAXTJO010000101.1:0-2227 GCA_964244665.1 uncultured Terriglobus sp.
AAGGCACATTCACCGAATACCGCGTCCCACCATCCGGACGCACATACCACACCGTACCTCCGACAGAAACAGGCGCAGGCGCTATGACAATTGACCCGCCCGCCCTCTGCACCTGCACCGGCAACGAGCCATCCGCCACCGACAAGGTCACAGGAAACGTTCCCGCTGCGGACGGCACACCCGAAATTACACCAGTGCCAGCATTCAGGGTCAGGCCCGAAGGCAAACTGCCACCCGCAACGCTCCATACAAAATGGGAATTGCCACCGGTCGCCGTTGCCGTCGTCATATATGGCTGACCCACGGTGCCCGCCGCAAGACCTGTTGCGGTCACCTTCAGCGTTGCGGCTGCGGGTGTAGTTGCGGCTGCAATCTTCACGGAAACAGTCTGCAGTGCATACTTCTTCTGCGAATCCAGGACAGCCACTACCACCACAGATGTGCCCGCTACCCTGGGAGTCCCGGATAGTGTGCCGTCCGCCGCCAGTTGAACCCCGGCCGGCAAACTTCCCGTCACCAGCACCCAGCTATACCCCGGCGCTCCCCCTGACGCCTGCAACAACACCGTGTACGCCACATTCGCCACTCCGTCCGGCACCGCCTGGGTGGTCACCGTCAACGGGCGAACGCTTGACACTGCACAAAACGCGCTCTTTGACCCGCAGCACGTAAGCAGCACCAAAACAAATAAAACTTTAGCAACTAATCCCGACATCCTGCGTTTACTCTGGCTCATTGTTCTCCACTTCAAACACCCTCTCGGTCGCATGGGTCTGCGTCTTCCCGGCGAGGGCAAGTCATCGGTCCGTCCTAGTTAAAGCAAAAAGTCCAAAGACTTTCTACCGCTGTCGTATCGCCGGGTTACATCCCCGTTCTGAAAACCGACAGTCGTCCGCCTGATATTTGGAACACTTCGCTCTGCCTGGGAGAGGCGGACGAAGCTCGTATCTCTGCACCGGCGAAGATCATCCCGCAAAATGGGTGCGCGGCTCAGGCTTGCGTTCTTCGTGCGGCGACCGTGTACACAGGTTCAGAGCCGCTGAAACGCGTGGTACCAAGAAAGAGAGAAGAACAGTGTGCACAGCCCCCGCGCTCCGCGGGAAAGCGTCAAAACTACCAATCCAAAGAGTTGAGCGCAATCGTATTCCATCTCTACGCCGGTTCCCCGGCAAATTTAAAAGAACCGCATCCATCCAAAATCTGAAACGGAAGCAACTTCTTCTTCCTGAACATACCCGGCTTGTACCGATTACGAACGAGACAAAACTACCAGAAGTGGGTACTTCTTTCCATAAATCCATATGTCTCCGCGATCGGGATGCGATGTTCGCCCGTTTGCGATCACTAGGCTTCTTTCCATTTTGCTCTCACGTTACAACCTTTTCGCTGCATCCAATCGGCTTCTGTCTGTAGGCCTTCCAGCCGCGTCACTCTGTCAAAAGCAGGGGAACATCGTTCCCATCGACGTCTGAAATCGTTCGTACCGCAACCTACCCTCTTTCTCTCGAAATACGCCGTCGCGCCCAGCCGACAGGCTCAGCCAAATGCAACATACGCCGTGCTACGCTGCACAAACCATGGCCCCATCCACCCCAGCAGCCGCAGGTCGCGCAGATCTCCCCCGCGTCCTTAACGTCGCCCATGCCACCTCGATTGTCGTCGGCATCATCATCGGATCCGGCATCTTTCTTGTGCCGAGAGAAATGGTCGCCGCCGTCGGCTCGTCCAAAACGGTTTACCTCGTCTGGTTCGTCGGCGGCCTCCTTTCCCTCTTCGGTGCGCTCACCTATGCTGAGGTCGCCGCCCAATACCCCGACTTCGGCGGCGAGTACGCTTTCCTCCGCGAAGCTTATGGCGAGCTCGTCGCCTTCCTCGAAATGTGGACATGGTTCACCATCGCCAAGCCCGCCTCCCTCGCCGGCATCTGCGCCGGCATCGTCCGCACCCTCGCCCTCTTCCCCGCCCTTGCTTTTATGAACGACCAGGCATTCGTCGGCCTCACGAAAGGCCAGCTCGTCGCCTTCGCCGCCCTCTGGGCCGTCACGCTGCTTGACATCGTCGGCACCCGCCGCGCCGCCAACGTCCAACTCGCCCTCACCTGGCTCAAGGTCGGCCTTATCCTCGCGATTGCCGTTATCTGCTTTCTCGCCGCCGGCCACCTCGGCTCCACTGCCAACTTCAGCACGATCGCCACCGGCGCTCGCGGCGGCGTCGGCGGCTTTATGGT